>DATLBS010000043.1:0-3017 GCA_035526765.1 Thermoplasmatota archaeon | reverse complement strand
TCCGGATGGGCGACCGCGGATTGCAATCCCACGAGGGGACCGAACGGCATCCCATCGGAGCCGAACGCCAAGGGCAGTGAGCCCTCCTTGAAGGTGCGGAACCGGTTGTTCAGCAGGAACCGGTCTCCCAGGCGGGCGTGGTACATGCCGCCCTTGGCCGACCATTCGCCCACGAAGTTGGGTTGGCTGCTCGAGACCAGGCGGAGCTCGGCGGCGCGCGCGACCTGGTCGTCATGGGCAATCTCGAAGTGCTCGAAGCGGTGGCGCAGGGCGTTCCCATCCCAGCCCTTACCTTCCAGGTCCTGCCGGGTCGCCAAGCGGTGGAACGCCTCCAGCCCCTGGTCGATGGCCCCATCCCCGATGGCGTGCGCATGGACCTGGACCCCGGCCGAGTGTGCGGTGCCGAAGTGACGATCGAGCTCCCCGTCGGTCCAGATGCGTTGCCCCCGAGGCCCGGGACCCCCTTGTCCACCTCCCCCTGCGCCAGCGTGTCCGTGCCCCGCATGGTCGTCCTTGCCGCCTCCGCCCCCGGCGTCCACCTTCCAGTCCAAGTAGGGCTCGCGCAGGAACGCCGTATGGCCACCGAGGCTGCCGTCGAGGAAGACCTTCACGCCGCCGTCGCGCAGCCACCGATCGTGGGCCGGGCCGGCATGGGCGGAGCGTCCCGTGCGGAACCCGGTGGCGATCTCCGCCTCGAGCTGCTGGACGTAGATCGAGGAGGCCACCCGCACGCTCAGCGTTCTCCGCGCCGCGGCCCGCTGGAGGGCGGCCCGGTATGGGGCCTGCGAATAGTCGCCGACCGCCGTCACCCCCAGCCGATGCGCTTCCCGGCACGCCTCCTGGACGGCCCGGTCCAGCTGGTCCGGGGTCGAAGGAAGGACCTCGTTCAGGTAAAGGGAGGGCGCCTCGAGGAGGAGGCCGCTCTGGCGGTCGACGGCCGCGTCGTCGTCCCAGCGCGCCCGGACGAGGGGAAGGGCGCCGGACCCGGCGACGGCGACGTGGCCGCAGATGCGCCGCAGGACCACCGGCCGGTCGAGGGGGCCATGGCCGTCCTTGGCCGCCACGGCCACGATGGCATCCACGTCGCTCCGGGTCGGGCGCCTTGGGTCGCCCCACTCCGACTCGTCCCAGCCCTCCGCGATCACCGGACCCGAGCCAGGGTGCTCGGCGAGCCAGCGGCCCGTCCGGGCGAGGGCCTCCTGCAGGCTCTTCGCGCCGCGCAGGTCGGGCCGCGTGGTCTTGACGCCGACGTGCAGGAAATGCGTGTGCGCGTCGACGAAGCCTGGCAGCACCAGGCGCCCGTCCAGCTCCTCGGGTTCGATGCCGAGGCTGCGGGCTTCAGAGCGGACCTCCCCCGTCGTCCCGATGAGGTGGACGCGCCCGCCGGTCCAGAGGATCCCTTGCGACCGGGCCTCCCAGCCGTCGGGTCCCATGGGGATGACGGTGGCCTCGACCAAGGCACGCCCGCCCCCGTGCGGTTGGACGCCACCAAGGTTGACCCCTTGGCTTCCTGTGGCCGACTGTGGCAGACGGGGCAGGTCCTTGGAGGCAGGCCGGGCCACGGGCGTCGCTCATGCCGGTTTGCCGGATGGAGTTGCTGGGCGGGGGCGACGCGGATTCCGCGGGAGGGGCGGGCCGAAGCGACGGTCAGCCTTGTGGTCCGGGCACCTGGCGAAATTTCGCGGGTAGCAGACCCCTTGTTGCTTCCGGTGCACCAAAACAGGAGGAGTGTTACCCGTTCGCATTTCTAGAAAAGTTGGATGTAGCGGGATTCAATCGCACCCAGAAGCCGTGTTATCAACGTCCTTCTAAATGGGACGTTGTTGGTTCGGTTCCCCGCGTGGCCTGGAAAACCGCACGGGGTCTGGCCGCACAGGCCAGGGGTTGGGATGCACAGGGCGGATGATCCAGGGTGGTGACCCTTGGGCAGGCCCCGACCGCAGCACGCACAGCACTCCTCCGCACAGGCGGCGGGCCACCCCGTGGTGGGCCCGCGATCGAGCACTCAGGACGAAACCACAGGGGAAGGGGATATGAGCATCAACATCCAATTCGATGAGAAGGTCATGCGAAAGACGGAGGAGCCCCGGCTCGCCAGCCCGGGCCACGCCCCGAAGGGCGCCCCCAACCGCCCCGGGCTGCACGTGGGCCGCCACTACACCAAGGCCGGCGTCGACCCGTTCGACGCCGTCGAGTGGACCACCCGCAAGTCGGTCATCAAGGAGCCGGACGGCTCCGTCGTCTTCCAGGTCGACCGTTGCGAGGTCCCCAAGGAGTGGTCGCAGCTGGCCACCGACATCATCGTCTCGAAGTACTTCCGCAAGGCGGGCGTCCCCCAGCCTGACGGCACCCTGGGCTCCGAGACCTCCGCCGGCCAGGTCGTGCACCGCATCGCCTCCTCCATCCGCTGGTGGGGCGAGACGCACGGCTACTTCGCCTCCCGCGAGGACGCCGACTCGTTCGAGGCCGAGCTGCGCCACATGCTCATCACGCAGAAGGGCGCGTTCAACAGCCCGGTCTGGTTCAACTGCGGCCACCACCACGCCTACGGCATCCAGGGCTCCGGCGGCAACTGGGCCTGGAACGAGGAGACCCAGTCCATCGAGACGGTCAAGCACAACTACAGCCGCCCGCAATGCTCGGCCTGCTTCATCCAGCGCGTCGAGGACAACCTCGTGGAGCGCAAGGGAATCTTCGAGCTCCTGGCCGCCGAGGCCCGCCTCTTCAAGTACGGCTCCGGCACGGGCAGCAACTTCAGCCGCCTGCGCTCCAAGTACGAGAAGCTCTCCGGCGGCGGCACCAGCTCCGGCCTCATGTCCTTCCTCAAGGTCCTGGACGCCGGCGCCGGCGCCACCAAGTCGGGGGGCACGACGCGCCGCGCCGCCAAGATGGTCAGCCTCGACATGGACCACCCCGAGATCGAGGATTTCATCAACTGGAAGGTCCGCGAGGAGAAGAAGGTCGCCGCCCTCATCGCGCAGGGCTACGACTCCGACTTCAACGGCGAGGCCTACGGC
>DATLBS010000042.1:0-5120 GCA_035526765.1 Thermoplasmatota archaeon | reverse complement strand
TGCTCCGTGACGGCGCGCTTGTCCTTCATGCCCGCGAACGCCACGTGCTCACGCGGGATGCCCAACTCGCGCGCCGCCTGCATCGCGAAGCGGTTGGTCTCCCAGTTGCGCAACTCGACGCGCGCCGCGGTGTAGGCCCCCTCCGCCAATGGCGCGGGGCCGGGGCCAAGCTCGATGACGCGGAAATCCTCCGGCTCCGAGCGCAGCCTGCCGCCGATGCCCGGCGTCGCGGAGAGGTAGGACCGGAGCCCGAGGGCCTGCTCGGAGTCGGGAGGGAGTGGGCGGTCCATCTACGTCCCCCAACGAGCCACGGATTCCACGGAGCGCACGGAGGCCGACGACATCAGGGACCGGCAGTTCCGTGGAATCCGTGGTTTAGGCGGGACACTAGTTCCGCTTCTTGAGCTGGGCCGCGAACTCGGTCTCGAAGCCGTCGAACTCGGCCACCAGGTTCTTGATGGTGCGCTTCAGGACCGCCTCGGGCTTCGCCTTGCCCTTCGTGCGCAGGAAAATCTTGGGCGTCGAGAGGCTCGGGTGCTCGATGATGTACTCGGCGAAGTCCACGTCCTTGTCCGCCAGCAACGCCTGCTTGATGGGGTTCAGCAGGGTCTCGTTCTCGCCCAAGACCTCAATCTCCATCTCGGTGGCGGTCTGCGAGAGCACCTTCAGCTGCATGGCTCGCGCGACTTTGGGTTCTTATTTAAACGTCCCGGCAGGCGCGAGGCGTGGCAGGCCAAGCTCCGTCAGGCAGCGACTTCCACCGCTGGCTTGGCCAAATAACGGCTCGTCCGCCCCTCCCCCTGGTCCTCCAGCAGGCCGGCCCGCAGCAGGCCCGCGAGGCGGCGCTGCGTCGCCGTGCGGCTCCGCCCCCACTCCCGCGCCGCCGCGACGACCGCGGCCTGTCCGGCGCCAGGGTTCTCCAGCAGCCAAGCGTGCAGGCGGCGGGCCTCGGGGTCGAGGAGCTGCGCGACTTGGCGCCACGTGCCGTCGTAGCGGCCATGGTTCTCGAAGTAGCGCACCGTGTTGCCGTGCGGCCGGGCCACGACGACCCGCGCGTCCACGAGCCGCTTGAGGTGGTGCTCCAGCGTGCCGGTGTGCAGATCCAGGTGCCGCTGCAGCGCCCGGAACGACAGCCCGGGCTGGCTGCGGATGGCGTCGTGGATGGCCCGCCGGCGCGGGTGCCCGAGGGCCGGGGGGCGGGCGCTCCGGGCGAAGAGGGCCCACCACGCGAGCAGGCCGACGCCGACGGCCGCCGTCGCGCCGGCGGCCACGCCCGAGGTGGCCAGCCAGGGGGCCGGCGTCTCGTCGAGGGCGGCGGATTGGACGCTTCCTCCCAGGCCCGCCATGAGGCCATCTGCGCGGCCGGGGTCCGGCGCGAGGCCGGCCAGCGTCAGGTTGCCCTCGGCCAGGTAGGTCTCCCCGGCGGGGCACGGGCCGCAGCCGCCCGCCATCCTGGCGTCCGGCAGGCGCAGGCGCCCGTGGAGCCGGAGGTCCACCGCCGGGCCGCCCGTCGCCACGGCCCACGGCGTCGCGCTCCCGTCCAGGGTCCCACCGGTGGCCTCGAGGTCGATGTAGGAGAGCCGCTGCACGCTGTTCCGGCCGAGCGCGTCGATGGACATGCCCGACGGCGTCCCCGCGTCGGGGCAGGCGGCGGAGACGCAATGCACCGTGGCGTTGTGCCAGGAGACGTGGCGGACGCCGGTCGCGTGCAGCGTGGCCGCGAACGCCCCTGGCCGGGCGGCTTGCGCGCTGACGGCCGCGTGGTCCGCCTGAAGCTGGAAGGCGGGCGGCGGGGCGGGCGAGGTCGTGTCCGGGGGGATGGAGAGCGCCGGCAGATGGCGGGTCGCGGGGTCGCCGGCGGCGGCATGGACCAGGTTGGCCGCCGTGGGGGCGCGCGCCGTGAGCGCGATGGCGTCCGCCAGAACGAAGAGCGAGGCCCACGGGCCGGCGGGGGCGACGGTTCCTTGCACGGGCGAGGCGAACCGCTTCCCCTGCACGGGGAGGGGGATGGGGTTGGTCTCGCGGTCGCCCGGGCCGTCCCGGCCCTGCTGCAGGACCGTGGTGTTGGTCTGGACGGCGCCCGCCGCGAGCGTGAGGTCGAACGCGCCGGAGGGGTGGTGGAAGATGAGGAGCGCCCACTGGAGCCCCTCCGCCTCCCAGGTGCCCTCCGCCTGGGCCGGCGCGGCGAACCCGCCCTGCATCTGCGGCGCCGCGAGGCTGGCGGGAAGCAGGGCGAGGCAGAGGGCGGCGAGCCGCAAGGCCCTCTTCACGGGACCTCCTCCTCACGGGCGCAGCCGGTGTCCGCGTAGAGCGCCACCTTCCCCTCTGCCGCCAGCGCGGGGAAGTAGAGGAGACTCCCCACGAAGTGCCCGTTGGGAGGCGGCAGGAGCATGGGCGGATGCATCGTGCCGTGGCTGGGGCGGGTGAGGAGTTCCGACCCCGACCGCGCGTACGAGATGTCGAGCCGTCCCACGCCGGTGCCGCGCTCCCACCAGAGGCGGTCTGCGGGGGTGTAGCGTTCGGCGGTCCCGTCGCTGAGGACGGTGAGCGTGGAGGGTGGATTGCCGAATGGCGCCCAGGTCCATTCCTGCCGGACCAGCGGCCCCGTGGCCTCCGCCGCGACCTGGATGTCCGTGAACAGCGCTGGCAGCCCGAAGCGGTCGTGGAGGTAGGAAGCTACCTGCGTGTCGTTGACGAGGAGAACGTTCAGCACGAGGCCGGCAGCTCCGTTCCCGGCGCAGGACGCGGGAACGCTAGCGTTGCTGTGCGCGTCCCACACGATGCGGAGCGGGCCGCGCTCGAGAGAGCCGACGCGGACGCGGCGGCAGTCGTAGCCGCTGACCACCGACCCGGCAAGCAGTTGCCCAGGGCCGGTGGGCTCCCAGCCCGGTGGGGCCCGGCCCGGCGCGACCGCCTGCGGGAACGTCGCGGATGGGCCGCTGAATCCTGTGCACTCGGTCAGCTCCAGGAGGTTCGGCGGCCAGGCCGGACTGGCGGGGGCTTGTGGCGCGTGGTCGTGCGACATGCAGCCGGACAGCACGGGAAGCAGCAACGCCAACGCGGCGACCGAGCGGCCGGCCGCCTCAGCAGCGCGTGGAGTAGCCGGCATAGGCGCCCGGTCCGTTATAGCCAGCCTCGACGTAGATGACGGGGTCGGGGTACACGCGCGTGCTCTCCAGCGGCTTCAAGCCTTCGCAGAACCGCGCCTGGAAACACTCGTTGGCCAACGCGGCGACGCAGAGCGTGTCGGGTCCCTGGATCTCGATGGCGTTGAGCATGGCGTTGAGCGGGGAGCTGCTCGGCTGCGTCGCAGGGACCGGGTTGGCAATGACCACGTGCACGTAGATTTCCAAAGCCACCATGGTCTCCACGTACCCGACCGGGTTGTTCACGTTCTCCGCCGTCGCCGGGAGCGCCAGGCAGGCCAGGAGCGCGAGGGCAGCCAGGCTAGCCAGCGCTGCATGGGCGGGGGACGGCCTTCGGAATGCAGGCTTGGGCATGGGCAGGCCGACCCAGTTCCCACTGTATAATTGCTCTGGGGCAAAAGCGGGCCAATCAGGAAACTCCCTCCTGGAGGGTCCGTCGGCCCGCCTTTGCCCCGGCGGCTTTATTCTCATTCCCCGTTTGCTGCGGCCCATGCACGCCGCGCAGGCCCTGGATCCTTCCCAGCTCCGCGGACGCTCCCAGTCTCCCCGCCGGCGCCTCTGGTGCGCCCGCGCCCTCCAACCGGCGGGGCCCTCCTCCTGCGGCAGCAGGTCCCAGTCCATGTTTTCACTGCAGGCGCCATGCAAGCGGAAACGTTGGACGAATTGAACAAGACGTGATCCCATGAGCAAACCAACCATCCTGGCCATCGCCTTTCTGACGGCCTTGGCCTGCGCCCCCGCCGCCACGGCCACCCCACCCCCGCCCACGTGCCCCAACGGCCCGCCGCTGGCGCCCAACGGCATCAACCAGTGCATCGAGGACGTCAACACGATCGCCGTCTCCACCGTCAACCAGGCGACCATCGCCGCGCAGGCCATGGTCGGCTTCAGCAGCAATGCTGCCCTCTACGTCGCCAACACGGCAGGCGGGGCGCTCGTCGCGGGGGGCAACCTCGCGCAGCAGACCTACGACACCGCCCTCGCGACGGCGCGCAGCACCGGCGACATGGCCCTCCACCTGGCCAGCGACAAGGCCCAGGAGACCATCAGCTTCGTGACCTGCACGGTCTTCGGCACCCCTCCCGCGCCTTGCAAGAGCCCGGTGCCGCCGCCCCGCTAGGCCAAAAACGGTCTCTTTTCTACCTCTTCCCAGTTTTTTTTGGCGCTGGGGTTGCGGCCTAGACCTGTCCGCTGCCGTAATCCGAGGCGAGCTTGCGGTAGACGACTTGGCCGGTCTCGGGGTCCTTCAGCTTGCGGCCCTCGAGGACGAGTTGGTTGCCGCTGGGGCCGAAGGCCTTGATGCAGCCGAGGTCGGGCTTGTCGGTGGCGAGTTGGGGGCCGCCTTTGGTGCCGATGACCTTGGCGCGGATGTAGTCGCCCGTCTTGTATTCCTCGTCGACGAACTTGATGTAGCGCGCGTCGATTTTCGACACGTGCAGCGTGCCTTCGAGGGGCAGGAGGAGGCTGCGGCCTTCCTTGCCGCGCACGGCCATGATTTTGACGGAGGCCAGTGCCTCGGGTTTGATGTAGGTGACGACGCCCACCAGGATGTCGCCCTTCTCGACGCTGGCCACGCTCTTGCCGGCGGGCTGGACGCTGAGGGTCATGGTCTTGGGGTCGATGGCCTCGCTGCCGAAGAGGGCGGCGCGGATCTGGGTGCCGTCGTCGTAGGTGCCGGGGCCGGGCAGCATCTCCTCGCTGTAGGCGAGGGGGGTGCCGGGCTCGACGGTCTTGCGGTCGCTCATTGGGCGGCCGACGGGGGGCCACTTGAAAAACTCCCTGGCTGGCGCGGCCGGCGCCGTTCGGCCCCGAAGTCCGTTCCAAGCCGGCTTCTCAGCGCGTCAGGACCTTGACGCCGTCGTCGCCCGCGACGTAGGCGGCGTGGCAGAGGCCGAGGAAGAGGCCGCAGGTGACGACGCCGGGGAAGGTCTCCAGGGCGACCTCGAGCGCCTCGGGGTCCACGATGCTCTCCCA
>DATLBS010000041.1:0-17714 GCA_035526765.1 Thermoplasmatota archaeon | reverse complement strand
GGGGGGGGGGGGTTTCGGCGGGCGCGGCTTCGCCGCGCCCAAGTCCATCGCTAACTGCAAACAGGAACCCCCAGTCGTCTGGACGTGGTACGCCGCCGTCGGAGGTGCCGGTGACCTGGAATTTTTCGCTTCGAAGCAATTCGATGGCCTGTCCTTTGAGGGGCTGCCAGGCCCCTCGCGTCGCGCGTGTCGGGTAACGTCAGACAAGGGTGCTATGTGCGGTCGCAGAACGCACGACGCAACGTGGTCGACCTTCGTTTGAAGGTCGGGAGCGAGCCGTGCGTGCCAACACGCGATGGGTCACGACTCTGCGGCTAGGTGATTGTACCAGGCCGGCGTCCTGTCAAATCGTGAAATCTGTGGTTAATGGAGGATGTCAGCGGATCTTGCTGCCGGGAGGCAACTTGCGCTGCGGCTCCAGGACCGCGACCGTGGTGCCATCGTCGCCCGCCAGGATCATGCCCTGGGACTCGACGCCGCGCAACATGGCCGGCTGCAGGTTGGCCACGAACGCGACCGTCTTGCCCACCAGTTCCTCGGGCTTGTAGTGGGCCTTGAGCCCCGCCACGACCTGACGCTCGCCAAGGTCGCCCGCGTTGAGGCGGATGACATAGAGTTTGTCGGCCTTGGGGTGGACGACGACGGAGGTGACCTCGGCAAGGCGCAGGTGGATGCGCTGGAACTCCTCAATAGTGACCTTGGGGTCGCCGGCCCCCGCCGGAACCACAGATTTCGCAGATGACCCAGATGTGGCGGGACTCTGCGGAATCTGTGCCATCTGTGGATTGGTGGGCGTGGCAGCGATGGCCTCCTGGGGGATGTCCTTGGCCTCCAGTTTCCGGAACAGGACCTTGGGCGCGTCGAGCTTGGCGCCGGCCTTCACCTGCTGCGTCGCGGCGGACCACGGCTGGTCGTGCACGCTCCCAGCCTCGCCCAGGGTCTCCCAGAGCTGTTGGGCGGCGGTGGGAAGGTAGGGTGCCATGAGCACGGAGAGGCCGCGCACGAGGCGCAGCAGGGCATGCAGGTCGTCGGCGGCCGCCTTGGGGTCGGTCTTGATGGTGGCCCACGGCTTGGCCTCCTGCATCCACTGGTTGCCCTGCGCGGCCAGCGCCATGAGGCGGCGGATGCCGGGACGCAGCTGGACGGAGCGCAGGTGCAGCTCCATCTCCTGGCCGCATGCCTCCAAGGCCTCGGCGACCTTCTTCGAGAGGGCGTGTCCGGGTGCCGGTTCCGGCGGGATGGTGCCCAGGTTCTGGGCGGCGAAGCTCACCACGCGCTGGGCGAGGTTGCCGAGAGTGCCGACCAGCTCGTCGTTGACCTTGGCGAGGAAGTCCTCCCACACCCAGTCGGAGTCGCGGCCCTCGGGCATGTTGATGCTGAGGTAGTACCGCACGGCGTCGGCCTGGAAGCGGTCGAGGATGTCATGCACGGCGATGCTGACGCCGCGGGACTTGCTGAACTGCTTGCCCGCGAGGTTGAGGAACTCGTTGGCGGGCACGTCGAAGGGCAGGTCGAGGGGTTTCTGGCCGGACTTGGCGCGCTTCTCGTTGTAGGCGAGGAGGATGGCGGGCCAGATGATGGTGTGGAACGGGATGTTGTCCTTGCCGAGGAAGTAGTAGCCGTGCGCCTTGGGGTCCGTCCAGTACTTCTCCCACTCGTTGGGCTTGCCTTGCTTCTGCGCCCACTCCAAAGAGGCGGTCAGGTAGCCGCACACGGCCTCGAACCAGACGTAGATGCGCTTGTCCTCGTAGCCCGGCAGCGGGATGGGGATGCCCCAGGTGAGGTCGCGGGTGATGGCGCGGTCCTGCAGGCCCTCCTTGAGCCAGTTCTGCGTGAAGTTGATGGTGTTCGCGCGCCAGTGCCCGGCCGTCTTGGCGACGTATTTCTCGAGCTCGGGCTGCAGCTTGGAGAGGAGGAAGAAGAAGTGCTTCGTGTCGCGGAACGTGATGGGGTTGCCCGGGTCCAGCTTGCTGCGGGGGTCCTTCAGGTCCTGCGGGTCCAGGGTCTTGCCGCAGCCGTCGCATTGGTCGCCGCGGGCATCCGTGCGGCCGCAGTGGGGGCAGGTGCCCTCGACGTAGCGGTCGGGCAGGAAGCGGCCCGCCTTCGCGTCGTAGGGGGCCTTCTGGGTGCGCTCCTCGATGTAGCCCATCTCGCGGGCAGCCAGGAAGATCTCCTGCACGACCTTCTGGTGGTTGGCCGTGGTCGTGGTGGTGAACAGGTCGAAGCCGATGCCCAGGCGCTCCAGGGCCCTGGCGTGGTCGGCATGGTAGTGCGCCACGACCTCGGCGGGTGTCTTGCCCTCCTTCTCGGCCTTGATCATGATGGGGGTGCCGTGGCAGTCGGAGCCCGACACCATCAGCACCGGATGGCCTTGCATCTTCATGGCGCGGCGGAAGATGTCCGGAGGCAGCAACGAACCGGCGATGTGGCCCAGGTGCAGGGGGCCGTTGGCGTAGGGCCAGGCCACGCCGATGTAGACGGGGGGCTTTCCGGGGTTTTCCTTCTGCACGGCCACGCCAACAGGTCGCGGTTATAACGGCTGGTGGCGCGGCCGTCCCTCACGCGGAAGTCGCGGAAACCACGGAACCATGCATCCAAGCACGGCCCGGGACGCTTTCCGCGGATTCCGCGTGCTCGCGTATCGTCGGTATCGTTGGGAGAGGTTCACACCGCGGCGGGGTTCTCGACGTGGGCCGCCACCGACTCCAGCCAGCGCTCGGCGTCGATGGCCGCCTTGCAGCCCGACCCTGCGGCCGTGATGGCCTGCTTGTACCGGTGGTCGTAGACGTCGCCCGCCACGAAGACGCCCTCGACGGACGTGTAGGTGTCGTAGGCGCCCTCCTGCATGATGTAGCCCATCTCGTCGAGGTGGAGCTGCCCCTTGAACAGGCTGGTGTTGGGGACGTGCCCGATGGCGCTGAAGTAGCCGCCGCAGGCGAGGTCGCGGACCTTGCCGGTCTTGATGTCCTTGACGCGCACGCCCTCCACGTGGTCCCTGCCCAGGACCTCCTCCACGGTGCTGTTCCAGAGGATCTTGATCTTCGGGTGGTTCATCGCCCGCGCCGCCATGATCTTGCTGGCCTTGAAGGAGTCGCGGCGGTGGATGATCGTGACCTTCGTCGCGAACTTGGTGAGGAACGTCGCCTCCTCCATCGCGGAGTCGCCGCCGCCCACGACGACGACCTCCTTGTCCTTGAAGAAGAAGCCATCGCACGTGGCGCACGCCGAGACGCCATGGCCGCGCAGCCGCGTCTCCGACGGCAACCCAAGCCACTTGGCGCTGCTGCCGGTGGCCACGATGACGCTGCGCGCCTCGTGCGTGCCGGAAGCGCTCTTGACGGTGAAGGGACGCTTCGTGAAGTCGACGCTTGTGGCGTCCTCATCCAGGAACTCCGCGCCGAACCGGGCGGCCTGCTTGCGCATGCGGTCCATCAGCTCGGGCCCCGTGATGGCCTCCGCGAAGCCGGGGTAGTTCTCGACGTCCGAGGTGATCATCAGCTGGCCGCCCGCCTCGTAGCCCGCGACGACGAGGACCTTGAGGTTGGCGCGCGCGGCGTAGAGGGCGGCCGTGCAGCCGGCGGGCCCGGAGCCGATGACCAGCACGTCGTGGACAGGCACGTGGGCGCCCAGCCCGCCCGCGTTCTTGGCCGTTTGGGGTGGGGCTAGGGCCGGTAGGCGTCGACGGCGGCCTTGGCCTGCAGCAATCCGTACCCGGCGGCATCGTCGTGCGGCAGGGTCTGGCCAGGCACCGGCCGCGCGGTCGCCTCGAGGGTGCGCTTGACCTCCATCACGCCGTCGCGGGAGGTGAGGACGGGGTGTCCCTCCAGCATGAGGGCGACGGCGGCGGTCACGAAGGGGGTCGCCTGGCTCGTGCCGCGGGCGCGCACGTAGGCGTCGCCCGTCCAAGCGGACAGGATGTCCACGCCGGGGGCCACGATCTCGGGCTTCTTGTCGGGGTCGCAGCGGCTGGCCGGCAGCGGCACGGGCAGCGGCACGGGGGAGGCCACGGGGCGGCACGGGTTGGCGGCGTCGTTGCCGCGGCTGCTGTTGTCCCACACGGCGCCGTCGGGCTGCACGGCCCCCACGGACAGCACGTCGGGGATGTCCGCGGGGGTCGAGACGTCGGTGTTGTCGGGGCCCGCGTTGCCGGCTGCCGCGATGACCACGACGCCGCGGGCGACGGCGGCCGTGACGGCGGCCTCGAGCGCCTTGGCCTGGGGTCCCTGCTTGGCGAGGAAGGGCACGGCGCCGTCGGAGCCGAGGCTGAGGCTGATGACCTGGGCGTGGTTCTCCACGGCCCACCGGATGGCCTCCGGGATGGCGTCGACGAGGCAGCCCTGCGCATCCGTGCCGCACACCTTCGCGACGAGGAGGCGGACGTTGGGGGCGCCGCCCAGCAGGTCGATGCCACCGTAGGTGAGCTTGTCCGAGAAGCTGGAGCCCTGCGCTGCGATGATGCCGGCGACATGGCTTCCGTGCCCCTCGTCGTCGTAGGCCTGCTCGGTGCCGGAGTGGCCGTTGACGAAGTCCTGGAAGGCGACGACCTCGCCGTTGGCGGTGTCCCCGTCGGCCAGGTGCCTGAGGGCGTTGTGCTGGACGTTGATGCCGGTGTCCAGCAGCGCGACCGTGACGCCCGCGCCGGTGCGGCCGGCGGAGGCGGCGGTGGCCAGCTGGGTGGCGTCGAAGGCCCACTCGGTGCGGGCCTCGCCGCCCAGGCTGACGCACCCGGCGAGGGCGGGCAGGGCCAGGAGGGCCACGGCCAGGGGGGTCAGTCGGCGCATGGGCACCCCAAAGCCCGCTGCCTGGGCCATAAGTCTTCCCGAACCCGCCTCGAAGGTTGGGGGCTAGAGCCGGAGGCGGAGCGCCACGTCGGCCACGACGGGCATGCGGTAGCGCTCGCCCAGCAGGACCTTGATCATGCCGATGGCGGCCATGAAGGCGTAGAGGATGGAGACGACGAAGAAGGCGCCGAAGAAGTACACGCTCAGGGTGCGCTGCAGGCCGTCGGGGAGGAAGAAGAGGATGCCCAGCACCACAAGGGACACGACGAACCAGAGGCCCCAGAGCACGCCGGACTGGCGGCCGTGGAACTGCGCGAAGAGGGAGTCGCGCTTGAACCGGACGGGGATGAAGAACAGGAACGGGACATAGCCGATGAAGGCGATGAATCGGTCGGCCGCCGGGATCCTCATCGGGCGTTTCGATTCTTGTGCGGGTTATAAGCGCGTTGAACAACGCGGGAATGTCTTCGCCCCCGGCGCTGCCACCTAGGGCCCCAAGAGAGGGCGCGGGCCATCGGTCGCCGTGAAGACCCGAGGCTCCCGTCCGGTGAGTGTGTGGCGGCGGCGGATTGGTCCAGCAAGTGATGGAAGGGGGCGCGAACCGCACCCACCGAAACCGGACGGAGGGTACGAGGCCGTGCGCTCCGCGCCGACGGAAAGGTCCGTCGACACGCACGGCTCGCTCCGTGCACACGCGCGACGCGCGGGGCCTGCGGCCCCGCAAGGGACAAACCATCCCCCCAGCACCCTGCGTCGTGCGGCCTGTGGCCGCACATAGCTGCTGAGCAAAGATTCGGCGGCATCTTTCTGCTGCTCGACGCCCCCCCGGCACAGGAGGGTTGGACTGTCAATGATCCAGAACCGAACGCGGAGCGCTCAACAATCCAGACCGAACGCGAAGCGCCCATGCACGGATTCGTGCCTCCCTGATTTCGATGTCCTCGGTGGCCGGGACCCTTGAGGCTGGACTCAGACTTTGAACGGCTTGCCGGTCAACCGCTCGTACGCCTCGTAGTACCTCTTCGCGGTGCCCTCCACCACGTGGGCGGGCAGCTTGGGGCCGGGCGGCGTCTTGTCCCAGGGCTGCGTCTCCAGCCAGTCGCGCAGGTACTGCTTGTCGAAGCTGGGCGGCGACCCGCCCGCCCTGAAGCCGTCCACGGGCCAGAAGCGGCTGGAGTCCGGCGTGAGGATCTCGTCCATCAGGACGATGGTGCCGTCGGCGCGGGTGCCGAACTCGAACTTCGTGTCCGCGATGATGATGCCGCGCCCGGCGGCGTAGGCGCGGGCCTTCTCGAACAGGCGCACGGTCGTGTCGCGCAGCCACGCCGCGGTCTTCTTGCCGACGACCTTCTCGCACTGCTCGTACGTGATGTTCTCGTCGTGGCCGGTCTCCGCCTTCGTGCTGGGCGTGAAGAGGGTCTGCGGCAGCTTCTCCGATTCCTTGAGGCCGGGGGGCAGGCGGATGCCGCCGACCGTCCCTGAGCGCTTGTATTCCTTCCAGCCGGACCCCGAAAGGTGCCCGCGAGCGATGCACTCGACGGGGAGCGGCGTCAGCTTCTCCACGAGGACGGCGCGGCCCTTCAGGAGGGGCGCGTACTGCTGCAGCTCCTTGGGGAACCTTGCCACGTCCGTGTGGACGAGATGGTTGGGGACCTCCGCCCCGAGGGTGTCGAACCAGAAGTTGCTGATCTGGGTCAGGCAGGCGCCCTTGAGGGGGATGCCGGGCTCAAGGACGACGTCGAAGGCACTGATGCGGTCGGTGGCCACCATCAGGAGCTTGTCCCCGAGGTCGTACACGTCGCGCACCTTCCCCTTCCGGAAGACCTTCAGCGGCAGGTCGGTCGTCGTCACGACGGCCGGCGCGGCAGGGGCGGGCACGGAGGCGGCCACAGAGGCCTGATTCAAGACGGTGTTGGCGCCGCTTCTTGTCGAGCCACCCGCCCGGGATTCGCGGGAAAAACCGGGGCGGCAATGCACTTCCACGCGAAACGGACCTCCGTCCACCAGAAGACGGCAACGCGCAGTCATAACCACCGCGCGGTGTGGGGCGCCCAATCATGATGGTGGATGGGTGGCAGGGGGACCGCGACGCCGATGGCGACCCGTGCGGGCGGCCGGTCCGCAGCGCGTACTACAATTTCATCAAGGACCTCACCCGCCGCACGGGCGCCCTGCACGCCTGGGGGTGGCGCGTCGACGTCGACGAGACGTACATCCACGCCGTCGCGGGCCACAAGCTGCCGGCCGGCATGTCGGTGCGCGTCCTCAACCGGTCCTCCCCCAGCGTCGTCGTCGACTGCATGCGGGAACGCAAGCCCGTCCACGCCGACCAGCCCACCGCGGAGCGCCGCTACCCCATGACGGCGGCCTTCATGCAGCAGCTAGGCGCGCGCAGCACCGTGGCCGCCCCCGTCCGCGGCGACCGCCTCATGGGCATCGTCTCCCTGGGCATGGCCGAACCCCAGCCGCCGCGCGACCT
This sequence comes from Thermoplasmatota archaeon, assembly GCA_035526765.1. Lineage (GTDB taxonomy): Archaea > Thermoplasmatota > E2 > JACPAO01 > JAHFTW01 > JAHFTW01. Next base: position 10,454 of record DATLBS010000041.1, on the reverse strand, counting down.
CATGGCGGAGCTGGAGGCGCGCTGCACCGAGTGGATCCCCCAGGCCGTGGCCGCGGAGCAGGAGGAGCACCTGCTGGAGACGGAGGCCTGGCGCGCGGCCACCAACGCAGCGCGTGAATCCGTGGACGCCGGCCTCGCGCAGGCCGTCAAGGTCCTCGCGGACGCGGCCCGCTACATCCCGCGCCGCGCCTCGGAGCGCATCCACCAGCGCATCGGCCACAACCTGGAGCTTCCGGCGCCACGCGACGGCCTCGAGCCGCACCGCCAGGCCCACCTCCCCGGCGACACCGCGCGCGCGGCCACGGTCCAGGCGGCGCCGCCCCCACCTGCCCTGCACTCCATGATGGATGTGCCCGTCCTGCAGGGCGGTGTCCTCCTCGGCCACGTGCAGTTCGCGCGCAGCACGATGCGGGGCTGCTTCACGACCAGGCACCTTGAATGGGCGCAGGAGTTCGCGCGCGCCGTGGCCGTCTCGCCCCAGCTGCCCAGGTGATCCAGGAGCCAGGCAGGCCGTCCACCTGGCGGACAGCGCCGGTCAGGGGGACGGCGCGCCCGCCAGGGTGCGCAGCACCGCCTCGCGGTAGCGGATATCCCGGAAGAGCCCGAGGTGCGGATGTCCTTCAAGCTCAAGGTACTCCGAGCGGCCCGTGGGGGCGCGGTCCGCGACGCGGCGGGAGAGCCGGACGGGCGTGACCTCGTCGTCGCGCGAGGCCGCCACGAGGATGCGGCGCGCCCCGGCGCGCGCGATGCGCTGGTCGGCCTGGATGAGCCGTGCCGTGCGGGGGAACAGGCGGTCGAAGCCGCGCATGACGGCCTTGCCGAAGCGGTGCCCATCGCCCTCGTACCACGACCCGAAGCTGGGGTAGGGGGACTCCAGCACCAGCGCCTCCACGAAGTCGAGGTCGGGGCTGGCGTTGGCGGCGGAGAAGGCCCCGATGCTCAGGCCGATGACGTGGACCGGCAGGCCGGGGTGGAGGTCCCGGGCCAGCCGTGCGGCTGCGGCCAGGTCCTCGAAAAGATACGTCGAGCCGCCGCGCGAGGCGCCGTACTGCGAGAAGTCGAACGTCAGGCAGGCGTACCCGTGACCGCGCAGCCACTGCACCCAGCCTTCGCGCACGAACCAGAACTGGCCGTAGCGGCGGTCCGGGTGGGCAAGGACGACGATGCCCCGCGCGCCGGCCACGGGGAAGTGGCGGCCGGCGATGCGCGCCCCTGTGTTTCCCCTGAAGGCCAGGTCCTCGTGCGGCAGGTCCGCGGGCACCGGCCAGGCGCCGGCCTTGCGGCGGCGGAACAGGGTGGCGCGCACCAAGGCTCCGGCCACGTGGCGCTCGATGCGGCCAGGGGGGGCTGGAGGCAGGAAGGGGGCGAGGTCCGCGAAGGCGAGGGGCGGGGTCATTGTGCGCTTTCCTTGGGAAAGTCCATATCTACCTGGAAGTTAAGATGTCCCGTGCAGCCGAGAGAGGCGCTTTCCCCCGCGGAAGTGCGCGCAAGCCTGTGCGGCGAGATCGACTGCCCCCTGCTGGACGCCCCGGCGCAGGAGGCGTTCCGCCAATCGGTCAAGTCGGCCAACGCGTTCAGCCTGAAGGTGGGCGAGTTCCTCCGGAAGCGCGCGCCCGCGGAGCAGGCGGCTTGGGTGCAGCGCAGCCTCGCCGCGAGCCGGCCTCTCCTCCAGCCCTGGACGCTCGAGGTGCTCTACGCGGTGGCCTCGGCCGGCACCGCCCGTTTCACCTCGCTGCAGGAGCTCCTGGGCCTCAGCTCCCGCACCCTTGCGGCCCGGCTGAAGGATCTGCAGGCCTCCGGGCTGCTGGAGCGCCGCGTCGTGGATGCCACGCCGGTAAGGACCGAGTACCGCCTCACCAAGGCGGGACGCATGACGGCAGCCCTGGCGGCGCCCCTCTTCGCGCACCTCAACCAGAGCCTGGCCCACGGCGGCCCCTTTAAGCCGGCGACCCGTCCCAGCACCTGAAGATGGCGTCGCCCGCAGCCCAGGACCCGAGCCCCTTCCCCGCCCTGCCGCTTGCCACCGGGGCGCCAGCAAACCTGGGCGAGGCCGTCCATGACGGCGACCTCCTCGACGACGGCAAGTTCCGCGACCACTGCGGCGTCGTCGGCATCGCGGCCGGCATCGAGGTCGCCCCGTACCTCTACTACGCCCTCCAGTCGCTGCAGCACCGCGGCCAGGAATCCTGCGGCATCACGACCCTGGACGGCCTGTACGAGCTGCGGACCCACAAGGCCATGGGGCTCGTGGACCAGGTCTTCGACCCCAACGTCATCAAGAAGCTGCGCGGGCACACCGGCATCGGGCACGCCCGCTACTCCACCAGCGCCGGCAGCACGGAGGAGAACGCGCAGCCGCAGGTCGTGATGTCCGGCCAGGGCTCCATCGCGCTGGCCCACAACGGCAACATCCCCAACACGAACGACCTCATGGAGGAGCTGAAGGCCAAGGGCTGGGCGTTCTACTCGGGCAACGACACCGAGGTCGTCGTGCGCCTCCTCGCGAACAAGCTGGTCAAGCACGAAGGCAACCACGTCGGGGCCATCCAGGAGACGATGGGGCGCCTGCAGGGATCCTACGCGTTCGCGCTCCTGGTCGGCAGCGAGCTCTACGGCGTCCGCGACCCTTGGGGCATCAAGCCGCTCTGCATCGGCAGGCTCGGCGGCGACCAGGGGTACATCATCGCCTCGGAGTCCGTGGCCCTCGACGTGGTGGGCGCCACCTTCGTGCGCGACGTGAAGCCCGGCGAGGTCCTGCGCGTCCGCAAGGGGGGCGTCGAGACGGTCGCCTACATGCCGGCCCCGAAGCCGGCGCGCTGCTTCTTCGAGTACGTCTACTTCGCGCGTCCCGACGCCTGGATGGACGGCCGCCTCAACCAGGAGGTCCGCGAGGGCATCGGCCGCGTCCTGGCCAGGGAGTCCCCCTGCGAGGCCGACATCGTCGTGCCGGTGCCCGACTCGGGCCGCAGCCACGCCCAGGGCTTCGCCGCCGAGTCCGGCCTCCCGTACCAGGAGGGGCTCATGAAGAACCGCTACGTGCACCGCACCTTCATCATGCCCACGCAGGAGGCCCGCGAGCTGAACGTGCGCCTGAAGCTGAACCCGATGAAGCACATCCTGGAGGGCAAGCGCGTGGTGCTGACGGACGACTCCATCGTGCGCGGAACCACGATGAAGCGCATCGTGCAGATGGTGCGCGCCGCGGGCGCCAGGGAGGTCCACGTCCGCATCGGGTGCCCGCCCATCGTGGCGCCCTGCTACCTCGGCATCGACATGAACAACCGCACCGAGCTGGTGGGCGCCAGCAAGACGGTGAAGGAGATCGAGGCCATGATCGGCGCCGATTCCCTGGCCTACGTGAGCCACGAGGGCCTCGTCGAGGCGCTCGGGTTCCCCCGGGACGAGCTCTGCATGGGCTGCATCACGGGGCAGTACCCGGTCCCGGTGCCTGGAGAACATCTGCGCGACGGGAGCGCCGTGCCGGGCATCCCGCCCGAGCCGACCTGCTGCTAGATTCGGCCTGCGTCCGCATCGCCAGATTCCAGAGGTTTCACAGGCGCATGCTTCGCGCCCAGACTTTATCACAGGTTTCACAGATTTCACAGAACCACGTTCGGTTCTTGGCTGTCGGGCGCTCCGCGTTCAATTCTGGATCATTGAGAGCCTAACAATCCGTGGCGGCGGGGGCGTCGAGCAGCAGAAAGATGCCGCCGAATCTTTGCTCAGCAGCTATGTGCGGCCGCAGGCCGCACGACGCAGGGTGTCGACGGACCTTTCCGTCGGCGCGGAGCGCACTGCCCCGTAGGTTCCCACCGGTTTCGGCGGGCGCGCTTCGCGCGCCCTATTTCCATCGCTTGCTGGAACATCCCACCGCCGCCCACACACACCCGTTGGACGGGAGTCTCGGGTCTTCACGGCGACCGATGGGTCATGGAAGTTTGGTCTACCGGGCGAAGATGAAAGCTTGGTGCATCAGGCGAGGCCATCTTGTGCATCTGTGCCATGTGTGGTTCGGAGGCGAATCCCGGGGCAAACCTTGGGGCGGGCCTGCGTTCAAATGCCTGGGGTCGACTCCATCCACGTGGCCCGCCCGGTCCTCCTGCGCATCCCCTTCTCGCACTTCTGCCGGAAGGCCGAGTGGGGACTCACCCAGGCAAGCATCGAGTACGACACCCTCGACGTCAAGCTCTGGCAGATGAAGCACGCCCGCCGCGCCAACCCCCGCCAGGGCACTGTCCCCGTCCTGCGCACCGATGATGGCGTCCTCGTGGACTCCCACGACATCCTGGCGTGGGCCGACGCCCACCGCGGCGAGGGCGCGAAGCCGCTCTTCCCCGAAGGCATCCGGAGCGAGGTCGAGGCGTGGGAGGCATGGGCCGGCGACGAGATCGCCCCCGCCGTCCGCCGCGAGGCGTACCGGGCCCTCCACGCCCACCCTTCCCGCGGCCGAGCCTACGGCGCGCCACTGTATGCACGCCTGCCCTTCGTCGGCCGCCGCCTCGTCCTGGCCGTCCTCAAGCACTACAAGGCGCGCCGGTTCGAGGCCGCGGACCCGCCCGCCATCCGGGCCGCCATCGACCGCGTGGCCGGGCAGCTCACGCTGACCGGCACGGGATACCTGCTGGGTCCGCACGCCACGGCGGCGGACCACGCCGTGGCCGCCCTCCTAGAGCCGCTGGCGCTCGTGCGCGAGGCCTACGACGGACCAGGCCTGAGCCTGGTCGAGGCCTACGTTGCGCGCGTCCGGCCCGCCCGCACGACCCGTCAGGACGGCCGCGCCGTGCGCGAGCGCGACTGGCGCGCGCTCGAGCTGGCCGCGCGCTGAGGGGACCGGGCGGCCGGCCGGGCCCGGGCCGCCCGTGCGGGCGCCGCCGGGGACGGGGCGGGCGGCGCCGGATCGGGGGCCGCGACCGGGGCAGGTGATGCCGGGGCAGGCGCCATCTCCAGCATGGGGCTGGTTGAGCTGGCGGGACCGTCGGAGCTGCGGCGCAGGCGCAGCGCGATGAGGATGAACCACGCGGCGATGAACGCCACCAGGACGCGCTGCGCGTACGCGGCCAGCGGCAGGTCCGCCTCGGTGGCGAAGAGGTACACGACCCCCAGGATGCCGACCACGATGCCGATGAAGAGGGACAGGCGGGCGAAGTCGCGCCAGGCCGGGGTCGCCCGGAACGCGGGGGCCAGGACCACCATCGCGGTGCTGAGCATCATGAACGTCGTGAGGGTGGCGTCGTTGTGGATGGTCCCGATGAGGGTGCTCTCGTAGCGGCCCTTGTCCACGGGGAAGGTGGCCAGCACGAAGGCCGCCAGGCCGGCCAGCGCCAGCATCGCGAAGCCCAGGCGGGCCCAGAGGTTGCGGCCCAGCCAGGGCTTGAGGGCCACGATGAGGGCCGCGCAGCCAAGGACGAGGGTGTAGAGGGCAAGCCCCCACACCAGCCAGAAGCGGCTGTGCGCGAACTCGCTCATGTGAGAGGGCTCGTTGGGGAGGGAGACGGCGTGCAGCGCGATGGCGGCCAGCACGAACTCGGCGATGCCCAGCAGGCCGAGCAAGGAGAGGACCTTGGTCCGCCGCCCCAACACGTCCCCTTCGAGCCGCGCCATCGAGGCATGGTCGACAAAGTCGGTATTTGGCAAGGCCGCCAAGGTTGCGCCCAGGGGCCGGCGCGGCGCCTCACATGTGTGGCGGTGTCCCCCGGGGCGCCCTCAGTGCGGCGTGGGCCGTGCGATGCGGCGAGCCGCCTCGCCGTGGGCGGCCGTACCTGTCGGGCGACCGTCGCGGACCTACTTGCGGGCCTTGACCGTGACCTTGGCGGAGTTGACCTTGCTGAAGTAGCCGCGCGACTTCACGGGGTCGGCGACCATCGCGTCCTGGCCCGGCTTCCAGTTGGCGGGGCACACCTCGCCGTGCTTCTCCGCGTGCTGCAGGGCGTCGATGGTGCGGACGGCCTCGTCGATGCTGCGGCCCAGCGGGTGGTCGTTGACCAGGGCGTGGCGGACCGTGCCCTTTTGGTCGATGAGGAAGAGGCCGCGGTAGGCGGTGCCGTCAGCGGCCATCACGTCGTAGGCGTTCGTGATCTCGCGCTTGACATCGGCGACGAGAGGGTACTCGATCTGCCCTATGCCGCCCTGGGCACGGGGCACGTTCTTCCACGCAAGGTGGCTGAACTCCGAGTCGATGCTGACCCCGACCACGCTCACGCCGCGGGCACGGAACTCCTGGATGCGGTCGGAGAACGCGATGATCTCCGTGGGGCAGACGAACGTGAAGTCCAGGGGATAGAAGAACAGCAGCGTGTACTTGGGGGACTTGCCGCCCCAGTTGCTGGAGAGGGTGTAGTCGACGATCTCGGAGCCGACGACGGCCTTTGCGGTGAAATCGGGGGCGGGCTTGCCGACGAGGACCATGGATTTTGCCACTCGGACCCTGGATATCAGGGTTGGGGACCGGGGGTCAACCCGCCGTCATGCCCCGGATGACGATGGTCACGCGCACATCCCGACCTAGCCAGTCATGATGGACCGTCCACCTCCCCGACTCAAGGGGCAACTGGATCTCCTGCACCCCCCGCAGGGGACCGCCCGCGGTCGGTTCGCAACCACTGGAGATCGACACCTCGTGGGAGGTCTTCGCGCCCGAGGGGGCGATGAAGTCGATGAACGGGTTCGGGAACACCTCGCCAGTGCGGGGGGGTGCGGGCCCATGCAGTTCCCAGCACGTGGCCGTGCTGTTGCCGTACACGGTGGCGCGCAGAACCGTGAAGTTGCCTGGGACCAGCAACAACCCGTCGGGAGGGAGTTTGTCCAGCGCCACGTCGCGGCTCTGCGCATAGAAGATCGCTTCCTGGATGGATGGGTCGGCCGTCGGGCTGGTGGTGGTCGTCTCAGCAAGGTCGTTGCCGCCCGTGCAACCCGCGAACAACCCCAGGAGGAGGCAACCGGCGAGGATGGCCTTCATGCCAGGTGCTTCTTGATCTCGGTGACGCCCACCCAGACCTTGGTGTCGTCCGAGGCGGAGGCCCACTTCACGGTGCCGTCAGGGTTGACGACCATCGCGCCGCGCTTGGCCACCGAGTTCACGCCGAGGACGGGCGTGGGCATGGCGGGCCAGACCTTTCCGATGACGTCGCGGTTGGGGTCCGACAGGATGCCGAAGGGCAGGTCCTGCGCGATGGCGAAGGCCTTGTTGCTGGGGGCGGCGTCGGCGCTGAAGCCGAACACCTGGGCGTTCAGGGCGGAGAAGGAGCCGAGGTTGTCGCGCATGTCGCAGACCTCCGTCGTGCAGACGCCCGTGAACGCCAGCGGGAAGAACGCGAAGACGAGGGGGCCCTTGCCGAGGTGGTCGCTGAGCTTCCAGTCAACCATGCCGTCCTTGGTGGCCAGCTTGAGGGTGAAGTCGGCAAGCTTGGTGCCGGGGGCGGGGCCGGTGGTGGTGAGGAGGGTGGTGGCGGTGGCCATGCCCGTTGCGACTCCCCCTTTCACTTGAAGGTTGCGTCCGTCTTGGCGGCGGTTCTCTGCCGAGCCATCCACAGGTTTCGCCGATTCGGCAGATGCACGGCTGAGAGTTTCTGTGCAATCTGTGAAATCTGTGGTTAGGGGGCCGCCGAAACCAGCAATGGATCGATTTCGCTGCGCCGCACGACGTGGTCCTGCCCGCCCGCGTGCTGGATCTTCACGGCGGCCGCGGCCAAACCCCAGCGCAGGGCCGATCCCATGTCGTGCCCCGCGTTCAGGGCCGCGTACCATCCTGCCCGGAGGGCATCGCCGGCGCCCGTCGGGTCCACCACCTTCACGGGGAAGGCGGGGAGGCTGAGCGGCTTCGCCTTGGGCCGGTACAACGTGGCGCCCTTCTCGGCCCTGGTCACGACGACGGCCTGGACGTGGTCCAGCAGCTGCTCGGCGCTGCCGTAGCGGAGGTAGTCGCAGGCCACGCGCAGCTCGGGCTCGTTGACGAAGAGGACCTCGCTCTGGTCCAGCAGGCCCTCGAAGCTGCGGGTGTCGTACTGGAAGCGCAGCTCTTGCCCGGGGTCGAAGGCGACGCGGATCCCGGACTTCCTGGCCGCGTCGACGACGTGCGCGTACCCCAGGGGGTTCCCCGTGGTGACGTGCAGCCAGGAGTCCTCGTCGAGCCCGTTGAGGAGTTCAGGGCCGACAGGGTGCTCGTCGATGCGCCCCATGGCGCCCTGGTCCATGGCGTAGGACTGGCGGTCGAGGAGGTCGGTGAGGATGAAGCAGGTCGGCGTCATCTGGTCCTTGGCGACGTCGAGGAACGTGAGGTCGACGCCATCCTGCTCGAAGGCGCTGCGCCAGGCGGGGGGAAAGTCGGGGCCGACGCGGCTCCAGAGACGGACCGGGACCCCGAGCCCTCCTGCGTGCCGGGCGATGTTGCCGGCCGTGCCTCCCCAGACGGTGCGGCGCTCCAGCACGGGGACGCTCATGCCCGGCTTGGGCAGCTCCTGGACCTGCAACTGCACGTCGAGGTTGGAGTGGCCAGCGACGGCGAGCGTCATGCCTGGCACCCGGACGGAACAGGGGTTTCGGGGATTCCGGGGACGACAGGGACCGGTTTCCCCGGAATCCCGGGAATCCCTGCTTGGCAGGAGTGGCTCAAGTGCCGTGCTCCCAGGTCGTGAGGTACGCCTTCTGCGCCGGCGTGAGGGCGTCGATGCGCAGGCCAAGGGTCGCGAGCTTGAGCTTGGCGACCTCGGCGTCGATGTGCGCGGGCATCTCGTGGACGCCAGGCGCCATGTCTGCTTGGTGCTTGACGATGTGCTCCATGCCCAGCGCCTGGATCGCGAAGCTCATGTCCATGATCTCGACGGGGTGCCCTTGCCCGGAGGCGAGGTTGACGAGGCGCCCATCGGCGACGAGGTAGAGGGTGCGGCCGTCGCGCTGCAGGTACGCGGTGACGCCGGCGCGCACCGTGGAGGTCTCCTTGGCGGCCTGCTGCAGGGCGGGGATGCTGACCTCGTTGTTGAAGTGGCCCGCGTTGGCCAGGACGCAGCCGTCCTTGAGGTGGGGGACGTGGCGGGCGTCGACGACGTCGCTGCACCCGGTGGCCGTGAGGATGAAGTCCGCCGTCCTGCACGCCTCCAGCATCGGGGCGACGTGGAAGCCGTCCATGCGGGCCTCGATGGCCTTCACGGGGTCGACCTCGGTGACGGTGACGGTCGCCCCCAGCCCCTTGGCGCGCATCGCGATGCCCTTGCCGCACCAGCCGTACCCTGCCACCACGATGTCCTTGCCGGCGATCAGGAGGTTCGTGGCGTGCAGCAGGCCGTCGAAGGTGCTCTGCCCCGTGCCGTAGCGGTTGTCGAACAGGTGCTTCATCTGCGCGTCGTTCACGTTCAGGATGGGGACCTTGAGCTTCCCCTCCGCGGCCATCGCCTTGAAGCGCATGACCCCGGTCGTGGTCTCCTCCGCGCCCCCCTTGAGGGTCTTGAGGGCGTCCTTGCGCTTGGTGTGGGCGAGGAAGCCGAGGTCGCCGCCGTCGTCGATGACGAAGTGGGGCTTGTGGTCGAGGATCCAGTCGAGGCTTGCGTAGTACTCGCTGCGCGTCTGCCCCTTCTTCGCGCGCGTGGCCAGCTTGTGGTGCCCATCGAGCGCCAGCGCCACGCGGTCGTCCGTGGACTCGGGGTTGCAGCCGGCCAGGCGCACGTCCGCGCCGCCCGCGGCCAGCGCAAGGGCGAGGTTCGCGGTCTTGGCCTCGACGTGCAGGGCCATGCCGATGCGCAGGCCCTCGAAGGGCTGCTCCTCCTCGAAGCGGCTGCGGATGGCGGCCAGCACCTGCATGTGCGTGCGCGCCCACGCGATGCGGCGCACGCCCTCCTCCATCAGCTGCGGGTCGGCGGCGGGCAGCAGCAGGTCCTGCTTCGGCACGCTGGGGGCACCGGCGGCGGGCACATCAGCGTTCGGGCGCAGGCATGACGCGGGCCAGGCCCCGGAACGGCGCCGTGCAGGCGGCGTCGCAACGTGTCTCGTGGAAGCCGGCGTGGAAGCCGGGCGGGGGGCGCCCCCCTCCTGTCCGTCCCTGGAAACCGACTAAATAGCCCGAAGCATGCCCGGACGCGTGGCCCGTCGAATGCGCGCACCCAAGGTGCCTGGGATCCCTGGGGCTCCCCGCCCGGTGAAGCACAACCAGACGAACCGGAACACCAAGGAGTCGCGCCAGCGCGAGAAGCTCCTCGACACCTCCAAGGCGAACTACTTCAAGTACGACCTGCAGGACCTCCTGAAGGCCTCCCCGGTGGCGGTGGAGCTGCACAACTCCCTCATCCAGACCCTGTGGGCCAAGGGCACCCGCGACTCGACGCAGGAGGCCAAGATCTGGCTCAACGACAAGGTCAAGGAGAAGCAGGTCGACGTGGCGACGCAGCAGAAGATCCTGCAGATGCTGGACCGGTTCAGCACCTGGCGCTAGGTTCCGGCGCCCGCCGAACCCTAGGTTTCGCCGCCCA
>DATLBS010000040.1:0-28493 GCA_035526765.1 Thermoplasmatota archaeon | reverse complement strand
AGGGTGCCGGACTTGCGGGCGCCGACGAAGATCTCGCACGGGCGGCCGTCGTCGTACTCCCACACCTGGATGTCCACCTTCTCGGCGCCGTACTGCGTGTAGATGGTGACGGTGCGCTTGAAGCCCTGGTCGTTCTCCTGCGGCGGCTTCTCGATCTCGCCATGCTTGAGCCCAGGGGCCTGCACGTACACCGTGGTCGGCGTCGCGGTCTTCGCGTCCGCCTTGGCCTCGGCCTTCTCCTCCGCCGACTTCTTGGTCTGCGCCGTCTGGAGGGGCTGGCTCAGCTTGCAGCCATCGCGGTAGAGGGCGACGGCCTTGAGCTGCAGGTGCCACCCGATCTCGTACGCCTCGCGCACGTCGGCCACCGTGACCTCGTTGGGCATGTTGATGGTCTTCGAGATGGCGCCCGACAGGAACGGCTGCGCTGCCGCCATCATGCGGATGTGGCCGGTGTGGTGGATGAAGCGCTCGCCGTCGCCGCACTTGTTGGCGCAGTCGAAGATGGCGAGGTGCTCCTTCTTGATGAGCGACCCCTCCACGGTCTGGTGGCCCTCGACGTAGGCCGAAAGCGCGCGGATGGCCTGGTTCGTGAAGCCCTTCTCCCGCATCGTCCTGGGGTTGATCTTCGGGGTGTAGTCGTTGAAGGTCTTCGCGGCGGCGACCGCGTCGTAGGCCTCCTGGTACTCCTCCTCCGTGAAGCCCTTCGCCTTGAACGAGTCCTTAGTGACGGGGGCGCCCTCGAGGGTGCCGTGCCCGATCGCGAACTTCTCGATCGCCTTGATCTCCGACTCGCTGTAGCCGAGGAACCGGAGGGCGGGCGGGATGCTCTGGTTGATGATCTTGAAGTAGCCGCCGCCAGCCAGCTTCTTGAACTTCACCATCGTGAAGTCAGGTTCGACGCCGGTCGTGTCGCAGTCCATCAGCAGGCCGATCGTGCCCGTCGGGGCCAGGACCGTCGCCTGCGCGTTGCGCCAGCCGAACTTCTTGCCCAGGTCGAGGGCGGCTTCCCAGTCCTCCACCGCGGCGTCCCACAGGTCCGCGTAGATGGTGAGCGTCTTGTTCTTCGTGGCCAGGACGCCGTCGCGGCCGAGGTCCTTGATGCCGTGGCCGATGAAGTGCATGCCGTCCATCTGCGGCAGCGGGCTCCCCGTCGCCTTGAGGTGGCGGGCGGCCTCGAGGTGCATGGCGATGACGTCGGCCATGTACTCGTGGTTCGACTTGCCGGAGGCGTCCTTGATGGTGATGCCGCGGAACGGTCCCTTGACCTGGGCCATCTCGGCGGAGACGCGGTAGGCGTGCCCGGTGAGGATGGCGGTCAGGGCACCCGCGATGGCGCGGCCGTCGGGGGAGTCGTACGGGTGGCCCGTGGTCATCAGCAGGGTGCCGAGGTTGGCGTAGCCGAGCCCCAGGGGGCGGTAGTCCTCGCTGTTCTTCGCGATGTCCTTGGTGGGGTAGCTGGAGTAGCCGACGAGGATCTCCTGCGCCACGAAGAAGATGCGGATGGCGTGCCGGTACGCGGGCAGGTCGAAGGTGCCGTCCGCCTTCAGGAACTTCATCAGGTTCAGGGATGCAAGGTTGCACGCCGTGTCGTCGAGGAACATGTACTCCGAGCAGGGGTTGGAGCCGTAGATGCGGTCCGTCGCCTTGCAGGTGTGCCACGTGTTGATGGTGGAGTCGTACTGCGTCCCGGGGTCCGCGCACGCCCACGCCGCGAAGGCGACCTGGTCCCAGAGGGCCTTGGCCTTGTAGGTCTTCACGACCTGGCCGGGCACCATGCGGCTGGTGGTGCTCCAGTCGGCGTCCGCCTTCACGGCCGCCATGAACTCGTCCGTGATGCGCACGGAGTTGTTGGAGTTCTGGCCCGCGACGGTGCCGTAGGCCTCGCCGTTGAAGTCGGAGTCGTAGCCCTGCGCGATGAGGGCGGCGACCTTCTTCTCCTCGCGGACCTTCCAGTTGATGAAATCCTCGATCTCCGGGTGGTCCATGTCCAAGGAGACCATCTTCGCCGCCCTGCGGGTCGTGCCGCCCGACTTGGTGGCGCCGGCGCCGGCGTCCAGCACCTTCAGGAACGACATCAGCCCACTCGAGGTGCCGCCGCCGCTGAGCTTCTCGTACTTCGAGCGCAGGCGGCTGAAGTTGGAGCCCGTGCCGGAGCCGTACTTGAACAGGCGGGCCTCGGAGGCTAGGAGCTCGAAGATGCCCTTGCGCTCGACGAGGTTGTCCTCGACGCGCTGGATGAAGCAGGCCGAGCACTGCGGCCGGCTGTAGTTGTGCTTGATGGCCTCGATCTGCTGCGTCTCCTCGTTTGCGGCCCAGTTGCCGCCCGAGCCCTGGATGCCGTAGACGTGGTGGTGGCCGCAGTTGAACCAGACGGGGCTGTTGAAGGCGCCCTTCTGCGTGATGAGCATGTGCTTGAGCTCGGCCTCGAACGCCTCGGCGTCGGTGGCGGTGGCGAAGTAGCCGTGGGTCTCGCCCCAGGCACGGATGGAGGAGGCGATGCGGTGCACGACCTGCCCCGCGGAGGTCTCGGGGCCAAGGGTGCCGTCGGCCTGGGGGACACCGGCCTTGCGGAAGTACTTGGAGACGATGATGTCGGTGGCCAGCTGGGACCATTCCTTGGGGACCTCGCAGCGGTCGACCTGGAAGACGACGGAGCCGTCGGGCTCCTTGATGACGGACTTGCGGGTGGTCCACTCGACCTGCGCGTACGGATCGGTGCCGGGCGTGGTGTAATGGCGGTCGATGTGCAGCCCGCGGGCGGGCGGTGTTGCGCCAGTGGTTGCCTCAGTGCGGCTGCGCATGACAAGTCCTCCTGTGAAGTCCAGTTTCTCGCTCATCGGTCCCCTCCAATCCCTCCCTTGCAGGAGGGCGGTCGATGGGGGTCCACGCCAGCCGACCAAAGCCTGGCGCCTCATCCCGAATGCATCCCATCCCTGGCGTGAGGCCAGAGACCCGCCGGGTTTCCACGCCCGCCGGGGAAGCCGAGAAACTGAGGGAGGTTTATTCCCCACTCGGTAACAGAGGCCGGATGCGACCAGCCGAGGCGCATATTTCGGGCTTTACCAGAAGCAATACTTGGTAACACTCCTCCTTAAGGTTTCCACCGGAAGGCAACAGGGGGTCAAGATTGCCAATTTTGGGCACCACTGGACATGGGGGAAAAAGCCGCAGTGGTAGGCCGAGCACCTGCCGACCGGTCCTGGCGCTGTGGACTAGGCGTCCTCGTGGCTGGGCCGGTGCCGGGAAGGCCTCCCGCCGGCCCAAACCCCATGAGCAGGCACCCGCTGCGCCGCCGCGTGCAGGCCCGCGCCCTCGTGAACGCCAACGTCCTCCCCATGACCGTCCCGGGTCCAGGCTGGGCCACCGAGGCGGAGGACGGCTCGAAGCCGTGGGAGGCCGCGGCCGAAGCCATCCTGTGGGACCGCGACCGCATCCTCCTCGTGGGCACGACGGGGCAGGTGGGCGCCGAGGCGCGCCGCCGCGGCATCCACGTCGAGGACCTGGACGGGCGCACCGTCATCCCTGGCTTCGTGGACGCCCACATGCATTTCCTGCACGCCGGCGTGAAGAAGACGCGGCCCGACCTCGGCGGCTGCCGCAGCCTCGCGGAGGCCATGGAGCGCCTGGCGCAATGGCTTGCCGCCCATCCCGGCGCCTCGCCCGTCATCGGCGAGCTCTGGGACGAATCCGGATGGTCGCCGCGCGCGCGGCCGCACCGCACGGACCTCGACCAGGTCGCGCAGGCAGCCGCGCGGGCGGGGCACGGGCCCGCCGACCGCCCGATCGTCCTGCGACGCGTGTGCGGCCACGTCGCCATCGCCAGCACGGCGGCCCTTCCCGCCATCCGCAAGCGGTGGGACGACGATGCCCTCGTGGACCTGGAGACTGGCGTCCTGCTGGAGCAGCCGAGCCTCTACCTCAACGAGGTCATCCCCGTACCCCCCGCGGACCTCGACAAGGCACTCGCGCTGGCCTGCCGCATGGCGCACCAGCTTGGGGTGACCGCCCTGGGGGACTACTCGCAGGCCCCCTACCGCGCCGCCCTCCTGCGCGCGGCCGCCGCCGAGACCCTTTCCGTGCGGGTGCACTCCAACATCTACGTCCAGCAGCTGGAGGACGAGATCCAGGCAGGGTTCGCGACCAAGCGGGCCTCTCCTGGACAAGGGAGCGCTGCGTCGCCGTGGCTACGGGACGGCGGTCTGAAGGTGTTCCTCGACGGATCCTTGGGTGCACGCTCGGCGGCCCTGCGGGAAGCCTACCTGGATGCGCCCAAGGACATGCCCTCCGATTGCGGCGGCCAGCGCGCCAAGGACAGGCAGGACCTCCTTTCCCGTTTCGGGTGCGTCGGTCACCCCCACCCCCAGGGGACCCTGAACTGGTCGGACAAGGACGTGCAGAGGCTCTTCTCCCGCGCCCACGACGCCGGCATCCAGCTGCACGCCCACGCCATCGGGGACGCCGCCATCGACCAGGGGCTTGCCTACTTCGCCAAGCTGGCCGCCCGCGGGGACGTCGAAGGCCGCGGCTGGAACGGCAACGCCCTCCGGCACCGCTTCGAGCACTACGAGATCGCCCACTCGGAACAAATCTCCAAGACCGCCGAGCTCCGCATCGTGTCGTCCAGCCAGCCCAACTTCGTCGGCACCTGGAGCTCGAAGGGCGGCATGTACCACGACCGCCTCGGGGAGCGCTTCCGCCTCAACAACCGCTTCCGCGCCATGAAGGAGGCCGGCATCCACATCGCCTTCGGCAGCGACGGCATGCCCTTCGGCCCCCTCGTTGGGCTGCAGGCCGCGGTGGAGCACCCCGAGCCGGACCAGCGCATGGGCCCGCGGGAGGCCATCTGGCACTACACCGCCGCAGCCGCCTGGAGCCTGCACTGGGAGGACGAGGTGGGCTCCCTCGCCCCAGGCCGCTTCGCCGACCTCGTGGTCCTGGATGCCACCGCCAGCCAACTGGAGAAAAGGCCCCCGTCGAGGTGGAGGGTCCTGGAGACCATCGCAGGAGGCAGGAGCCGGTACACGGACCCTGGCCTTCGGGAACGGGCCCGCGCGGTCGTGTGATGGGCTGCGCTTGAAAAGCCGGGGGTCATGGAGACCACGTGGTTCGTGGGTGTGTTTTCGGGCTACGAGCCGGCGGCGAGAGGCGAACAGGTCAGCTTGCTCGCGAAAATCTCCAAACATGTCAGGAAACCCCTCCCCCTTGGTTTCGTCTGGAGGGTTTTCTCCTGGGGTGCGAGGGATTGTGTTTCATTTGGCAGGTTCTTCGTCGGAAGTGTTTTGTTGTCCTGCTGTTTGACCTTCCAGGGTCTGCTGACTCCATAGGAAGAGAAGAAACACTCTGCCCTTGAAGAGCCGGCCTTCCAGACGAAAACAAGGGGTCCCCCCTCCATTTTGGAAACTTGGTGGACGCAGGACCACCCAGGGCAAGGTCGCCGAGGCGTCCATCCTGCCCCATGGACCCTAGGGTGGGATGACCAGGCCCGCCGCGCACCCCCTTCGGTTCCCATGCAGCGCCACGGGAGCGGCCTCTTCCGGCCCCTCCCTGCTGGAGGCGCACCGTTTGGCAACGGTTTTCCTTCCACGCGAACTCTAGGTGCTGGGATGACGATGCGCAGGATGCAGGCGCTTGACGTGCCGGCGGCAGAGATCGAACGCATGAAGCAGGCCCTCGCACCGCGGTACGGGTCGGAACTCTGGGACCCGGACGGCCAGGCCCTCCTCGTGGTCCGCGTGCCCCGCGACGAGCCCGACCTCGTCAACGACCTCGAAGGCGCCGTCGAGTACCTCGCCCCCGCCGACGTCCAGCACGCCAAGGTCACCCTCCTCGTGGGCAACCAGAAGTCCCACATCGTCCCCACCCCCACCCTGCAAGGCCTCATGGAGGCCCGCACCGCCTTGGACAAGGCGGAGGCCGACCGTGCGCGCCGCAGCCTCAAGCCGGGCCAGCACCAGGTGTTCCAGGCCCCCACGGATCCCCGCCGCCTGCAGCGGCTGGCCCTCAGGATCCATGCCGCCAAGGTGGCCGACGTCACGGAGGCCCACCTTGCCCCCTTCGTGGCCAGCCTTGGCCCCCTCCTGCGCTCCCCGGAGCTGGACCAGGTCCGCGCCGTCCACCTGGTGGCGGAGGGAGACGACGTGCGCCTCGACGCCGACCTCTTCTTTCAGGACCTCGAGGAGAAATGGCACGAGGAGCAGGAGCGCCGCGCCCTTGCCGGGGCCCTCGCGTCGCAGCAGGCCGCCCGCGCCGAGGCGGTTGCCGCCGAACTGGCGGCGAAACAGGCCGCAGTCCGGGAAGCGTTGCCGTCCCCCCCGCCCCCGTTTGCCCCCCTTGCCGCGCAGCGGCCACCCGGTCTCACCGCGACGGCCCCCTTGCGCCACCACGGGTCGGTGTCCGCCTGGGATGCCTCCCAGGTTGCGCCGCTGCCTGCCTTCCTGCCGCCAACCCCCCCGGCAATCGGCATGGGCGACGTCTTCGAGGTCGGCGACCCGGTCCCCCCCCGTCCGGTCGCGTCCTCTGCCTCCCCCACGTCCGCCGCATCCCCTGCATCCCCACGGCCGGCCGCCGCTGCCAAGGCCCCGCCGGCGTGGACACCCAACCCCGCCGTGCTGGCATGGCTCGAGAAACGCCTCAAGACCCTCGGCTTCGACACCCTGGGCGACCCGGGCCGGCACGGCATCGCCATGGCCGCCGAACGCGACGGATTCCCCTCCCGCGTCATCGTGTTCCAGGCCGCGGCCCTCGACCTGCCCATGGTGGAGCGCGTCCTGTCCACCGCGAAGGCCGTGGCCGCCGACCAGGCTCTCGTCGTCTGCGAGACGGCCGACCCTGAGGCGCGCCGCCGCCTCATCGCCACACGCGTCAAGTGGGTCACCCCTGGCGAGATCCCCTCCCTCGACCTGTAGCCCGTGGTCCCTTGCCGGCCGGTCGTCCCCTGCCGGGCGGTGGCCCAAGTCATCATGAGCGGGCAGGCAAGCACGGCACGGCAGGCCACGCCCGGGCCGGCACGTGCTCATGCGCCCACACGTTGACCCGCGGACCCAGGCGCACCATGGGTCACCATGGTCAACCATGGTCTACCATGCCGCAAGCCAACCCCTGTGCGCGCCCCTTTTCATACGCGGCACCCCTGCTCTTGGCGTGGAGTACCTGGCCACCGGCTGCTCCAGTCTCGACACCTTGCTGGACGGGGGGCTGGAGCGCGACGCCATCACCCTCGTCTTCGGGGAGGGTGGCTCGGGCAAGACGAACCTCGCGCTGCAGTGCGCCCGCGCGGCCGCCCGCATGGGCCTGCGCACGGCGTACGTGGACACGGAAGGCGTGAGCTCGGTGCGGCTGCGGCAGGTCTTCGAAGGCGCAGTGGAGGGAGAGGTGCCCATGGGCGGCCTGCCTGGATCTGGTGGGGCGGTTGCGGCAGACCCGGGCTCGGGGGACGACGTGGCCGAGGTCGACCTCCCGTTGGGCAGCCGGTCGCCCGCGCTGGCGGTCCAGCAGTCGCAAATGGACGAGGCCGCCGTCGCCGAGCTCGAGGCGCGGGTCCTATTCTTCACGCCGTACACGATCGAGGAGCAGGAGAGGCTGGTGCAGAACGCGACCCGGGTGCCCGACCTCGGACTCGTCGTCGTGGACTCCATCAACATGCACTACCGCCTGCACATCGGCGACGGCGGCGACGAGTCGGAGAAGGAGGCAGCGCGCAGCCTCTACAAGCAGCTGCACCACCTGACGGGGTTCGCGCGGCAGAACAACGTCCCGGTGCTGGTCACCGGGCAGGTGTACGGCGGCGAGGACACGACCCAGCCCTTCGCCCGCCGCGTCATGGAGCACCTCGTGAAGGCCCTCGTCCGGTTCGAGAAGCGCCCTGACGGGAGCCGGCGCGCCACCGTCATCAAGCACCGCAGCATCGAGGAGGGCCGCATGGCGCGCTTCCGCATCGCAACCCACGGCCTCGTCCCAGCCGAATAGGGGCGCCGACCTAGGGCGTTCACGCCAAGGAAGCCCCTCCGAACAGGGAGGTTTCGTGCCCTGCGCCACAACCGCTATATGCGTGGAAGCCAAACACCGGCCATGCGCTTGACGCTGGTGCTCGCAGCCTGCCTGCTGGCCACAGCCTTCGTCCCTGCTGTCGCGGCCGTCGAACCCCCCACGGTCGGTGGCATCAAGGAGGTCGTCAACACGGTGCAGAACGACCCCGAGGGCGTCATCGACGACCCTGAGGGCGCCCTGGGCCCCATCACCCACCCCGGCGCCCCCGCTCCCGAGGACCCCGGCGCACCCGACCAAGGGGTCGATCCCGGGTTCGCCGAGCGCATCCGCGCCGCGTTCCAGGAGAACCTCATGCTGGCCGGGGTCGCCGCCCTCGCCGCCTCCACGCTGGGCCTGGCCGGCTTCGCGTTCGTCACCCGCTACATCAGCCCGAAGGAGGCCCTCAAGAACCCGCAGCGCGCCATGCTGTACGGCTTCGTGCGCGGCAACCCGGGCGTCCACCTCAAGAAGCTCAGCGAGGAGTTCAGCATGAAGACCTCCTCCATCCTGTGGCACATCCGCAAGCTGGAGTCCGCCGAGCTCGTGCGCTCCGAGCGCGCCAACGGCTACCGCGTGTTCTACCCCACCGAGGGCGGTGTCGCGGTCAAGAACGTGAGCCGAGCCATCACCGCGCTGCAGAACCACAACGCCCGCGTCCTCTTCGAGCACGTCCACTCCCACCCCGGCCGCGGCGCCATGGAGATCTCCTCCGCGCTGCACATCCACGCCGGCACCGTGCGCTGGCACCTCAAGAAGCTCAAGGAGTTCGCCCTCGTCGAGGAGGTCGCGCGCGACGACAACGTCACGTACTTCGCGACGCCACTCGGCCACAAGTCGCTGCAGACCCTCCTGCGCTCTCCCGAGGGCGCCGGCCTGCCCGCGCCTGCCGTCGTCGAAGCCTAGGCCCAGCGCCCAGCGACATCGCGGCGCTTGCGGAAGCTAGCAACAGACAGACACGGAGAGACGAGGTTCACACTCGGCCTCCCCCATTCCCACGTGCCCGAGGCTCATGGCGTGGCTCCAGGGGTTCCCTGGACTTCATGACGTGCCGTCCGCCTGCCACCCCGCCTCTATCACCAATGCATAAAACACGAATAGCATGTTATAGCCGACTCGCGTGGCCAGCCACGTGGCCCTCCCGCCCTGCTTCCACCTGGCCGACGAGGTGTTCCCCAGGGTGCGAGCGCAGACGGCCCGCCGCCTGGTCGAGCAAGGCTGGAGCCAGATGCGCACCGCCCAGGCCCTCGGGCTCAGCCAGGCGATGGTCTCCCGCCACGTCACGGCCCCGCCACCGCCCAGCGATGCCCTCGTCGACCGTCTGGCCTCCGAGCTCGAGAAGGACCTCCTGCTGGGAAGCGTCGCCGAGGGGCCAAGCCGCTGGTGCGCGGTCCTCTCCATCTCCCCCAGCGACGAACCCCTGCAGGACCTCCTGGCCGCCGAACGCCTCCTGCGGGAGACCCCGCCCTTGCGCGTGGTGCCCCAGATCGGCCTCAACGTGGCCCGCGCCCTGCCGGGAGCCACGGGACCCCACCAGGTCCTGAGCTTCCCGGGGCGCCTCGTCGACGCGGGCGGCCGTCTCGTGGTCCCCGCGCCCCCTGAGCTTGGCGCCTCCGGGCATCTCGCGCGCTGCCTGTTGCAGCTGCGCCGCCGCGACCCCTCCGCCTTCGCCCTCGCGAGCGTGCGGGGCGGGCCTGCCGTCGCGAAGGCCGCAATCCGCCTCGGCTGGGACGTGGCCCAGGTGGGGGCACGGCGCGGCGGGGCCCAGCCGGAGGCGGCGGTGCTGCGCGCCATCGACAAGGCTGCGGATCCGAACGTCATCCATGACCCGGGGGCCGTTGGCCTGGAGGCCTGCCTCTACCTCGCAGGTCCCGACGCCCGCGCCGTCGCCCAGCGCATCCTGCAGCTCGACTCCGCCCTGGTGAAGCCATGAAGGACCTCACGACCTGCTGCCTGCTCCTGCTGGTCATGCCTGCTATTGCCGGCTGCACCAGCACACCCGCGCCGAGTGGGTCCCAGGCCACTTACGCAAGCAAGGGCTTCGCCGGCGACCCTACCGGGCGCGACGCAACGAGGTGGCCGGACCTTTCCGGCGAGACCGTGACCATCCTCGACCAGGGGGCCTTCGACTACCTTTTCACGGCGGCCCAGCCCCTCTTCGAGAACCTGACGCACGCCAAGGTGCGGCACATCGCGGCCCTCGACGCGGGCGATGTCGTCCAGCGCTCCCTCCGGGAATCGGGCGACCCCAGCTTCGACGTCCTGTACGGCATCGACAACGTCCTCATGGCCAAGGCACGCGACGGCAACGTGTTCGCGCCGTACACACCGGTGATGGGAGCACGCGTCAATGCCACGCTGCTGTTCTTCGATGCGGCCCAGCCATGGCCGGCCACCCCGGTCGACCACGGTTACACCGCGATCAACATCGACCCGCGCGCCAAGCTTGGCGTCCATGGCCTGCGCGACCTTGCCAATCCCGCCAACGCACGCCAGTTCGTCACCGAGGACCCGCGCACCTCCAGCCCCGGACTCGGCTTCCTCATCGCGACCGTGGCCACCTTCGGCGACAAGGGCACCGGCGCCTACGACTACCTCGCGTACTGGGACGACCTCCTGGCCAACGGGACCCTCGTCACGCCGGGCTGGACGGAAGCCTACGTGCAGCACTTCACGGCCGGCTACGGGGCCGCCACGGGCGCCGCGGACAGGGCCATCGTCACCTCGTACAGCACCAGCCCGGCCTACGAGGCCTACTCGGGCGCCGCGACCACGGCCAAGGTCTTGCTGGCGCCCATGGGCACCTTCCACCAGGTCGAGACGATGGGCATCGCACGCGGCACCCGCCATCTCGCCGCGGCGCAGGCCTGGATCGAGTTCACGCTCACCGACGCCTACCAGGAGCTGCAGGCCCCCCAGAACGCGGTGTACCCCGTCGTCGACACCATCGACGTCGCAAGCGTCTTCGGCCACGCGGACCCGGCTCCCGGCACGTTCCTCGACGCCGACCTCGGCACCGCCATCATCGGCTCGAACGTCGACCGGTGGGTCCGGGAGTGGACCGAGGTCTTCGAGCGCCACCAGGCCTAGCATGCGCCGCCTCCTCCTGCTCCCGCCCTTGCTGGTGCTGGCCCTCGCCTTCGCATGGCCGCTGGTTCCCATCCTGGCGTCGCAGAGCACGGAGGCATGGTCCTGGGCCCTCCACTCCCCCTACGTCCGGGGACGCATGGGCACCGCCTTGCTGCAGGCCTTCCTCAGCACGCTGCTGGCCCTTTTCGTCGCGGCCCCGCTGGCTTGGCTCTTCCACCGCCGCGACCTGCCACGCCGCTGGCTGACCCTGCACGCCGCCCCCTTCGTCCTGCCGGTCTTCGTCATCGTCTTCGGGCTGCAGGCCACCCTCGGCAACCACTCGCTCCTCCACGCCGCCACGGGCCTCGACCTCCTGGCCTGGCTGGGCCCCCTCGGCGCCGTCGCCCTCGCCAACGCGTACTACAACTATGGCGTGGCGGCCCGCATCCTGCACGCCACCCTCGAGCGCCGACCCGGCCGCCTCGAGGAGGTCGCGCGCACCCTGGGGGCAAGCCCGCGCCAAGCGTTCCTTCGCGCCTCGCTGCCCCTCCTGCGCACGGGGTTTCTCTCCGCCGCGCTCCTCGTGTTCCTGTTCAGCTTCGCCAGCTTCGGCGTCATCCTCTACCTTGGCCAGGGCCAGGTCGGGACCTTCGAGACGCTGCTCTACGAATCCATGGCCGGGGCCTTCGCGCGCATGGACCGCGCCGCCGTCCTGGCCGTCCTGCAGCTTTGCGCAAGCACCCTCCTGCTGTCCCTTTTCCTCCTCCTGCAGCGCCGCGGCTGGCCGGCGGGTCCCCCCTCCGCGGCATGGGCCGGCGGCTGGCGCTGGGGGGCGCCTTTCCTTGCTGCAATGGCGCTCACGCCGCTGGTGGCGGTGCTGCTCTCGGCGTTCCGGCTCGACGGACATTGGAGCCTGGAGGCCTGGCGGGCGCTCCTGGACCCGGACCACCCGGCGCACCTGGCGGGTTTCAGCCTCGGCCATGCCGTGCTCACGAGCCTCCTGTACGCCGCCGCCGCAAGCGCCGCCGCCCTTGGCCTGACCCTCTGCCTGTGGGCTGGCAGCCGCTCGCGCGGATGGGCCGAGGGGTTGGCGAGCCTCCCCCTTGGCAGCAGCAGCCTCGTGCTGGGGTTGGGCCTCGCGCTCGCGTACGGGCCCGGCCGGGCCGACCTGCGCGGAACGTACACGCTGGTGCTGGCCGCGCATGTCCTCGTGGCGCTGCCGTTCGTCGCGCGCACCCTGCTGCCCGCCCTCGGCGGCATCGACGCCCGCCTGTCCGAGTCCGCGGCGGTGCTGGGGGCCTCCGCCTGGCAGCGCCTCGCCCGCATCCAGCTGCCGCTGGTGCGCCCCGCCCTTGGCGTGGCGCTCGGGACGGCGGCGGCCCTCAGTCTGGGCGACTTCGGCGCAAGCCTCCTGCTCATGGCCCCTGGCACGATGGGCCTCACCGTCTGGATCGCAAGGCACGGCGGCCCCGCCAGCTTCGACCCGCTGCACCGCGCGGAATCCGTCGCCCTCGCGGCCCTGCTGCTGGCGCTGACGGGCGTGGTCTATGCGGCCGCGTCGTGGCGGCCCGGGAGGCATGCATGACGCTGACCGTGCGCGGTGTCCGCTTCACGTATCCCGGGTGGCCGCCCACGCTGCAGGGCGCGACCCTCGAGGTGCCCACGGGGGAATCCGGCTTCCTGCTGGGACCCAGCGGCTCCGGCAAGACGACACTGCTGCGCTGCATCGCAGGCCTCGAGACGCCGCAGTCCGGGTCCATCCGGGACGACGGCCGCGACCTCGTGGGCGTGCCCGTCCACAAGCGGGGCGTCGGGCTCCTGTTCCAGGACGGGGCCTTGTTCCCGCACCTGGACGTCCTCCACAACGTCGCCTTCGGGCTGCGCTACCTCAAGGTCCCACGCGGCCAGCAGCGTGAGGAGGCCCTGCATTGGCTGGAGCTCGTCGGTCTGGCGGAGAAGGCCGACGCTGATGTCGCACGATTGTCGGGTGGCCAGCGGCAGCGGGTGGCGCTCGCCCGCACGCTGGCGGCCAGGCCCCGCATCGTCCTGCTGGACGAACCCTTCGGGAACCTCGACCGCGCGCTGCGGGACGAGCTGGGGCCCAAGGTGCGCGACCTGCTGCGGGAGCAAGGAGTGGCGGCCCTTTGGGTGACCCATGACCGCGAAGAGGCGATGCGCCTGGGGGACAAGGTATGGGATTTGGTCGAAGGAAAATGCGTGCCAACGACCTGACAGGCACCTTTGCGGTTTTTCGTGGGTTTCGTGGCTGGCTTCGGGAGGGCGCGCTTCGCGCGCCCCGTTCCATCGCTTGCAGGAACATCCCGCCGCCCCCCCCCGCCCACACCACAGGAGTGTTTGGTCCGAGATTCTCGCTTCGGCAGACCGATGGATCGGCAGTAGGCCACAGGTTCTGTGAAATCGGTGAATCTGTGGTTCGGTGGGGACGCCGAAGCCGACTGCGGGCCTGCGCGCTGGTCGCCACACACTGACCCTGAGTGTCCTCGGTGGATCGGTGCGCTCGGTGGATGGTTGGCCGCGTCAGCGATGGATGCCCATGAGTTCCCTTACGCCGTCGAGGATCAGCCGCGTGTGCTTGATGTCCTCGGCATTGTACTCGCACAGGTCCTGCTTGATGCCGTCCCGCGGGGCTCGCTTGTAGGCCTGGTAGAGCTTGAGCGCCTGGTAGCCGTCTTTGACCCGGAGGCGGGGCTTCTGGTAGCCGAAGAACTTCGCCACCGTGTCGCTGCTGAAGTTCTTGACCGGGATGTAGATGCGCTGCGTCTCCGGGTTCCCGGTGAAGATGAGGTCCGTCTGCAGGTCGAACCACTTGACCTGGCGCAGCCACCTGGTGTCCAGCTTGTACTTCTCGCACGTGCGGCGCAGCTGCACGACGTCGCTGGCGTTGCCGCCCCAGGTCACCACGGTCGGGTCCTGCTCCTTGACGAGGGCGATGAAGCGCCGCAGCAGCCCTTCCTGGCCGGTGCGGGTGTGGTCGAACCATTGCTCGATGCGGCCGGATTTGTGGTCCAGGAACCCGTACAGGAAGATCTCAGCGGCGGGACCGTCGAACTCCAGGTCCAGGTGCATGATGGGCTCCTTCAGGCCGAACAGCCGCTCGTCCGCCGCGTACACGACGGGGGCCCCGGTCGCGTGGGCCTTGGCGTATCCCTGCAGGAGGGGGAGCTGGCCCAGCAGGCCATCGTCCGTGGCGAAGGCGGGATGGATCCGGAGCGCCGCGATGTCGGCCTTCCACAGCTTCTCCACCGTGTCGATGCCGGCGGCCTTCAGGCGGTCGGCGCGTCCCTGCTTGACCATGGGAAGGTCGGTCAATTGGGGGCCTGCGCCTTCCGTCAACGGGCGTGACACCCGCTGCTGGCTCTTCAGCGTGCCGTCACTGGGTCCGGTCTTCAGACCAGCTGGAGCAGGAGGAAGGCCAGGACCGTCGCGATGCCGACGGCGATGGCTCCCCGCACGTTGATGCGGCGGGCCCGCACCGGGTCCTTCCATTTCATGTCGGCCAGGGCGACGAGGGCGGTGACGAGGATGCTGCCGAAGACGAAGACGTCGATGGAGAGCATGTAGCGGTCGAGGAAGATGAGGCGCGACAGGCTGGGCAGGCTCGCGGACTGGCCGGCGTGGAACAGGACGGCGCTGATGGCCATGTTGGCGGTGAGGGCGAAGCGCGTGGCGATCTTGTCGGCCCCCACCAGCAGGAAGGAGACGCCGCTGATCACGACGAACGCCAGGGGCGGCAGGATGACCTTGAGGACGCTGGAGAGCACGCTGCGGTGGATGGTGAGGACGAACTGCGCCTGCGAGTAGGGGTCGTCGAAGCTGTACTCGTGGCGCACGATGTCGAACCGGTGCCCGGAGACCTCCCAGCCGGCGGGGGAGAAGCTGGCCTCGAGGCCGCTCTTGGGGTCGGCGACGTAGACCAGCTCGGATTCCGGGTGGATGGTGTCCTCGATGCGGACCTCCACGGTCTGGTGGTCGAAGGGGTAGTCCTGGAACTTCGGCTCGCTGTACAGGGAGGCCTGGATGCGGTACCACAGGGTCCGGTGGCCGGTGGCCTCGTCGACGGTGTCGTACTGCAGCTCCTGGCTCGTGGCGCGCCCGTTGGCGAACTCGAAGCCCTCCGCGGAGAAGTTGGTGGGCGCCGCCCGCGTGTCCCAGTCCAGCACGAGGTAGAAGTCGAGGACATAGGTGCCCTGCTTGGCGTCGTAGTTGCCGAAGTTGATGACCGCCACGGTGACCTTCACCGGCACCGGCTCCGCCGCGGCCTGCACGGGGGGGACCGCCAACAGCAGCACGAGGGCCGTCATGCCAAGGAAGGGGAGGGCCCGGGGAAGGGTCGTTTGCACGGGGCGCGCCACCAGGGTGCGCCGCATAACCGTTTGCGACTCGCGGTCAAGCCTCGGCGGGGATGCAGATGAGCGTCTGGGTGCCGAAGGCCACGACGGTCCGCTCGCCCCCCCGCACGGCGGTGACGCGCATCTCGCAGACCGTCAGGGTCCGCCCCGCCTTGACGACGGTGGCCGTCGCCACGAAGCGTTCCCCCTGCGCCGGCGCAAGGAAATGCATCTTGAACTCCGTCGTGAGCACGCGCGAGCCGGCCGGCATGAGGGTGTAGCCCGCGTACCCGCCTGCCGAGTCGGCCACCGTGCTCACCACGCCGGCGTGCAGGAAACCGTCCTGCTGCGTGAGGTCGCCGCGGTAGGGCACCTCGATGGCGCACGTGCCAGGTGCGACTTGGGTGAGTTCGGCGCCCAGCAGCTGCATGACGCGCTGGCCGCGGAAGCTCTCCCGGACGCGCGCCTCGAACCGGGGGTCCTGCGCCTCCATGGCCTCGGATGGGGCGACCCGGCTTGGCCTTATTGCCGTCGCCCGCGGCGACCGCGGCGGGCACGACGCGCGCTACCGGGACTCGACCTCTTGCCGCAGGTCCCAGTACTTGTGCTCCGGGATCTCCCCCGCGTTGTAACGCGCCTCGATGCGGGCCAGCCGCGCCGCCTTCTCGGCCGGCGTCAGCGTGATGATGTTGCTGGCGACCACCATGCGCTTGGGCTTGCGCTCCTTCGTCCACGGCATGGCGCCAGGGGCATGGAGGCGCCAGGCGGTCCACAAGGCCCCGGCCGCGGCCAGATAGGCGTGCACGCTGGTGGTGTAAAGGTTCGTGCCGACGCCAGGGAGGGCCGTGAAAAGGGCCAGGGCGGCGGCCGCCACGAAGAGGAACTGCGCGGGCCCCGCGGCGAGCCAGAGGGGGAGCGCCACGGTGGCGACGGCCAGGACGCGGGCGGCGAAGGCGGCTCCAGGCACCCCGGTGATGACGAGAAGGAAGGACACGAGCCCGGCCACGACGCCGGCGATGAGGAAGGCGCGGTGCCGCGGGCCCGCGAACATCGGGTCCAGCGACAGCAGGATGTACCCGGCAAGTCCCGCGAAGCTGAGGATCTCGTGCAGGACGCGCACCTCGCGGATGGGTGAGCCGAAGGTGAGGGCGAAGATGCCCAGCAGGATGGCGCCCCAGGTCGCCTTGCGCATGTGCGCGCAAAGGCCGTCCTACGTGAAGCCGTTGCGCCTGGTGCAACCGAGGCTGCCGAGCCGGCGGGAGGGGGACGGCGTTGGGCTGGGGATGAGAGAAACCTGCCGGCACCTTCTTGCCCCCACTGCCGCCTTGGCGGCCGTGAGCCTCCTTGTGGCCGAAGGCATCCGCAAGTCCTACCGTGCGGGCCGCGCCGACGTGCCGGCCCTGCGCCACCTGGACCTCAAGGTCGAGGCCGGCGAGTTCCTGGCCATCATGGGGCCCAGCGGCTGCGGGAAGACCACCCTCCTGAACTGCCTCTCGGGCCTCGACACCGTGGACGCCGGCCGCATCGTCCTCGAAGGAAAGGACCTGGCGCGCCTCTCGGACCGCAAGCGCACCCGCCACCGCGGCGAACGGGTGGGCTTCGTCTTCCAGTCCTTCCATCTCGTCCCCGTCCTCAGCGCATTGCAGAACGTCCAGCTGCCCCTCGAGTTGCGGGGGATGGCCAAGGCGGAGGCCCGCCAACGGTCCCTGGAGGCACTCGACGCCGTGGGTGTGGCCGACCAGAAGGACAAGCTGCCCCTCGAGATGTCGGGCGGCCAGCAGCAACGCGTCGCCATCGCACGGGCCCTGGCCCACGAGCCCGCCGTCGTGTTCGCGGACGAGCCCACCGGCAACCTGGACACGCACACCGGCGCCGAGGTGCTGGACCTGTTCCAGGCCCTCAACCAGGAGCAGGGGGCCACCTTCCTGGTCGTCACCCACGACGAACGCGTCGCCGCCCGGGCCACCCGCGTCGTCCACATGGACTCCGGGGCCATCGTGCGCGACGAGCGCCGCGCCGCCCCGGCGTCGCGGAAACCGGCAGGACGGCGCCCCGCCGCATGATCGGTCTCACGGCCGGCGCCATCGCCGCCGGCATCGTGGTCGCGCTGGCCCTGCAACGGCCGCTGCTCGCGCGCATGGGCACGGCGCAGGCTTTCGCGCGTCCCCGCCAGACGGTCGTCGTCGCGGTCGGGCTGATGTTCGCCACCGTCGTGCTGGGGGCAAGCTCCATTGCGGCCGACTCCACACGGACCAGTTTCCAGGAAGCCATCCTTGGGCGCGCCGCCAACGCGGACCTCATCTTCCACGACTACGCCACGACCCCGGAGGCCCAGGACATGGACCGCCTCGCGGACCAGGCGAGCCTGCAAGGGCACATCCGGACCAAGACCCTCGCCTTGCGGGCGCAACTGCCCTTCGACGACGACCGCTCCGGCCTCGGGCGCAACGACGCCACCGTGTGGGGGATCGAACCTTCCGGCTGGCGCGCCCTCACGGGCCTCACAGGGGTGGCTGGTTCCCTGCCGACCTCTTTGTCGGGTTGGCCCGAGGGGGGAATCGTCTTGACACGCGCGCTGGCCGACGCCCTCGACGCGGAGGTCGGCGACCAGACGACCCTCTACGTCCCTGGCCACATCGTGCCCACCACCAACACGACCGTCCTGCAGGCGCACTTCACGGCGGCGGTCGCCAATCCCCTGCCCCAGGGCCCGCCCTTTGTCAATGGCCCCCGGGACGTGTTCGACTTCGTCCTTCCCGTGGAGAACGTGACCTACTACGAGGTGGCCGCGGACACCGCCTCCGTGACGCTGGAACTGTCGGTCGCCGGCCCGTTCGGCTCGGTCGTGAACCAGACCGGCGGGTCCCACCCCCGCGTGTCCTCCCCTGACTACCGCCGGTTCGGCTCCTCCGGCGTCGGCGACGGCACCATCCACGTGACCGTCAACAGCCCCCTCGCGGCCAACACGGACATCACCATCACGGTCAACGTCAGCTCCGCCCTTGAGACCCCGGCGACCCTCCTGCCCGGCACCGTCGTGGCCATCGCGGGCGAGCAGGGCGGCGATCCCCTTTACGGCGAACCTGCCGTGCTCCTGCCCCTGCCCCGCCTGCAGCGCGCCATGGACCTGGAGGGACGCGCGAACGTGCTCCTGGTGGCGACCGACGGGACCCGCATCGAAGACGACGTGCTGGAGCAGGACATCCGGAGCTTCAGCGGCATCCAGGTCTTCGCCCCGAAGCAACGGCTGCAGCAGCAGGCCGCCGAGGTGGACCTTGCGACGCGTGCCTTCTTCCTCGGCATGGGCAGCTTCACCATGGCGGCCGGCTTCATGCTGGTCGCGGTCCTGCTGGCCTTGCTGGTGGAGGAGCGCAAGGGCATGCTGGGCGCCCTGCGCGCCGTGGGCGCACAACGCCGCGACCTCACCCGCCTTCACCTTCACGAAGGCGCCGTCTACGCCCTCCTGTCCTCCGTGGCAGGTTTGCTGGGCGCCGCGGCCCTGGCAGGCATCCTGGGTTCCGTGGCCAAGGACGTGCTGGGCGAGGACAACGTCCCGTTCCACGTCGTGTACGACCCCGCCACACTCCTGTCGGTGCTGGGCGCCGGGTTCACCCTCACCCTGATCGTCATCGTCGTCGCGGCCCACCGCGCGGTCGCCCTCGACGTGCCAGCAGCCCTCCGGGGCGAGGAGGCAAGCCCGCGCGGCCGCCGCATCTGGGTGCCGCTGCTGGTCACGGCCCTTGGGGCCCTCCTCACGCTTGGCGGAGCCTTGGCGGCGCAGGCGTCCCTGCTCGTGGCCGGGCCCGTGCTGCTGGCCTTCGGGGCCTCCGCGCTGCTGGGCCGCCGCGTGGACCGCCACCTCGCGATCTCGCTGGGCGCCCTGGCGGTGGCGGCCTACATCGGTGCCAGTTTCCTTGTCTTCAAGGTGGACCGCGAGGAGCAGGCCATCCTCCTGCCCGTGCGCGGCATCCTTCTGGCCGTGTCGTTGGCGATCCTTGCCGCCTACAGTTCCATCGTCCACCGCGGCGTGGTGGGCCTTTTTGGCCGCGTCCGGCACGTCGGCCCCGTCATCGAGACGTCCCTGAGCCATTTGCGGCGCCGGCCTGGCCGCGCCGCGCTCACGATGGCCATGCTGGCCACGGTCCTGACGGTGATGACGGCGCTCGGCACCCTCTTCGCCACGGTGGCGCCGCGCGACCTGGGGGCAACCGGTGGCTTCGAGGTCTTTGGCGACACCCAGGCGAGTTTCACGGATGCGCAGGCCTTCTACCGCGCCAACCCGCCCCGCAGCGGCGTGGACCCGTTCCCGCGGCTGCAAGGCGTCCTGACGCTGCCCTGGGGCGCCAACGACGTGTTCCGGCTCGACCCGCCGGGCGCCAACACGACCTTGCGCAGCCGGGCCTGGGTCCACGGCGACGACGCGCTGGCCATGACGCCGGAGGCTGCGCAGGCGTTCTCCTACGAGGCCACGGCGCTGGCCCCCGGGTACGCAACGGCCCGGGACGCTTTTGCCGCCGTCGCCAGCAATCCGAGGTACGTGGCCCTTTCCTCCGCACTCCAGGTGCACCAACGCCTGTCGAGGGACCAGCAGGGCCTGAGCGACGTCTACCCGGGCATGCTTCTGTCCCTGCGGACCGGGAAGGACCCTCCGACCCTTGAGGTGGTCGCCGTCATCGACGGCCTGGGCACCGCCGGCGCCTTCGTGCACCCGGATGTCTTCGCCCTCATGGAGGATTCCCCGGGCACGCGCGTCTATGCGCAGCCTGCCGCGGGCGTCACTGCCCAGGACGCCGCCAAGGCGCTCGAGGCGGGCTTCCGCCGTGCCGGGATGCAGGCCCTCGTCGTGGACGATGTGGACAGCGAGGACCAGCAGGTCTTCCACGCCATGAGCACCCTCGTGGCGGTGTTCCTGGGCCTCGGCATCATCGTGGGCATGGTGAGCCTCGCGCTGGTCACGGCCCGCAACGTGATGGTGCGCCGCCGCGAGGTGGGCATGCTCCGGGCGGTGGGGGCGCGCCAGGGCCAGGTGCTGGCGCTGTTCAGCATCGAGAGCCTCTACCTCACCGGCATGGCGATCCTCGTCGGATTCGCGGTGGGGCTCCTCATGGCGCAGGGCGCGCTTGCGGGCGACGACTTCGTCACGTTCGAGGTGGACTGGGGCGCGCTTGCCGTCCTGTACTCGTTGACCCTGGTGGCCGCGTTCCTGACGGCCTTGCTCCCCGCCTGGCGGGCCAGCCGCATCCCGCCCGCCCAGGCTGTCCGCTATGTGGAGTGACGGCGCAGGCAAGCCAAGACCCGCAACTGTGCCCGTGAGGCCTCGTTCCTGCCGTGGCCTTACTTCGACTTGACCGCGACGGCCTTCTTCTGGGGCTTGGCGGTCCCGTTGGCCTTGCCGCTGGCGCCCTTGCCGGCGGGCGCCTTCCCCTTCTTTCCCTGCCCAGGAGCGACGGGTTCGGGGGCGTGCGCGAACTCGCCCTCGCGGCGCGCGATCTTCCTGCCGCCCATCTCGACCAGCTCGTTGCCGTTCCATTTGGGGCGCAGCAGCTTGCGGGGCTTGCACGTGGCCAGCAGGTAGTTGGCGACGATGGGCCAGGCCAGTAGGACGTCGGCGTAGCAGGTGGCCTTCGTCGCGTCGCGGTGCACCTTGCCCCACGCCTGCGCCTCCTCCAGGGTCGAGCCGGAGAGGCCGTTGAACTCGGGCCGGTCCATCGTGATGTTGACGGCGTACTCGTGGCCCTCGCGGTCCGTGTACTCGGTGGTCTCGCAGACGACCTCGCAATCGTTCACGAAGTTCTTCGGGACGCCGCCGCCGAGGTAGATGACGCACGACTTCTTCGAGTTGCCCTTGAGCTGGGTGATCTCCCAGTTGTCCGCGACGGGGTCGTGGAAGAACGTCTTCTTGGTGCCGGCGCGGGTGTGGCGCCAGTGGTTGATGCAGAGGCCGATGCCCATGCTGCAGTCGGTGAGGGCGGGGATGAACATCGGCACCTCGTTCTTGGCGATGGACGCGATGACGCCCTCGTTCTGCGGGGTCAGGCCGTTGTAGGTCTTGCGCTCGCGGATGTTCTGGCCCAGGAGGTGCATGAACTGGCGCGAGGTCTTGGGTCCGGCCAGCCGCTTGTCGTCGGCCATGTAGGAGATGTAGCCGTCGCAGGCGCGCAGGAAGTCCTCGTCGATGTAGGAGTCGTAGAGGCGGTCGATCATGTGGTCGCGCAGCAGCAGGTTGTCGATGCTGGGGCGCCCGATCCCAACGGGTCCCCCAAGCGAGATGTACAGGTCGTCGTCGATGCAGCCGCCCGTGGAGACCCAGGCGTCGATGAAGCCGGCCTCGATGAGCTTCACGAACAGGTCCCGCATGCCGGTGGAGATGAGGGTGCCCGCGGTGGCCAGCACGACGGTGGGGCGGTCGGGGTCCTCGAGGGCGCGGCGCAGGATGTCGCACACCATTCCGATCTGGCGGCCCTGGGCGCTGGTGTCGCGCATCATCTCGACGAGCTTGACGACGTCCTTGGTGGGCTGGACCTGCCGCACGGGGTTCGCGAAGAAGTCCGGCTTGCTCCACGAGTGCTCCTCGTCGACAGGGGGTTTGGCCATGGGGCTCAGGCCGGGGACGGAGGGGTCTCTTGAATGTGTTTGCCTGGTGCCGCGCGCGGTTGCATGTCCAACTCAACGTTGGAGCATGACGTCGGCGACCTGGAACTGCCGGCCGCTCTCCGGCACCATCAGCACGATGCTGCGCAGGTGCCCGCCGAGCCCCGCGAGGGGGATGCGCACCTCATCCAGGATTGTCTTGGCGGCGGCCGTGCCCGGCGGGGCACGCAACGTGGCGTTCGTGAGGGTCTGGCCTTCGTCCGAGGTGAGGAGGACCCGCATCCGGACTTCGTGCCCTTTGACGACGGCCCCCGCGCGGAACGTGAGCCACGAGCGCCCCTCTAGGGGCACGTCGAGTTCGGCGTACTCGAAGCGCCCGGCCTTGTCGCCCGCCAGGTAGGTCTGCGACGCTGACCCGACAGTCGGCTTGCTGGGGCAGTCCGGTGGAGCGCACCGGAAATTGCCGCCGTTGCCGTCGCTGCGGGCGCCGCCACCGTCCCGCGAGAGGAGCGTGCGGTCCGCAGGCACCGGGTCGGCCGAGATCCGGATCCGGTCCGTGCATGGCTGCTGTGCGGCCGTGCAGAGTTTGGCTGGCACCTCGCCGTCGAACCAGGTGGGCGCGAACTGGGCCTCGCCGCCGACGAAGAGGCGGAAGAAGCTACCCATCAGGTCAAGGCCGTGCTGGCGCTGCGCCTCGGGTGTGTCGCGGCCCTTGGCGTCGCCGTCGCAATGGGCGTCCTGCCGCGTCCCCCAGTCGTCGCTGGTCCAAACCGAATTGTAGTAGTTGTGGTCGGCCCCCATGTCGACCACCTGGAACCTGGGGTGGGGTTCGCCGGGCAGGTCGCGGGAATCGTCGAAGATCTTGCCGCCCTGGAGGTCGGAGACGTCCCCATCACAGTAGGGAAGCAGGACAGCAAAGGCCACGCCAGGAGCGGTCCAGCGCTTGAAGTCGGTGGGGGCCAGCGCGAAGACGGCCTTGATGTTGTGGGGTGTTGGCCACCCGGGGTTCATGGTGATGGCGCGCGTGACCCCTTCGCCACCACGGCTGTGGCCCATGAGGCCGATGCGAGACAGGTCGAGTCTCCCTTTGAACGCAGAGAGGTCGGTGTGGCCGCCAGTCTGCATGGTGGCGTCCGGTAGGCCGTGACCAGTGGCGTTGACGGCCTGCAGTTCGTCGAGGGTCCGCAAGACGAGTTGCGCGCGGGCATTTGCCCCAGAATCCGTGCCGGTGCCGTCGCGGTCGTTGATGGCGTTCGCGTTGACGGAGGCCACCGCGTAACCGTGGCTGGCAAGGTTCTCCGCCAGGTATCCGTAGCCGAGGTAGGAATCGATGGGCTCCACCACGAAGGCGTTGGGGCAGGTGAGCGGGCTGAGGACAGTGATGACGCCTGTGCCTGCCACGGAGCAGGTGCCATGCCGGCCGTGCAGCAGGAGGATGAGCGGGAAGGGTCCATCGCCTTGCGGGACGAGAAGGGTGCCGTTGATGGGCGCCGGGTAGCGGTACACGGCGAGGCCGGCGTCGTCCACAAGGTACGGACCAAGGTCGTACGCCGTGCGCACCCATGGTAGAAGGCCCGGCAGCGTGGCATCGATCCCGTCTGAGCCCGGTGCGAGCGCCGGGGAGAGGCCAGGAAGGCCACCCAAGTCGCGCCCATGTTGCGGCGGCGACGGCTCCGCCTGGGGTCTGGCCCCAAGACACCCCGCCAAAAGGAGGACGCAGACCACCGCGGTGAGGCGCAGCACAAGGACCAGGCAGGCTGCGGGCTCTTCAGGGTTGTGGAGCGGAGACCGGGTCACAACACTTGCCAAAGGAGGCGCACAAGCAGCGCGCCCGTGATGACCACGAACATGGGTTTGAGGTACCGGTCGCCATGCTTGAGGGACACGTGCGAGCCCAGGTAGCCGCCCAGGGCCATCGCGGTGGCCATCGGGATGCCGACCTGCCAGTCGACCTTGCCGGCCCAGGCGAAGATGGCCAAGGCACTCAGGTTGCTGCCCAGGTTCAGGATGCGCCCCAGCGCCGCGGCGCGCCGGAACCCGTACCCGATGAACGAGATGATGGCGAAGATGAGCATCGTGCCCGTGCCCGGGCCCAGCAGCCCGTCGTAGACGCCGATGTCGAGGGCGGCGAAGGCCATCGCCAGCTTGGGCCAGTGCCCCAACCTGAGGTGGTCCTCGGCGCCGAAACGGGGACGCAACAGGACGTAGGCGCCCATGGCCAGCATCACGACGACGATGACGGGTCGCAGCCACGTCGCATCCGAGTGCAGGACGGCCCCCACCCCGATTGCGCCGCCGATGAACGACAGGGGGACGAGCCACGCAGCTTGGCGCAGAGGGACCGCCTTCTTGTGCAGGTAGTTCGAGGAGGCCACGAGGGCGCTTGCGGTCCCCCCCAGCTTGTTGGTGCCCAGGGCGACCGGGCCGGGCAGGCCGACGACCAGGAGGGCAGGCAGCGACATCACGCCCCCGCCCCCCACCTGGGCGTCGATGAAGGAGCTCACCAACCCCACTGCCACGAGGAACAGGAGGTGGAGGCCGTCGACCACGCAACGGTCACCGAGGGGGGACGGATGACCATTGCTTCCGGGGGTCAAGCGTTTTGGTTGTCCCTTACGAGAGCGTCCCCAGCCCGGCCGGCCGTTTTCCCCGCCGATACGCCTAAGAGGTTCGCCGCTACGCGAGGGCGCGGGTCCCAGTGTCGAAGCCCAAGCCTCCGGTCCTCGAGCCGGTCCAGCGCCTCCCCAGCCGCCGCGTCGAGAAGGTCCCCAACGGGTCCCGCCCCAAGCCGTTCATCAACCTGTGCGGCGACTACCGCTTCCTGCGCGCCGGGTACTGGGCCCTCGTCGACGCGGAGCTCAACGGCGTCGAGTCGTCCCCCTCCCCCATCCAGGCCGTGACCGCCCAGAACGCGGCCGCCTGCCTCCTCGTCGCCAAGCACAACGGCATCGAGACGGTGGACTGGAAGATCGCGCGCAAGCCGCAGGACATCGAGCCCCCCTGCCTCCTCGTCCCCATCGCCGGCCTCACCGACACCTGCTATGAGGTCAAGTCCACCCGCAGCCGCGCGACCCAATGGAGGTCCGCCACCCAGAACGGCACCCGGGCCACCCTCGCGGTCAAGCTGAACGGCGACCTCCGGAGCATGCGCATGATCGTGGGCGTGACGGCGCACGAGAACTACCACCTCGCCTGGGACGTCTGGCGCACCTTTGGCGTGCCCCTCGCGGAGATCTGGTACGTGGAGGCCGGCGACCCCGACGGACCCGAAGGCAGCAAGCCCCTGTTCCTCGGCCTCGACCCACTTCCCCTGCACGAGCTCACCGAGCGCGAGCTGCGCCTGTTCGAGGAGGTGAGCCAGCGCCCCATGGAATCCGGTTCGCATGGCCACGCCACGACGCATACGCACGGGACCCACGGCCCGAACAGCGTCCACGGGGGCCGCTGATGGGCAGGGGTGCCCAAGTGGCCCCCGTGGCCAGCCAACGGGATGCATGGCATCCCGCAGGCATTCCGCGCTGCGCTGGGCGCCCCGTGGTCCGCGCCACCGGAGGTGGCTGAGTGGCCCACGTGGCGATCGTCTCCGACGCCTCCAGCCGCGACCGCGCGGTCGAGCTCGAGGCGATGCAGCTCTACATCGAGCAGGCGCCGGACCATGGCCACACCGCGGCGATGCTGGACGTCGACGAGTTCGCGCGCCTGCCCGAGTTCGACGCCGCCTTCCTGCGCCTCGACACCTCCGTCCTGGGCCTCCCCTTCGCGGTGTCGCGCTACGCCTGGAAGCTGGGCCTGCGCATCGTCGACGACCCCAAGTCGATGCTGACCTGCATGAACAAGGCGCACGTGCAGGGCCTCCTCGAGCGCGCCGGCGTCCCGACCCCGGACACCGTCCTCCTGACGAAGGAGGGCCGAGAGCACCTCGACGCGGAGGCCATGTTCAAGGAGCTGGGCACCCCCATCGTCGTCAAGGCCCCGAGCGGTGCCTTCAGCTCCGCGGTGGAGAAGGCGCATGACGCCAAGGAGCTGCGCGCCCTCGTGCGGCGGTTCACGTTCCAGAGCGACGTCATCCTCCTGCAGCGCTTCACGCCCAGCACGTACGACTGGCGCGTGGGCGTGCTGTGCGGGGACCCCATCTACGCGGCGCGATACCACATCCCCAAGGGCGGCTGGCGCATCCACGACACGCCCGAGGGCTCGCAGAAGAAGGAGTGGGCGAAGATCGAGAGGGTCCCCCTCGGCAAGGTCCCGTACGCCGTCATGGAGACCGCGCTGGCCGCCTGCCGCGAGGTGGGCAATTCCCTGTACGGCGTCGACCTCAAGCAGCGCGAGGACGGCACCGTCGTCGTCATCGAGGTGAACGACAACCCGAACATCGACCCCGGCGGCGAGCTCCCCAAGGGCTCCCCCGTGTTCGGCCAGATCATCGACCGCATCGCCCGCGAGGGGCCGCGCGCCTGATGGCTGCCCAGCCGCGCCTTGCGACCCTGGCCGACCTCCCCGCCATCGAGGAGCTCGAGCGGGCCTGCTTCCAGGACTACCGGCGCGCCTCCCCCGACTCCCTGCGCCGCAGCCTCACGAGCCCCAAGCAGTCCGTCTGGGTGGTCGACCGCGCCCCGTCGCCCTCGTCACCCCCGTCGCCCAGGCCTGTGGCGTCTGCTGTGCCCCCTGCGCCCCCCAGGCTGTCCGGCCTCCTGGTGCTGTGGCACTTCCCGCATCGCCTTCGCGTCTACGACATCGCGACCGACCCCGCGGCCCGCGGCCAGGGCCTCGGCGGCATGCTGCTGGCCCACGCGGAATCCCTTGCCCACGCGGCGGGCTGCTCCTGGCTCACCCTGGAGGCGGAGGAGGCCGACCAGCGCCTCGTGGCGTGGTACCAGAGGCATGGCTTCGCCGCCGTCGACCGCCTTGCCGACTTCTACCATGAGGGCTGCCACGCCGTGCGGATGACCAAGCGGCTGGGATAGGGGCCCATGGGACTGGACGCCGGGCCGTTCGCCGCCGCCATCTCGTGGCCACCTTCCTCCTCCTCGCGGCGGGGCGGCTCGGCCGCCTTCCCCTCCCCCGCGGCCGCACCGCGCTGGCCGGCGGCCTCCTCACCGCCCTCCTGTACCGCATGTCGTGGCGGGTCGTCGACTGGGACGTCATCGCCCTGCTGGCCGCCCTCATGGTGCTTGCCGCCCTGGCCGAGACCGCGGGCCTCTTCGCGGGCGTCCGGCGCCTGCTGCTGGGGCGATCTCCCCCCGGGGCCCTCGCGTTGGCCCTGCTGCTGATGGGGCTCACGAGCGCCCTGCTGCTGAACGACGCCGCGGTCGTCGTCCTCGTCCCGTTCCTCCTGCCGGCCCTGCGCGCCCAGGGCCTGCCCCTCGTGCCCTCCGTCACGCTGCTGGCGGTCTCCTCGAACGTCGGCAGCCTCCTCACCCCCTTCGGCAACCCGCAGAACGCAGCCATTGCCGCGCACGCCCACCTTGGGGTGCTGGACTTCCTGCGAGTCCAGGGCCCTGTCGTGCTCCTCGGCGCCGTCCTGCTGGCCGGCATGGCCTGGCTCGTGGCGCGCCACGCTTCCCCCGCCGCGGGCGCCCTGCCGGCGACCCAGCCGCGTGGCCGCGCCATCGTCGCCACCGGCATCCTCCTGTTCCTCGCGCTGGCCTGGCTGGCGCCCGCGCAGGGCGTCGGGCTGGGGGTCGCCGCCCTGGTCGCCACCGTGCCGGCCTACCTCGTGCTGCGGCTGCGCATCGGGCGCGACGCCGACCGCGCCGCGTGGGAGGGGCTGGACTGGAACGTCCTCCTGCTGTTCATGGGCCTCTACGCCCTGACCGCAGGGCTTCCCCACTGGTTCCCCGCCGCGCGCCTGCCCCTCTCCGGGCTGTCGTCGCCCTGGCCGGCAACGACGCTGACCGCCGCCCTCTGCAACGTCGTCGGCAACGTCCCCGCCATGCTGACGTACATCCAGCTCGACCCCGCGTGGACCCGCCTGCATGCCCCGTTCCTGGTGACCGTCAGCACCCTCGGCGGTGCGCTGTTCCTCACGGGGTCCGCCGCCGCGTTGCTGGCCGCCGACCAGGCCCGCAAGCATGGCGTCGAGGTGCGCTTCTGGCCGTTCCTGCGCACGGCGTCCTGCGTGATCCCCCTCCTGGTGGCGGGGGCGTGGTGGACCTGGGGCATGCCGCCCTAGCATCCCTGGACCGTGTCACGACGTGGCGCGAAGCGTGATAAACCACGCAGGACGTTCCCGCCATATGCTCCGCCTCCTGCCCATCGTCCTGCTGCTCGCCCTCGCGGCCCTGCCCGCCGCCCAGGCCCAGACCCCGGCCGACCCCAAGGTCACCATCACCCTCACCGCCCCCAGCGCGACCACCGTCGTCCCCCTCGGAGGGACCGCCAAGGTCAAGGTCGACGTCGCCGTGACCGTCGCCAACGTCTTCTGCGCGCAGGCGAACACCCTCACGGTCACGCTGGCCCCCC
>DATLBS010000039.1:0-11384 GCA_035526765.1 Thermoplasmatota archaeon | reverse complement strand
CCAGCCCCCACCCCCCACAGCCCCACACCCCCCATCCCCATTCCCCTCCCGCCAGCTCCCGCCCCAGGTTTCGCCCAGGTCTCGCTCCCCCCGGCACCGAGGCAGTGGCGCCGGGACCGCTCAGCCCGCCCGTCTTTTCGTCACGCTTCGGCGAAAGGGTTGGATCATCATCGCGGCGGGGTTCGCACGGCGCGGGGGCCTTTAATGGGTGGGGACCTCGCGGGGCGTGGCGGACCCTCCCCAGGAGCTGCCGGGACTGGCCCTTGCAAAGGGTGAGGAGCCCGTGGCGGCGTGGACGCGTCGCTTCCCCACCGCCCCGAAGGAGGCCTACGTCCGTTTCGTGCGCGGCGGCGACGTGCCCCTGGGGGCCGTGCAGCGCCTCTCCCGCCGGGCCCAGCTCACCGTCGACGCGGGGCCGCAGGACCCCGAGGACATCCTCGACCTTGCCGTGGCAGGCGCGCACGGCATCGTCGTGTGGATGCACGAGGGGGGCGATGTCGCCGCCATGGCCGATGCGATGGGGGAAGGCCTCCTCCTTGGGACGCGACTTGCGGACCTCGACCAGGCATGCCGGCGGGCCCGCGACCTGGGGGTGCCCCTGCTCGTCGAGGGGGGCCCCGCCCCGGCCGGCATGCATGGCTACCTCCTCGACCTGGACGCGCGCCCACTCGTCCTGCGCCGATTCGGCGACTGGCCCGCGGTGGATGCCGCCCAGGGACCAGGCCTGGCCGCAGCGGAAGCTCCCCCCGGCGAGGGGGACGCGGAGGGCTAGCATGGGGGACGTCGAGGCGGCGCTGGCCTTCGTCGCGCGGCGCCAGGCCTCGCGGGGCCTCCCCCGGTCGCAATGGGTGCACGTCATGAGCCTCGACCTGGGCTGGATGTCCCCGGCGTCGGCGCACGCCTTCCTCGACCGGGCCGTGGCGGCGGGGCTCCTGGCAGACGCCGACGAAGGGCTGTTGCGCCTCACCGTCGACCCGGCCACCGTCCCGGTCCCCAGCCTCTTCCGCCCGCGCCCCGATGCGCAGCCGGACGCCCTGCCAGGACCCGCCCCCCCGGACGGCTTCGTGGCGTGGCTGGACTCGTACACCCGCCACACCGGATGCGACCGGGCCGAGGCGCTGCGCCGCGTGGCCCAGCGCCAGGCCGAGCTGCACGGCCTGCTGACGGCGGACGCGGCCCTGCTGTGGGTGGCGGCAGAGGCCGGGCTCGACGTGCGGCCGGCGGCACGTCGGCTTATCCAAGGGCCACCGGCACCAGCAGCGCCCCTATGAGGTGCACGCGCCGGACCCCCGCGGCCAACGGCACCAGGCCCACCACCGTCCCCGCCAGGAACAGCAGGGAGCCGATGGGGCCCGCGACCAGGATGGACAGGACCAGGAGGAGCCCGAGTCCCGCCGCGGAGAGGGGCGCCTGCGGCAGGCGTGGCAGCCACGCGGAGACGGGACGGTCGAGGCCCCGCGCCACGAGGCAGCCGGCGGCGGCCGCTGCCAGCCACGCCGCCAGGCATCCCAGCAGGAGGCTCGGGGGGCGGCCGCTGGCCCAGTCCTGCACAGGCTCGCCTGCCTCGATGCCCAGCGCAAGGCCGCTGCGGGCCTGGCCGTTGAGCCAGAGCAGCGCCACAGCGAAGACGGGTTGCGCGGCCCCAACCGCCGCGAGGCTTGCGAGGGCCGCGCGCGGGTCGCGTGTGCGCGGTGTCGCAGAGGCCACCAGCGCCGGCGTGGCCCCCGGCAGCAGGGCCGTGGCTGCACTTGCCAGGACGCCCGCGGCGGTGGCGACGGCGATGCGGACCCTTGTCCGGCGCGCCTGCCGCCGCGGCGGGTCCTGCTCGGGCAGCGGCCGGTCCCCGAGGCATGCCGAAAGAAGGGACGCGCCGCCGAAGAGGCCGGACAGCAAGGCGCCCAGCGCGGAGGCGGGCATGGGAAGGAGGGCCTGCGCGTGCAGGCGCGGCGCCAGCAGCCCCAGGCCGCCGGAGAGCGCGAAGGCGGTGAGGCCCCAGAGGCAGGCGCGCCAGCCCTTTCGGCGCTCGCGCCAGGCCAGTCCGAAGGGCACCGCCACGACGAGGAAGGGGACGAGGCGCGGCACCACCTGGGCGGCGTTGCCGGGCTGCACCCAGAACCACTTGAACGGCAGAAGCAGCCCGACGGCAAGGACGGTGGCCCCCAGGGTCGCGGCCGCGGCGACCTGCAGCGCCTCGCGGGCGTGGCCCTGCAGGAGGAGGCGGTGGGCAGGCAGCACGCCGAGGTGGCCGGACTCCGCGGGGATGCCGAGGTACGTGGACGGCAGGATGGCCACCATCGCGTGGCTGGCGGCCATGCTCACCAACAGCACCGGTTCGGCCGCCCGGGTCGCAAGCAGCAGCGTCACCAACGTGTTGGCGTGCAGGCCCGGCACGAGGCCCGCCGCGCACCCCAGGGCGATGCCTGCCAGGAGGGAGGCGACCGGGGTCACGGGCTCACGCAGGCGGTGCGGCCGGCTCCAGCCTGCCGTGCAGGACGTGGCAGAGGCAGCCAGGGTCGTATGCCAGGTATCAGCGCACCGCGCCCGGACCTGCCGGCCAGGCCCCCGTCGCCAATCGCACTCCGTGGCCGTCATGGTCGCGTAGCTCCCCCTTCTCGACCCAGCCCCGCAGAAGGATGGGTCGGTGGTCCCAGGCCGCGACGTCCTGCGCGAGGGCGGCCCAGGTGGGGGTGGCGGTGGCGTCCTCTGACTGGAGGGGGCGCACCGCATCCGCCAACAGGACGAGGCGGCCCCCGCTGCGGCCGATGCGGCCCTGCGCCTCGCTCCACGTCCCCTCCGGCGCCACAGGTGCGCCTTCGCCGCGGACGAGGATGGCCGTGCCGTCGCGGTGCAACTGGGCCTGCCAGCCGTCCGGGAAGGCGCGCAGGTTGTCCAGCAGGCCGACCATGCGCACATCCCCCTGCCCCTCGAACAGTGCGGCTTCAGCCGGGGTCGCCTCGGGGATCCCGGCCGCCCCTGCCAGCAAGGCCAGGCCGCCAGAGAGCAGCAGGGAGGCGACGACGAGGAGGCTGGGGCGGGGGAGCCGGAGCGCGCGGCGCATGCGAGGCCAGCCGGGGCCGGGGTGATGCAGGATGCGGACGCGCCTTGGCCTGGGCGAGGGCGCGGCAGCCAGGCGAGGCCTAGGAGAGGCGGAGCAGGACGGCGGGGACGGCCTCGGCGACGTCGGTGGCCGTGGCACCCCAGCTGCGCAGGGACGCGGCCACCTCTCCGGCGCATCCGACGAGGTAGGCGCCGGCGCAGGCCGCCTCGAAGGGAGGCGCGCCCTTGGCCAGGAGGGCGCCGATGCTGCCCGCCAGGACGTCGCCGGTGCCTCCCACCGTCATGGTGGGGTGCCCCCGGGTGCAGTGGCGGGTGCGCGCGCCATCCGTCACGAGCGCGCCTTGCCGCTTGCGCACCACCGTGACGCCATGTCGGCGCGCGTACGCGACGACATCCCGGTCCTCCGCGGGGGTGCCGGAGAGGTCCTCGAACTCCCTTGCATGGGGCGTGAGGACCATGCGGTCGCCGTGCCTGCGCAGGAGCTCTGGCGTCACTGCGTCGAGGGCATCGGCGTCGACGACGGTGGGAAGCCGCCGCTCCGCGGCTTGGCCCAGGAGGATGGCGACGGCATCGCGGGTCGCGGGGAGGGTGCCGAGGCCGGGACCGATGACGAGGGCCGTGGCGCGCTGCAGCCAGGGTGCCACCCCCTGGGCGGCCGCGGCCGTGAGGTGAGTGCCCGGGCCGACGTCGTGCACCATGGTCTCGGGCCCGTAGGCGGCCACTACGCGTGCCGCGTCACGGGGGAGGCAGGCGTGCACGAG
Organism: Thermoplasmatota archaeon; assembly: GCA_035526765.1. Lineage (GTDB taxonomy): Archaea > Thermoplasmatota > E2 > JACPAO01 > JAHFTW01 > JAHFTW01. Next base: position 7,566 of record DATLBS010000039.1, on the reverse strand, counting down.
GTCGGCGCCGGTGCGGTACGCCGAGAGGGCGACGTAATAGGGAGCTCCCGTGAAGGGTCCCCCCGCGACGACCAACACGACGCCATTGTCTCCCTTGTGGCTCCCCGGCCGGGGGACGGGGTAGTAGGAGGCCAGGTCGCCGAGCCCGACGTGGGTCTGCGCGGCGCGGGGGATGCCGATGGGGGCCACCAGGATGCGGCCCGAGTTGGCTTTCGTCATGCCTTCCTTCACGGCGTGGAACGTCACGGTGGCGTGCGGCGTGACGGCGCCGGGGGAGCCCAGCCCGCTGGGGAGGTCGCACGCGATGACCGTGGCGCCGGCCCTCTTGCGGCGGGCGAGGTAGGCAAGGATCGCGTCATGGGGTGGCCGGGGCGGGCCGTTCGCGCCGCTGCCCAGCAGGCAGTCGACGAGGACGGGCGCCTTCGCCCATGCGCGCTCGGGCCTGCCGTCCCACCGCGACACGGACCCTGCCTCGAGCGATGCCAGAAAGTCGCGGCCGGGGCCCCGCTGTGCCTCCGCCAGCACCACGTGGGCAGGTTTGCCTTGCGCCTGCAGGTGGGCGGCCGCCGCGAGGCCATCGCCGCCGTTGTTGCCCTTGCCGCAGAGGAACATCGCCTGCCTGCCCCGGGCGGTGCGGTCGACCTCCCTCGCCAGCGCCTGGCCGGCCCGCTCCATCAGCTTGGCCACGGGGACCCCCAGCTCCTGGGCGTTGAGGTCCAGCCGGCGCACCTCGCGCCACGGCAGCGGCTCCATGCACAACCAAACCGTCAAAGCCGCTTCAACCTTGGCCTGCGGCATGCTGCCAGGGATGGGCGGGATGGACCCCCGCCAGATGTCCATGATGATGCGCAAGATGGGCATCGAGATGCGCGACATCGAAGGCGTCACGGAGGTCGTCGTGCGCACGCGGGACCGCGAGTACCGTTTCGCGAAGCCCACCGTCTCCGTCATGAAGGCGCAGGGGAGCGAGACGTGGCAGGTTCAGGGGAAGGCGCAGGTCGTCGAGACGGGCGCATCCGCGTCCACGGCATCCGCATCCACCCCTGCGGCCACTTCCTCCAGCACCAGTCGCGCCCCACCCTCGAAGCAGGAAGCCACCATCCCAGTGCCTGCCGCCCCCTTGGTCATCCCGGAGGAGGACGTTCGCATGGTGATGGAGCAGACGGGCAAGGACAAGGCGACCGCCCGAAAGGCCCTCGAGTCCTGCGACGGCGACATCGCGGAAGCGATCGTGAAGCTGTCCTGACCAGGAGGAACCGGACTTCGCGTCTTGGTTCTCAGGCCATCTTGCGCTCCGCGTTCGGTTCTGGACAAGTCCGGGATCAACAATCCCTGGACGACGTCGGCGGGCGCGTCGAGCACCAGAATCATGCCTTGCGGTGGCGGGGCGCACACCCCCCGTTTGGCCACGGAGCCCACGGAAGCCCAAGGAGCGAAGCGTGAGGCATCTCCTCCATCTAGGCCATCCGTGGTCCGGTGCCGAAACCAACGCACGCAACTGGCCCTGTGGTCCTTGCGTCCTCTGCGGCTGGGGAAGTGGTGGAGCCTGGCTGGTCGTCGCCGCAAAACCATTTGTCCCCCAACAGGTCCGCCACCCCATGGAGGACCGCGGCACCCTGCTCTGGGAGTACCGGCCGCCGCGTGCCCACCCCATTCTCTACGCCGGGCTTCTGGTCTTCGGTCTCGTCTTCGTGACGGGGGCCCTGGAGAACCTGGCGCGCGACGGCAGACCGTTCCTGTACGCCGTGTACGCGGCCCCCGTCGTGGCCGTCCTGGCCCTGATGCTGGCGTTGCGGCCCTCCACGACGCGCATCCATGATGCAGGCATCGCCCCCAGCCGCGTCCTTCTCCTGCGCTGGTGGCGCCCGTTCCTGCGATGGCAGCAGTTGGATGCGGTCTATCCGGCCAGCTACGACGTGACGGGGGCCTTCGTGAGCCCGTTTGCCTCCAGCGACGGCAAGGTGACCCAGACCGGCTTGGCCCTCGAAGCCAGGGACGGCCACCGCGAGACCGTGCGCTTCACGCCCAGCCGCTTCGCCCACAACACGCCGCGCAGCCGCGGCTACAAGGAAGCCATCGACGTCGTTCGGGCCGTCTTCGCGCAGCGCGGCCGGCCCCTCGTGGCCACCGCGGAACCCGTCTCCCCACACCAACGCGACGCCCTCCTGGCCGAGGCGCGCAAGCCGTTCCTGCCCTTCTTCGCCATCGTGTTCCTCTTCGCGGGCGCAGCGCCCCTCCTGTGGGTTCTGCTCAAGCTGGGCGTCCCCGTGGCCGTCGCCCTTCCAGTCGCCCTGCTGCTGCCCTTGGGGACGAGCGCGCGCAGCTGGATGCAAAGCCGCCGGCGGAACGCAATCCTGGACCGGTTGAGCAAGGCCTTGGAGCACGGACGCTCCGCCCCCAACCACCTTGTCGTCTCCACGTCCATCGAGGCCACGGCATGAGCAAGGTGAGCATGCCGCGGCCGCGCTACATCGCGTTCCGCATCGAGGGCGCGCCCGTCTCGCGCCGCGCCTTCGGCAACGCCTTGCGCGGACGCGCGCGCCACGAGGGCTGGGCGGACGGGCAGGGCCCGCACCTCACGCGCTTCGCCTGGCCGCACGGCATCGTGCGCGTGGAGCACACCGAGCAGGAGAAGGCGCGCCTGCTGCTGGGCCGCATCACGTGGGCCGCGGAAGGCGAGGCGCGCTGCGAGCTGCGCGTGGCGACCCTGGCCGCCTCGGGCACGCTCAGCGCCCTCACCGAGAAGGTGGGGTTCCTGCAGGCCCGCGAGTGACCCGGGTCGAGGATCGTGGCGGGCACTCTCCGGCCGGCTCAGGCCTTGCGGGCGGGGCGGACGACGGTCTCCTGCAGCGGGGCCGCGGGGCCCAGCGACCGGTCGCGCACGAAGACCAGCAGGCTGGAGACCAGCACGGTGAGCAGGATGACCAGGAGAGCGAGGTTGACGAAGACCGGCTCCCACGGCGAGAAGAGGGCATGGTAGGCGGAGCCCTCGACGTACGAGACCGCCAGGAACGGGAGGGTCGCCAGGACGGCGGTGTCAAGGCCGCGGCCGAACACGGGGAAGAGGCCCATGCGCTTGGGGTGGCCGAGGGCCGACAGGCGCACCGGCACGTACCGGGCGGCCACGATGGCGGCCACGAGCAGGACCGCAGCCGCAATGGCCAGTGCGTCGCCCGTGCCAAGCCACGCGAAGTGCGGCAGCGGGACGGGCCAGCGGGCGTCGCTGCCGAGGCGGAAGCTGATGCCGAGGAAGAGGAAGAAGAGGGTGCGGACGAAGAACGTGATCTCGTCGTGGAAGCTCTGCACCTTCTCGTGCTCCGCGTCGACGGCGCGCACGTGCCCGAAGCGGCGCAGCAGGGCCTCGCGGTTGCCGATCAGGAGCCCGAAGAGGAGGATGCTGAGGGCGCCGGAGCCACCCAGCACCTGGCTGAGGCCGTAGACGCCCAGCGTCATCGCGAAGGTCAGCATGTAGGAGTTCGGGTGGTGGTGGAGGCGGCGCAGGGCGTACAGCCAGAAGATCCCCCCCACGAGGCCGATCGCGAACGACACGGACAGCATGGCGGCAAAATCCCGCAGGACCTCGCCCATGGGGAAGCCCGCGTCGATGCCGCCGGCCACCTTGATGAGGGCGACGAGGATGGGGATCGTGAGGAGGTCGTAGAGCGCCATCTCGACGAAGTAGATCGCGCGCAGGTCCTCGCCCACGCGCAGGCCCTTGAGGGTGCCGGCGCTCACGGCCTGGTCCACGTTCACGAACGCGATGGCGAGGGCGGCCGCCACGAGCCACGGCATCCCGAGGAGGACATGCGCGACGCACGTCACCGCGAGGACCGTGAGGAGGAAGATGGGGAACGTGTGCATCACGGCGTGCCCGAGGCTGCGCCGGAAGGCCTGGAAGTCCAGCTGCATGCCGGAGTCGAAGAGGAGGACGACGAGGGCGAGGCCCGCGATGAAGGGGGCCCAGTCGTGGAGGCGCTGCGGGGCCAGGGCGCTTGCGAGGTCCGTGGACCCCCACCCGCGGGCGGCGGCCCACCGGTTGACCGGGCCCACCAGGAGCCCGAGGGCCAGGAGGAGGGGGACGTCGGGGAAGCGGGTGCGCTCGAAGACGCGGCCCGCGCCGAAGCCGGCCAGCGTGAGGGCGGCAAGGCCCAGGAACACCGGCGCGACGTCGACCATCGCCACGCGACCGGAGGAACCGATATAAGATTGGATGTGCGCGGGAGGGTGGGCCTTTCTGCGTTCGGTTCTCAAGATGTCTGGCGCTCCACGGTCGGTTCTGGATCATCGAGAGTCCACGCCTGTGCCGGTGGGGGCGTCGAGCACCATGTCCATCGCCTGCAACACCAACTCGGTGTGCTGGACGACGGCGTCGGCGCCAGGCAAGGTTGGATGGGTTGCGGGTGTACGACAGACCGATGGGTCGAATCCGAAACGGGTGGGTTTGGAGTGTCGCAAGCAGCGATCGCGTGAGGTGCGGGGCACGCATCTTCTCCATCTGTGGAATCTGTGCTAGGTAGGCGCCGCAGCAGCCGCGAAGCGTGACTTCCTGGCCTATGTCCTCGGTGGCTGGGAAATGGCCCCAGTTCCCTCGGAGGCTGGACGTGCGCGCCCCATCACGTAGACCCGATGTGCGCATTTTCCGGCATCTCGACGACGCTTGGGACCACAAGGGCTATGCGTGGCGTCCCTAGCCTCCATCGCCATGCGTGGCCTGCCTGCCCTCCTCGTCGCCTTGGCGTTCCTGCCTGGCGCCGTGGCGCAGCACGAGCACCACGAGGCTGGCGCGGGCGTCATGATCGGGCACGACTCCCCTGCGGACGGCCGCGCCTTCGTGGGCAACCTCGCGCATTTCGCGGTCCTCGACCTTGGCAAGGCCGGCGACCCCGGCTGCTTCGCGGACGGGGCCCCAGGCGGTGTGGTGCCGCAGTGCCACCAGCAGAACCACGTCCGCGTCACCCTCAACGGCGTCGTGCTGATGGAGACCACGCCGGATTCCGGCCATGACTATGACGGCGTCTACCTCTTCGACGTCGCCTTCCCCGCCGCCGGCAACTACACCGTGTCGGTGCTGGACGACGAGGGGGCGGCGCTGTCCTCCTTCTCGGGCTACGTCGTCGATCCTGCGTCCCAGCCCCCAGGCCCCCTGGCCGTGACGCTCAAGCTGGATGCGCCCTCCACCGCGACCGCGGGCGCCCTGTTGGATCTCGTCTTCGAGACGGACGACGCCGCGGGCGCCCTCGTGAAGCACTCCGATGCCTGGTTCGAGGTCCGCAGGGGGACCGACCTGGTCTTCCGCACCAAGACCCACACCCACGACACGGCGCAGGCCGTCTCCTACGCGTTCCCGCAGCCCGGCACGTACACGGTCCGCGTCACATCCTTCCTGGCGTTCCCGTCCCCCAAGGCCGCGCTGTTCGCCCCGGTCATGGCGGAGCGCACGGTCACCGTCACCGCCGGCGCGTCGCAAGCCCCTGGCACACCCATGCCCGCGCAGCCCGACCCGCCCCTCGAGAACGGCCTTGTCCTGGACGCCCACGACCCAGCCCGCATCCTGGTGGGGACCTACGATCCATGGACCACGGTGGGGCCCGCCACCCAGATGCGACTCACCCTCCTCGCGATGGACCCGGCAACGCGCATGCCGGTGCCGCACGTCGACTTCGCCGCCACCCTCAAGGACAGCCTCGGACGCACCCTCTACGCCTCCGACACGTTGCACGAGTACGACGGCATCCACGAGTTCGCGGCCGTCGAGCCCGTGGGGGAGTACACCCTCTCCGTCGATGCCACCCAAGGAACCTGGAAGGCGCACGTCGACCTGCCCTACACGGTGATGCCGCCCCTGCTGGCCGCACTTCCCCCGTCCACCGGCCTCCCGGCCGGCGTGCCGCGCGCCGCGGACGCTCCCGCGGTGACCAGCGGCGCCGTCCTGTACGACGTGGCCGGCCTCGATGGCCAGGTCGCCGGGACCCCCTTCAACGTCACCCTCACGAGCAGCAACCTCCTTGGGCAGCCGTTCCCGCACAGCGAGGTCGACTACCAGGTCCTTGGCGCATCCGGCATCCCCGCGCTGGCAGGCAAGCTGCACACCCACGACGACGGCACCTTCCAGTTCACGGTGGGTCTGTCCGAGGGATCCTACAGGCTGGTGCTAGCCCCGATGGCCCTGGAGCCCGAACCCGTGCTCGCCTTCCACGGCAAGTCCCTTGGCGACCCCTTGAGCCTCCCGTTCCAGGTCGCCCCCGGGCCGGGGTTCTCCCCCCTTGTCCTCACCCCCGGCGAGGGGTCGTCCAACCCCGCCCCCGGCCCCGGTTTCCCTCTGGCCCTGGGCGCCTTGGCTCTCGGGATGGCCTTGCGGCGCCGCGCCTAACCCTTATCTACGCCCTTGGGTCACGGTGTCCAACGCGCGCCGCCGGACCCCTGTTGGCCCGGAGCACGGCGAGTCGTTGAAAAATGAAGCCCGCGGGCGCAGCCCGCGAGCCTATGGAGACTGAAACGCATGGCAATGTTCGTCCGCTTTGAGACCCCCAAGGAGCTTGGGGCCCAGATCTATGAGACCATCGAGAAGGCCCGCACCACCGGCCGTGTCGCCAAGGGCGCCAACGAGGTCACCAAGCAGGTGGAGCGCGGCGTCGCGAAGTTCGTCGTGATGGCCGAGGACGTCTCCCCCGAGGAGATCCTCGCCCACATCCCCCTGCTCTGCGAGGAGAAGGGCATCCCGTACGGCTACGTCCCCTCGAAGGCCGAGCTGGGCAACGCCGCCGGCCTGCCCGTCGGCACCGCCGCCGTCGCCATCATGGACGCCGGCACCGCCGGCGAGTCCGTCGAGGACGTCGCCAAGAAGACGACCGCCCTCAAGGCCGCCTAAGGAGGACAATCCCATGGCTGACGACAAACCCAAGGGCAAGGCGCCCAAGGACGCAAAGGACGCCAAGGCGGACGCGAAGCCCGCCAAGGGCGACAAGAAGGGCGAGACCCACGAGAAGGGCGCGCCCGGCTGGAAGAAGGACGAGTCGGCCGAGAAGGCCCCGGCCGCCGCCCCCGCGGCGCCGCAGCCCGGCGACTCCGACGCCTTCCCCAGCGAGGTCGTCGAGGTCGTGTCGCGCGGCGGCATGACCGGCGAGGTCACCCTCGTGAAGGTCCGCGTCCTTGCGGGCCGCGACAAGGGCCGCATCATCGCGCGCAACGCGATGGGCCCCGTGCAGCTCGGCGACGTGCTGATGCTGCGCGAGACGGAGCGCGAGGCGCGCACCATCGGCGGCGGGGGTCGCAAGAAATGAGCAACTGCACGTTCTGCGGCAAGGCCATCGAGGCCGGCACCGGCAAGCTCTACATCAAGCGCGACGCCACGACCTACAACTTCTGCTCCAAGAAATGCCAGACGAACCAGGTCGGCCTGGGACGCGTCAACCGGCACGTCAAGTGGACGGAAGCCTTCCAGGTCCACAAGGGCGGCAAGTAACCGCTCCGGGCTTCCCTTTTCCTTTCCTTCTCTTTTTTTTTTTTTTGCGACTCCCAGGTGGTATTGCGAGCGATGGAATGGGGCGCGGCGAAGCCCCGCCCCCC
>DATLBS010000038.1:0-37658 GCA_035526765.1 Thermoplasmatota archaeon | reverse complement strand
CTGGTCGGTGTTGATGGTCGAGCCGGGGGTGATCTTGAGCTGGAAGGCGGTCTGGTCGTTGTTCCAGCCGTTCTTGTGCGGCGTCGACACTTGGAAGCTGACGGTCTTCGTGAAGTCCGAGCCGCCCGATTGCTGCGAGGGGCCGAGCGTCAGGGGGATGGGCGGGACGGGGCTCCAGCCAGTCGGCGCGTCGCCGACCAAGGCGAAGTTCACGTTCGTGTTGGCGTTGCCGAGGTTGGTCAGCGTGATGTCGTAGCGGATTTCCTTCTGGGGGCCGGCCTCCGCAATCGTGGTCGGGATGGTCGCAGTCAGCAGGCCGTAGTACTTCACCGAGAAGGGGATAACGGCGGGCGAGTCGTTGCTCTGCTTGACGACCCCGCTTGCGACCTGTTGGACGCGGCCCGTGATGCTGCAGGTCAAGGGCTTCTCGCCCTCGGCGTCCGGCGACGCGGTCAAGGTGAACGTGGACGAGCCATCAATCGCCTTTTGGGTCGTGGCGGCGGTCGCGATGTCGAACTGTTGGCTAAAGGCGCCCGTCAGGGAGATGCCTGCCTTGCAAGTCGGCTGGTCCCAAGACAATGTGGCCGTCCCCGCCTCAGCGCCGACTGCCTGGAAGGGGCCGCCGTAACTGTACGTCCACTCGATCTTGACGGCGCAGGCCCCAGAGTTGACAGTGACGGGGGCGCAGGGGGCTACGCCCTTTACGGAGAAGTTCCCGGTCGGCTGCTGGGCACTGACCGAGGGCAGGGCAGCCAGGCAAAAGCTGGCCACCAGGAGCAGCAACGTTGTGCGGGCAAGGATCTTGTTCATGTGTTCCACGTTCCCACTTTTGGGACCGGACCCTCTCCAGAGGGTTTCTGGTCAATCCTGGCGAGACCCGGTTTCAATATTAAGGGTTCTGGTTCCATCGCTTGAGCTTGCGGTAGGTGCTTATCAGGAGGCGGGCGCCACCCGTTGGGGGGTCAGCCGCAACGTCGCGTCGGGTCCGCGCAGGACGATGCTGCCCACCACCCGGGTTCCATCGGAAGCCATGGACAGCCGGCCGTCCAGGCCGTTGACGTAGGCGGCAGGGTCCTTGGCCCCCACGTCCACGAGCTTGAGGGTGCCGTCGATGCGGTACACGAAGACCTGGATCGGCATCCACGGCTGCGCCGGCGAGAAGGAGCACGTCGGCCGCAGCGGGGTGGGCGCCTCGTCGGCCAGGCTCTTGTTCTCCCCCGGCCCCACCGCGACGCCGTGGTCGGGCGGGACCGTCCAGCCCGCACCCCCCACGTTGAGGATGAACTGCACCTGTGCGCTGCCGGACCCGTTCCACTTGAAGCTCTGCAGGCCGGGCAGGAGCCTAAGGTCGTGCGCGGGGTCGACGTCGAGGCCGTCCTTGCAGCCGTCCCCGTCGGTGTCCGCGACCTGGGGGTCTCCACCAGTGGCGATCTCCTTGCCATCCAGCAGACCATCGCGATCCGTATCGGCGCGCAAGGGGTCGCTGTGGACGCTGCGCACGGTGCCGTTGGCGAGGCGGAGGTCGACGCCCAAGACCTCCGCGGCGTCCGAGAGGCCGTCCTGGTCGGTGTCCGCCTGGTCGGCGCGGGTGCCGTAGCCGCCGTCGAAGGGACCCGGCGAATCGGCGTCGGCGCATTGGGTCAGGTTGCGGGCGCGGACCTCCTGGCAGTCGGTGAGTCCGTCATGGTCGGTGTCGATGGCGTTCGGGTCCAGTCCGAGGGCGTACTTGTAGTGGTCATCGAGGGCGCTGCCGTCCGTGGACCACTTCGCGGGGTCGCTGGTGACGTGGCGCGTGGTCGTCGTGCCGTCCAGGGCGACGAGGCGCACGTCCCATCCGAAGGTCTCCTCGTCGCGGGTGAGGCCGTCCTTGTCGTCGTCGCCGGGCGTGGATCCGGAGCAGCCGGCCAGAGAGGCCGCCAGCAGGACCATGAGGGTGGCCGCGAGGGCGCTCTTCACGGCAGTTTGACCCCGCGCCGCGTCTTGTCGTTTGTGGATGGGCCGCGCAAGCGTGCGCTGCGCCGGCGCCGCACCCAGAGCCCAAGGGCCACGAGGGCCACGGCACCGAGGAACGCGAGGGTCGCGGTGTCCACGTAGCTCAGCCACGTGTAGAGCGGGGCGAGGGCGGGCGCGCCCTGGGAGGAGCCGATCTCGCCTGCGCCCTCGAACGTGTTCGTGCTGGTGTCGAGGTAGATCTCGTAGTCGAGGAAGAGGTTCTGGTCCAAGAGGGGCCAGAACAGGACGACGCCGCCCGCAAAAAGGTCGAGGAAGACGTGGCTTGCGAGGAAGTAGGAGGCCAGCAGCAGCGACACCGGCCGTCCGGGCTGGACGGCGTACGCCCAGAACCGCAGGGGCTCCGGCACGCGCCCCGCCTGTCGGCGCCACAGGACCAGCAACGCCACGAGGGGGGCAAGCGGCACGAAGATGTTGTGCGAATACACCCGGTGCTCGCCCGGCGACAGGTAGTCGAGGTCCTGCAGCCACACGAGGGGCGCCCACCCCATCACCCACGCGCGCGGCCACGTGCGGAAGAACGCCAGGGCCACCAGCGTCGGCAGGACGATGTGCGGGACCCAGGAGACCACGCGCCCGCAGCGCCGGCCCCGGTTATTCCCCTTCCCGCCCCTCGCCCTGCGTGCCCAGGGGCTCGATGCGCCCCTCCTCGTGCAGGTTCTCCAGGTTCTCCTGCGCCTCCCGGGCCGCCAGCAGTTTGCCCTGCTCGGCGAGGTACTTCTGGCTGGCTGGCGTCTGGTAGCCCTCGCGCCCAAACCGCTTGAGGGTGTTGGCGAAGATGCCCATGAGGTTGTGCACCTCGAAGGTGTCGGGGTTGCTGCGGCCCAGCACCTTCCTCCAGACGCCGCGGGCCGTCCGTTGCCGCCACGGCCGGGTCTCCGTCTCCTCGATGAGTGCGTCCCACGCGTTGTGCAGGGCCTGCAGGGCGTCGGGCTCGAGGATGCGTTGCGGCGTGATGCCGGCGGCGGCGACGCGGAAGTGCTCGTACAGGCACAGGGTCACGGCGTGCGACAGGTTGAGGCTCCAGTACTCCGCCGTGGGGATGGTCACAAGCTGGTCCAGCAGGTCCACTTCTTCCCCCGTCAGTCCGGCATCCTCGCGGCCGAACACCCAAGCCACCGTCCCGTCGAACTCGGCCAGGGCCCCCACGGCGTCGCGGATATCGCTGGGCTTGCGCAGGAAATGGTTGACCGCCTTGGCCGTGCGCGCCGTGGTCCCGATGGTCAGACTGACACCCTCCAGCGCCTCCTTCAGGGTCGGGTACACCTTCGCGCCCGTCAGCAGCGGCTTGGCATGGAGTGCGCGCGACAGGGCCTCGTCGGAATGGATGTCGCACTTGGGGGCGACGACCCGGAAATCACGGCAGCCGAAGTTGGCGGCCCCGCGCGCGGAGGCCCCCACGTTGCCCGGGTGCTGCGGCCCGACGAGGATGACGACGGGAGGCTGCATGCGTCGGCCAGGGGTGGGGCGCTTTCAGCGTTTCGCGCACCACTCCCACCGAACCACAGATTTCACCGAGGTCCCAGATGCCACCCCCCCCCCCGGTTCTGTGGAATCTGTGAAATCTGTGGTTAGGTGGGGCACGAAACCTAGCCGACGAACCACAGATTTCACCGATGTCTTAGATGCCCACCGTTTCTGTGAAATCTGTGCAATCTGTGGTTAGTGGGACGCGAAACCAGGCCAACCGCACCGTGCTGCCCCTGGCAATCTGTGGTTGGGGGGGCGCCGAAAAACCGCAACCGTCTCCCACGACGAACCCTTGATATCATGACGCCCGATCGTATCTTGCCCCCAAAGGGCCCTTTCTCGGAGTCTGCATGGACGACCTGCCCGGCCTCACGCCCCCCAACGCCGCATCGCTGCCCCCACTGGCCACCTCGGGACGCAACGACGGCGCCCCCACCGCGAAGACCGGCACGACGACACTTGCCATCGCGTGCCCCGACGGTGTCGTGATGGCGACCGAGAAGCGCGCCACCATGGGCCACCTCATCGGCCACAAGAACACGCAGAAGCTCTTCCAGGTCGACTCCCACCTCGCCCTCACGACCGCAGGCCTCGTCGGCGACGCGCAGATGATTGCACGCCACCTCCACGCGCAAGCCCAGCTCTACCGCTTCAAGCGTGACTCCCGCCTCCCCGTGCGCGGCGCCGCGAGCCTCCTCGGCAACATCCTCAACGCGAGCCGCTTCCAGCCGTACTGGGTGCAGCTCATCATCGGAGGCTTCGACGACCAGGGCGGCGCCATCTACTCCGTCGACGCGGCCGGTGGTGCTATCCCCGAACGCTGGACCGTCACCGGCTCCGGCTCCGCTTTCGTCTACGGCGTCCTCGAGGACCGCATCACCGCCGACCTCAACGTGAAGGAAGCCGTCGACCTCGCCATCCGTGGCCTGAACGCCGCCATGCGCCGCGACTCCGCCTCCGGCAACGGCATGGACATCGCCATCATCGACGCGGCCGGGTTCCGCCGCCTCACCGAGGAGGACATCCTCAAGCGCCACAAGGCACTGAAGCTGCCCCCCGGATGGACAGAATGACGGATCCAGCCGATTCCGCCTGATCCAACCGGTTTTCCTTCCCCCCTTCCCTCTTTCCTTCACTCCTGCCCTTCCCCTGTTGGTTTTTCCGGTGTCCCATGCACAACGAATCGGCTGGATCCAGGAGACTCTGCTGAATGGCCTCCGTTGAAGACCTCCTGCGCGACCTCCGCAAACAGGTCGACTCCATCCTCCCCAAGTCGGTGGACGTGAGCGACCTCGACTTCGAGGCGCACGAGCTTGTGCTGTACACGAAGACGCCGCAGGCCTTCGCCGCAGACGGCGACCTCATCCGCAAGCTGGCCCGCGGGCTGCAGAAGCGCGTGGCCATCCGCCCCGACCCCTCCGCTCTCATGCCGCAGGACCAGGCCGAGAAGAAGGTGCGCGCCATCCTTCCCCCCGAGGCCGGCGTCACCGACCTGTCCTGGGCCGGCGCCACGGGGGAGCTCCTCATCGAGTGCCAGCGCCCCGGCCTCGCCATCGGCGCGCAAGGCTCGACGCTGAACCGCATCCGCGCCGAGGTCGGCTGGAACCCCCGCGTCGTCCGCACGCCCCCGATCCCATCCCGCACGGTGAAGGAGGTCCGCGAGTTCCTGCGCGCCAACGCGGAGGAGCGCCGCAAGTTCCTGCGCCGCGTCGGCCGCCGCATGCACCGCAGCGTCAGTGAGGGCGACAAGTTCGTGCGCATGACGGCGTTGGGCGCATGGCGCGAGGTGGGCCGCAGCTGTTCGATGCTGCAGACGCAGGACTCCAAGGTCCTCATCGACTGCGGCGTCAAGTTCGAGGAGAACGACCCCGCGACACCGATGCTGTGGCTGGGCGAGGTGCAGCCGTTCACCAGCCTCGACGCCGTCGTCCTCACGCACGGCCACCTCGACCACTGCGGTCTGGTTCCCCTTCTGTTCAAGTACGGCTACGATGGCCCGGTGTACTGCACGACGCCGACGCGCGACATCATGGCGCTCCTTGCCATGGACTACATCCGTGTCGCCGAGATGCAGGGCGCCAAGAAACCGTACGACGCCGAGCACGTCCGCCAGGCCCTCCTGCACACCATCGTCCTGGATTGGGGGGAGACGACGGACATCGCGCCCGACATGCGCCTCACCTTCAACGACGCCGGCCACATCCTCGGCTCCTCCGTCTCGCACTTCCACGTCGGCGAGGGCCTCTACAACGTCGCCTTCTCGGGGGACATCAAGTACGAGCGCAGCTGGCTGTTCAACCCCGCCAACAACAAGTTCCCCCGCCTGGACGCCATCGTCGTGGAGTCCACGTACGGCGGCAAGGACAACAACCAGCCCAGCCGCGTCGAGGCCTCGGAGGAGACCAAGCGCGCCATCCTGTCCACCGCGGAGCGGAAGGGCAAGACCGTGTTCCCCGTGTTCGCCGTCGGCCGCAGCCAGGAGGTCATGCTGGTGATCGAGGAGCTGATGCGCACCGGCCAGGTCCCGAAGCAGCCAGTCTACCTCGACGGCATGATCTGGGAGGCGACCGCCCTCCACACCTGCTACCCCGAGTACCTCAACGACGGACTCAAGCAGCGCATCTTCCAGCAGGGGGAGAACCCGCTGCTGTCCCCCATCTTCAAGCGCGTCGACTCGCACGAGATGCGGCAACGCATCTGCGCCGACCCCGACCCCTGCATCGTGCTGGCCACGAGTGGCATGCTGACCGGCGGCCCCGTGATGGAGTACATGAAGCACTGGGCCGACGATGCCCGCAACACCTTGTGCTTCGTGGGTTTCAACGCGGAAGGCTCCCTGGGGCGCAAGCTGCAGCGGGGCTTCCGGGAGATGCCCATCCAGGAGGGCGGCAATGCGCGCAGCATCCGCGTCGAGATGGCGCTCGAGACCATCGACGGCTACTCGGGCCACTGCGACCGGCGGCAGCTCATGAACTTCATCCAGAACATGGAGCCGCAGCCCAAGCTGGTCCTCACGGGCCACGGCGAGGCAAGCAAGTGCATCGACCTCGCGACCAGCATCACGGCGAAGTTCAACATCGAGGCGCGCAGCCTGCAGAACGCGGAGACGATCCGGTTCAGGTGATTCCCTTCGCGCACCAAACCGCCGATCTGCTCCGGGCTCCCAGCCACCGAGGACGCCGAGACCACAGGGTCTCTTGTGCGGCGTGGGCGTCGGCGCCCCACTCAACCACAGATGACACAGATAGGCAGGATGCTTCGCCGCTTTCGCGGTCGCTTCTGCGTGGGAAGACAAGCTCCAAAATCCCTTGATGGAAAATCGACCCATCGGTCGCCTCGAAGCGAGAGGCGCACACCTGCAACCCTTGGACGGCGGGGCGGGCTGTCATTGCAGACGATGGACATGGGGCGCGGCGAAGCTGCGCCCGCCGAAACGCGGAACGCGCGGAAACCGCGGAACCAACCTTGTCGCCAAACGCATTCCGCGCGTTCCGCGGTCTCCGCGGTTTGGTCGGGGCGTGTGCTCAGCGCACCAAGAACGATCCTTCAGGGACACGACGCCGCCGGTCACCCAGGAGTGGAAGACTTGCTTGTCCAAGAACCGATTGCGGAGCGCACGGCTGCCGAGGATCGATGGCGGAGCGCTGACAATCAAGGACCGAACGCGGAGCGTTCAATCAGCGGACCAATCGGGCCCCGTTGGCGTCCACCGGGATGCGCAGCACGGAGCCGTGCGCGGCCAGCGCCGCGGCGGCCTGCGCCAAGAGGTCCGATGGACCCGTGACCCACAGCGACGTCCCCAGCATGCATTGCCCCCACACAACGCCGCCCGGCAAGGCGTCGGCGGCGCGCTGCAAGGGCTCGGACAGGAGCCCCAGCCCCTGCGTGAACGCGGCCGACTCGGCTAAGATGCGTTCCCACGCAAGGCCCCGTCCCGCGGCCACGATGCGGTCCACGGCGGCGTCGCCGAGCTCGCGGGTGCGCCGCTTCCACGTCTCGTCGCGCACGATGGTGGGCGTCGCGATGCCGGGCCCGGCGACGCAGAACAGGAACTCCGTCCCCTCCGGCGGGTCGACGCGCATCGCCCAGCCGTGCGGCGGGCAGCCGGCGCGGATGCGCAGCTCGCCCGAGCCGAACCACGAGCCCACGGCATCCCCGAGGCCCGTGCCGGCGGAGACCTCGGCGGCATGCGTGGCCTGCAGCGCGTCCTCTGGGTCGATGTCGGCCACCGCCGCCACCGCCAGGCAAGCAGCAAGGGTCCCTGCCGCACTCATGCCGAAGCCTTGCCCCACGGGGAGGTCGAGGCGGAGGTCGACGTGGAAGTGCCGGCCCGGCACCATGCGGCGCAGCGCATCGCGCGTGACGGGCGCGGACGAGGCCTGCCCGCCGATGCGCACCTGCGTCGCGGCCGCGGCCGTGGCCGTCGCGGTGGCGCCGCGCGCGAGGCTCCATCCTGCGCCGCGCGAGCCGCGCTGCAGCGGGTCCTCGGCCTCGTCGTGCACGGCGAACAGGCCGGAGACGTGGCCGGGCGCGAAGGCGTGCCTCACTTGCGGGCCTTCCGGGTCCTGCCGGCCACCGCCTTGGGGGTCCCGGCCCTGCGTCTGGCGGCGGGGGGGCCGCAGACGGCGGCGACCACCTGGGGCAGCACGCGGGCCTTGGCGCCCGCGAACACCTGCGCCCCCTTGCCGTCGACGAGGTGGGCCTCGGTGTCCTCGGAGCCGAAGGAGCCCACGAGGTTCGCGACGACGTACTGCGCGC
This sequence comes from Thermoplasmatota archaeon, assembly GCA_035526765.1. Classification (GTDB taxonomy): domain Archaea; phylum Thermoplasmatota; class E2; order JACPAO01; family JAHFTW01; genus JAHFTW01. The sequence continues at coordinate 29,420 of DATLBS010000038.1, read as the reverse complement.
CGTACCGCTTGAGGCGGGCGCGTGCGTGCGCCAGCAGGTGCCTGGCCTCCGATTCCGCCTTGAACGCGACGAGGGTCGCCTTGGGCGCGCGCCTGCGGACGACCTCGATGACCTTGGGCAGCGGGTCCAGCTCCAGCAGGAGGAGCTTCTGCTCGCTGGGGATCTTGGCGGCCTCGGGGTCCATGCCGTAGTCGCCGATGGCCGCCGGCATCCAGACCTGCGCGAAGGGGGCGAGGTCCGTCTTCGTCGCCAGGCGCATGAGGTCGGCGTGCGTCGTGAACGGCGTTGTCGAGGCGGCGAGGTGGGGCGGGGCGGCCACGCTTGCGCGGCCCTGCCAGAGGGTGACGTCCGCGCCCAGGCGGTGCAGCTCGGCGGCGATGAGGTGGCCGCTGCGGCCGCTGGAGCGGTTGGTGAGGATGCGCACCGGGTCGATGGGCTCCTCGGTGGCGCCGGAGACGACCAGGACCTTCTTGCCTGCAAGGGGGCCCGGCGAAGGGGGCGTGTTGGCCAACCGGTGGATGACGGCCTCCACGATGGATTCGACGTCGGCCAGCTTCGCCTTCTTTTCCTCACGCAGGGGCTCGACCCAGGTGACGCCCAACCGTTCGACGAGGGTGCGCTGGTGCGCGGCCACGATGGGGTGGTCCAGCATGGCCTCGTGCATGGCGGGTGCCACCACGATGGGTGTGCCCGTGCCCACTGCCACGGTGGCGAAGGTGGTGATGGGGGTGTCGTCGATGCCGAGGGCCATCTTGCTGACCGTGTTGGCGGTGGCGGGGGCGACAAGGAGGAGGTCTGCCTTGCCCTTCACCTGCCCCATCAAGGCGACGTGCTCGACGGCGCCGGTCAGTCGCGTGATCGGCTTGTGGCCTGTGGCGAACTCGAGGGCGTCGGGGTGCAGGATGCGGGTCGCGGCCTCCGACATGACGGGCACGACGTCGGCGCCGTGGCGGGCCAGCTCACGCGCGAGCTCGACGGTCTTCACCGCGGCGATGGAGCCGGCAACGGCCAGCACGATGGTGCGTCCCTCCAGGTGCCGCGACAGGGTGCCACGGATGTTCCCGATGGGATGCACGCGGGCTCCACCAGCGCGCTGTATAAAATGGGCATCGCGACGCGACGGCCCCTGCCCCGAACCACAGATGGCACAGATTCCACAGAACCTGAGGCAAGGCTGGAGCCGGCGGCATGACCCATCGGTCTGTCGTAACCGCCCACCAGAACATCACGCCGTGACGCCGACGCCGTCGTGCGGCACGACCTATTGAATCGCAAGCGATGGAATGGGGCGCGCGCAGCGCGCCCGGCGAAACCAGTGGAGTTACGGGGCCGTGCGCTCCACGCCGACGGAAAGGTCCGTCGACACCCTGCGTCGTGCGGCCTGCGGCCGCACATAGCTGCTGAGCAAAGATTTGGCGGCATCTGTCTGGTGCTCGACGTCGCCGTCGTCCAAGGAGTGTTGGACCCACAATGATCCAGAACCGAAGGCGGAGCGCACGATTCGTGGATACGACCGAATCATAGTCGACGAAGGCTTGGACGTTCCGTGGAATCTGTGGCATCTGTGGTCCGGCTGGGTCGCGCTTTTCTCGTCTCCCCCGCTCCCGCTTTCGTGAAGTACGCCGAGCTGGCCGCCTTCTTCGAGCGCCTCGAAGCGACCAGTGGCCGCCTGGACATGACCCGCATCCTCGTCGAGATGCTGGAGCGTGTCCCCAAGACCCAGATGACAGCTACGATCCGCCTCCTGCAGGGCGCCGTCGCCCCAGACTGGGAAGGCCTCGAGGTGGGGCTCGCGGAGAAGCAGATCCTCAAGGCCCTCGCCATCGCGTCGGGCGCCTCCGCGAAGTCGGCGGATGCCGTCGAGCAGCTCACCACGCTCTACAAGGAGAAAGGCGACCTGGGCCTCGCCGCCGAGGCCGTGCTGGGCGCCGCGGGCGGCCGCAAGCAGGCCAGCCTCTTCGGCGCCGAATCCCTCACCGTCCCCGCCGTCTTCGCGACGCTCCAGGCCATCGCGCACACCGGCGGCACGGGCTCGCAGGACGCCAAGCAGCGCCTGCTGGCAAAGCTCCTGCTGGATGCGTCGCCCCTCGAGGCGCGCTACATCACGCGCACGGTCTCCGGCCGCCTGCGCCTCGGTGTGGCGGACATGACGTTCATGGACGCGCTGGCGTCCTGGCACCTCGGCCGCGGCGTGCGCAGCGTGCAGGAGCAGGAGGACGCCGAGCGCGCCGAGCAGGCCTCCGTGCGGGCGCGCCTGGAGCGTGCGTACGACCTTCGGAGCGACATGGCCGTCGTCGCGGCTGCCCTGGCCGAAGGGGGCATGGAGGCCGTGGATGCGCTGGGCATCGAGCCTGGTGTGCCCGTCCGCCCGATGGCGGCGGAGCGCCTCAAGACGCTGCCCGAGATCCTGGAGAAGATGGAGGGCCGCGTCGCGATGGAGTACAAGTACGATGGCCTGCGCATCCAGGCCCACGTCCCCCGGAGCGGGCCGGTGCGGCTGTTCTCCCGCCGCCTCGAGGAGATGACGGCGCAGTTCCCCGACGTCGCCGAGAACCTGCGGACGCACTTCAAGGGCGGCGCCTGCATCGTGGAGGGGGAGGCCGTGGCGCTGGACGAGGCCGGGCGCCTCCGCCCGTTCCAGGAGATCAGCCGCCGCCGCGGCCGCAAGAACGACCTGGACCGCGCCGTGGCCGAGGTCCCCGTGACCCTGTTCCTGTTCGATTGCCTCGCCATCGGAGGCAAGTCCGTGATGCAGGACTCGCAGGAGGACCGACGGGCGCGGCTGGCCAAGATGGTGCCGGAGGACGGTCCGGTGCGCATGAGCACCCTCGCCGAGGCCACGACCGTCGAGGCCATGGAGGCGTTCTTCGACCAGGCGGTGGCCGACGGCGCGGAGGGCATCATGTGCAAGGACCCGCGTGCGCCCTACAAGGCGGGAGCCCGCGGCTTTGCCTGGATCAAGTTCAAGACCGACTACACGGAGGCGCTGGTCGACACGATGGACCTCGCGTGCATCGGCGCCTTCTTCGGGCGTGGCCGGCGCGCCGGGTGGTATGGGGCATTGTTGATGGCTGCACATGATCCGGAGACAGGAGTGTGGCAGTCGGTGTGCAAATTGGGCACCGGATTCGACGATGCGACCCTCATGGGCCTGAAGGACCGCTTCGCGCCGTACGTGAGCGAGGCCGTTCCCAAGCAGGTCGAGTCCGGGTTGGTGCCCGATGTCTGGTTCGAGCCCGCGCTGGTCATGGAGGTGCAGGCCGCGGAGCTGACCCTCAGCCCCACGCACCGCGCCGGCTGGGGAGCCGTCAAGGAGGGCGCCGGCTTCGCGGCGCGGTTCCCCCGGTTCACGGGACGCTGGCGCGACGACAAGAAGCCGGAGCAGGCCACCACGGTCGCGGAGCTGCTGGGCATGCACCGCATGAAGGGGCAGGCCAAGACCTAGCGCATGGACAGGACGAAGGTGCGCCAGGCGGCGTCAGACGGGTGGCGGAGCGGGGGCATGGGGACGCTTGGCGCGGCGCGCGACCACGACGATGAGGCCGATGCCCACGAGGAGGCTCACCAGGATCTTGAGGGGGTCGGCGATGCCCTCGATGCCCAGGAACACGATCTCGGCCACGATGCCGCAGAACAACGCGGCCAGGTACATCACGACGGGGGGCCGCAGCCAGCCGAGGCGGGGGCCCGGGAAGAACGGTTCCCCGAGGGTGGTGTCCCGGAGGTAGACGCCGAGGAAGGCGAAGGTGAGGCCCAGCAGCACCATGGCCGCGAGGCGGGTGTACTCGGAGACCTGGCGCAGGTACGTGACGCCGAAGTAGAACACCGCCATGATGCTGATGGCGAAGCCCAGGAAGGTGAGCGAGCCCTGCAGCGTCCTCTCGTTCATGCCGAGCCCCCCCGGCAGGCCGTCGCGTACAGTTGCTGGGTGGAGTCGGCGCCCAGGGAGACCATGACCCCTGCGGTCGGCTTGCCCCCCTGCGGCTGGCTGCTGGCATCGTAGACGCTTCCGGGGACGTCGAACTCGTGCGTGCGGTCCGCGCGGGCCCCCAGGGTCCAGGTCTCCTCCAGGATCGTCACCGTGTCCGGGACGCCGCTGGCCGTCATGCCCGAGGCCGTGATCGTGACGTGGCGCGAGGTGCTCCAGGGCATGCCGTTGTGGATCGTGACGCGGAAGTGCTCGCCGCAGGCGGGCGCGGCGATGGAAGGGTAACCCCGCTGGGTCTCGGTCGAGGAGGCCGTCCGCCAGACGCCATCGGATCCGCGCACCTCGAGGGTCGCCTCGACGTTGAACGCGAGGTCCGCGGCCACGAGGGCCACGGCGGCCGCCCCGCACAGGATTGCGGCAAGGAGTGCAGCGCGGGGCTTCATCGCCAGGCCATCGCGGCGCCTGGCATCAAGGTTTCGTGTTGGTCGGCATGCCCGTCAGGTGGGCTCGGCCTTCAGTTGGGCCAGGTCGGTCTGGTCGAGCTCCATCGTGACCTGGTACGCCGTCTGGGCGACGGCGGCCATGCCGGCCTCGAAGTTCGCGCGGCCTCCGGCGAGTTGGTACACGAAGTCGACGGTGTCGCCGGGGCGGTGGTACTGCGGGTACAGCCCCGCCGTGCGGCCGCCGGCGAAGCGGATCGTGGGCACGTGCGCCTCCGCGAAGCTGGCCTCGTCGGAATTGCGGTCGTTCATGGGGAACGCCTCCGCGCCGAGGAGAGGGTACCCCAGCACGTCGTGCAGGGTGCCGTTGACCAGCGGGAAGAGCTGGTCGGCGAACTCGGGGCCCGTCCAGGCGTACAGCTTCCACAGCCCGCGGCCGGCCTGCGCCGTGTCGATGCCGGGCCAGTTGAGTCCCGTCATGTCGAAGCCCACGTACAGCTGCGGCCTCTCGTGCCGGCCGTCGGCGGCGTAGGCCTGCGAGCCCAGGGTCCCCAGCTCCTCGCCGTCGAAGAGGAGGCAGGCCAGCGTGTGGCGCAGGGGGACCTTCGCCATCGCGGCGCAGAGCTGGACCACGGTGGCGGTGCCGGCCCCGTTGTCATAGGCCGCCTGGATGGGAAGCGCCGTCGGGGCCGCGAGGGCGACGGGGTCGCCGGTGGCGTCGCTGGCCTTGGGGGGGTTGGCGATGTAGAAGTTGTCGTAGTGGGCCCCGAAGGCGATGACGCCGGGTCCGGTGCCCTGCCGGGTGGCCTCCACGACGTTGATGCGGGCCGGGACACCGTCCGGCAGCGGCCGCCCCTGCGCCTCTGCCGCGTACTGGAGGACCTGCACCTTGAAGCCCGCCGCGCCCAGGGTCCCTGCGATGTGGTCGCGCGCCGCGTCGTTGCCGGGCAGGTACGCGTTGCGGCTCGTGTACGTGGTGGAGAAGGCGCTCCACCAATCGACGGCCGCCTTGGCGTCGAAGTCCAGCGGGGGGACGCCTTGCGCGAGCGCCTGCAGCGAGGCCGATGGGGACCCGGACGGGGGGGATCGCGTGTCCCCCGAGCCCGTGCAGCCCGCCACGAGGGCGCCGAAGAGGACCAGGCAGGGCAGCAGGAGCTTCATCGCGCGATTCGACGCGGGCAAGCGGCTTGAGGTTTGCCTTCGCTGGGCATGGAGGGCGGGAACATGAAGCCAGATGCCTGGCCTAAATAGGAGCCGCCATCATCGCCGAGACGACATGGCCAAGGCCATCAAGATCGTCGCCAGCATGATCTGGGTGTACTCCTACGTCACGCTGGGCATGATGATGGCCATCGCGGCCTTGCCGGGGTTCTGGCTGGCGGCGTGGGGGTGGGGGCTGTCCGTCCTGCCCACGCACCACTATCTCCACGGGGTCCTGGACCCCTTGGTCGGGATCTACTTCAGCATCCTCGGCTTCTTCACCTTCGGCATCACCCTCATGTTCGTGCTGCCGCTGGCCAAGTTCCTCCTGCGCTTCAGGGCCCACATCGGCGAGGTGCCCATCCACTCGTTCAAGATCTGGGGCTGGTACAACCTCAACGGCATGCAGTTCATGTTCAACACCGTGTTCGGCCGCTTCGCCCGCGCCACCACCGTGTACCCCGTCTACCTGCGCATGATGGGCGCCAAGATCGGCCGCGACGTCGTCTTCAACACGCAGCACGTGTACGACCTCGACATCATCGAAGTGGGCGAGCGCACCGTCATCGGCGCCAACGCCAGCATCCTCGGCCACGTCGGCGAACGCAGCAAGCTGGTGCGCGCCCCCGTCCGCATCGGCAAGAACTGCACCGTGGGCCAGTACGCCAACATCTTCCCCGGCGTCACGATGGGCGACAACTGCCACGTGGGGGCCATGAGCCTCGTCCCCAAGGGCAGCACCCTCGACGCCAACGCGGTGTACGGAGGCGTGCCCGTGAAGAAGATCCGCGACCTCAGGGCCGGCGAGAAGGCCTCCTCGGACGAGCTGTCCACCACGCACGGCGTCCCCGGCGACAAGGCGTAGCATGCACGACTGGGCGGTCCCCGTCCTCGTGGCCCTGGTCGCCTTCGGTGGCCTGCTTGGCGCGGCGCAGCTGGTGCCTCCCGCATCCCCCGCGCCCTTCGTGGCCGTCTTCCCCACGGTCGCAGTGGACACCGGGGCGCCTACCACCCTCCTCGCCGTCCGGGCGGCGGGCGGCTGGTCGGCGTGGCTGCCCGTGCAGGGACCTGGCCCCCTGCAGGCCGAAGGGCGCGCGCTGGCGGAGGCGGCCCTGGCGGGGCCGGGCCCACGCTTCGGGCGCGAGGGCGCCGACACGGTCGCCCTCACCGTGTACGCGTTCACGCCCAAGGGGCGCCTGCTGGCCTCCAACGCCGCACCCGCGGACATGGCCCGCTACCCGCGCGACACCGAGTTCCAGGCGCTCGGCCCGGTCCTCCTGCACCTCGGCGCAGGGCCCGCCCCCGGGGGGGCTGCGCCCCTGCCGCCGTCGCTGGCGGGGCTTGCGGCACCCCTGCGCGCCGCGCTGGCCGGCCAGCCCGAGGGCGGCGTCGCCGTCCTGCGCATCGCGGAAGGCCCGGTCGCGGAGGCCTTCGGAGCCGTCACCCTGGCCCTCCGCGTCGACCGGCTCATCACGGCCGCCCCCGCGGGTGGCCCGTCGTCCCGGCCTGGCTAGCTTCGCGCGGGCCGTCGCCGCGCCGCGCAGCCCCTGGCGCCCCCCTGCCGTCTCCCTAAGCCTTCATAGCCTCGAACCGCTGGCCGGGCCCGTGCCCAAGAGCTCCCTGGCCGCCGCCAAGGGTCCGGCCGCCGCCAAGGCCGCCGCGATCCCCCTGGCCGGCACGCAGCGCTCCCTGCAGATCGAGTACGCCATCCGCGACGTCGTCCTCCCGGCCCGCGAGATCGAGGCGCAGGGGCACAAGGTCCTGAAGCTCAACGTCGGTGATCCCAACGCGTACGGGTTCGCGCCGCCCCCCCACATGGTCGAGGCCCTCCACGAGGCGGCCAAGGCCAACATGAACGGCTACACCGCCTCCGAGGGCGACCCGCAGCTCATCGAGGCCATCGTGAAGCGCGAGAGGCGCCGCAACAAGGTCGACTACGCGCCCGCGGACGTGCTGGTCACCAACGGCTCCGGCGAGGGCATCCAGATGCTCCTGGGCTCCTCCGTGAACCCCGGCGACGAGGTGCTGATCCCCGGCCCAAGCTACCCGCCCTACGATTCCCTGGTGAAGTTCTTCGGCGGCGTCCCCGTCCACTACCGCACGATCGAGGGCGAGGACTGGCAGCCCGACGTCGACGACCTGCGCCGCAAGATCACGCCCAGGTCGAAGGCCGTGTGCCTCATCAACCCCAACAACCCGACGGGTGCCCTCTACTCGCAGAAGGTCGTGAAGCAGTTCACCGACGTCGTGGGCGAGCACGCGGGCCAGCTGTTCATGGTCTCGGATGAGATCTACGACGAGATGACCTTCGACGGCACCCAGGTCGCCAGCAAGACCGTCGCCCCCGACGTTCCCATGGTCACCCTCAACGGCTTCAGCAAGGTCTACCTCGTGCCCGGCTGGCGCCTCGGCCACATGCTGTGGAACGACCCCACCGGCAGCCTCGCGGAAATCCGCACCGGTGTCGGGAAGCAGAGCCGCGTCCGCCTGTGCGCCTCCAGCATCGGGCAGCGCGCCGCCATCGCCGCCCTCGAGGGCCCGCAGGACCACATCGCGAAGACCAACGCCGCCCTCAAGCGCCGCCGCGACTTTGCCGTCAAGCGCCTCAACTCCATCGAGGGGGTCTCCTCCGCCAAGCCGGACGGCGCCTTCTACGCGTTCCCCCGCATCGACGCCCTCTCGACCCCCAAGGGCAGGAAGGCTTGGGCCAACGACAAGGAGTTCGTGCTGGACTTCCTGCGCACCGAGAAGGTCCTGACCGTGCACGGCTCCGGCTTCGGGCCCGAGTACGGCGCCGGCCACATCCGCCTCGTCATCCTCCCCGACGTCCCCGTCCTGGAGACCGCGTTCGACCGCCTCGAAGGGTTCCTCGCCCGCAAGCTCAAGGGTGCCGCATGAGCGCCGGCCGCATCCCCTCCGCCCTGGCCCTCGCGCTGGTCCTCCTGCCCTTGGCCGGATGCCTCGGCTATCCCCCCGGCACCATCCGCCCCGGCGACACCGTCACCGTCACCTACACCGCCACCGACCTTGCCACGGGGAAGGTCCTGGCCCGCGACCAGACCGCCACCTTCGTGGCCGGCTCCGGCGCCTCCGGCCTCGGCCGCGACCTCGAGCGCGCCGTGCTGGGCCACCGCACCAACGACACGCTGAGCCTGGAATCCCGCGGCGATGCGGGACGCGGCTTCAACCAGGTCGTCGAGGCCCAGCAGGTCTTCGACTCGCGCGACATCGTGCAGACGTACAACACCTCCGCCTTCGAGGACGCCCTCAAGGAGAAGGCCACCGTGGGCATGGCGTTCTCCGCCTTCGGGTACAACGCGACCGTCACCGACGTCACCCCCGCCCTCGTCACCTTCCGCCTCACGCCCCGGGACGGCGCCCGCCAGGGGTTCCCCGAGTACGGCCTCACCATGGTGGACTCCACGCAGGGCGGCAAGGTCGTGCGCACCCTGGAGCCCACCCCTGGCGTCGTCTTCACGGTGGGCTACGCAGGCCAGATCGCGCTGCAGGCCCTGCAGGCCGACGGCACGAGCGAGCCGTTCCCGGCAGGCACCTACAAGGTGCTCCCCGCCGCAGGCGGCCACCTCCGCTTCTCTTACAGTGCCGGCACCGCGACGGCGCTGCTGGAGAAGGACGTCCGCTTCGAGGCCAAGATCGTGGCCGTCGAACCCGGCGTCCGCACGGCCCCCGTCGTCGAAGGCTGCCGCGACCCTGCGGGCACCTCGACGGCCAACGCGAAGCTGCCGCGCTGCTACGGCGCCCGCAACAGCCCCCAGCTGGACTCGGACCCAGCGAAGGCCTTCGGCGCCTAGGCCCGACCAGGCCCCGGGGGGTCGCGCAGGCCCGCCACGCGCAGCGCCTGCACCGTCTCGGCCACGTCGTGCACGCGCAGGATAGATGCGCCCGCCTGTGCGGCCAGCACCGCGGCCACCGCGGACGGCAGCGCGCGCCCGCGGGCCGCCTGGATCCCTGTCAGCGTCCCGAGGAACCTCTTCCGGCTGGCCCCCACCAGCACCGGCAGGCCGTCGCCGTACACCGGCGCGCCCCGCAGAAGCGCGAGGTTGGCGGCCGGGTCGCCGCCCGGCGGGTCGCCGAAGCCGAGGCCAGGATCCACCACGAGCGCCCCGGCGGGGATGCCGGCGCCGCGCGCCACGCCGACCAGGTCGCGCAGCTGCTGGCGGCAGCCCTGCAGGAGGTCGCCATGGATCGGCTGGCTGCGCATGAGGACGATGGAGCAGCCGGCCTCCCGCACGATGGCGGCCATGCCGGGGTCGGACAGCCCGCTCACGTCGTTGACGAAGCCAGCCCCCGCCTGGAGGGCCGCGTGGGCCACCGCGGCGCGGCGCGTGTCGACGGAGACCGGGACCTGTGGCGCCGCCTCGCCCACGAGGGGGAGCACCCGCAGCACCCGCAGCAGCTCCGATGCCTCGGGCACCGGAGCATGGCCCGGCCGCGTGGATTCGCCGCCGAGGTCCAGCAGGTCGGCGCCCGCCTCCGCCAGCTCCCTGGCGCGCCGGCGCACCTGCTGCGCGTGGACGGTGCCGTCGGCCGCCAGGAGGTCCCCGCCGTCGCTGAAGGAGTCCGGGGTCGCGTTGAGGATGCCCATCACGAGGGGACGCCCCGCCGGCAGGGCGACGCGGCCCCCCCCGTGCAGCCGCAGCTCAGGCGACGCCACGGATCGCGGCCTCGAGGGAGTGCCCCAGCCTCGCCGTCAGCTCGCCGCGCCCGCCGCTGATGCGCGCGTCGTCGACCTGGCGCACCGGCACGATGCCGCCGGTCGTGTTGGTGAGCCACATCTCCTCCGCCGTGCGCAGCTGGGCGGCCTCGAGCCGCTCGGCCACGTCGAAGCCGGCCTCGCGCACGAGCTCGAGCACGGCGGCGCGCGTGACGCCGGGGATGGCCCCCTCGGCCTCCCCGGGGGCGTGCACCACGCCGTCCACGAGCGCGAAGACGTTGCTGGTGGTGGCCTCCGCGATGCGGCCATGCTCATTGAGCAGCAGGGCATCGTGCGCGGTGGCGCTGTGCGCCTCGCGTCGCGCCGTGACGTACGGCAGGAAGGAGAGCGTCTTCAGGGTGGCCAGGGCGCTGCGGGTGTCCTTGCGCTCGCGGCTGGTGACGAGGTGGACGCCCTGGGAGTAGTACTGCATCGGGTAAGGCTTGAACTTCTTGCACAGTCCCGTGACGCTGACGCCGCGGCCGGTCTCCAGGAAGTCCTCCATGGGTCCGGTGCTGACCATGACGCGGATGTACAGCTCCCCGCCGTATTCCTTCGTGCCCGCGCGCACCAGGTGGTCGACGGCCTGGCGGAACTCCCCCACGAGGTCGCGGTCGAGGTTGATGGCGCGCAGGCCGGCCTCCAGCCTGGCCGCGTGGCCGTCGAGGCGGAAGACGCGCCCGTTGGAGGTGCGCAGGGTCTCGAAGACGCCGTCCCCGAGGAGGAAGCCGCGGTCGTTCAGGGGCACGGTGGCGGTGGCCAGGTCCGTGGTGCGGCCGTCGATGTAGGCGATCCCTTGGTGCGGCATGCGTCCGCCGTTCCAGCCCCGCCCCCCTTCAAAGGGGTTCCGCATCCGGGGCGCCGGCACATCGCGGCGGCACCGTCGTGGCCAGGAAGGCATCCAGCAGGGCGAGCCCCTGTTCCGTCGCGATGGATTCCGGGTGGAACTGCAGCCCGAAGCCTGGGTGCGTGCGGTGGCGGATCGCCATGACGGTGCCATCGGCAAGGCGCGCATCGACGACCCATTCCGGCGGGAGCCGGTCGACGGCGAGGCTATGGTAGCGGGTGGCCTCCAACGGCGAAGGCAGGCCCGCGAAGAGTCCGGCTCCCGAGTGGTGGACGGCGTCCGTCGAGCCGTGCACGGGGCCGGACGGGTGGACGTGCACGCGTCCGCCGGCGGCCTCCCCCAAGGCCTGGTGGCCAAGGCAGACGCCCAGGATGGGAATGCGGCCCAGCATCTCGCGCGCGACCTCGACGGTGCATCCGGCCTGGCCGGGCCAGCCAGGGCCGGGGCTGAGGAGGATGTGGGTGGGCCGGAAGGACGCGAGGGCGGCGCGCCAGTCCGAGTCATTGCGCACGACGCGCACGCGGGCACCCAGGACGCCGCAGTAGTCCGCCAGGTTGTGCACGAAGGAGTCGTAGTTGTCCACCAGGAGCACGCGCGCCGCCGGGTGCAGACGGGTGCCGCGGGGTGGCGACCACGCGGCGCCCGCCCCGGCCTCGCCCACGCGCGTCCCCTCCCCGGTGGCTTGCCCGGTCGCCGCATCGAGGAGCGCCTGCGCCTTGCGCTGCGACTCGCGCCACTCGCGGGCCGGGTCCGAGTCCGCCACGATGCCGGCGCCGGCGTGCACGTCGACGTGCCCGCCGTGCAGCTGCAGGCCGCGGATGAGGATGCTCCAGTGCGCCTCGTGGTCCCATGCGAGGAAACCGGCCGAGCCTGTGTACGCGCCGCGCGCCACGGGCTCCGCCTCGAGGATGCGCTGCGTGGCACGCACCTTCGGCGCCCCGGTCACGGTGCCGCCAGGGAAGAGGGCGGCCACCCAGTCCATGAACGTCGTTCCCGGCCGCACCTGCGCCTCCACCTGGCTCACGAGGTGCATGACGTGCCGGTAGCGCTCGACGCCCATGCGCAGCGGCACCCCCACCGTCCCTGGCACCGCCACCTGCGCGACGTCGTTGCGGACGAGGTCCACCAGCATGGTGTGCTCCGCCCGCTCCTTCCGGTCGGTGCGCAGCTCCCGCTCCATGGCCTCGTCCTCGGCTGGGGTGGCGCCACGCTTGCGGGTTCCGGCGATGGGGCGGCTGCGGATGCGCCCCCCCTCGACGGCGAACAGCTGCTCCGGCGATCCGCTGACGATCGCGAAGCCCTCGAACTCGAGGAGGGCCATGTACGGGGAGGGGTTGGCGCGCCGCAGCGCCTGGAGCAGGGCCGCGCCGTCGGGTGTGCCCGCCGTGCGCCAACGCACGGCGAGGTTCGCCTGGAAGAGGTCGCCATCATGGATGAGCGCCTTGAGGCCCCGCACGGACTGCTCGAAGGCGGCCTGGCCGAAGCTGGAGGACCATTCGGCGGCCCCGGCGACGGGCGCCGCGCCAGGCCCACTTGCCGCCGGAGCGCGGGCGGATGCAGGGTCGTCCTGTCGCAGGGCGGCAAGGATGGCGGCCATCCGCTCCGCCGCGGACGGGCTTGCCCCATCGAGGTCGGCGCAGTGCAGGCGCACGAGGCGGCGCCCTGCATCGAAGACGAGGGCGTCCAGGCAGAGGGCCAGTGCCGCGTCGGGCACGTCGCCTGCGGGGGCGGGTGGCAGGGTGGGTTCAAGGGCGTTCGCGAACCCGAACCCCAGGTACCCCACCCATCCTCCCGTGAACCCGCCCGGCTCGTCCACGTCGAAGCGGAACCGCGCGGTCACCCCCCGCAGGTACTGCACCGGGTCCTCCTCCAGAACCTCGATGGCGCCGCTGGCCCAGCGCTCCTCGATGGCGCGTCCCGTGATGCGCACCTCCACGTGGGGCGAGAGCCCGATGAAGGAGCGCCGTGCCTCCGGGTGCGGCCCCGCGGACTCGAGGAGGAAGGGGCGCAGGCCGGCCGCGCGCAGGAGACGGTACGCCTGCAGCGTGTCCATCCAGGGCAGGCCGGCGCGCTCCTGGCGCAGCCTACTGCGCTCCATGGATCTCCTCCAGGGGCTGACCCCGCAGGACCGCCAGCGCCTCGCCGGCCAGGAACAGGGAGCCCGCGACCACGAGGCGGCGCGCGCCCGCCGCGGCCGCGTGCCGCAGGGCCTCCGCAAGGTCACGGCACGTGGCGGAGCGCACGCCCGCCGCGGAGCCTGCTGCGCGCAGGGAGGCGGGGTCGAGGCTGCGCGGGTTGCGCACCGGCACCGCCCAGAGCCGGGCCGCAGGAAGCAGCCACTCGTCGAGGGCCTCCTGCCAGCGCTTGTCGGCGCAGAAGCCAACGACGAGGTCGAAGCCGGACCAGCCGGTGTCGAGGAGGTGCTGGCGCAAGGCCCGTGCGGCGGCGGGGTTGTGCGCGCCATCGACCAGCACCTCCATGCGGCCGTGGCCACCCCAGGTCGCCGCGTCGACGTCGAGGAGCTCGAGGCGGCCCGGGTTGCGGGCGTGGCGCAGGCCCTCCTGCACGGCGCGTTCGGGCACCGGGGTTCCACCGGCGCGCAGGGCCTCCACGGCGGCGACGACCACGGCGGCGTTCTCGCGTTGGTGGGCGCCCGCGAGGCCGACCTCGTAGCGGGCCTCCCCCGTGGGCCGCAGCAGGACGAGGTGGCGCGCGTCGGGGACCACCTGGTAGTCGTGGCCGACGATGGACATGGGGGCCTCCACCTCGTGGCTGCGGGCCTTCACCACCGCCAGGGCATCGCCCGTGCACGCCGTGACGCAGGGGACGTGGGGCTTCATGATGCCTGCCTTCTCGGCGGCGATGGCGGCCACCGTGGATCCGAGGAACCTCTCATGGTCCAGCGTGACGTTGGTGATGACGGTGAGGCGCGGCAGGAGGACGTTGGTGGCGTCGAGGCGCCCCCCCATGCCGGTCTCGACGACAGCCCAGTCGATGCCGGCGTCGCGGAAGGCGCAGAAGGCCAGCGCGGTCACGACCTCGAAGAAGGTGGGAGGGTCGCCCGCTGCGTCCAGGGCCTCCACCGCGGGGCGGATGCCCGCCAGGAGGCGGGCCACCTCGGGGCGCGCGATGGGGTCGCCGTCGAGCTCGATGCGCTCAGCGAAGGAGACCAGGTGGGGGCTCGTGGTGCAGCCCGTGCGGTAGCCGGCGCGGCGCAGGGTCTCGGCCAGCATGCGGGTGACGCTGCCCTTCCCGTTCGTGCCAGCCACGTGGATGCTCTGGAAGGCCCGGTGAGGGTCGCCGAGGGCCTGCAGCAGGGACTCCACCTTGCCGAGGCCGAGCTTGATGCCGAGGGCCTGCCGGGCGTACAGCCACGCCAGGGATTCCTCGTAGGTCCACATCAGAAGCCCTCGCCGTAGTGCGCGCCGGAGACGAGGGGGAGGTCCTGCCGCGCGAGCCAACTTGAGGAGGGCGGGCCTGGGAGGAGTGACGCCTTGCCGCCCTCGGTGCGCACGCGGCCCTCCGCGAAGAGCTGGACCGTGCGCGGCAGGACAAGGTGCTCGAGGCGCAGGATGCGCTGCTGCAGGGACGATTCGTCCTCGCCGGGGCGCACGCGCAGCCAGGCCTGCAGCAGCAGCGGCCCGCCGTCGAGGTCATCCGTGACGATGTGGGTCGTGCACCCGGCCCGCTCGACCCCGGCGGCCAGCGCCTGGCGGACGGCGTGCAGGCCGCGGAAGTCCGGGAGCAGCGCGGGATGGATGTTGATGATGCGGCCCGCGAAGGCGCGCACGAGGGCGGGGCCCGCGATGCGCATGTAGCCGGCCAGGACGACGAGGTCTGGGTGCTCGCGTTGCAAGGCCTCGAGCAGCCGGGCATCGTAGGAGGTCCGTTTCTCACCGGGTTCCGGGGGCAGGGCGAGGAGGGCGGGGACCTTGCCGCCCCGCGCCACGTCGAGGGCGCCCGCATCGGGCCGGTCGCTCACGACCAGGACCACCTTGGCGTCGACGTCTCCTGCCGCGATGCGCGTGAGGAGCGCCTGCAGGTTGGAGCCTTTGCCGGATGCAAGGACGGCGACCCGGAGCACTGGGTCGCCCACTGGGGCCTCCTTCATAGGGGTGGCGCCGCAGCCTCCATGAGGCTGGCCCCGCTGGCCGCGGCGTGCGCATCGACGTGTGGGCCGACGTGGTGTGCCCGTGGTGCGCGATCGGCCATCACCGCCTCCACTCCGCCTTGCGGGAGGCCGGCATCGCCGCGGAGGTCGTGCCGCGGGCGTTCCAGCTCGAACCGCAGCGGGGCGCGCCGCAGCCGTCCCGCGACGCGCTGCGGCGCAAGTACGGCCCCAGCGCGGATGCGATGATGCGGCACGTGCGGGAGTTGGCTGCCGCCGATGGCCTCGAGCTGCGAACGGAGGAGGCGGTCTCCGCCAACACGTTCGACGCCCACCGGCTCGTGGCCCTGGCCCGACGGGCGGGGAAGGGTCCGGCCATGCTGGACCGCCTCTTCCAGGCGCACTTCCGGGAAGGACGCGACGTGTCCGATGCCGCCACGCTGGGCGCGTTGGCCGGGGAGGTCGGCCTGCCCGGCGGGGACGTCGCCGCCCTGCTGCAGGGCCGGGACGGTGCCCCCGAGGTGGAGCATGACGTCGCCGAGGCGCGCCGCATGGGGGTCTCCGGCGTCCCGTTCTTCGTCTTCGATGGGCGCGTGGCCCTTTCGGGGGCGCAATCCATGGACGTGTTCCGCCGCACGCTTGCTGAGCTCAGTGGCGGAACGAGCGCTGGCCGCTGAACACCATCGCGATGCCGTGCTGGTCGGCGGCCGCCACGACCTCGTCGTCGCGGATGGAGCCGCCGGGCTGCACGATGGCGGCGACCCCGTGCTGCGCCGCCACGTCGATGGCGTCGCGGAAGGGGAAGAAGGCGTCCGAGGCCATCACGGAGCCCCTGATGCGGTCGCCGCCCTTGTGGGTCGCGATGAAGGTGGAGTCGACGCGCGCGGTCTGCCCGCCGCCGATGCCGACGGTGCGGGTCCCCTGGCAGAAGACCACCGCGTTGGAGCGGATGTGCTTGACGCAACGGGCGGCAAAGAGCAGGCTCTCCATCTGCGCCGCCGTGGGGGCACTCTTCGTGACGGTCTGCCAGGCGTTGGGGTCGTAGGGCTTGAGGTCGCGGTCCTGGACCAGCAGGCCGCCGGTCACGCTGCGGATCTGCGTGCCCGAGCGCGTGTAGGGCCGCGTGAGGCCGGGGACCTCGAGGAGGCGGACGTTCTTCTTTTTCTTCAGGTGCTCCAGGGCGGCCGGCTCGAACCCGGGGGCCACCACGATCTCCAGGAACAGGTCGCCGAGGGCTTGCGCGGTGGGGAGGTCGAGGACCCGGTTGACGGCGACGATGCCGCCGAACGGGGAATAGGGGTCGCACGCCAGCGCGTCCTGGTAGGCCTGCAGGAGCGTGGGGGCCTGCGCGATGCCGCACGGTGTGGCGTGCTTGACGATGACACAGCAGGGTCCCTCGGGGAACTCCTTGACGGCCTCGAGGGCGATGTCGGCGTCGAGGATGTTGTTGTAGCTCAGCTGCTTGCCGTGCAGCTGCGTCGAGGCCACGATGCTGGGCTCGCCCACGTTGCGGGGACCCGCCTTGCGGTAGAAGGCGGCGCGCTGGTGCGAGTTCTCGCCGTACCGCAGCGTCTCGATGCGGTCGAACGCAAAGGCAAGGTGCTCGGGGTAGTCGGTGAGCCCGAACCGCTTCGACAGGGCGCGGCTGATGATGGCGTCATAGCGCGCGGTGTGCTGGAACGCGCGCAGGGCCAGTTCCTGCCGCAGCGCCAGGGGCACGGCGCCAGCCTCGAGGGCGGTGGCGACGCGGTCGTACTGGGCAGGGTCCGTGACGACGAGGACGTGGGCGTGGTTCTTGGCGGCGGCGCGCAGCAGGCTTGGCCCCCCGATGTCGATCTGCTCGATGAGCTCGTCCAGGTCGGCCCCCTCGGCGGCGGCACGCTCGAACGGGTAGAGGTTCACGACGACCAGGTCGATGGGGGTGATGCCATGCTCCTGCAGCGACGCCACGTGCGAGGCGATGCTGCGGTCGGCCAGGATGCCCCCGGCCACCTTGGGGTGCAGCGTCTTGACGCGACCCTCCATCATCTCGGGGAACCCTGTGAGGTCCGACACGTCCTCCACATCGAGGCCGGCCGCGCGCAGCTGCTTCGCCGTGCCCCCCGTCGAGACCAGCCCCAGTCCCAGGCCGTGCAGGCGCCGGGCGAACTCGACGATCCCCGCCTTGTCGGAGACCGACAGCAGGGCGCGGGGCGTGCCCTGGGGGACCCCGGGCCGGACCGCGCGTTGGCTCGCCATACTTACGTTTGGCCGATGAGGAGGCGCTATTTAGGCGTGGGCCGCACCGCGACCGACGAGTGGAACGGCGGCCGGCTGGCGTGCGTTCCGGGCCTAGAGCCGGAAGTCCCTGCGCAGCCGCGCCAGCAGCGCGGACTCCTCGGCGGCCACGTCCCCGTCCGAGCTGACGAGGCGCATCGCCACGTCGTAGGCAGGCGGGCGCCATGTCGGCGGCAGCGAATGGATGGCGGCCTCCAGCACCTGGTCCGCGCCGTCGCGCCGCACGCGCTCGCCGATGCGGCGCAGGACCTCGCGGACCTGCGCGGGGGCCCCCATGAGGTGCACCTGCCCCAGGGCGGCGCGCAGGGCGTCGTGCTCCTCCAGGGTGACCATGCCGTCCATCTCGATGCAGTGGCTCGCGATGGCCGCGAGGGCCTCCTGCGGCGAGAGGGGGACCGGCGACGCCTTGGGCATGCGGCGACAGCCGGATGCGCGCATTTGACGTTGACGAAGGTGAGGGAAGAAGGACGAGGCGGCACGCGCCCTGCCTTGTGCCCTAGGCGTCGGCGTACTGGAACTCCTTCGAGGCGACCCACGCGATGAGGTCGAGGGCCACCACGCAGGATTCGGCGACTTCCGGGCGCGGGTCGTGGACGTAGCGCTGCAGCACCGGGATGGACTCCGGGCGGCCGATCGCGCCCAGGGCCTCGGCGCACTCGTGGCGGACCATCACGTGCTCGTCCTCTTTCTGCAGTGTGCGCGTGAGGGCAGGGATGGCGTGCGGGTCCTGCATCTGGCCCATGACGTAGGCGACCTCGTGCCGCAGCAGCGCGGAAGGGTCGTCGAAGCATGCCGCAAGGGCGTCCACGGCGTCGGGACCCCCCAGGTTGCGCAGGGTGAACACGATGCGCATGCGCTCGAACATGGGCAGGGACGCGTCGGTGAGGCGGGCGCGCAGCCCGGCCACCTTCGTCTTGTAGCCAGCGGCGGGGCCGTCGAGGGGAGGCGCCGGGTCCACGCTGGTGTAGCCTGCGTCCTCGACGAGGCCGGAGGGGACGTTCCGGTTCATGCCCGGTCCCAGGAGGGGTGTGATTTCAGGGTTGTGGCGGCGCATCCATCCGCACGCTCGTCGTGACCGGTCAAGGCTTCACGAAGAGGGGGCTGCCGCCGTCCTGCACGGCCACGCGGATCTCCAGGGCGCGGGCGTTGGTGGCCGAATCCGCGGGGTACACGATGGCGAGGCGGCCATCGGCAAGGACGGTGCACTCGAAGTAGTCGAGGAGGGTGCGGTCCACCGGGAAGGCGCAGAGGCCGCCGCGCGCGCAGACGGGTCCCTCGTGGACGTTCGCCTGGACCAGCGCCCCATGGCTGCGCAGGGTCCCGTCGGCGGCGCCGTCGAAGACCATCGCCTCGACGGACCAGAGGGTGCCTGCGTAGTCGGGCTGGATGGGGGTGGGGGCGGACATGCGTCGGGGCGTTAAGGGTTGCCGCGGCGGCGCAGGAGGGCGATGGCGACGAGGGCCACGAGCGGGAAGGCCAGGCCCGGGGCAGGGGTCGGTTGCGCGTCCTGGCCGGTCAGGGTGCCGTTGGTGGCCGAAGGAGCCTCGCCAAGGAACCGGGCGTCGCCGTAGCGTCCGTGCGAGCCGGTGAGGGCGACGTAGTCCGCGACGGTGCCGCCGATGCGCGATTCCGTGTCGTAGGCCGCGACGAGGGCCTCCTTGCTGCCGGCCATGAGGTAGAGCGCAGGCAGGGTGTCCGTGGCGTGGTGGTAGTGCGGGTACTCCTCGTCGTGCGAGCCCTGGATGCGCATCCCGGGGGAGCCTGCCGCGATGAGGGGGATGTGGTCGCTGCGGCCGTACGCGTCGTCGTACACCCAGATGTACTCCTTGGGGTACTGCAGGACGTCGTAGGCGACCTCGCGCACGAGGAACTGGTGATTGGTGTTGTTGCGCAGGAGGGCGGGGAAGTCGTCGCGCGCCTTGAGGGACTCGTAGCAGCCGTAGCTCCAGCAGGCCCACTTGCCGTCCGTGTGGATGGGGGCGGTGCGGAGGTTGAGCACGGCGTACTCGTCGAGGTCGGTGGGGGCGCCGTACTGCGGGGCGTTGTTCTTCGCGGGGTAGTTGAGGCCCGGCATGTCGTAGGACTGGCTCAGCAGCACCTGCACCCGGTCCGTGCGCGGCAGGCCGAGGAGGTCCTTCGTGAAGTTGAGGTCCTGCGCGAAGGCGACGGATCCGTAGAGGCCCCATTCCTCGCCGTCGTACCAGTTGAACACCACCGTCGCAGCGAGAGGGGACTTGTCCGACTGCGCCTTCATGGCGCGCGCCAATTCGGTGACCGTGCACATGCCGGAGGCGTTGTCGAGCGCACCCCCGCCCATGGTCTCCTCGCGGGTGTCGTAGTGGCCCCCCATGACCACCCACTTGTGCAGGTCCAGGCCCGGCAGGACACCTACGATGTTGTTGCCACCCGTGCCCGCGTTCGGGGTGCCGCCCACGGGCGCTCCTGGGCCGCCCTTCGTGAAGTGCTGCACGCCGGTCTTGAGGCCCATGGCGCCGAACACGTTGCGGTACTTCTCGAGGAACAGGGCCTGCGTCGGGGTGCCCATGACGCGGTAGGAGTCGGGCACGTCCGTCGTGATGGCCTGAACGCAGTCGTGGATGCGCTGCCCGGAGACATCCTGGCTGAAGGCCTGCAGGGCGGCCAGGGTCGCGGCATCGTCGAGCTCCAGCGGCTTGCCGTCCAGCTTGGCGCCTTCCACGGCGACCTCGGCGGGGGCCGGCGACTGCGCGGCGGCCAGGGGAAGGAGCAGGATTGCCAGGAGGAGGGCCAAGGCGCGCATCAGGTGGCGAGCCGGTGGGGGACACTTGAGGGCTGTGGTGGCTGGGTTTCGACCCCACTGAACCAGAGATGTCACAGATGGGGAAGATGTTCGTCCTGTGGTTGTCTCGGTTCAGCGCAGGACCTCCAAAAGCCCTCGACTTGAATCGACCCATCGGTCCGTCGTAACCGCCAGCCAGAACAACACTGCTGTGGCGCCGACGCCGTCGTGCAACTCGACCTGTTGGCATTGCAGGCGATGGAATGGGGCGCGCGAAGCGCGCCTCCCGAAACCTTCAGCAAGTTCGGGGCCGTGCGCTCCACGCCGACGGAAAGGTCCGTCGACACCCTGCGTCGTGCGGCCTGCGGCCGCACATAGCTGCTTAGCAAAGATTCGGCGGCATCTTTCTGGTGCTCGACGCCGCCGTCGTCCAAGGAGTGCTAGGCTCGAAATGGTCCAGAACCGAACGCGGAGCGCCCGACGTGAAATCACGAGCGCGGGAAGGAGCCGACTCCGCTTTCAGGACCTGACGACGAGGCTTTTCGCCGTCATCTCGGGCGGAACCGGGAGGCCCATGAGGTCCAGCAGCGTCGGCGACACGTTCTCCAGGGACCCTCCCGGCCTCAGGGACTCTCCCGGCCTGCCGTTGACGAGGATGAGAGGACTCGGGTACATGGTGTGCTTCGTGACCGGCTCGCCGCGGCTGCCGTCCGGGTTGACCTTGCACATGTCCTCGGCGTTGCCGTGGTCGCTGGTGATGAGCGTGACGAACCCCAGCTCGGTGGCCACCGTGGTCAGGCGGTGCACGCAGTTGTCCGTGAACTCCACCGCCTGGATGGTGGCGTCCAGCTTCCCCGTGTGGCCCACCATGTCGGGGTTCGCGAAGTTCACGACCACGAAGTCGTGGCCGCCGGACCCCATCGCCTGCAGCACCTCGTCGGTGACGGGGCCCGCCGACATCTCGGGCCTGAGGTCGTACGTCGCGACCTTGGGACTGGGCACCAGCTTCCGCGTCTCGCCCGGGAACGCCGCCTCCCGGCCGCCGTTGAGGAAGTAGGTGACGTGCGCGTACTTCTCGGTCTCCGCGGTGTGGAACTGCGTGAGCCCCAAGGTCGAGAGGTGCTCCGCGAGGCAGTTGGCCACGGCGGTCGGCGGGTAGGCCACGTGCAGCCCCCGCCACCCCTGGAACGACTTGTCGTACTGCGTCATGCAGGTCCAAGCGAGGTCGCGGACCTGCTGCCGCGGGAACCCCTTGAAGGCGGAATCCATGAAGGCCCGCGTCATCTGGCGGCTGCGGTCGGGGCGGAAGTTCAGCCAAAGCACCGCGTCGCCCCCGCGCACTGCGCCTGCGCGGTCGATGCTGGTGGCCTCCACGAACTCATCGTTCTGCCCGCGCGCGTACGCGGCCTCCACGGCGGCCTTGGCGGAGGCGGCGCGGTGCCCCTTGCCCAGGGTGTAGAGGTCGTAGGCGTCCTGCACGCGCTCCCACCGCATGTCGCGGTCCATGGCGTAGTAGCGCCCAACGAAGTCCGCGACCTTGCCCACGCCGGCCTCGGCGATCTGCCGCTCCAGCGTCGCGAGGTACCCAAGGGCGGAGCGGGGCGGCGTGTCGCGGCCGTCGCCGATGGGATGCACCCAGACGTCGCGCAGGCCCTCCCTGGCCGCGGCCTTGAGGGCGGCCCCCAGGTGGTCCTCGTGGGCATGCACGCCACCGGGTCCCAGCAGCCCGATGAGGTGGAGGCGGCCCTTGGTGCGTCGCAGGTGGGCCAAGGCGGACTGGATGCCGGCCTCCTGCCCGAAGGTGCCGTCGCGGATGGCGTTGTTGATGCGCAAGTAGTCCTGGTACACGACGCGGCCGGCGCCGATGTTCAGGTGCCCGACCTCGGAGTTGCCCATCTGGCCGGGGGGCAGCCCCACGTGGGGGCCGTTGTTGTGCAGCTCCACGTTCGGGCAGGTGGCGCGCAGCCGGTCGAAGCACGGGGTCTTCGCGATCTTGACCGCGTTGCAGACGTGCCGGTCGTCGCCCCACGCGAACCCGTCCAGGATGATCAGCAGCGCCGGACGGTGGGGACGGGGGGCCACGTCGGCGCCACCGGAGGCACGGTGTTAAGCCAAACCCTCCGCACCCTCGCCGAGCGGCAGGCCCAGCGGCACCTCCCGCAGGACGCGGTACGCGGCCGCACCGGGGACCGACTCGAACAGGGTGACGGCCGTGGCTCGGAAGGCCCCCCAGGGTGCCGGTGTGTCGCTGGCCACTCCCGCGCACCACGCCGTGAGGTCTCGTTCCCCCGGCAGCCGGGCAAGGGTGACGTGCGGCGTGAAAGCGGGCTCCCCGCGCCGGCCCAATGCGGCCGTGGCATCCCGCACGCGCCGCGCGAGCCCGGAAAGGCCAGGCGCGCGGAGGCCCGCCCAGGCCACGCGGGCGCGCCGGGGGTCGGGGAAGGCGCCCAGCCCCTCCACCTGGCCCTCCAGAGGGTCCTCCCCCTCGAGCGCCCCCTGCAGAGCGCCCAAGGCTGCGGCGGGGTCGCATTCGCCGAGGAACCGCAGGGTCACGTGGCGCTTGGCGGCCGGCACGGGCCGAGCCTCCGGAGCGACGCGCCGAAGCCCCGCGACGGCCTCATCGAGGCGCGGCGCAAGGACCGGGATGCCGATGAAGAGGCGCGCCACCAGGGCTGGAAGCCCCCCCGCCATCTGAGGGACCGCCCGGGGCCGCGGCATCAGCCAAGCTTGTAGGTGCCGCGGCATGGCCCGCCGCATGTGGGGCACGCCTGCCTGAAGCATTGCTTGCCCTCAAGGTAGCGCGGTCCATCGGCGGGGACCTCGGCCCAGACGCGGCGGTCACGGCAGCAGGAGCAGGCCAGGGTGCCTGGGCGGGCCATGCCCCCCACAACGCGCTCCCTCGCAAGGGAATGGTGGCACACGAACATGTCCCAGACGCGTGGATGTTCGGGTCCTGCCCATAGTTTGGCGAACCCATCCAGAAGTGCGCGTGGCCGCCGGGTGGGCCCCCGGCCTCAACCGTCATCCCTGCATGATAGCCCCGGACGGATTCGAACCGTCGTCAAAGGATTCAAAGTCCCCTATCCTTGGCCACTAGACTACGGGGCTGTTGGGCTCCGCGCAAGCGCGGATGGACGCGCCGACCCAGGGGTGGTTGATGAAGCCGCCGGACGCCTGCCGAACCATCGCCCACCACCACGATTGTCCACAACACCTTATCCCCTGAGGGCCCCAATAGGAGGTTGGCCACGCCGCCAGAAGAGCCCAACACCGATGCGGGTCCCCCCGCTGGATTGTGCGCCCTCCAGGCCGTCTCCTTGGAGCGACCAGGACCTAGCGCCTTCCGAATCTGTCAACAGCTCGGCGGCGTGACCTTCAATTCCTTGCATTCCGGCGCGTCGATGCTTCGACGATGCGTCCAATCTCAAGCCAGTCGACCACTACGATTATGTCCAGGCCGCCAGGCTGGCGGGTATGCGCTCCGCTTGGTCCGTGCTCCTTGCCTGCCTTCTGGTCCTGGTGGCCTTGCCCGCCACGGATGCACAATTCTCCGGGGGCCAGCTCCTGTTCGGCTCCGGTCGCGTGCTCTCGCCCCCCGTCGTGGTGAACCAAGGAAGTGGCTTCGCGAGCGTGGAGGCCATGTACGTGTGCTCCGGCGCGAGCGAGCTTCGCCTGCAGGACACCGTCCTGCGCCTTGATGCCATCCAGGCCCCGCGAGGCGTGTCCATCGTAGGCCCCAAGGAGGTCCGTGTCCCGCAGTCCGCCTGCCAGGGTCCGCTCTCGCAGATCTGGCGCGAGGAGCTGAAGTTCGCCATCACGGCCACCCCAGAGGCGCAAGGCGAGAAGCCTCTCCTGTTCACCGTCAACGGCTCCGTTCCGTCCGGAGGGACCGTGCGGGAGGCCCGCGGCACCGCGACGATCCCCTTCAGCGTCGCTTACTTCGGCCTTCTCACCGCCAGCGTCCCCACCCCCGTCGGCCACGCGCTCCCCGGCAAGAGCATCAACTACGAGGTCACCGTGACGAACCTGGGCAACGCCAACACGAACGTCGACTTCGCGCTCGTGGGCGAGGTCCCCGAAGGC
This sequence comes from Thermoplasmatota archaeon, assembly GCA_035526765.1. GTDB lineage: Archaea > Thermoplasmatota > E2 > JACPAO01 > JAHFTW01 > JAHFTW01. Next base: position 5,065 of record DATLBS010000038.1, on the reverse strand, counting down.
TGGTCGCCGCGCCTCCCCACTCCCGTCATCCTCGGCCCCTCCGAGCTCAGCGGCGGGAAGGACTTCACGAAGACCGTGGTCTTCCAGGTCGCCACCCCCGAGCAGGCCACGGCACGCAACCAGACGTCGGTCCAGCTCAAGATCACGCCCCGGTCCACCATCGACCCGCAGAAAGGCAACGAGCTCGTGGTGAACGTCCTGGCGATGGTCGACTCCTGCGACGCGGCAGGTCCCAAGGACGCCCTCACCTGCGAGGCCTTGTCCGCCGGGGTGGCGGATGCCCCCGCACCTGCCGCCCTCCTGTTCGGGGCCGTCCTGCTGGGCTGCGCGTTCGTGGCGCGCCGCAAGTGGGTCTGAAGGCAGCCGTCTGCCAGCGGGGGGCGCTGCGGAGCCGACCCTAGAGCACCAGCTCGATCCGGCCCTCGGACTCCGCCCACCGCAGCAGGCGCCGGAAGCCCTGCGTCTCGAGGCCCGTGATGTCGATGTGGTCGCCCTGGTGGTACTTCGTGTCGCGTTCCCAGTCCTTGAACGCGCGCAGCACCTTGTAGCGCCCCTTCGTCCCCGACTGCACGAACTCCTGGAACTGCTTCGTCTCCGAGGCGGCCGTGTAGTTGCCGGTGAAGAGGCCGACGCGGCGGTGCGCGATGACGGCGGTCTTGTTCGTGATGTCGTCGAGGAAGCTGCGGTTGTGGCTCACCACGACGACGGTGCCCTCGTACTCCCGCAGGGCCGCGGCCACGATCTCCTGCGACTCGAGGTCCAGGTGGTTCGTCGGCTCGTCCACCACGAGGAGGTTGTGCTTGCCGACGATGAACTTGGCGAGGGCCAGGCGGGCGCGCTCGCCACCGCTCAGCTCCTTGACCTTCTTGTAGACGGTGTCCCCGGAGAACTGGAACCGGCCCAGGAGGCCACGGCTCCACTCGTCAGGCGGCGGGGGGTCGCGCAGGGCCCGGGCCTCGTCGATGAGGCTGCGCTCAGGGTCGAGGCCCTCGTGGTGCTGGTCGAAGTACCCGATCGTCACGGCCGGCTTCTTCTCGATCTTGCCGGAATCGGGGGCAAGCTTGCCGGTCAGGAGCTTGAGGAACGTGGACTTGCCGCAGCCGTTGGGCCCGATCAGGCCGATCTTGTCGCCGCCCTCGATCTCCCACTCGACGCCCGCGAAGAGGGACCGGTCGCCGAAGCGCTTCGAGACGTTCTCCAGGCGCATGCATTCGCGGGGCAGCGCGTCGCTCTGGAACAGGAGGCGGAAGGACTTGCGCTGCGTGGGGGCCACGTCGGTGACCTGCTCGATGTGCTTCATGCGGGTCTTGCGGCTGCGGACCTGGGCGTCGAACTTGTTGCGGACCTTCAGCTCCTCGATGATGCGCAATTGGCGGGTGACCTCGTGGAACTGGCGCGCCTTCTTCGCCGCGATGGCAGCCTGCAGCGCCCGCCGCTGGGCCTGGTAGCTGGAGTAGTTGCCCGTGTAGCTTGCGACCTGGCGGTTGTCGACCTCGAAGACGCGGTCCGCCACGTTGTCCAGCAGGTACTTGTCGTGCGCGGACACCATCACGGAGCCCTTCAGGTCCATGAGGTACTGCTCGATGAACTCCACCGTCGGGATGTCCATGTGGTTCGTCGGCTCGTCCAGCAGCAGGAGGTCCGTGTCCTTGGCCGCGGAGAGCGCCTTGCACAGCAGCACCTTGCTGCGCTCGCCGCCGGAGAGGCTGCCGAACTTGGCCTCGAGCACCTCCTCAGGGACCCCGAGGTCGTTCAGCAACGGCGAGTCCACGGCGCGCCCCTTCGCCTTCTCCTCGCCCAGGCGCGTCTGCAGTTCCGTGTAGCGCGCCATCCGCTCTTTGGCATCCGGCTCGTCCCACGCGGTCGGCTCCGCCATCCAGGCCTCCAGGGTGGCCAGCTCCGCCTCGATGCGGCGCGCGTTGGCCGTGGGGGCGGCCAGGAGTTCCAGGACGGGTGTCGCGGGCGGGATGTCAGGGACCTGGGGGAGGTACGCGATGCGGAGGTCGGGGCCGTGCTCGATGTGGCCAAGGTCCGGCTTGAGGGTGCCCAGGAGGAGCTTGAAGATGGAGGTCTTCCCCGCGCCGTTGGGGCCGACGAGGGCGATCTTGTCGCCGGGATGGATGAGGAACCCCGCTCCGCGCAGGACATGCGTGGGGCCGTAGCTGAGGTGGAGGTCCTCCGCCTTGACTAGGGGCTGCAGGGGATCACCTCCGGCATGGGACGGGCGCGCCGACAGAGGGGGGCGTGTTAAGGGGAACGGTGCACGCCGGACTTAAATCGAAGGCTCGGACTCGGGCCTGCGTGAGCGTCGAGGCGCGCGTGGACGACCTGCGCAGGCGGAAGGCCGAGTCCCTGGTGGGCGGGGGCGCGGACCGCATCGAGAAGCAGCACCAGTCCGGGAAGTACACGGCCCGGGAGCGCATCGACCTTCTGCTGGATGCCGGCTCCTTCGTGGAGCTGGATGCCCTGCGCCAGCACGACGCCCACGACTTCGGGATGGACAGGAAGCACTTCCTGGGCGACGGGGTCGTGACGGGCTGGGGCACCGTCGACGGGCGGCTCACCTACGTCTTCGCGCAGGACTTCACGGTCCTGGGCGGCTCCCTGGGTGGCGTGTACGCGGAGAAGATCTGCAAGGTGATGGACCTCGCCCTCCAGAACGGCGCCCCCATCGTGGGCCTCAACGACTCCGGCGGCGCACGCATCCAGGAAGGAGTGGTCGCCCTCGGTGGCTACGCGGAGATCTTCTGGCGCAACACAAGGGCATCCGGCGTCATCCCGCAGGTCTCGGCCATCCTTGGGCCGTGCGCGGGCGGGGCCGTCTATTCGCCTGCCATCACGGATTTCACGTTCATGGTGGAGGGCACGAGCCACATGTTCATCACGGGCCCCGAGGTCATCAAGACCGTCACAGGGGAGACCGTCACCTTCGACGAGCTGGGCGGCGCGCACACGCATTCCGCGACCTCCGGGGTCGCGCACGCGAGCTTCGAGGACGAGGAGTCCTGCATCCGCGGCATCCGCGAGCTGCTGTCCTTCCTTCCCGGCAACAACCTGGCCGAGCCGCCGCTGACGGTGCCACAGGACAGTCCCAGCCGGATGGACCCGGAGCTCCTGCGCATCGTGCCCGACTCGCCGGACAAGCCGTACGACATGGTGCGGGTCGTGCGCGCCGTGGTGGACGACGGGAAGTTCCTGGAGATGCAGCCGGACTTCGCGAAGAACATCATCATCGGCTTCGCGCGCCTCAACGGACGGGCCATCGGCGTCGTCGGCAACCAGCCGAACAACCTGGCGGGCGTGCTGGACATCAATGCCAGCGTCAAGGCGGGACGCTTCGTGCGGTTCTGCGACGCCTTCAACATCCCGCTCGTCACGTTCGTCGACGTCCCCGGTTTCCTGCCGGGAGTGCAGCAGGAGCTCAACGGCATCATCCGCCACGGCGCCAAGCTCCTGTACGCGTACTCGGAGGCCACGGTGCCCAAGCTGACGGTCATCACGCGCAAGGCGTACGGGGGCGCCTACGACGTCATGTGCAGCAAGCACATCCGCGCCGACTACAACGTTGCGTGGCCCACCGCCGAGATCGCAGTCATGGGGCCTGAGGGCGCCGTCAACATCGTGTTCCGTGGCGAGCTCAAGGGCCTCACCGGGGCGGAGCTGGCCAAGAGGCGGGCGGAGCTCGTGGACGAGTACCGCAGGAAGTTCGCAAGCCCCTACGTGGCGGCACGCAAGGGCTACATCGACGACGTCATCGAGCCGCAGGAGACGCGCCCCATGCTCATCAAGGCGCTCGAGACGCTGGTGAACAAGCGCCAGGACGGGCCGAAGCGCAAGCATGGCAACATCCCGCTCTAGGGTTCGCGCCCCGTCGGACCACGGATGACACCGGGGGGGGGCGAAAGGAACCTAGCCCGGGGGGACTCTCCGCGTCTTCCGCGACCTCCGCGTGAACCTAGAAGCGGTTCGGGCCCTAGACGCGCGGCACCAGCGGCCCCGCCAGGAACGCCAGCAACGCCACACCCATCGCGAGCTTCAGCAGGCGCTGGCTTGGCCCGGGGGCCCTGAAGGCGCGCGCCGCGGCCAAGAGGAACAGCGCGTCGGCGGCGGCCAGCACCAGCAGCCATGGCCCCCACCAGCCGATGGGCTTGAAGACGAAGGCCAGCAAGGAGAGAAGCACGGCGCAGATGACCTGGTAGACGGCCAGCCCCGTGGCGTGCCCGGCGCCGATGGCCATCGGGAAGGTGGTGCGGTGGCCGCGGTCGCCCTCCATGTCCTCGGTGTCCTTGATGACCTCGCGCGCCATGTTGGCCAGCAGCGCCATCGCGGCCAGCAGGACCGCCATGCCCCACCCCAACGGGTCCGTGTTGGTGGCCACCGCACCGAAGAGGAACGTGCTGGCGACGAGGAGGGCGATGACGAGGTTGCCCGGCAGCCCCTCGGCCTTGAGGCGCCACTCGTAGAGGACGAGGAAGAGGGCGTTCATGGCGGCGAAGACGAGGGTGGGCACGCCCGCGGCCACGTACGCCGCCACGAGGGCCGCCGCCAGGAGGACGCCAGCCAGCGCCTTGGCGTGGCCGGTGCGGATGCGCCCCGTGGGCAGCGGCCGGTGCGGGTGCGCGACGCGGTCGACCTCGACGTCCGCGAGGTCGTTGCGGATGTTGCCCCAGGCGGAGAGCAGGAAGGCGGCCAGCGGCGCGGCCAGCCACGTGCGCATCAGGAGGGGTGGGCCGGGGCACAGCACGATGCCCGCGAGGGTGCCGGTGGCGGCCATGAGGGCGTTTGCCGGGCGGGCCATGCGGTACATGCTAGGCGGCCGTCACGGAAGGGGTCTCTTCGGCAAGCCTGCGCTCGACGTCGTGCACGCTCAGGCCTCCACCTTCGCCACGTCGCCGCCGAGCTGGCGCTCGACGTCGACAAGCATCTGGTCGACCTCGTCCCAGTCGCGCTTGGCCTTGTCCTCCTCCAGCTGCTGCACGGCCATGATGTACTTCCGGACGAGGGGGGCCAGCTTGGGGAAGTTCTTGAGCAGCAGTTTCACGAAGGTGGGGAAGCGGGCGTTGGC
>DATLBS010000037.1:0-16975 GCA_035526765.1 Thermoplasmatota archaeon | reverse complement strand
GCTTGTCCTCGTTCTGGATGGTGAGGATGCGGGCGATCTCGCGGCGCAGGGTGCGGATCTTGCCGGGGTTGGGGGTCGAGCCGCCCATCGCCTGCACGCCGCGCTCCTGCATCAGCTCGCGCTGGAGTTCCGCCAGGCGCGTCTTGCGGTCGGCCGGGCTCATGCCGCGGACCTCGGGGGCCTTCAGCATTACTGGTTGCCTCCTACGGTGAACGACTTGCGCTCACGGCGCGCGCCCGAGCCGGGGGCTGGGGCGGGGCCGGTGGAAGTGGGGACGCTGGGGCCCGAGGGGGCCTGCGGCGTCGTGGCGGCCGGGGTGGGCTGCGCGGGGGCGGGGCTTGCCTGCGTGCCGACGGCGGGCGTCTGGCCGGGGACCTGGTCCACGGTCTGGACGCCGGCGGCCGTCTGGGCGGCGCGCTGCTTCTTGGCGGCCTCCGCGGCCTCCTTCTCGCCAGGGCCGAAGATCTTGACCTCGTCGGGCAGGACGGCGTCCTTCTTCATGATGCGGACGGTGCAGCCGATGACGCCGAGCTTCTTCTTGCACTGGGCATAGCCGACGTCCATCAGGGTCAATGCGGTCTCGCCGCAGTACTTGACATGCCCCTGGATGAACTTCTCGCGGCGCTTGCGCTGGCCGGTGAGCTTGCCCGCGATCTCGACGATGACGCCCTGGGCGCCGGACGCCATGACGCGCTGGGTGGTGCTGTGGCCGACGCGGCGGAAGTGCCAGCCGCGCTCGAGGGACTCGGCGACCTTGATGGCCATGATCTGCGCGTTGAGGCCGGGGTTGTAGTTCGGCTCCTCCACGGAGATCTGCGGGTTCTCGATGCCGAAGCGGCCATGCAGCTGGCTGGTGAGCTCGTTGATGGTGGCGCCGCGGCGGCCGATGACCATGCCGGGGCGCTCAGCCACGATGTTGACACGGGTGCCCAGCGGGGTGCGCTGGATGTCCATGCCGCCGTAGCCGGCGCGCTCGGTCTCCTTCTTGACGTAGTCCTTGACCAGGACGCGGTTGACGGCTTCCTTGATGAACTTGCGTTCGACGGCCATGGTTACTCGGCCTCCTGGGTCTCTTCCGCTTCGACCTGGGTCACGATGACCTCGAAGTTGCACTTGCGGTTGTAGTGGGGGGTGGCGCGGCCCTGGGCGCGGGGCGTGAACGCCTGGATGACCGTGCCCTGGTAGGCCGTCGCGTGGGTGATGACGAGGCGTTCCTTGTCAAGGCCCTTGTACTCGGCGTTGGCCTCGGCGGACTCCAGCACCTTGAGGAAGCGCGTCACGACGCCGACCGGCCACTTGCCAGGGCCGAAGCCCTCGCCGCGGCGGTGGTGGATCTTGCGCACCCGGACCTTGAAGGGCACGGGGGTCTCGAGGCGGGCGACCGACGCGAGGAACTCCTTCGCGCGGACGACGGGCATGCCCTTGATGGCGCGGGCGACGTTGCGGCCGGACTTGGGGCTGCAGTCGAGGTCGCGGCCGTAGGCGCGGGCCGTCTTGGCGGGTTCGAGGGGGACTGTGGAGTAGTACGTTGCCATAGGATCACTTCAGGGGGACGTGCTTGCTTCCACGGGTCGCACCGACACCGACGCCCGAGTGGGTGACGGGCTTGCAGGTGATGGCGAACTCGCCGAGGCGGTGCCCGATCATCTCCGGCTGGACGGTGACGTTGATGAATTCCTTGCCGTTGTGGACCTGGACGATCTTGCCCACGAAGCGGGGCAGGATGCCCATGTGGCGGTAGTGCGTGCGCACGACCTCGCCGGGCTTGGCGTCGGCCACCTTCTCCAGGAACTTCAGCTCCTCGGGCTTGACGCCGCGGGTGTAGAGGCGGCGGGTGCGGGAAGGCAGCAGGGGCAGGACCTCGGCCATCGGCAGCGCCTGCAGCTCGGCAAGCGTCTTGCCGCGGTACAGGAACTCCTTCTTGGCGCGGGTCTCGATGACCGCCTTTGCCTTGCGGAGCTTGCGGCGGGCTGCGCCGGGGTTGTTGATGACACGCTTTGCCATGGTATTACCTCCTCATCCCAGTGCGGCTGGGTGCGATCTTGCCGACCTTGCGGCCCGGGGGTGCGCCGCGGGCGACCGAGGTCTGCCCGCCGCGGAAGTTGTGCGCGCCGCCACCGTGGGGGTGGTCGACGGGGTTCATGGCGACACCGCGGACGCGGGGCCAGCGGACGCCCTTGGCCTTCATGGCGTGGTGGACCTTGCCGGCCTTCAGGAACGGCTTGTCGCCGCGGCCGCCGGCGGCCACCAGGCCGATCGTTGCGCGCGCCAGGGGGTGGAAGTTGCGGAACTTCCCCGAGGGCATGCGGATGATGGTGCGCTCGGCCTCGTGGGTGACGATCTCGGCGGCGTTGCCGGCGGTGCGGCAGAACTTGCCGCCGTCGTTGGGGCGGGCCTCCATGTTGAAGATGGGGGTGCCCTCAGGGATCTTCGAGACGACGGTCACGTTGCCGGGCGAGATCTGGGTCGTGTCCGTGAAGACGACGTCCTGGCCGACGGACATGCCCTCGTTGGCGATGTGCAGCGACTCGGTGCCGTCGGGGAACTTGACCTTCGCCAGGATGCAGGTGCGGCCGGGGGCGTGCTCGAGGGAGACGACCTTTCCGGTGCCCAGGAACTTGACGGGGTAGCTGACGTTGCCCTTGTGCAGGTGCGACGGGCTCAGCATGCGCGGGGCGGCGGCTCCGCGGCGGCGGGTCAGGATGCGCTTTCCCATCAGAACACCCCGATGCGCATGCCGATGTCCTCGGCACTGGTCTCGCCGCCGAAGCGGACGATGGCGCGCTTGCCATCCTTGGTGATGCGGGTGTTCACGGTCGCGACCTCGCAGCTGAACAGCTCTTCGACGGCCTTTCGGATCTGGTCCTTGTTGGCGGAGCGCCGGACGAGGAACTCGAGGGAGTTGTTCTCGTCCATGAGGCGCATCGTCTTCTCGGTGACCATCGGGTGCAGGAGGATGGCGTGCGGGCTGGAGTTCATGCGTAGGCCTCCTTGAGGGCCGCGAGGGCGCCTTGGGTGTAGACCGTGAGGCGGCCGGCGTCGCCGCCGGGGGCCAGGTGCTCGGCCGAGAGGTTGCGGGCGGCCACGACGTCGACGCCGGCCAGGTTCTGGGCGCCGGGGGCCTTGCCGTCGGCGGTGACCAGCAGCAGGGACTTCGGGGTCCTGTAGCGGCGGCCGCGCAGCTTGCCCATGCCGGCGCGGACGTGGATGCCTTCCTTGGCGCGCACGAGGTCGGCGCCGAGGCCGAGGCTCGCGAGGAACTCCGACAGGTCGGAGGTCTTCTCGCTCAGGATGGCGTCGTCGGCGACGATGACCGGCAGGGCCAGCTTCTCGTCGACCTGGTGGCCGCGGGCGCGCACGATCTCGCTGGAGGACGTGGCGGCGATGGCGGAGGCGATGGCGAGGCGGCGCTCCTGGGCGGGGATCCGCTTGTTCCAGAAGTGGCGGCTCTCGGGCGGGTGGGCCCGGCGGCCCTTGAACGCGTTGGGCACGAAGGCGGCGTCGGAGGCCTGCTTCTTGCGCGGCGTGCGCGCCATGCCCTTGCCCTTGCCGGGCCACTCGACGGAGGGGCGCTCGCCGGCGACCGGCGAGGCGCCGTAGCGCTGGCGGCGGTTGGCGCGTGCGACCTTGACGGCCTTGCGGATGAGGTCGGTCCGGAGCGGGGTCTGGAAGACGGCGGGCAGCTCGGTGGTGCCGGCGGACTTGCCGTCCTTCCCGTGGATGGTGATCTTGCTCATCTTCAGGCCCCCTGCTTGGACTGGGTGCTCACGTAGCGGATGTCGGCTTCCTTGACCTCGATGCCGCGCGTGTAGCGGACGGCGTCGCGCATGCGGATGATGCGCTTGGCGGGGCCGGGGATGGAGCCGTGGACCAGCAGGTACTCGTTGCGGACGACGCCGTAGTGGGGGAAGCCGCCCGCGGGGGTGACCTCCGCGCCGTCGGCGCCGATCTTGAGGATGCGCTTGTTGTACTCGGTGCGCTGGTGGTAGCCGCGCTGGCCGTCGTTGGGGACGGTGCTCTGGACCCAGTTCGGGTGCCAGGAGCCCTGGGTGCCGATCATGCGGCGGTGCTTGCTGTTCTTGTGGGACAGCAGCTTGGTGTGGAAACGGACGACGCGGGACTCGAAGCCGTAGCCCTTGGTGATGGCGAGGGTGTCCATCATCTGGCCGTTCTTCATGGCGTCCGCGACGGTGAGGGTCTTGCCGAGGATGCCCTTGGCGTACTCGAGGCGGGCCTTCAGGTCGCCGCCGCCGACGCGGATCTCCATCATGTCGGGGATCTTGTGGTCGACGCCGGTCACTTCGACGGGCTGGGTGTGCGCGAGGACGCGGACGTCGCCGACGTCGGCCTCGGAGATGAGCTTCCACTTGGCGGCGGCGTCCTGCGGCTTCTTGGCCGTGGGCAGGCGCTGGCCGAGGCGCTCGTCGACCTTGTCGGCCCAGACCTCGGTGAGGGTCTTGATGCCGTACGAGGTGTTCTCGTAGACGCGGACGGCCACGATGGCCATCGGGGGGGTCTCGATGACGGTGACGGGCATGCGGACCTCCTGGCCCGCGGTGACGGAGGCGGGGCGGTAGTCGACCGCCAGGACGTGGGTCATGCCGGCCTTGTAGCCGGCGAAGCCCTGGAGCTTGGGGGTCCCTTCGTCAGCGGCCCAGGCCTTGACGTGCGGGACGTTCGAGCGGGCCCGCTTGCGGGGGTAGAACCCCATCGAGCCTTGGCGCGGGTGAGAGCGTTTTCCCATGTTGGTACCTTCTGTGCTGACGCTCCAGCAACCCCTTCGTTGCCTTTGCGCCGAAATCTGGGCGGGTGGCCGAGGCCCCTATCGCCCAAGACGGATGGTCGCGACGACCGTGACGCCTGCGCCGGCCCAAGGGGGCCCCTTGCGGGGCGGGCCGGACACGTCGGGGTGCACGAGGCATTGCCCAAGGCGTCTGGTACTGTCGCTGTCTGCGGCGAGGAAGGGGGGGTATATGACCGTTTGCGGGTGGCGAAAGGAGAACCCCGCCCGAATGGGACGACAGGGTGGCACAGAGGATCTGGATTTTTTTCCCAGAGCCGGCGATCCGTCTCCCCACCCAGCCGGGACTCCAAAAAAAACCCGGTGTCACGATTTCTTGCGGTTCCCGACGGGCTGCGTGTTGGGGGCCCGCTTCTCCAGGTGGCCGCCGCAGTTGGGGCACACGAAGGCCATGTCCTGGGTGCACTCGGAGCAGAAGGTGCAGTTGTAGGAGCAGGTGTAGGCGTCGCTGACCCAGGTGAGGGGGGCGGCGCAGGACTCGCAGGCGTCCTTCATCTCCACGTCGGGCACGGGCGCGTCGGCCATCATCCACCGCTGAACGCGGACAGGAGCATCAGCCGGTCCCCGTCCACCAGAGCCTCGGTCTCCGGGATCGGCGTCCCCGCCCTCACCACCACGGTCCCATCCACGGATTGGCCAAGCTTCACCAGCACGTCCCGCGCCGTGGCCCCAGCGGGCACCTCCACGTCGCAGTCCTCCCGGCGGCGGGGACGGAACGTGGCATGCACCTTCACGAAACAGGGACATCGCGCCGCCATTTGGGCGCTTCCCCGCTAGAAATCCGCAAATACCACGTCCCTGTCGGGCGCCTGTCCTCCAAAGGTAGGACGCCTCTGCCGAGGTCGCATAACCCGGTATTGCGCTGGTCTCGAAAACCAGTGTCCTCCGACCTGCAAACAGGTCGATCATTTGCATCGTGGGGCCTGCGGCCCCACATCCCGGCGAGGGCTCCGCCCCCCGCCCTTGACCCCCCGCGCGGGGGCCGTCGGCCCCCGCGACCCCCGAATGGCTCGCGCTCCGCTCGCCAGAAATCGGCAAATACCACGTCCCTGTCGGGCGCCTGTCCTCCAAAGGTAGGACGCCTCTGCCGAGGTCGCATAACCCGGTATTGCGCTGGTCTCGAAAACCAGTGTCCTCTGGATTTGCAGGTTCAAATCCTGCCCTCGGCGCTCCATCGTAGGCGCTTCGCGCCTCCTCGAACCTACGAGGGCAGGATTTGCTCCCTCGGACATGCCCTGCGGGGGTCCTTCGGGCGCGGCGGCGCCGATGCGCTGCCGCTCCAAATCCTGCCCTCGGCGTTTTCACTACGCGCAAGCTGGTCCAATGGCCAACGAACGTTCGATTCCACGCTTCTCCCTGACAACTTCATCCCCACGCGCACCCATCCATCGGCTAGATGGAGGAGGACCCCATGCCAAACCTGTGATTCCTGGAAAGGCGACGCCCGAGGGCACCTCCGCGTACGCCAACGCGCACAAGGCCGCACGGGGCCACTACCGCGTGTCGCAGGGCCTGACCGTCTCCAGCCTTGGCATGGGAAGCTACCTGGGCGGGACCTCCCCCGCGGACCGCGCCAACTACACCAACGCCGCGAAGGTCGCACTGGCCAACGGCGTCAACCTGCTGGATGCGGCAGCCAACTACCGCGACCAGGCCAGCGAGCGCGACCTGGGGAAGGCGATCGCGGCCCACGTGCGGGGAGCTGCGCGCGGGGGCATCGTCGTATGCAGCAAGGCTGGGTTCCTGCATGGGGACTGCGACGTGCCGGACAGTGACGCGTGGTTCCAGCGCGAGTACATCGACAGTGGAGTGCTGGCGAAGGGAGACGTCCTCTCTGGTCACAGCCTTGCTCCCGGGTTCCTCGCCCACCAGTTGGCGCGCAGCCGGAAGAACCTGGGATTGGAGTGCATCGACGTCTATTTCCTCCACAACCCGGAGCACCAGCTCGAATGGGGAGTGGCGCCCGGGGAATTCTACGCGCGGATGGAGGCCGCCTTCGAGGTGCTTGAGCGGGCCTGCGATTCGGGCCACATCGGGATGTACGGCATCGCGACGTGGGACGGGCTTCGCGTGCCACCGGGGGAGAAGGGCCACCTGAGCCTCGTGAAGCTGGTGCACCACGCGGGCCAGGCGCGCATGAAGGTCGGCGGCAAGGCGGGGGGGCACCACTTCCGGGCGCTGCAGATGCCCGTGAACATGGTGATGACGGAGGCCGCCCTCGTGCCGACGCAACCGTTCCGTTTCGGCGCCCAGACGACCCTGGACTGCGCCAAGGAGCTCGGGATGCTGGTGCTGGCCTCGGCAAGCCTCATGCAGATGCGCATCGCCGGCCACGTTCCACCGGAGATGGCCAAGGCGTTCGCCACCACCTCGGATGCCTCGACCGCCCTCCAGTACACCCGATCCGTACCTGGGGTCACGACGGCCCTCGTGGGGATGGGCAGGCCTGAGCATGCGCAGCAGAATGCCGAGTTCGCGAGCAGGACGTCGCCGGAACCAGGGGTCGTGCGGACGCTTCTGGGCACCGGCTCCATCCATGGTTGACCAAGGACAGTCCAAGGGTCCGGGCAGGATCTTCCCCCTGGTGGGGGCAATCATGGTGGAACGTTGAAAGGTCGGTGCGCCAAGGTGAGCAGTCATGGAGCGCATCGAGAAATCCATCGAGGTCGACGTGCCAGTCCGCACGGCGTACAACCAATGGACGCAGTTCGAGTCCTTCCCTCTCTTCATGGAGGGAGTCGAGCAGGTCGACCAGCTGACCCAGAACCGGCTCCGCTGGGTCGCCACCATCGCCGGCCGCCGCAAGGAATGGGAGGCCGAGATCATCGAGCAGACCCCGGACCAGGTCGTCTCGTGGCGCTCCATCTCCGGCGCCATGAACAATGGCAGCGTCCAGTTCACCCCCATCGACTCCGACCGCTGCAAGATCACCCTGATCCTCACCTACGAGCCCGAGGGTGCCCTCGAGCGCGCCGGCGACGCACTGGGCCTGGTGGGCATGCGCATCGTCGAGGACCTGGAGCGCTTCAAGCTCTTCATCGAGTCCCGCGAGGTCGAATCCGGCGGCTGGCGCGGCGAGATCCACGACGGCCGCGTCCGAGTCCGCCCCAAGGAAGGGGTCGCCGGCACCCCGAGCGTCCACACGGGCGTCGACACCCTTCGGAGGGACTTCTGATGTCCGAGAACACCCAGGGCGACAAGATGCACAAGGTGGAGGCCTCCGTGGACTGCGACGTGCCGATCTCCATCGCGTACGACCAGTGGACGCAGTTCGAGGAGTTCCCCCGCTTCATGAAGAACATCGAGTCGGTGGAGCAGCGCGGCGACACGCACCTTCACTGGGTCGCCAGCGTGGCCGGGCAGCGCAAGGAGTGGGACGCGGAGATCGTCGAGCAGGAGCCGGACCGCCTCATCTCCTGGAAGAGCACCTCGGGCACCCTCAACAACGGCGCCGTCCTGTTCGAGGTCCTGGCCCCGGGCCAGTGCCGCATCAAGCTGGTCATGACCTACGCCCCCGAAGGCGTCGTCGAGAAGGCCGGCAGCGCGCTGGGCCTCCTCAAGGCGCAGATCGAGGGGGACCTTGGCCGCTTCAAGCGCTACATCGAGAACCGCCAGGTCCCCAGCGGCGCGTGGCGCGGCGAGGTCCACGACGCGGTGGAGGGCAAGCCGAACACGCAGGGCGGCATCGTCGGCAAGACGCCGGCGGAGGCTCTCGAGGAGAAGGAGCGCGGGGCCGACGCAGGGATGCCGTCCCGGCGCAAGTCGCAGTATTAGCGACTACCACGCGCTGGAGGCGAAGGCGTCGAGGCCGATGGGCTCGACCTTGCCGGTGGCCAGCTCCTTGACCTGGACCGTCCCGGACTCGAGGTCCCGGTCGCCCACGATGGCAAGGCGGCGGGCCCCAATCGCATCCGCATGCTTGGCCACGGCGCCAGGCTTCCGGCCCAGCAGGTCCAGTTCCACCTCGATGCCCTGCCGTCGCAGCTGGGCCACCAGCGGCAGCATCCGCCGGGCCGCCGCGTCGCCGAGGGCCGCGACGTAGAGGGCGGGGCCAACCTCCCGCGGGAACGCCATGGCCTTGCCGGCAAGCTCCGCCTGCTTCTCCAGCGCCACGATGGTGCGGTCGAAGCCGAGCCCGAAGCCCATCGTCGGGGTGGCCTGGCCGCCGAAGACGTGCGAAAGGTCGTAGCCGCCGCCGCCCAGCAGCTGCTTCTCGGCCCCCAGGATGGGGCAGTGCATCTCGAACACGATGCCCGTGTAGTAGTCGAGGCCGCGCGCGATGCCAAGGTTCAGCCTGACGTTCGCGACCCCGAAGGCGGCCAGGTGGCCAAGGCAGGCCTCGAGGTCCCTGAGGTCCGCCAGGAGCTCCGCGTCCTCCCCGGGCGGGTCGGCGACCTCCCCCAGCAGGAGTGCGTGGCGCGCGGCCGCCACGGTGGGGGCGTCCATGACAAGGAAGAGCCGGTCGAGGGCGGCCCCGCAGCCGCCCTTGGCATCGGCGAGACGCTGGGCCTCGGCGCGGTCGCCCTTGTCGATGGCGCGCATCAGCTTGCCACGCGCGTCGGGGTCGAAGCCGAAGGCGTCCACGCAGTGCTTGAGGATCTTGACGTGCCCCACGAAGAAGTCGCGCTCCTGCAGGCCCACCTCGCGCATCACCGCGTCCGCAAGTGCCAGCAGCTCCGCATAGGCCAGGGGAGTCCCAGCGCCGATCTGCTCGCACCCGAACTGCCAGAACTCCCTGTACCGCCCCGCCTGGGGGCGGTCGTAGCGGTAGCAGGCGCCGTGGTAGAACCACTTGATGGGCTTGGGGTCGTTGAAGTGCTCCTGGAAGTACATCCGCATGACGGGTGCGGTGAGCTCCGGGCGCAGGCACATGTCGCGGTCGCCCTTGTCCTTGAAGCTGTACAGCTCGCCGATGACGCCCTCCCCCGACTTGGCCGTGAAGAGGGCCAGCTCCTCGAAGGCCGGTGTCTGCACCTCGCGGTAGGCGAAGCGGCGGAACACGGAGCGCATCTGGGCGCCCACGTGGTGGCGGACGGCCGTCTGCGCGGGGTCGAAGTCGCGGGTGCCGCGCGGGCGGTTGATGGGGGGCGCCTCGGCCACGCGGCGGCCAGCATGGTCCTGCACTAAGCCTTCGCGCTCGACGCCAGGGACCGGGCGGGGCCATCCGTCACGGCCGATGCTTCGACGACCGGCCAAGCAGGTTCAAATGCCCTGGGAAGGGCTTGGACCCCCATGCGCTGGGCTCTCCTGGTCCTGGGGCTCTTCCTGCTTGCGTGGCTTGCCAGCGGGGAAGCCCGCGCCCAGCCGTGGGGACCTGCCTGGCCTCCTCCCCCGCAGCCGGTCCATGCGCCGCTGCCCACCGTCACGTTCGGCCCCATGGGCGCGGGCACCTTCGGGGCCTGGGTGGACCTCGGGGAGGCCTGCGCGGGGAGGGGCGGCGACCGCGAGCACGTGGTGCGCGTGCACTTCACGCTCGGGGGCACCGTGTACCATGCGGTGCAGCACCTGGCGTGCCCCGAGACGGCCGCCTACGTGGGAATGCAGCTGCCCCTGGCCGCGGGGGCGCGCGGCGTCGTTCGGCACGTCTACGCGGACGTCGCGGTCTCCGGCACCGGCCTTCGCGTCCCCGCGGAGGGCTTCGCGCCCGACCAGCCCGTGCAAGGCCTCCGTCCGGACGCGCACGCGGTCGCATGGGCCGCGGGGGACCTGGGGGCGATGTCCGGCTTGTTCGCGATGTCGTGGTGGCGCGACCCGACCCGGCCCGGCCGCGGCGCCGCCGAGGCCTAGAGCCCCTTCGTCTCGGCAGTGACCTGGTCGATGATGGCGTCCACCGGGCCCACGTACTTGCGCGGGTCGACCGCGTCCGCGATGCCCTTCTTGCCCAGCGCCTTGCTGATCCCTTCGTGCGCCGCCAGCGCCTTGGAGTAGTGCACCCTCTTGGCGATGGCGTGCATGCTGGCCTCGCGCGCCATCTCGTGGGCGTCCTGGCGGCCGATGCCCTTCTCGGTCAGGGCGATCATGACGGATTCCGCCATCATGAGGCCCTGGGCGCGGTCCATGTTCTCCTGCATCCGTTCCGGGAAGACGCGCAGCTCCGCGAACACCTTGGCCATCTGGTGGACGATGTGGTCCAGCAGGATGAAGGCGTGCGGGTGCAGGAAACGCTCGGGGGCGGAGTTGGCGAGGTCGCGCTCGTTCCATTGCACCGCGTTCTCCCACACGGGAAGCACCATGCTGCGGACGAGGCGGGCGAGCCCGGAGACCTGCTCGGAGGTGATGGGGTTCTGCTTGTGCGGCATCGTGGAGGAGCCGACCTGCTTCTTGGCGTCGAAGCCTTCCGCGACCTCGCCGATCTCGGTCCGCTGCAGGGTGCGGACCTCGGTGCTGAACTTCTCCAGGGACGTGGCGATGTTGGCCAGCAGCGAGAACAGCTCGATGTAGCGGTCGCGCTGGATGATCTGCGTCGAGGCGGTGACCGGGCGCAGGCCGAGGCGCTTGCAGACGGCGGCCTGCACGGCGATGCCCTTGCCGCGGAAGGCCGCCATGCTGCCGGTGGCGCCCGACATCATGCCGACGGCCACGCGCGCCTCCACCTCCGCCAGACGGTCCAGGTGGCGTCCGACCTCGGAGGCGTAGACGGCCATCTTGAGGCCGAACGTGATGGGGACGGCGGCCTGCCCGTGCGTCCGGCCCAGCATGGTGGTGTGGCGGTGGGCATCGGCCTGCCCGAGGAGGGCGTCGCGCAGCCTGCGCAGGCCGGTCCGCAGGAGCGCCATGGCGTCGCGGAACTGCAGGGAGTTGGCGGTGTCGATGATGTCGTAGCTTGTGGCGCCGAGGTGGATGAAGCGGCCCGCAGGCTCGGTCGGCCGGGCACCGGCGCGGGGCGCCTTGCCGGCCCGCGACTCCTCCTCCATCTGGTCGGCCACCTCGGCCATGGCCTTCACGACGGCCATGAGGTCGTGCTTGATCTCCGCCTCGATCTCCTTCACGCGGTCGGGTTTCACCCTGCCGGAGTCGGCCACCTTCTGCAGGCGTGCCGCGGCCGACTTGGGGATGGTGCCGGTCTCGGCATGCGCATGCGCGAGGGCCGCCTCGACGGCCAGAAGGTACCGCAGCCTGGCCTCCTCCGTCCACAGCGCCTTCATGTCGGCGCGGCCGTAGCGGAAGTCGAGGGGGCAGACCAGGTCCACGCGGGGCGCAGCAGGGGCGCCCCCATAGGCGTAGCGGCGGCCACCCGGAAGAGAAGGGCATGGAAGGCGGACTCCTGAGCCCCTGGCGCTGCGCTAAAGGCGCCCGTGGCGCTGCCGTGGCGTGGACCCGGCCTCTGGCAGCGGCGCGGCAGGGGGCGGAGGCTTCGGTGCGCCGCGCAGCCCGGGCGCGAACGGCGACGATGCCGAGCTGGACGCGCTCCTGCGCACCATCGACCCGCGCCTCTGCGTGGCCTGCAAGGGGGGCCGGATGCTGTGCGGCATCGACCCGTGCCCCCTGCTGCGCCGCATCGCGCACCACATGCCCAAGGTGGCGTTCAAGGGGCGTGACCTGTTTGGCTCGTCGCCGCCCAGCCTCTTCGTGGGCCGGCACGGCTACCCCCAGGTCGCGGTGGGACCGATGCTGCCTCCCGAGCATCGCGAGGCGGACCAGGCCCGGCTTCTGGATGCGCCACGCGAATGGATGGGGCTCACGATCCCTGACATCGTCGGCATGCGCAGCTCGCTCGTGCGGACGACGCACAAGGTGCGCGTGGACTCGCCGATGCGCCCGGACCGCATCCTGAGCCTGAGCCAGGAACTGGCCGTGGCGGCGCGGCCCGTGGATGCGGAGGTGCGGCTGAGCCGGGAGATCCGGTTTGGCGGGGCGCCCTCCGTGGCGGAGTTCACGGCGCCGCATGGCCCGACGGTCGGGGTGGAGAGGGCCGTGCTGGCGGAGAACGTGCGCGTGGAGGGGCCGGTGGAGAAGGCGACTTCGGACACGGACCTTCGGGCAGGGGCGGCCCTGTGGGAGATGTACCGCTCCGGGACGGACCTCTACCAGCTGGAGCGCATCCTGTCGGCCGGCATGGTGGGGCTGGAGCGCAAGCGTCGCCTGGTGCCGACGCGGTGGAGCATCACGGCCACGGACGACCAGGTGGGCAAGGCGCTCATCCCCCGGGTGATGGACCTGCCGACGCTGGACAAGCCCACGGTGCACTTCGGGGAGCGCTTCGGGAACCGCTTCTTCGTGCTGCTGCTGCCCCGCGTCTGGGGCTTCGACCTCACGGAGGCCTGGCTGAAGGGCAATTTCTGGTCCCGGGACGCCGCCGCCATCGTGGAGGAGGATTGGGAGGACCACACCGGGCGCACGACGTACGCGACCACGGCCGGCGGGTACTACGCGACGAGGCTCTCGGTCCTGGAGCACTTGGTGGAGTCCGGGCGGCAGGCCACCGCGGTCGTCCTGCGGGAGATCACGGACGCCTACACGACCCCGCTGGGAGTCTGGGTGGTGCGCGAGACCTGCAAGGCCGCCCTGGCGACCCGTCCCCTGGTGTTCGAGGACGTCCCCTCGGCCCTGCGCCACGTCGACCGCCACGCCCTGCTCAAGGATTGGCAACGCAGCGCGGAGCTGCTGCGGCAGACGCGTGCCCAGCGGAGCCTGGACAGTTACTGACCACGGTCCAGCCTGGTGATCCCGGCCTACAAGGTCAACGGGTCCGCACCTAGCTGGCCTTCGGCGCCCGGGGTTTCTCAGCGATGCCCAGGATCTCGCGCACGATGCGCGACAGCTGTCCGGGGTCGACCGGCTTGGTGAGGAACTGGCGGACGTGGGCGTCGTGGACGGCGCGCATGGCGAGGTCGGAGTCCGCGTACGCCGTCATCATGAGGCACGGGATCCGTGGGTCCTTCTTCGCGATGCGGGTCAGGAGCTCCAGCCCCGTCATGCCTGGCATCTTGTAGTCGGACAGCACGATGTCGGGCGTCATGCCCTCCAGCGCCTCCATGGCGGCGGCCCCGGACGATGCCGTGACGACCTCCAGGCCGGGCACGGTGGCCTCGAGGTAGGCGGCCAGCGCCTGCAGGATGTCCGGTTCGTCGTCCACCGCCAGCATCCGCGCCATTGCGTCTCTGGGGAGCGCGCCTCTTGCGGATGAACCCTGCGGGGGTGGGACATGTTTGGACGCGCGCAGGAGGCGTTCAGGGGGCGCCGTAGCCTTCCCGCATCTCGAACTGCTGGGGCGGCGGCCAACCGAACCGTCCTGGTTCGAGCGCGGGGTCGCCGCGGCCCGCCACGGCCTCGGCCAGGCGCACGCCCAGCGCCAGGCTCCGCATGAGGCCGAACCCGTTGTCCCCCGTGAGGACGAACACGTCCCCGCGGCCGGGGATCGCACCCACGAGGGGGCGGCGGTCGGGGGTCCCCACGCAGAGGCCCGCCCAGCCGGCCCGGAGGCGCGCCGCGTGCCCGTCCGTGAAGCGGGCCACGACGCGCTCCGCGATGCTGTGCACGAACCCGGGGTCGGCGGCCTCGTCGTAGTCCGAAGGGTCGAACGGGCGCAACTGCGTTCCGTCGCCGGCCAGGAAGCTGGCATCGGATTCCGGCCGGGCGTAGAAGTGGTGGTGCAGGTCGTGCACGATGGGCACCTCGGCGGCACCCGGCATCAGGAGGTTCGCGAGCTGCGTCCGGTACGCCAGCGCCGGCAACGGGACTCCCTGGGCGGAAAGCCACGGCTTCGTCCATGCGCCGCCCGCCACGACCACGCGGTCCGCGGGAAGGCTGCCCAGGAGCGGGCGCTCGTGGCCCTCGTGCAGCGTCACCCCGGCGTCGCCCATGCGCTGCCGCAGGGCCACAAGCAGGTCGCCGGCCTCGATGACGCCATCCTCCTGCGCCACGAGGCACTCCTCGCCGGCCTCGAACGAGACGGCGGGGAACTCGCGGGCGGCGCGCGTGGCATCCATGCGCTCGCACTCCTCGGTCATCCGTTCGACGCGGTCCTGCAACTGGTCCAGCAGGCGCATTCCCTCTTGTCCGCGGGCCACGACGAGGGAGGGCGCGGGGCGCCAGGCCCCACGGGCGGCGCGTTCCCCTGCGGCCAATGCCAGGGAGATGGCCTCGCCGATGAGGCCGCGCGTCTCGGCGATGAGGCGGTAGTCCGCGTCGTTCCAGGCGAACGAGGAGAGGATGCCGGCGGCCTTGGCGGTGCTGCCTCCGCCCAGCCCCTTGCGCTCCCAAAGGTCGACGGTGTGGCCATCCTCGGCGAGGGCCAGCGCGGCGGAGCAGCCGAGGGCGCCTCCCCCGACGACGGCGATGTCCACGGAGCGGGCAGGGGGGGAGGCGGGAAAGGGTTGCGGGCTGCGGCCCATCGGAACCACGACCCCCACCTCCACCTCCACCGCCATCACCACTCCACCACCACCCCACGGAACCCATGGCATAGATGGAGAAGATGATCTCCGTCGTCGTGCCGTTGAGTCGGCTCTCAATATCCCGCGCGACCCATCGGTCGGTCGAAGCAAGTTCCTGGAGACCGGCACCTCCGACGGCGGTGCGTGGCAGGCCGGAACGCATGGGGGTTTGTCGTCATGAGCGATGGAATGGAGGCATGCCGCGGCGCGCCCGCCGCCGCCAGCCACGGAAAACCGCGGGCCTCGAGGAACCCCACAGGCTCCGCGCACGGCCGCGGTCCAAGCCCTAAAGTGCCCCCGCCGGCCTCATGGCCCGATGAGACCCCCCCTCCTCCTGCTGCTTCCTGCGGCAGCGCTCCTGGTGGCCTTGGTGCCCCCCGTGGGGGCGCATGGCACCTTCGAGGCCTCCGAGCTCGAGGTGCACGTCCTCAACGACGAGGGCAGCGACGCCATCGAGCCGTACGGGGGCTACGACATCAACGAGCTCTTCGTCGGCTTCGCGCACGACCCCGCCATCGGCAGGGGGGCTGCCGGCGACGGCTTCTACTTCCGCCTCGAGGCCTACGGACTGATGGACAAGGGCGCCCACGTGCCGGGACAGCCCTGGAGCCTCCAGGTCACTGCGGGCACCCCCAACGGCCCCCTCACGCGCACGATCTCCACCACGGACGGCACCACGTTCACCAGCGACTTCGACGCGCTGCTGGCCGAGGTCGAGCCCGCGGAGCGCTCGACCCACTTCCAGCGGGCCTTCGTCAGCTTCGCGAAGGCCGGCCTCGCGCCTGGCCAGCCCCTGGGCCCCTTCAAGGTCGAGTCCCGAGCCGGCACCGACCTCCGCGACGTGGCCCCCGGGGGCATCCCCGTGCCGGGGACCAACGGCGCCGCCACCTACCCCGACCCCGCCGCCATCCCCGGCAAGGGCCTCCTCGTCGAGACGGTCCCCCTGCAGGGGCCGGAACGCTACGTCCAGGTCTCCCTGCAGGGCCGCCCCGACCACGCGTTCAACGTGACCGTCCGCTCCGCGCTGCACAAGGGAGGACAGCATGTCTTCGTGCAGGCCGACGGCGCGGACGGGTGGACCTACACCCTCGACGGGACGACCACCAAGGCACTGGAGGCCAACGGCACGCTCACGTTCGCCCTCCACGCGGTGCCCGCCAACGCCACGGGCCCGCTACGCCTCGACATCCTCACCGACATCGGCGGCCGCACGGAACTGGTCCTCGGGCCCGACGAGGTGCTGCGCGGCCCCAACGGGCTCTCCGCCTCGCTCCCGGCGCCCCCGCCCAAGCCGAGCCCCGGCGCCGGCGCCCTGGCGGCCTGCGGCGTCCTGGCCTCGGCCTGGGTGGCGCGGTCGCGGCGCTCCCTGCCCTGAGGCTCCAGGAAGGCAACGGCGCCGCGACCGCATGGGTTTCCACGTGCCAGCGCCCGTAACGCGTTTATACCCCCCACCTGTCGGCGAAGCTTGCAGAACCCGGTCCCGCAGGGGCTGGGCGTTCGGCATCGATCCTCGGCCCCTTCGAGGGCAGGGGGGAGTCACACCATGGCAGACAAGCAAGAGTTCGGACCCGATTTCCGCCACCTGGTCCGGTTGGTCAACACCGACCTGGATGGCAAGAAGAGCGTCGGCACCGCGCTGGCGTACGTCCCCGGCGTGGGCAAGCGCCTCGCCTACGTGGTCGCCCGTGAGGCGAACGTGGACGCGACGGTGCTCATCGGCAACCTGAAGGACCCCGAGATCGCGGCGGTCAACAAGGCCATCGAGGAGCTCACCGAGACCCTCCCGACGTGGATGCTC
>DATLBS010000036.1:0-33158 GCA_035526765.1 Thermoplasmatota archaeon | reverse complement strand
GAGCGGACCGCGGGCACGCGCGGGCCCGCGGGGGAGGCGGTGGCCTGGTCGGGTGCCGGGTGGGTCGCGGATCCTGGGGCGCCGCGGCGGGCTCGCCCTTGCGGGTGGACGACTTGGTGGTCGGGTCGTCCGCGGCAGGGGTGCGCTGGTCGGCCATGTCAGAACCCCAGTTGGAGCGTGGTGTTCTGGTCGCGGATCTTCTGCTGGAGCTTCATGAGGCCGTCCAGCAGCGCCTCGGGGCGGGGCGGGCAGCCGGGGATGTAGATGTCGACGGGCACGATCTTGTCGACGCCCTTGACGACGAAGTAGGAGTCCTGGTAGGGGCCGCCGTTGGTGGCGCAGGCGCCCATCGCGATGACGTACTTCGGCTCCGGCATGAGGTCGTAGAGGGCCTTGATGCGGGGCGCCATCTTCTTGGTGACCGTGCCGGGCACGATCATGAGGTCGCATTGGCGGGGGGAGGCGCGGAAGACCTCGGAGCCGAAGCGACCGATGTCGTGCGTGGGCGCCTGGCTCGTGATCATCTCGATGGCGCAGCAGGCCAGCCCGAAAGTGAAGGGCCAGACAGAATTGCTGCGGCCCCAGTTGAAGATCTTGGAGGCGACGGTGAGGATGACGCCCTCCTTCTGCTCCTCGACGACGATGGGGATGCGGAGCTCCGTCGAGTCGGGGTCATAGACGGGGACCGACGCAGTCGAAGACGCGGCCGCCATCGCCGTGGTTTCCGTGCTCTCCGTGGCTTGGGCGGCGGTCGTGGCGAGGGCGGTCATTCGAGCGCCCTCCAGCCCAGGAGCTTCTTCTTGATCTCCCACAGGAACCCGACCAGGATGAGGGTCACGAACATGCCGACCGCGACGATGGGGCCCCAGCCCAGGGTGCGGAACTTGAGGGCGAAGGGCACGAGGAACATCGCCTCGACGTCGAACACGAGGAACGTCAGGATGTACATGTAGTACTGGACGTCGATGGGGCCGCGCGCGCCGGGGGTCGCCTTCTCGCCGCACTCATACGAGGCCAGCTTGCCCACGTTGCCGCGCTTGGGACCCAGGAACTTGTTGCCCAGCAGCGTCACGAAGACGAGGAGGAACGCGACGGCGCCCAGGATGGCCATGGGCAGGTAGGAAAGGGCCTCAGACGCCGTATTTATACCCCCGTTGGGCGGCTCGAAGATGGGCCCTGTTAAAGGGGTTGTCATGGCGATTCCAGAGGAACCCAAGGTGGCAAGTGCGGGAGGGCTTTGACGGCCATCAGCCCTTTGTGCCGCCCTGGGTTGGCGCGCGCGTGAGCCTGGCCGGACGCCTTGCCGCCCGCATCGCGCGCGACGGACCCATGCCCTTCGACCAGTGGATGGACGCCTGCCTCTACGACCCCGAGGAGGGGTACTACATGCGGCCGGGGCGCAAGACCGGCGCGGGCGAGGACGCGGACTTCGTGACCAGCCCCACCCTGCACCCCTTCTTCGGCGCGGCGGTGGGCAAGGAGGCGGCCGCGGCCTGGGAGCGCCTCGGCTCGCCGGACCCCTACACCGTCGTTGAGTTCGGCGGCGGCGAGGGGGACCTTGCGCGGGCAGCCCTGGCATGGCTGGACCGCGAGCGGCCGGCGCTGGCGCGGAAGGTCCGGTGGGTGCACATCGAGCGCAGCCCCGCCCACCGCGCCAAGCAGGTCCGCGCCGACCACCGCATCGCCTGGGCCGAGACGGTGCCGCGCCTCGACATCGCCTTCATCGTGGCCAACGAGTTCCTCGACGCCCTGGCCTTCAAGTGGCTGGAGCGCACGGAGGCAGGGTGGGACGAGGTCCACGTCGCGTGGGACGGGGAAGCCTTCGCGGAGACCCTCCTGCCCAGCCCCGTGGCGCCCACCGCCCTCGTGCCTCCGGGCGTGCGCATCGCATGGCACCAGGCCGCGCGCGCATGGCTCAGGGAGACCGGCGAGGCCGTGCGCCGCGGCGAGGCC
Organism: Thermoplasmatota archaeon; assembly: GCA_035526765.1. Classification (GTDB taxonomy): domain Archaea; phylum Thermoplasmatota; class E2; order JACPAO01; family JAHFTW01; genus JAHFTW01. The sequence goes on along the minus strand of DATLBS010000036.1, from coordinate 31,205 downwards.
CTGGTGATCGATTACGGGGAACGCTACCTTTGGGGCGAGGACCACCCCGACGGGGCGGTGCGGACCTACCGCCGCCACGAGGATGCCGGGGCCCCCTGGGAGCGGCCGGGCGACCAGGACATCACGGCCAGCCTCGAGTTCGCCGAGCTTGCCGCGTGGGCGCGGGAGGCGGGGTGGCGCGAGGCCTGGTTCGGGACGCAGGAGGCGTGGCTTCTCGACCACGGCATCCTCGATGTCCTCAACGCGACCCGCCGCGACACGCCGGAAGGGGCCTCCTCGTACCTGCGCCTGCGGCAGATCCTGCTGCCCAGCGGCCTCGGCTCCTTCAAGGTGCAGCGGCTGACGAGGTCCTGAGCGTCAGGCCGGCAGGGCGCGGACGGCAGGGCCCTACGCTCAGATGGGGATCAGCTGCCGGAGCCGGTAGTCGCGGCGCGAGCACAGCCGCTCCAGCTTGTGCCGCAGCTGGGCGAAGTCGAAGGCCACGTCGTAGGCGGCCTTGAGGTGGCCGGACTGGGTCTCCCAGGCGGTCTTCTCCCAGATGGTGCCGATGCGGTAGGACTCGTCCTTGGCGCGCAGGTCGGCGCCGAGGTCCAGGGCGTGCCCCGAGGTCCGTTCCCAAAGGGTCTCCGCCATGAGGACCGTCCTGTCGGGCTCGTCCACCTCGATCTGGAGACGGTACCGGAGATGCCGGAGGCCGCCACTGGAGCGGCGCTTCGCAACGGTCCACTCGACCAGGAGGATGCCGGCCTCGCGCCGCACGTCGGCGCCCTGCGACCGGCCCAGTTCCTCCAGGGCCTCAAGGATCTCCATGCGGGGCCATCCTTCCGGTGCGGGTATAGCCGTTCTGGTGCAAGAGCAGGGTATGCCTGGTCTGTCACCTATGGCAAATTGTGGACCACTCCGAAGCTGTCAGGGGGTAGGACGTGCAAAGGGTCCAGAGGATCCTTGCAACCGGTTTTAGCAGGATTGTGGTCGTAAGTGAAAGACCCGTGGTTGACTTCAAAGTGGCACCAGCCAATACCTACACCCGAACTTTTTAATCCAGAGTCACACGACCCAACACCCGAAACGGTGCACGAAGCCATTTCGTGGTAGTCGCATTCCATCTTGAGCGTCACCTGGACGCTACTGTCGCTAGTGCTCGTAATTTCTGCAAAAACCATCCATCGTCCGAATGCGGCACAGTCGATGTTTCCAGCAGAGCAGTCAATGTCGTTTCCATTGTATACTTCGGTGCACTTGTCAGACGGTTGGCAAAGTACATCATCGCAAGACAAGAAAATCGGAAGCCCTGCCTGCACGGGCTGCGCAGCCAAAAGTGGGAGGGCAAACATAACCGAGGCGACGCCAATAGACCAAGAGGTTTGCATCATCTTTCAACCCGCGAGCGTATTGGCCGAGCATGTTTGATGATGGGGTCCCCTCACATGTAAGGTTGGCTACACCAAGAAGTCTGAAATTTGAATGGCGCTTGGTCGCACTGTGAAGTATTCCATGCTGCTCATTCACCTGCTGCTGGCAGGGTGCATGGGGGCTTCCAGTCATTCTCCACCGAGTGATCCAGTGAGTCCAGTCGATTCTGATCATCTCGCGACAGAGGGATGGGAAATCGCTGGAGCGAACGTGTCGTGGCTACCACAAGGTTCAGTGGATCTCCACTTGACAATCCCTGAAAATGTCACTGCCCTTGGGTGGGGGTGGACTCGGGCAAAGCAGGCAGATGAGAATCATCCCATTCGTCTGCGGATTTCAATGCCAGGATGTCAAGAAGACGAGGTCATTGGGGGATCCGGCTTAGCCGTGGCATGGCGTTGGTGCGAAAAACCGCCGCATGGTGGCCAGGTGGCGAGAATCCAATTAGACGCAGGCTCATTGATCGGGCGAGTTTGTGTCACTGCCATTGTGTCAGGCAATTTACCGAATTGTCGTTTTATCGGGTGAGCCAGGAATAGTCCACCGAAAAGGGAGGAAAAATGCACCGTTCGGGATTTGAACCCGAGCTGACAGCTTGGAAGGCTGAAGTCATACCCCTAGACCAACGGTGCGCAGGGCCGCGGACATGGAAGCCTGATTAAACCGAATCGGGCGGAGGCGACTCTCACGCCTTCTTCGTCGCCGACCGTGACCTACCGGCGCCCATGGACTTCGCGGCCGTCTTGGTCGTCGCTTTCGTGGTCCTGCCTTTTCCCGTCTTCTTCACGGCCTGCCGCCTCGTCTTCTTCACCGGCTTCTTGCTCGAAGGAACAGGTGGGGCCTCCAGCGACACCAGCCAGCTCCGCGGGTTCCCGTTCAAGGCGGCCCGCACCATGTGGTAGACTCCTTTGATGCGCTGCCCCTGGATGTCCAGCACCAGCTTGTCGGGCGTCTCCTCGAGGACCTTGAAGGTGCCCCGGTCCCAGATGCCCACCTTGCCGGCGCCGTATGACCCCTCGGGGATCTCTCCCTCGAACGGTGCGTAGCTCAACGCATGGTCGGGCACCTGCATGGCAAGGCGCTTCACGCCGGGTTCGGCGCTGAGCCCTTTCGGGACCGCCCAGCTGCGCAGGACGCCCTCGAACTCCAGCCGCAGGTCATGGTGGTGGCTGCGGCTGTGGTGGTCGTGCACCATGTAGACCGGGCGCTTCCACCCACGCAGAACTTGCCGCGGGTCCAGCCCCATGGCCACCTCGTCCTCCGGGCGCATGGCGCACGCAAGGCCAAGGTGCGGGAAGGTGTTTGCGCGTGGGCAAGCAGTCCCAGGCCCTGCGCAGGTCAGCTCTTCCTTGCTGGTTTCTTCGCCGCCTTCTTGGGGCTGCTGCGCCGCGAGGGTCGCTTCTTGGCGGGCGGGCCGCGGGCTGCGCGCTCGGCGAGGATCTCGACCGCCTGCTCCATGGTGACGGCCTCCGGCGACGTGCCGCGGGGCAGCGTCGCGTTGGTGTCGCCGTGCTTGAGGTAGGGCCCGAAGCGGCCGTCCAGCACGCGCACGGGCTGGCCGTCGGCAGGGTGGGGGCCCATCTCGCGCAGGGCCGTGGCGGCGCCGCGCTGGCCGCGTCCGCGCTTGGGCTCGGCCAGGAGCGCCAGCGCCTGCTCGAGCTCGATGGTGCCCAGCTGGGCGGGCTGGATGCTGCGGTACTCCAGCTTGCCGCCGACGTCGTGGGCGACGTAGGGACCGAAGCGGCCGAGGCCGACGATGACGCGGCCGCCTTGCGGGTGCTCGCCCAGCTCCTTGGGCAGGCTCAGCAGGAACAGGGCCTCGTCGAGGTCGGCGTTGTCCGGAGTGCGGCCTTTGGGGAGGCTTGCGCGCTTGGGCTTCGTGCCTGCGGCCTCGGCCTCCTCCATCGTGCCCAACTGGTAGTAGGGGCCGAACCGGCCATCCATGACGAAGACGCGCGACCCGGTCTCGGGGTCCTCGCCGATGGCCAGGGGTCCCTCCGCCTTCTGCTTCAGCAGGCGCTCCACGGTGGCCTCGTCCAGCTCGTCGGGCGTGATGGATTCGGGCAGGGAGGCGCTCAGGCGCTCGCCGCCGCGCTCGACCTCGATGTAGGGGCCGAAGCGCCCGATCCTCACCTTGACGCCGGCGGGGATGCCCTCCAGGTCGACCTCGCGGCCCTCGCCTGGAGGGATGGTCTCGAGGCGTTCCTTGATCTGCGCCTGCAGGCCGTCGGGGCCGAGGAAGAACTGCGCGAGGAACGGGACCCAGGGCTGCTTGCCGGCCGCGATGAGGTCCAGCTTCTCCTCCATCTCGGCGGTGAAGGCGAGGTCCACCAGCCGGGGGAAGTGCTTCTCCAGGAGTCCCACGACGGCGAAGGCGGTGAACGTTGGGACGAGCGCCTTGCCCTTGCCGGCGACGTAGCCGCGGTTCTGGATGGTCTCGATGATGGCGGCGTACGTGCTGGGCCGCCCGATGCGTTCCTCGACGAGGGCCTTGACGAGGCTGGCCTCCGTGTAGCGCGCAGGCGGCTTGGTCTCGTGGCCCTCGGCGGTGACCGTGGTGCACCGGGGCTTGTCACCCTTGGCCATCGCGGGCAGCGAGCCTTCCTCGCCCTCCTCTGCGGTCAGGATGCCGTACGCGGCGCGGTAGCCTGCGAAGTCCACGCGCTTGCCCGTGGCGGTGAACACGGTGGTGAGCGCCGCCAGCGTGACGGTCGTGCTGGTGTAGCGTTCGTTGGCCATCTGCGAGGCCAGCGTGCGCTGCCAGATGAGGCGGTACAGGTTCAGGTCGACCCCGCCGAGGCCGGTCTGGTCGGGGTGCTTGAACGTGGAGCCGGCAGGACGGATGGCCTCGTGCGCCTCCTGCGCGCCCTTCTGCTGCTTGCCTGAGTAGTCGCGTCCCGTGCCGTGCAGGTAGTCGGCGCCGAACTCCTCCGCGACGGCGCTGCGGGCGCCCTTGACGGCTTCCTCGGACAAGGCGGTCGAGTCGGTGCGCATGTAGGTGATGAACCCGTTCTCGAACAGCCGCTGCGCGGCCTGCATCGTCTGCTTGGCGGACAGGTTGAGGCGGTTGTTGCCTTCCTGCTGGAGGGTGCTGGTGACGAAGGGCGCCTCGGGGCTCGACTGGCGCTGCTGCTCCGTGACGTCGGTGACGGTCCAGGTGCTCTTGGCCAGGTCGCGCTCCAGTTGGCGTGCCTGGGGCTCCTCCAGCAGGAGCAGGTCCGTCTTGCCGGCGGCCAGCTTGCCGGTGTCCTTGTCGAAGTCCTTGCCGGTGGCGATGCGCTTGCCCGCCACGGAGACGAGTCGCGCCTCGAACGGGGAACCTTTCTCGAGGAGCGCGGTGAGGCCCCAGTAGCTGGCGGCGCGGAAGGCGCGGCGCTCGCGCTCGCGCATGACGACGAGGCGCACGGCCACCGATTGGACGCGGCCCGCGCTGAGGCCGCCGCCCACCTTCTTCCACAGGAGCGGGCTGAGCGCGTAGCCGTAGAGGCGGTCGAGGATGCGGCGCGTCTCCTGCGCCTGCACGAGGTCGAGGTCGAGGCCGCGCGGCTTGGCCAAGGCCTTGAGGACGGCCTCCTTGGTGATCTCGTTGAAGACCATGCGGCGCACGGGCACCTTGGGCTTGAGGGCCTCGACAAGGTGCCAGGAGATCGACTCGCCTTCGCGGTCCTCATCCGTGGCCAGGAACAGTTCGTCGGCGTCCTTCAGCTTCGCGCGCAGTTCCCGCAGCACCTTCTCCTTGCCGGGGATGGTGACGTAGTACGGCGTGAAGTCGTGCTCGACGTCGACGCCGTAGTCGGCCCACGGCTTGCCCTTGATCTCGGCGGGGATGGCGGCCTTGCTCTGCGGCAGGTCACGGATGTGGCCCACGCAGGAATCCACCGTGTACCCCTTGGGCAGGTAGCCCTGGATCTTCTTGGACTTCGTCGGGGATTCCACGATGACGAGTTTTGGCATCCCTGATGCTCCGCGGGTCCAACCCACGACGTGCGTGGTGGATAACGCTTGGGGTGGGACGGCCGCCTCCTGGCCAAGGCGCGCGCGTACGCGAGGGCGCATGCGTGCGCGCGCGTACGTGGGTAGGCACGCGTGCGCGCGCGAGGCGAGCGGGTTGGTCGACCCATCGGTCCCACGAAATCAAGGAGCTTCCGTCCTATGCGGTGGACGGCGGCGGGTTGTTCCAGCAAGCGATGGAAGGGGCGCGGCGAAGCCGCCCCTGCCGCCGAGCTACGGAAACCACGGCGCCCACGGACGCTCCTGAACATGTTTCCGGGTCCTCCGTGGGTTCCGCGGCTAATTGTGCGTGCGCTCCGCACACCATAAGGCATCTTTCTGGCGCTGGACGCCACCCGTCACAGGGTGTTGATCTGTCGATGATCCAGAACCGAACGGAGCGCTCGACTCTGTGATCCGAGGCTTTCTTGATCCCGCATGGAGGATTCCGCGCGGTTTTTTCCGAGAAACTCCGCGTGCCGAGGGCCGCATCGTCTAAGCGAAACCCGTCACGCGCTTGTCGCCCAACGTGTCCCCCGCGTAGTGGAACACCCACAGGCCCGTCGCGCGGTCCGTTCCGTAGATGTGCCCGTCCACGACGTTCACGTCCCACGTGCTGAGGATGGCGTTCGCGACGTGGTCGTCCGGGATCGGCGTGCGGGCGAGGTTGAAGCCCTTGATGGCGGCGGCGTTGTCGCCCGCCAGCACCTGCCCGAGGTCCAGCACCCAGATGCCGCCGTGGTTGTAGGTGAGGTAGATGCGCACCTGCTCCGGCGTGACGTCGGGACCGGTGGGGGCGACCTGCCACTGGTGCGTCGTGAGATAGAGGCCCTGGCTCTCGTGCAGCCCGGGGTGCGACCATTCCGCCACGAGCTCGAGGCGGGCCAGGTCGTCGGCGGCGAGGACCCAGAGGCTGGGGACCTGTCCCTGCTGCGTGTACTCGGGGCTTGCGATGATGTAGCGGTGGCCGCCGGCGACGAACATCATGGCGGTGTGCACGTTGCCGTCGTAGTGCCTCGCGCCCTCGCCCTTCCAGGAGCCGACCTCGGTGACCTGGGGTGCTTGCGTGATGTCGAGGACCTTGAGGCCCTCGTCCCAGTGGGAGACCACCATGTAGGAGGGGCCCTTGCGGAAGGCGCCACCCGTGTGGAAGACTGTCATGTCGTGCGGGGAGACGGCCAGTCGCGGCGTGACCTGGCATCCTGCCGCCGTGTTGCAGCTGGGGTCGCCCACCAGGGGCGGCGCGGCCGGAGTCGGCACGCCATCGCGGGTGGGGATGTAATCGACGAAGCCGAGATTGACGAGGACGGGACCGTCGCGCTGGACGAGGTAGCTGCGGATGTGCTCGCTCACGCAGAACACGGCGTCCTGGCTGGCGGCCACCTGGACGGCCTCCAGCATGTGGCAGCCGAAGCCCGCGTCCACCACGGTCCCCAGGTACCTGGGGTGCGCCGGGTCCGCGAGGGAGTACGCCGTGAACCCGACCTGGGAACGCAACTCGGGCGCCGAGGCCGCCATCTCGCCACTGGGGGTCTGCTGGCTTGCCGTGTACAGGACCTTGCCGTCGTCGGAGAGCTTCACGTCGGTGACGTGCGCGCCGGGCTGGCTGATGAAGGCGAGGACCTCGGGATGGGCGCGGTCCTTGATGCCGACGACATACACGCCACCGGTCTCGCCCGACCCGACCACCGCGACGGCGCCGAGGTCCAGGTCGCCGCGCATGTCCAGCTCGCCGAGGTACTTGTGGGGGACGCCGCTGGCCTGCAGGGGATTCCAGCCGATGGCGGGCAGGCTGCACGTGCGCACGTTCGTGGTCGCGAAGACCGTGGCGTTGGCCTTCTCGTCGTCGATGGGGTCCTCGTCGGGTGACAGGATGCGGAGCCCGGGCTGGTCCAGGGGGGCGGCGCAGGAGACGGCTGCGTCGCCTTCGCCATCCGCGGGGACACTGGAGATGCAGCCCGCGAGGGCCGACACGGCAAGGAGGGCGGCCAGGAGGCGGTGCACGGAATGGTCGACGTTCCCGCCCTTGATAGGCGTTGTCGGGACTCCATCCATGGTAGACCATGGTGCACCATGGTAGCATCCCCGTGCCATGGCCAACCCCGCGAAAAACGCTAAACCGTCGCGTGAACTCGCAGCGAGCATCCTCATGGACGACGTGGACCGCCGCATCCTCTCCCTGTTGCGCGAGAACTCCCGCGAGTCGTTCACGGACATGGCGAAGGCCATCGGCACGTCGGAAGGCACCGTGCGGGCCCGCGTCAAGCGCCTCGTGGACGAGGGCACGATCAAGCAGTTCACCATCCGCACCGCCGGCAACCAGGTGAAGGCCCTCGTGGAGGTCACGGTGCTGGCCAACGTGCACACGGCGGACGTGGCGAAGGTGATCCGGGCATGGGACGGCGTGGATGCGGTGTGGGAGATCACGGGCGACAACGACATGCTGGTGGTGGCGGACTGCCCGAACACGTCGGACCTGAACGGCCTCATCGACCGCATCCGCGGCATCCCGGGCACGCAGGCCACGCGAAGCCGGCTCATCCTCAAAGAGCACTAGATGGAGACGCCCGACCCGCCTCACCTGCGCCGGCTGGCCTGTTGCGCCTCGGGAGCCGCCGTGCATCCTGTGTCCCCTCCTGCCGGACAACGAGGGACGCACCCTGAAGGAGCTGGCTTTGCTGGGATTGAAGGCGAACGTGGACCAGGCCCTCGCCGACTAGGGACGCACGACGCGGAGGACCATGCCGGTGGAGAATCCGGCCAGATGGTAGACGAAGATGAAGGGTCCCGTTGCGCGCAGGAGGACGCCTGCCGTGACCTCGAAGGCGAGGACCAGGACGACGGTCCCAAGCCGGAGGGCCGGTGACGGGATGGCCATCGTCGCCATGCCCGCGATGCTGTACGCGATGACGCTGAAGCCGACGAGGGGGACGTGCATCGCGCCGACGGCGTAGGGGATGCCTGCGCCTGCCAGGGGACGCACCAGCGCGAGGTGGAGCAGGAGGACCACGATGGGGCCGATGGCGTAGCCGGTGAGGAACGTCGCAAGGGGGGTGTGGCCCCGGATCGCGAACGGGAAGGCCAGGGAGAACAGCGCGAGGTTGAACAGGATGTGCAGGGGCGTCGTGTGGAACAGGCCGGCCCAGAGGTGGCGCCACCACATGGACAGCGTGCTGGCCGGCGTGATGGCGATGCGGGAGAGGCGCGGCTCCGTCAGCGTGAAGCTGCCCGCGGATGCCACGAGGTGGAGGGCCAGCAGCCCCGTGACGACGGCAAGGAAGGTGCCCAGGCCGCGGCCGTCGCCGTAGAGCGCCAACGAAGGGCCATCCCGGCGGGGGAATTAAGTGGGGACTCCTGGGCATCACCCCGGCGGCCGGGGGCTTCCGTGCCTACGGCAAGGCCCGCGCCGCCAACCAACCGTTCACGCCGTCGAAGACGTACTGGATGGCGAAGGCCACCGTCAGGAGGCCCATGATGCGGGTGATGACGCGCCGCCCGTTTTCTCCGATGACGTGGCTGGCGCGGGAGGCGGCGAGGAGGACCGCGAGGGACCCCAGCATGGCCAGCAGGATGGAGACGCCCAGCGTGACGGCGTCGAACCGGGTGGCCTGCACGATGACGAGGCTGATGGCGCCGGGACCCGCCAGCATGGGCAGTCCGAGGGGGACGAGGCTGGGGTCGTGGGCGCGCGGCTCGAGGGCGTAGGCGCCGCCGGTGGGGATGGGCACCTCGCTGGCGGCCAGTTGCTGGATGGGAACCTCCTCGCCCTCCTTCAGCATGTTGAGGCCGATGAGGGTCAGGAGGATGCCGCCAGCGACGCGCAGGGAGTAGAGCTCGATGCCGAGGTAGCGCAGCAGCGCCTGCCCCGCCACCGCGAAGGCCAGCAGGACGAGACCGGCGAAGAGGGAGGCCTTCATCGCGATGCGGTCCCGCACGGGGCGGTCGAAGCGGGACGTGAGCCCGAGGTAGAGGCCGATGGAGGCCAGCGGGTCCACGACCACGAACAACGGCACCAGGGCCAGGACCAGGGTCGCCGCGTCCATGCCGCCGCCACTTTCGCCTCATATATCAAAATGTGCAACGAAATTCGTAATCGTGTTCGCATGGCACAACCGGCAGGGCTATCCCGGACAGGGTTGTAGTCGCGGTTGCGGATTCCGCAGGAACCTGGGCACATGGCCATCACCGGTAGCGAGTCGACCCCCCTCATCAAGACCCCCATCCCGGGCCCCAGGGCGAAGGCCATCATCAAGCGGGACGAGCAGTTCATGATGACCACCACGAAGACGGCACCCTTGGTGGGGCATGAGGCGCGCGGGGCGGTGGTCGAGGACGTGGACGGGAACCGCCTGCTGGACTTCGCGTCGGGCATCGGGGTGCTCAACACGGGCCACTGCCACCCCAAGGTCGTCGCGGCCGTGCAGGACCAGGCGGCGCGCCTCATGCACTTCGCGGGCACCGACTTCTACTACGACGTCCAGACCCGCCTTGCGGAGCGCGTCACGAAGAAGGTGCCCATCCCCGGAAGGTCGAAGCTGTTCTACTGCCAGTCCGGCACGGAGGCCAACGAGGCCGCCATCAAGATCGCCAAGGCCGGCACCGGCCGCCCCCTGTTCCTGGCCTTCCTCGGCGCCTTCCACGGCCGCACGCAAGGCTCCCTCGCCCTGACGGCAAGCAAGACGAAGCACAAGCAGGCGTTCTTCGGCATGATGGGCGGCGTCACCCATGTCCCGTTCCCCAACCCGTACCGCAACACATGGCGCATCGACGGCTACGCGGACCCCGCCGAGCTCAGCAACCGCGCCATGGAGTACCTCGAGGGCATCCTTGACACCGTGGTCCCGCCGCAGGATGTGGCCGGCCTCTTCTGGGAACCCGTGCAGGGCGAAGGCGGCTACGTGGTGCCTCCCAAGATGTTCCCGGGCGCCCTCAGGAAGCTGTGCGTCACGCATGGCATCCAGCTCATCGCGGACGAGGTGCAGACCGGCTTCGGCAGGACCGGCAAATGGTTCGCGACAGAGCACTACGGCATCGAGGCGGACATCGTGACGGTCGCCAAGGCGATGGGCTCCGGCTTCCCCATCGGCGCCACCATCGCAAGGGCCGACCTCGACTACAAGGAGAAGGGCCGCCACAGCAACACGTACGGCGGCAACCTCGTCGGCTGCGCCGCCAGCATGGCCACCATGGACGTCATCGAGGAGGAGGACCTTGTCCGGAACTCGGCCCGCATGGGCGACCGCATGGGCCGGCAGATGCAGGAGATGATGGACGGCCACGAAGGAGTGGGCGACCACCGCGGCCTCGGCCTCATGCGCGCCCTCGAGTTCGTCACCAGGGAGGGCGCCCCGGACCCGAAGCTGCGCGACGCCGTCGAGCAGCAAGCCTGGAAGCGCGGCCTCATCACGCTGGGCTGCGGCAAGTCCAGCCTGCGCGTCATCCCGCCCCTCAACGTCACGCGGGAACAGGTCGACGGCGGCATGGCCGTGCTGCGCGAAGCCTTGAGCGCGGCCAAGGCGTAGCCGTTCCCTCCCCCAAGCCCGACCAGCCACCGAGGACACCCAGAGAAGGGAGGCCCCTCCAAGCGAAGACCGCCTCTGTGGCCTCGGTGGCCTCGGTGGTTGGGTCGGAGCCGTTGTTCAGAATCCTTCGGCGATGCCCAAGGCTTCCTTGCCATCCTCGATGAGGAACCAGTGCATCAGGGCGAACGCGATGGCGCCCAACGCCAGCTCCCAATGGACCCAGCGCCACGTCGGGCGTCCCCACCGCCTGACCCAGTAGGCCCGCCACCAACCCGTGACGAAGAGGGCCAGCAGCAGGACGTTGCTGAGCCAGCCGGAGAGCCAGCCACGGTAGTCATCGTAGACCATGAACTGCGCCGTGTGGAATCCCGCGAACGCCAAGACGCCGATGCTGATCCAGTTGTGCACGTCGATGCGCCACGACTTCCACCGCATCATGAGGGGCACGCCCGTCCAGGCCCACCCCAGGAACAAGGTGCCCAGCATGGCCCACGTCGCGACCAACCCGAGGATCCCGCCGACCTCCTGGCCCTCCGTCAGCGGAGTGCCAGTGGCGCGGACCGTCAGGGGCGTCTGCGTCGTGACCATGGCGATCCCCGCGCCTGCAAGGCAACCCGCCACCATGAGGCCCACGGCAAGGATCGTGGTCCAATGCATCCGTCGCGCGGACACCTCCACCTCCATCTCCTCGGCCGCGGCCTTCGACCCCGTTTCCGCCACGCCCGCGCACGGTCGATGCCTCTCTTCAAGATTGGGGGTTGTAGCTGCGTGTCGCCGCGACCGCCAACGCCCAGGCCGCCATCCGCGCCCTTGCCGACTTCGCAGGAGCCCTCGGGCGCACGGTCACATCGCCTGGGTGCCTGGACCGCACGTCCGCCATCGTCCACTGGTCTGTCGCAAGGCCTGCCAGCAGCCCTGCGCCCATGGCGGTCGTCTCGACATTGGCCGGACGGACGACGGGGCGCTGCAGGAGGTCCGCCTGCATCTGCAGCAGCAGGTCGCTGCGCGCCGCCCCGCCATCCACGCGCAGCCGCGGCAACGCATGGCCGGAATCCTTCTGCATCGCGAGGAGGACCTCCGTGGACTGCAGCGCGATGGATTCCAGGACCGCCCTTGCGATGTGGCGACGGTCCGCCCCGCGCGTCAGCCCGAGGATGGCCCCACGGGCATCGGCGTCCCAATGCGGGGCGCCCAGCCCCGTGAAGGCGGGCACCACCTGCACGCCCGCGGTGTCTGGCACCTGCGCGGCCAGCGCGTCGACCTCGGGGGCGGAGGCGACCAGTCCCAATTGGTCGCGCAGCCACTGGATGGCGGCGCCCGCCGTGAAGACGGATCCTTCGAGGGCGAACCGAGGCCTGGCATCGACGGAAGCGGCGCGCGTGGCGATGAGGCCATGGCGACTGCGCACCGCCTTGCCTCCCGTGTGCTGCAGCAGGAAGCAACCGGTGCCGTACGTCGTCTTGGCTTCCCCCGCCTTCGTGCATCCCTGGCCGAAGAGGGCGGATTGCTGGTCGCCCACGAGACTGGCAAGCGGGATGGAGCCGCCGAAGGCCCGGGTCGCGCCAATGATCCCCGCCGACGAAGGGGACACTTGGGGGAGGACTTCCTCCGGGATCCCGAAGAGGTCCAGCAGGTCGGAGTCCCAGTCTGATCTGCGGATGTCCCACAGCATCGTGCGGCTCGCGTTGCTAGGGTCCGTGGCGTGGCGGCCCGTGAGGCGGAAGGCAAGCCAGCTGTCGATGGTGCCGAATGCCACCTCGCCTTTCTTGGCCCTGGTGCGCAATCCCTTGCGGTCCAACAGCCATTCGACCTTCGTGGCCGAGAAGTAGGGGTCGAGGACCAATCCCGTGCGGCGGCGGACATGGGACTCCCACTCGTGCCGGAGGGCCTGGCAGCGTCGGGCGGTGCGGCGGTCCTGCCACACGATGGCGGGCAGCACGGGGACGCCAGTCTTGCGGTCCCACAGGACGGTCGTCTCGCGTTGGTTGGTGATGCCGACTGCCGCGAGGTCCCTGGCCTGCAGCTTCGCGGCACGCAAAGCGGCCCGCCCCACGACCTTCACCGTGTCGAGGACCTGTGTCGCGTCCTGCTCGACCCAACCGGGTTGGGGATAGGTTTGCGGGACCTCGGCGTAAGCGCGTCCGACCACGTTGCGGCGATCGTCCAGCACGAGGGCCGTGACGCCAGTCGTCCCCTCGTCGATCGCCAGGACCGCCATCATCTGGGCCATCCGGGGCCGGGCCATCAGGGTTTTGCCCTCGCGGCCTCTCATGGTGGCGTGCCCCTCTTCGCCGGCCGCGTCCTCCTGCGCGACGAGGTGATGGAAGGGTGGCTCGAGGTCGAGGAGGGGAAGGCCAAGGCCTGGGGGGAGGGGCCCGCCCCCGAGAGGCCGGACGCGACGGGGTGGATCGTGCCCGCCTTCGTGAACGCCCACACGCACGTCGGGGATTCCTTCCTGCGCGGCGTGCCCGGCAAGCCCACCACCGTGGCCGCCCTCGTGGGGCCCGGCGGCTGGAAGCAGCAGCACCTGCAGGCGGCCAAGCCCGCCGCCGTCGCGAAGGGCATCCAGGACTACGTGGCCGAGATGGGCGCCATCGGGACGGCGGCCTTCCTTGATTTCCGCGAGGGCGGCGTGGAGGGAGCCGCCGCATTGTCCGCCCTGGCGCCCGACCTTGACCCACGCCCCATCATCCTCGGCCGGCCCAGGAAGAACGGCTTCGCGCACGCCGAGGCCGATGCCCTGCTGGCGGTCTGCGATGGGGTCGGCCTCTCCGCGCTGCGGGATTTCGGGGACCCGGCCGATGTCGAGGCCTGGGCGGAGGCGGCGCACCGCAAGCGCAAGACCTTCGCGCTGCACGCCAGCGAGGCCAAGCGGGAGCCCTTGGGGGCGGTCCTGGCGCTGGAGCCGGACTTCCTCGTGCACTGCACGCAAGCCACCAAACGGGAGCTGCAGGACATCGCCGATGCCGAGGTACCGATCGCCATCTGCCCGCGCTCCAACGCGTACTTCGGCATGAAGACCCCGGCGCCCCAGATGAGGGATGCTGGAGTCCAGGTGGCGGTGGGGACCGACAACGGCATGCTGCAGGACGGCAACCTCCTGGCCGAACTGGCCCTGCTGCACCTATGGGACCCGAAAACGCCCCTGGAGGAGCTGCTGCGCATGGCGACCTGGAACGGCCGCGCGGTGGCGGGTCTCCCCGCGGCCTGGCCGCCGAAACAAGGCGCGCCCCTCGACCTCGTCGTCCTTCCCGGGGATCCGCTGCCGCGCCCCGCCGACCGGCGGCCAGGGTTCACGGGCGCGGCCACGGTCCCGGAGTCGCCTTGAAGCCTCCGTGGCCGAAGCTTGCGGCCCTCCTGCGGGACCCCTTCTGCCAGGGATGCGGGCCGATCCACCTCGTGTCGGCGGAGCCGTTCTGGGACGAGGGGACGCTGCCGTTCCTCCTCGAGGGCGGCGGCACGGTCTGCCATCTCCTGCCCGACGAGGGCTTCACGAGGGCGTCCCTGGCCTCCTCGGAGGACGAGGCGCTGCTGATCGTGGAGTGCCCCGATGCCGCGGGATGGTTGGCGCCGCAGGACATCGTGGCGGACTGGATGGCGCGCCACGTCACCCACCCGGGCCTCGATGACCTGCTGCTTGCGCACCCGCTGTACGAGTACCTGACGCAGACCGACGAGGACGGGCACAGCCGCAGCCCCGCCCCCCTCGTGCAATGGGTGCCTGGCGTGCCGACCCTTGCGACCCTCCATGCCCCCGAGTTCCTGCCCTCGGACAAGGATGCGCCCGCCGTGAACCGCGACCGGGCCACCTACGCCGAGGCCGTGCTGGACCTCCTGGACCAGCTGGACGACCGTTTCGATCTCGTCGAGGTGGAAGTGGGCTTGCGCTTCGGTGAGGATCCTCCACCCGACCCGGAAGGGGCGGAAGCGGCCTAGCTGCACAGGCGAACGGTTGCGAGTGTTGCGAGAACCCGTCCCCCGTCGTCGGGTCCCGCGTTCGATTGGGTCGTCAGGCGCTCCGCGTTCAATTCTGGATCATTGACCGCCAAACACCCCTGTGACGGTGGTGGCGTGGAGCACCAGAAAAATGCCGTTGCCATGCGCGGAGCGCACGGCCCAAATGAACCGCGGAACGCGCGGAAACCTTGGCTGGGTTCCAAGGATGATTCGAGGTTCCGCGTTTCCGCGAGGTCCGCGGTTTCGTCGGGCGTCCCCCATTCGCCAGCAATTCCAACTCGTTGACCCGCAAGGAGGGTCGCCGTCGCGCCAGATTGATGCGGCCGAAGTTTCGTGGCGACGATGGGTCGACGGGGGGAAGTTGGTGTTCCCCCTGGATTCCCTGGCGGGGGCATCCGCTTTAAGGTCCGCCCCGGTGGCCGCTGCGTGCCCGACAAGACCGACGCCGTGATGGAGCTCGCCAAGCGCCGCGGGTTCCTCTGGCCCAGCTACGAGGTGTACGGCGGTGCTGCGGGGTTCTACGATTATGGGCCCTTGGGGGCCGTCATGAAGAAACGGTTCGAGGACCTGTGGCGGCACGTCTTCGTGCGCACCGAGGCCACCCCGATGGCCGAGATCTTCTGCCCCCGCGTCACCCCCGAAGCCATCCTCGTGGCCTCCGGGCACGTTGGCGAATTCACCGACCTGCTGGTCAAATGCAAGGCCTGCAACGCGCCCCTGCGCGCCGACCACCTCGTCACAGCATCGGGCTACCAAGGCAACGCGGGAGTCCTCAAGCCGGAGGAGATCGATGCCCACCTTGCCTCGGCCAAGGCGAAGTGCCCCAACTGCGGCAAGGCCAACGGCTTCACTCCCGCGGTCAAGCAGAACCTGATGAACGCCACCGAGATCGGCCCCGGCTCCGGCCGCGTGGGCTACCTCAGGCCCGAGACGGCGCAAGGCATCTTCACCGACTTCCCCCTCCTCTTCCGCCACTTCCGCGAGCGCCTGCCCTTCGGGGTGGTGCAGCTGGGCGGCTCGAACCGCAACGAGATCTCCCCCCGCCAGGGCATGCTGCGCCTCAGGGAGTTCAGCATGATGGAGGCCGAGGTCTTCTACGACCCCGCCGCCAAGACGCATCCCCGCTTCGCCGACGTCAAGGACCGCACCGCGACGTTCGTGCCGCACTCCGATGAGAAGGACCACGTCCTCAGCTTCGGGGACGCCGTGCGGACCGGCATGGTGGCCAACGAGGCCCTCGCCTACTGGCTGGCCCGCACGCAGGAGTTCCTGCTGGCGGCGGGCCTGGACCCCAAGCGCCTGCATTTCCGCCAGCACCTCAAGGACGAGATGGCCCACTATGCGGCCGACTGCTGGGACGCCGAATTCCACAGCGACCGCTACGGATGGGTGGAATGCGTCGGCATCGCGGACCGCGGCTCCTACGACCTGACCCAGCACGCGAGGCACTCCGGCACCGACGCCGTGGATGCGGCAACCGGCGAGAAGACGCGCAAGCTGAACCCGGAGTTCCTGCGCTACGTTCGCGCCCCCGAGAAGCCGACGACGTTCACGACGACGGCGTACGCGACCACGAAGAGGTTCTTCCCCACCCTGAAGCAGAAGGCCAAGCAGGTGCAGTGGGCGCTCGAGGAGTCGAGTCCCTACGCGGCCGACGCCGCCCTGCACGGCCTCGCGGCCACCCGTTGGTCCGAGCGGGGGGAACGCTACCTCCTCACCGAGCGCGAGGTGGCGAGGAAGCCCGCCGCGATGCCCGTCCATGTCAAGGTCGGGGACGAGACCGTGGAGGTGCCGGCCGACTGCCTGGAACTGGTGACCCTCGAGGTCAACGTGCAAGGCACCCGCGCCCTCCCCTGCGTCATCGAACCCAGCTTCGGCGTCGACCGCATCCTGTACGCGCTCTGGGAGCACGCGCACGAGTCCGGCGAGAAGAACGGCGAGGCCTACACGCGCCTGCGGCTCAGCCACAAGGTCGCCCCCATCCAGGCCGCCGTCCTGCCCCTCACCGGCAAGGACCGCCTGCCGGAGAAGGCGGCCGAGGTCGAGTGGGCGCTACGCTCTGCCGGCATCCTCACCGACATCGACGAGTCCGGAAGCATCGGGCGCCGCTACGCCCGCCAGGACGAGATCGGGACCCCGTTCTGCGTCACCATCGACAACGAGTCCATGCAGGACGGAGCGGTCACGGTGCGCGAGCGCGACACGGGAGCGCAGGATCGGGTGCCCATGGCGGGACTGGTCGCGCATCTGCAGGCGAAGCTGTCATAGTCTGGCAAGCCTGGCCGCCTGTGCCCCCATCATTGGATCCTCGCGTGCGGGTCGGCAACTATGTTCCCTCGGGGACTGCTCCGCGAAAATGGGGGCTGGCGGATCGCACGGTCAAGGAGCACGCGTCGCCCCACACTTGTTGATCACTTCGAGCCGGCCTGCCGCACCCGCTCGAACAGCAGCACCGCCGCCGCCGCACTCACGTTGAGGCTCAGGTCGCCCCCCGGCGTCGGAATCCGCACGCGCTCGTCCAGCACGTCCAGGGTCTGCTGGCTCAGGCCATCATGTTCGCCGCCGAGCACGATGCACACGGCTCCGCCCAGCTTGAGGGACCACGGGCTCTTGCCACCGTTGGCATCCGCGCCCAAGAGCCACACCCCTTCGCGCTTGAGGGTGGCGAGGGCCGTGCCCAGACTGGACACCGTGGCGACGGGGAGCATGGAGAACGCGCCGCTGGCCGCCTTGATGGCGCCCGCGCCGATGACGGCGGTGCCGCGCTCGGGGACGATGATGCCGTGGCAGCCCGCCAGGAGGGCGCTGCGGGCGATGGCGCCCAGGTTCTGGGGGTCCTCGATGCCGTCGACGGCGACCAGGAACGGCTCCGAGCCGCCCTTGCGGGCATCCTCGATGAGGTCGCGCACGCTCTTGTTGGCAAGGGGTGCCACGATGGCACCGACCCCCTGTGCAGCCATGCCGACGAAGCGCGACAGCTCCACGGGCGTCACGTAGCGCACGGTGAGGCCGCGGCGGGAGACCTCCTGCTGGATCTCCCTGAGGCTCGCGTCGACCGCGGCCTCCTTGGAGAACAGCACGGAGTGGACCTCGCGGCCGCTCCGCAGCGCCTGCAGGACCGCGTGCCGGCCCGCGATGCCTTCCCGTTCGGCCATGCGGCGCCCACGCGGGCCCCCCGCATAGGCGTTGCTAGGCAGGCTGGGCCACGCGCACGTCGGCGCGCCGCAGGAGGTAGACCAGGCTCAGCGCGGCCAGCAGGACGGCGGCCGCGCCTGCCTCGAACAGGGCGGCGGGTCCGTGCGCATCCCACACGTATCCCCCCGCGGCCCCGCCGGCCAGGGCGGCGAAGCCGATGGCCGCATGGTACGCGCCCAGGCGGGTGGAGCGCATCGACCCGGCGAGGCTGGCCGCGATGGCGCGCCCGGTGCCCTCGGTCGCCGCGAAGGAAAGCCCCAGCACCGTGAAGCCCAGGGCGAAGAGGCCGGGGGAGGGCGGGAGCGAGAACAGCAGGCTGGCCAGTGCGGTGAGGAGGAAGCCGGCCAGCAGGATGCGAGCCTTGCCGAACCGGTCCGCGAGGATGCCGAAAGGATAGGCGGCCACGGCGTACACGACGTTGAACAGCAGGTACCAGGCGACGGCGGCCAGGATGCCTTCCGTGGCGCCCGTGCGAAGAAGGAAGAAAAGGTAGCTGACCTGGCCGGCCGCGAAGAGGCAGGAGATCACGACGAAGGCGCGGAAGCCTGGCCTCCGTGCAGTGCTCCCTCCGGGTGCGTGGGGGGGCACGTCGGGCTCCTGCACCGCCAGCAGCGGCAGCACGGCGGCGAGGCCCAGGAAGGCGGCCACGAGGACGATGCGGCTGGGGGTTGCGTCCTGCCAGAGCAGCAGAAGGGCGCCGAGGACGCCGATGACGGCGCCGGCGGTGTCGGCGGCGCGGTGGTACGCGAAGGCGCGCGCCTGCTCGGTGGCGGGGATGGAGCCGTGCAGCATCGCGTCGCGGGGGGCGGAGCGGATGCCCTTGCCGACACGGTCGACGCCGCGCCAGAGGAGGGAGGCGGGCCACGTCGTGGCCAGGGCGATGCCGAAGCGGGAAAGGGCGGCGACGAGGTAGCCGGAGGCGACCAGGAGCCGTTTGTGCCTGACGCGGTCGCCGGCCCTGCCGCCCAGCCACTTGGAGATGTGCCCGGTGGCCTCGGCGGCGGCCCCCACGAGCCCCACCGCGAGGCCGGTGGCGCCTTGCGACACGAGGAGGAACGGCAGCACGGCCATGACCATCTCGCCGGAGATGTCCGCGAGGAGGCTGGTGAGGGAGAGGAGACGCACCGTGCGCCATCCTGCGCCGCTGCGGTCCAGGCCCACGCCCAACGGAAGGGCGGCGCGTTCTTGAGCACGGCGATACGCCCTGGAATGGGCTCGCGGCCGCGACGGCCCCCTTCCCCAGGGTTTTCCCGGCCTGCCGCGGTGAGGTGGCGTGGCCCAGGCGGCGCTGCGCAGGGAAGAGAACGCCGCGGGGGACCTCTACGTCGACTCCTCCTGCATCGACTGCGACGCGTGCCGCTGGATGGCTCCGGAGACCTTCGCGCGGGCGGGGCGCAAGAGCGCCGTCCACCACCAACCGCAGACCGCCCAGGCACGCCGCGCGGCCCTCCATGCCCTGCTCAGCTGCCCGACTGCCAGCATCGGCACGGTGGCGAGGCCCCCGACCTCGCGGCGGCGCAGCAGGATTTCCCCCTGCCGGTCGCGGGCACGCCGGAGGTCTTCCATCTCGGCCACCACAGCGAGGACTCCTTCGGGGCGACCCCGTGGCTTCTGCGGACCCCCTCCGGCAACGTGATGGTGGATGTCCCCCGTTTTGCCATGCCTTTGGTCCGGCGGGTCGAGGCCGTCGGTGGCGTGTCCCTCATCGCGCTCACCCACCGCGACGACGTGGCGGACCACGTGGCGTGGGCCAGGCACTTCAGGGCGCGACGCATCCTGCACCGGCGCGACGCGCCCATCCAGGGTGGGCCCGTGGAGTGGTTCCTGGAAGGGGAGGACCCCGTGCAGGTCGTCGCTGGATTGACCGCGATCCCCGTCCCCGGACACACGCCGGGGCATGTCGCGTACCATTGGCAAGGTTCGGGGGGCGTGCTGTTCACGGGCGACCACCTCGCGGGGGATGGACGGGGCGGGTTGGAGGCGTGGCCGGACGTGTGCTGGTACGATTGGGGCCAGCAGACGCGTTCGATGCAGAGGTTGCGGGATTGGCGGTTCGAGCACGTGCTGCCAGGGCATGGCGCGCCGTTGCATCTCCCCGCCGACCAGATGGCCCAAGGGCTCGATGCCTGCATCCAAGCCATGCAGCAAGCCTGAGGGGACCCAGCCAGGGTCGATGCGCACGGCCTGCCCGCTTTGGGACGACGATGCGCAAGCCAGGAATCTGAGGAGACCCCGGGCGCGGGCAGGTTGTTCGCCTAGGTGTCCCGCAGGCCTGTCACCAAGCGGCCGATGATGAGGCGCTGGATCTGGTTCGTGCCCTCGTAGATGCCCAGGATCTTGGCGTCCCGCCAGTAGCGCTCCACCGGGTAGGCGTCCGTGTAGCCATTGGCGCCGTGCACCTGGATGGCGTCCTCGCACACCTTGAGGCTCATCTCCGCCACGAACAGCTTCGCGCGGCTCACCGCGAGGGTCCACTGGTCGCGCGTGATCTCCTCGCGGTCGTACGCCTCGCGGGCGCGTGCGGCCTCCCACACGAGGAGCCGGCCTGCCTGGATCTGCACGTCCATGTCGGCCAGCATCGCCTGCACCAGCTGGTAGTTGCCGATGGGGCGCCCGAACGCCTCGCGCTCCGTCGCGTACCTGAGGCTGGCCTCGTACGCGGCCTGGGCGATGCCGATGCCGCCGGCGGCGACACTCAGGCGGCCGTGGTTGAGGACATGCATGGCGTTCTTCCAGCCGTCCCCTTCCTTGCCGATGAGGTTGGCGAGGGGGACCTTGCAGTCGGTGAACTGGAGGGTGGCGGTGGGGCTGCTGCGCAGGCCCAGCTTTGTGGTGGTCTCGATGGCGGTGCACTCGAAGCCGGGGGTGCCCTTCTCGACGAGGAAGCAGCTGATGCCCTTGTGCTTGAGGTCCTTGTTGGTCTTCGCGTACACGATGACGTGGTCGGCGAGGCCGCCGTTGGAGATCCATGCCTTGGTGCCGTTGAGGACGTAGTGCTCCCCCTGTCTGCGGGCGGTGGTCTGCATGCCGGCCGCATCCGAGCCGGACCCGGGTTCCGTGAGGGCCCAGGCGCCCAGCTTCTTGCCGACCGCCATGTCGGGCAGCCACTTCTTCTTCTGCTCGGGGCTGCCGAACGACTTGATGGTGGAGCCGCAGAGGGAGCCGTGCACGCTGATACTGGTGCGCAGGCTGCTGCAACCTTTTGCGAGCTCCTCGGTGAGGATGGCGTAGCTGACAGCATCCAGTCCGCCGCCGCCGTACTCCGTCGGGAACGGAGCGCCGAGAAGTCCCTGCGCCGCCATCTTCGTGTAGATGTCGTGCGGGTGCTCGCCGTTGCGTTCCCAGTCGCGCACGAAAGGCTCGATGTGCTCAGCCACGAAGGAGCGCGTCATGTCGCGGATGAGGCGCTGCTCGTCGGTGAGGGTGAAGTCGATGGCCATGGACGGCGGGAGGCCGGGTTTGTCTTAATGGCGTTGCGCCCCCACTGGCCCACGGAACCACAGATGCACAGATGAGAAGATGCCTCTTTGCTGTCCCCTGGACGCACCGGTTCTGCTGAACTCGCGAACCTCCAAATCCACGTGCCTGCGGGTTCGACCCATCGGTCTGTCGTAACACCGCAACCGGTCCAACACTCCTGTGGTGACGACGCCTGCCTGCACGACTACATGTTGGTATTGCGAGCGATGGCACGGGGCGCGCGCGAAGGAACGGCTCCGCAACGCGAGCCGTTCCGACCGGCTTGCGAGCATGGCGAGCAAGGTCCAGAAGCGCGCCCGCCGAAGCTTCCTCGACGTCACGACGCCGTGCGCTCCGCGCACTACAAGTGATTTTTCTGGTGTTCGACGCCCCCACGTCACAGGGGTTTTGGACTGTCAATGGTCCAGAATTGAAGGCAGAGCGCAGACGGCCTGAGAACAAACGCGGAGCGCCCGTCATCGAGACGCCGCCGGATTCCGCGCATTCCGCGGTCTCCGCGTTTGGCGGGGGGCACGGTGGGCCACGGATCGCTTCAGGCGGCGGGGCGGCTGGCCCGCGCCGTGACGCGGCGGGGCGTGGCCGCGTGCAGGGCGCCGTTCTCCACCGGCGCCTCGGGCGTGTTCTCGCGGATCTTCTCCGCCAGCATCTCGGCCGCGATCGTGATCGCGACGGAGACGACGGCAGGGACGATGATGTACTTCACGCCAAGCTTGACGGTGCCGGCGGCGACCTTGAAGAGGAACCCGAGCATCAGCCACGATTGGCGCTGGCCCCTATATCAACGAGGCGACGTGGACAGGCCCGGGCCGCCGCGCATGTCAGGCGACCGGCCAGCAACGAGGCGACCAGGATGCAGGGATGCGAGGGAGCGCAGGAGAGGGACTTGCATGGGCAACGTTCTAATCTCCCGCAGCGTGGGCAATGTGCAGGTCTGTACAATGAGCACGCCTCCCGCGTCGTTCTGCCCGGTCAACCACGGCGAGCCCAACGTGGCCCCGGGCGGCACCCCGACCGTCACCGACTATGAGCGGTACATGATGACGGAGGCGCTCCTGGGCCTGCAGAAGCCAGAGGACCAGCGCGTCCACCACGACGAGCTGATGTTCCAGGTCGTCCACCAGTCCTTCGAGCTGTGGTGCAAGCTGATCCTCTTCGAGCTCAAGTCCGTGGGGACCCTGCTTGAGCAGGACCGCATCATCGAGACCTACCCCTTGCTGCAGCGGTGCACGCACGCCATCAAGCTCAGCACGGAGTCCATGCATGTCCTCGAGTCGATGACGCCGTGGGACTTCCACGTCATCCGCGCGGCCCTCGGGCAGGGCTCCGGCGCGGAGTCGCCCGGTTTCCGGCAGATCCAGCAGCGCGCCCCGGCGATCTGGCCAAAGGTGGAGGCCCTCCTCGCCCGCCGCAAGACGACCCTCCTGGAGACGTACACCAACCCGGCGAAGGCCCCGGACGTCCTGCGCCTGCTGGAGAACCTGACGGACTTTGACATGTTCTTCAGCATCTGGCGCCTCAACCACCTGGCCATGGTCAAGCGCGTCATCGGCCGCGACGTGAAGTCCCTGAAGGGCTACGCCGTCCACCAATTGGAGACCGACGTTCAGGGACAGCTGTGGCCGGCACTGTGGAAGGTGCGCAACCTCATCACGGAGAAGGCCGGCACGAGCCCGCCGTAGCGTCAAGAAAAGAGCTAATACATCACTCTTGCTCGCGAATCCTGGTTACATATGTCAAAGAGTTTTCGGATTGGCGTAGTGGCAATTCTAATTCTCCTTCTTGTTCTGCCTTTCTCAGCGCAAGCTGAAGCGGGGGCGGGGCCGGGTCCGTTCGTCCTCTGCGATTACGAACCCATGCCCATTGCATCTCCAGGCTCTGTCAACACATACGTTGGTGTCTGTCTCAAAGAAGATGAAACAGGCCGAGGCGTTTGTGTAGTAACAAAGGAGGAGCAACCAAGTGAACATTGGACGTACTACGACTGTTTCCTCTATACCGATAGCGCCGGGGATAGCGTTCCCTACACATGTGTCCACCGCGGATGGACCTATTATTACCACCGATACAATGGTGATGGACCTACATGGACCGATGATGGAGGCCAGGTTTGTGACGCCTCGAACGGGCTAATTTAAATAATTCTCGAGTTTGATTAGTCCAAGCTGATGGACTTCGACGTCTTCTTCTCCATCTCGCAGACCCCCGTGGACGGCGCCTGCCCCGACGAGGCGGGCATGTTCCGCAGCTTCCTCGCCCAGGTCGAGGCCGCCGACCGTCTTGGCTACGGTGTCGCGTGGGTCGCGGAAAGCCACCTCAGCAGCGAGGTGCAGAAGCGCAACCGCAACCCCGTCGTGCCGCATTGGCAGGGCGAGGTCGGCCTCAACTGCGACATCCTCCAGCTCGCGCACGCCGTCTTCCAGCGGACCCAACGCATCGAGGTCGGCTCGGCGGTCATGAACATCCTGTGCAACGGGGGCCCCGTGGCGCACGCGGAGCGCATCGCCTTCTTCCTTGCCCTGCACGGCCTGGATCCCAAGGAGCGCCGCCGCATCCATGTCGGGTTCTCGGCGGGCCGCTTCGACTTCATGAACCGAGCGTACGGCATCGAGCCCCGTACTGCGGTCGAGCAGGCGATGCCGCACGGGTTGTGGAAGGGGAAGGTGTTCGACGAGGCCGCCGAGGTCTTCGCCCGCCTGCTGGCCGGGGAGACCCTGTGCAGCGACGACGTGCCCTTGCGCTCGGTGACGCGCTCCGATTTCCGTTCCGATGCGGATTGGCAGCGCGTCGCCGCCGCAGCTTCGGCCCCCCTGGCCACGGAGGGCACGGAAAACACGGAGAGCGGGAAGGGCATCGCAGGCAAGGCCTCCCTGCCCTCCGTGTCCTCCGTGGCTAGTGGGGGCATGGGCGCGACCATCCAGCTCCCGAAGCGCTTCGTCTTCGAGCACCTCAAGCTCGTCCCCCAGGAGTTCCGCCGCGACCTTCTGCAGTTGGTCGTCGGAAGCCACGACCCCGCCGTGCAGGACCTCGTCAACCGCTTCCTCCCAGCGCATGTCGCGAACCTCTCCATCACGAGCCCTGCCGTCATCGAGGCGACGCACGAACGGATGCGCAAGACCTTCCACAAGGATGGAGGGCCCTGGCGCCGCACCCACATGCCGCGGACGGTGATGGTGTTCCTGAACGAGGAGCCCCACCTCACGCCCGCCGAACGCAGCCGAGCCGCACGGGAGGAGTCCCGCAAGGCCCTCACCGCCTACTGGAACGCCCTCGAGGGGACGCTCGACCCCAAGAAGGTGTCCGGGGCCGCCGAGAACGCCGTCATCGGGAACGCCGACGAGGTCGCGCAGCAGTTGACCCGGTACCACCCGGAGGACCGCCTCATGCTGTGGTTCGACTTCTTCAACCACGACTCTCCCCGCGTCATCCGCAACATGGAGGCCTTCATGCAGAAGGTGGCTCCCCTGCTACAGGCAAAGGCGGTGGCCAAGTGAGTACCAAACCACGAATTCCACGAAACGGTGTTTCGTCGAAGGCTCGTGCAGTTCGTGAAATTCGTGGTCCGTTGGGAACAGCCAGCGCGATCCAGTCTGGCCCCAGCGCCGCGATGTACCCCACCAGCCCGCTGGGGGAAAAGGAGCGAGGCATCCCCACCGGCCGCGACGTCGAGTGGGAGCCCCTCGTCGACTACCGGCGCTTCGGCGTCTCCGAGACCACCATCCATGGGGCCATCGCGTGGGCCGTGGGCGGGAAGGACGGCAGGCCCGCGCGCATCGTCCATTCCTTCGGCGGCAACGTGCTGTGCTACGGCCGCAGCATGATGAAGCCCGTCACCCTCAAGGTCTTCGCCAAGGAGCTGGAGGGGCTCACGTGGCCGCAGAAGGCCATCTCCGTCAGCAGCCACAACGGCGACGTCGAGCACGTGGCCGCCGCGCAGAGCCTGCTGGCCGAGACGGAATGGGGACTCATGCAGGCGCCCCTGGACGTGCCCCTGGTGCAGTTCGGGCGCCAGGTGCGCAGGCCGCGGCGCTGGTACCACCCATGCAGCGGTGAGCATGCCGCCCTGCTCCACGGCTGCAAGGCGAAGGGCTGGCCCCGCATCGGATACCTCCTGCCGCAGCACCCCTGGTTCCAGGCGTACCTCGACCAGCTGCGCCGCTTCCTCGGCCCAACGTGGGAACCTCTGCGCGTGGCACGGGACGGGTGCGGCCTGCCCACCACCTCGAACACGGTCGGGGAACTGGCGCAACTGTACGCGGGACTGGCGCAGCGGAAAGACGAGGACTGGATCTGGGAGGCCATGGTGCGCCACCCCGACCTCGTGGGCGGCTTCAACCGGCTCGACTCCACCATCCTCAAGGCATGCGGCGGCAAGGTCCTTGCCAAGGAAGGCGCCGACGGCCTTCTCGGCCTCGCCATCGACCACCCCGACCACCCTGACGGCCTGGGCATCGTCATCAAGATCGCGCATGGCTGGAACCCCCGCGCCACGTGGTACATCGCCCGTGGCATCCTGGGCGTCCTGGGCTTCCAGCTGCGCAACCCGTACTCCTTGCACCGCCAGAAGGCTTTCCTCGTCCCCGGCGTCGTGCCGACGAAGCACCTGAAGGCCCTCGAGCAGGTGCCGACGTGGGACGACTGGGACCCCAACACGGACCGGTGGTACTACGACTGGAACGAGTGGGCCGACGAGTGGCCGGGGCCTGGGTGGACGCCATGAGCGAAGGCTTTGGGTGGCTGGCCAAGGACCGTGAGGTCGCCCAGCGTGACCTGGCACGCTCCTACGGCAACGCGAAGAGGGAGGCCCTCCACCTGCAGAAGACGGCCCCGAAAGTGCCCGTCGTGCGCAACCTCATCGGCGGCAAGCCCTTCCCCGCCCTCGACAACCGCACCCTCGAGGACACCGATCCGACGACTGGCGAGCCGCTGGCGAAGATCCCCCGCAGCGGCAAGGCCGACGTCGAGGACGCCGTCGCCGCCGCCCGGGCGGCCCTGCCCTCCTGGTCCGCGATGCCCCTGGCCGAACGTTGCCGGATCCTCGACCGCATCGCCGACCTCCTGCAGCGTGACCTCGAGGACCTGGCCCGCCTGGAGTCGCGGGACACCGGCAAGCCCCTTGCCCTCGCCCGCCGCATGGACGCCGCACGCTCGGTGGAGAACTTCCGTTTCTTCGCCGGCTTCGCGCGCACCTGGAAGGATCCCGGATCCTCCATGCAGGGACACTCCAACCGCACGCACCGCCGCCCCCTGGGCGTCGTGGGCCTCATCACGCCGTGGAACCTTCCCCTGTACCTCCTGACCTGGAAACTGGCGCCCGCCCTCGCCATGGGCAACACGGTGGTGGCCAAGCCCAGTGAACTCACCCCGCTCACCGCCGACGCCCTGGGCCGCATCGTCACCGAAGCGGGCCTCCCCGCCGGTGTCTTCAACCTCGTGCACGGCCTCGGCGCGGAGGCGGGCCAGGCCCTCGTGGAGCACCCCGACGTCAAGGCCATCAGCTTCACCGGCGGCACCGCCACCGGCAAGCGCGTCGCCGCCACCGCGGCCCCCCTCTTCAAGAAGGTCAGCCTGGAGCTCGGCGGCAAGAACCCAAGCATCGTCTTCGCCGACTGTGACCTGGACCTTGCCGTGGCCGGCGTCGGGGACGCCGCGTTCCGCAACCAGGGCCAGATCTGCCTCTGCGGCAGCCGCATCCTCGTCGAATCCAGCATCGCCCAGGAGTTCACGAAACGGCTGGTCGAGCACGCCGCGTCGATGCGCATCGGCGACCCCGCCGAGGAGGCGACGCAGCTTGGCGCCCTCATCACGGCGGCCCACCGCGAGAAGGTCGAAGGGTACGTCGCGCTGGCCCGCAGGGAAGGCGGCCAGGTCCTCTGCGGCGGCGAACGGCCAGCGCTGGCCGCCCCCCTCGACAAGGGCGCGTTCCTGCAACCCACGGTCATCACGGGCCTGCCCCAGTCCTCGCGCTGCGTGCAGGAGGAGATCTTCGGCCCCGTCGCCACCCTCCAGACCTTCGCCTCCGAGGCCGAGGCGGTCGAGCTGGCCAACGGCGTGCAGTACGGTCTCGCCGCAAGCGTGTGGACGCAGGACAAGGCCAAGGCGGACCGCGTCGCGGAATCCCTGGAGTGCGGCATGGTGTGGGTGAACTGCTGGCTCGTGCGCGACCTGCGGGTCCCCTTCGGCGGCATGAAGGCGTCCGGGGTCGGGCGCGAGGGCGGTCCGTGGTCGCTGGAGTTCTTCTCAGAGGCAAGGAACATCTGCGTGAAGGATGGATGAACGGATGACGAAGACGATGAAGCAGATGCGCAAGACGGGTGCTCGAAAGTCCCCTGCCGAACCACAGATTGCACAGATCCCACAGAAACGCCGGCCAACCTCTGTGAAATCGGTGAAATCTGTGGTTCGTCGGGCGGGGGAAGGCCGCATCGTCGCGGGCTGCCTGGCCCCGCATCCGCCCCATCTCGTCTACGCCGACAATCCACCGCAGAACGAGCCCCGCAGCGAGGGCGGCTGGGAACCCGTGCGCTGGGGCTACGAGCGGCTGCGCGACTCCCTGGCCCGGCCGGGCCGCGACTACGACGTCATCGTCGTCCATTCCCCGCACTGGCGCACCCAGGTCGGCCACCACTTCCTCGGCGTGCCCAACTTCGCGAACCTCAGCGTGGACCCCATCTTCCCCAACCTGTTCCGCTTCAAGTGCGACCTCGACGTCGACGTGGAATTGGCCGAGGCCATCCATGACGGCGCGAAGGAGCGCGGCCTTGTCGCCAAGATGATGCGCAACCCCGACTACCGCGTCGACTACGGCACCATCGCGGCCTGCCACATGGTCAACCCCGCGTGGGACAAGCCCATCGTCGGCATCTCCTCGAACGGGTCCTACAAGTACTACTCCAACGACGTGGGACAGGAGCAGCAGCGCGCCCTCGGCGAGGCCACCCGCGAGGCCATCGAGGCCTCGGGCAAGCGCGCCCTCCTGCTGGCCTCCAACTCGATCAGCCACCGCCACTTCACCCGCGAGGGGAAGCTTCCCGAGGACATGAGCCAGGAGCGCATCTACCACCACGGGCAGCACCTGTGGGACATGCACGCCATCCGCCTCATGCGCGACGGGCGCGGCCGCCAGCTCTTCGACGAGATGCCGGACCTCATCGACGACGCCACCTCGGAGGCGGACGCCGGCTGCCTGTCCTGGCTGCTCTCCGCCTTGGGGATGCCCGATTACCCCGCGGAACTGCATGGGTACGGCACCGTCATCGGCACCGGCAACGCGGTCGTCGAGTGGGACCCCGACCCCGCCACGCGGCAGGTCACCCCCAGGGGGCGCACCTGATGGCCCCAGCCCGACGAACGGGGATTCCGGGGAAAAGCGGCAAGCTCACCAAAGGAATGGACTCCCCGAAATCCCCGCAATCCCTGTCTGGGCCGGGTGTCATCGCCGGATTCGTCGTCCCCGGCCTCCCCCATCCCCTGCTTGTCCCCGACGCCAACCCGGCCTACCGCAAGGTCCGCGACGCGTACGAGGCGGTGCGCAAGGAGATCGAGGCGCTCAGGCCCGACCTCCTGCTGCTGTACAGCACCCAGTGGCTCAGCGTCATCGGCCACCAGGTGCAGGCCCGCGCGCAGCCGGAGTGGCGCCACGTCGACCCCGAATGGCATGAACTGGGCACCATCCCCTACAGGCTTCGCATGGACCCGGCCTTCGGCGCCGCCTACGTCGCCCACGGCCAGCAGCGCGGACTCGAGATGCGCACCGTCGACCACCACGGCTTCCCCATCGACACCGGCACCGTCGTCGCGCTCAAGCTGCTCAATCCGGACAACGCAGTGCCCGCCAGCGTCGTGTCCTGCAACATGTACGCCGACCGCGCCGAGACCATCGTCCTGGGCAAGGCCGCCCGCGACGCCGTGGCCGCCACGGGCAAGCGCGTGGTCGCCATCGCGGTCACTGCGCTCTCCAACCGCCTCCACACCGACATCGTCCCCTTCGCCAAGGACCGCATCCATAGCCTCAAGGACGACGAGTGGAACCGCAAGTACCTCGAGGTCCTCGGCGAGGGCCGCCTGGAATCCGCGAGCCAGCTGGCGCGCGAGTTCTCCACGCAGGCCTCCGGCGACCAGAAGATGAAGGCCGTCTGGTGGCTGGCCGCCACCCTCGGGCAGAGCAACCGGTACACGGGCAGGGTGTTCGAGTACCAGCCTCTCTACGGCACGGGGGCCGCGCTCGTAGGACTGTGGCCCAGCGCCAAGGCCGCCGCGGACCAGGAATTCGACGAGGATGACGCGGAGCGCTACGGCGGGGACCGCAACGTGCTGGGACCCGCCGGCAAGGGGGCGACCCAGGTGTCGGAGCTCACGATGGAGGAGCAGGACAAATGGGAGCCTGCGACACCGGAGCACCGCGGCGGCACGCCCCTGTTGGAGGCGGCCCTCGGATCCGCACGCTCCAAGTCGCAGATTTCCCAGATGCCTCAGACAACGAAAGGTCGTCCTATGAAATCTGTGGAATCTGTGGTTCGCCCGGAGTCGGGCGTCGTCACCACCACGAAGGCCCCCAAACCCCTTGCCGCCTACGCGCATGCCCGCCGCGTCGGCGACCTGCTGTTCCTCGCTGGCATCGGGCCCCGCGACCCCAAGACCAACGCGACCACCGGCGGACCCGTGCGCGACGCCTCCGGCAGGCCGCTGGAGTACGACGTGAAGGCGCAGACGCGGCAATGCATCGAGAACATCCGGACCATCCTGGCCGAGTCGGGCGCCTCCCTGGCGGACGTGTTCGACGTCTCCGTGTTCCTCATCGACATGCAGAACGACTTCGCCGCCTTCAACGAGGTCTACAACGAGTACTTCGGGTCGTACCAGCCAGCCCGCACGACGGTGCAGGTCGAAGCGCTGCCCGGCCCCATCGGCGTGGAGCTGAAGGTCGTCGCCAAGCTGCCAGCCTGAGCCGCCCAAGGACCAACGCCTTCAACGACGCCGCCATGCCCGGTCGTGGCCTTCGAGGTGCGTCTCGACCCCGACGATGGCACCCCACCCGCGGTGCTGGATTACGAGGAGTACCAGGCGCTCTTCCCCACCCTCGTCGCGGTCTCCCCCTCGTTCCTGGCTCCCCTCAAACGCTTCCGCGGCCCGCATGCCCGCTTCGATGTCGCGGCCGACGCCATCGCCGCCTTGCTGCGGGAGATCACGGCCCTCCGGACCGCGGCCCCGTCGAGCGCCTTCCTCGTGGCCCTGGACACCCTTGCCCGGCAAGCACGTGCGCAGGGGGCCGGCCTGACCGGCCGATCCCCATGAAGGCACATGTACCGGGACCTGCGTCCACGCGCGGTGCTGCCCCCAGTGATCGACATCTCGCCCCGTATCTCGCCCCGCATCGGCGTGTGGCCCGGCGACGTGCCGTACCGCAGCAGCAAGACCGCGCGCCTGGCGGACGGCGGCGGCATCGACCTCGGCGACATGCACACCACGTACCACGTCGGCGCCCACACCGACGCCCCCCTGCACTACAAGCTCGGGGGCAAGGACGCGGCAAGCCTCCCCCTCGACGCCTACCACGGGCCCTGCCAGGTCGTCGAGGCACGCGCGCATCGCGGGGAACGGTTCGGCCTCGCTGACCTCGCGCAGGCGCCCACGGCGCCACGCATCCTGTTC
>DATLBS010000035.1:0-8279 GCA_035526765.1 Thermoplasmatota archaeon | reverse complement strand
GCAACTAGGCGGCGGACGGCCGGGGCAGCGGATGGCTTATCGCGTCCCCCGCGTGGCCCACGCCCCGGGCCTGTGGTCTAGGGGTTCATGACGGCGCTCTTACAAAGCGCAGGTCGCCGGTTCGATTCCGGCCAGGCCCATCGAAGTGGCTACACAGGGCCTCCAAGAAAGGATTGTTGCCATCAACAACTTCTAGTCACCTTTCAGGCGGGTTGAACCCGATGGCAATGGCAAAGAAATGGCCTTCAGGCCGCGCGTCATTGATGGTGATGGAATAGTCGCCCGGCCCGTCCGTGAACTCCTTGGAAAGGAGGCTGTACATCGGCCAGGCTTCTTGCCGCGCAGGGTGGTTCATCACGACAAGCCCGGCACCGTTCAGCCCAGAAACGCTCTCGAGCCGGAAAGAAACCATCGCGGAGGTGAACGTCTTGCTTGCGCTGCCTTGGACAACCACGTCACTGCCGAATCGTTCCCTTTGGGACGCGGTGGCAGCGCCTTTCAGGGTCCCAAGCAAGACCGGCATGGACTCCGTTCCAACGCCCAGCAGCTTGATGGTGGTTCCCGCTGGGCAACGGACGTGGAGCTCAAGCGAGTTGGGGAGATTGAAATTGGCCGCGAACGCGGGGTCCGCATCCGTGAGGTTGCCGAAATAGGAGACGTAGGCGCCGCGGGCCGGGTCAAGCCTGAAGGTCAACGTCTGGTTGACGTTGATGGTTCCCGTCCCGGTGTCATCGCGCGTGTCAAGCAGCGGCCCGACCTGGGCGTGGACGGCAGGCTCGCCGTAGGAACCGCCCAAGTCCCCGCCTTCCTGGTAGACCAACTGGTCGATGCCATAGTGGCTGTTCGCCTGGTACCAGACCTGGTGCCCACGGCACTCCTGGTCTTTGGGACCTCTGATTTCGTAACGAAGCGCGTAGGCCCCGTGCTGATGGGGGAGGATGTAGTCCCATTCGTTCGGGAGAGGGGAAGGGGCGCCGGAATCGACGCGTGGGGCGCCCGCGCATCCCGAGACGGCAAGCGTCAGAAAAAGCAAGGGAACGCCGAAGCCCCAGGACGATTCCCGCATGAACCGCGTTTCCGAAGCAGGGAGATAAAGCTTGCTTCGCTGGGGCAGGGGCGTTGACGTGCGGACAATGGCCTCGCGGTGCAGCATGGGACTCCAGGTTTGGGGAAAAAGGAAAAGATGAAGTGGAAAACCTTGGTTCTACGTTGTCACGAGGCTGTCGCCACGTTCCCAGACCACGCCACCGGCGCAAACAGTGGTGGTGGCCGGGCAGGTCTGCAGCACGACCCAGGTCGCCTCGAAGCTGAACTTGGTCGTGCCCACGTGGATGATGTCGGACGCAATCGTCTCCGAAAAATCCAGGGTGCCGAGGCCATGCCCGGGAAAGTCTAGCAGCCAGTCGCCCGTCGAGAGCTTGAGGTATCGGACATCGCCGTCAACGGGCCATGCCTTTGCCTTCACGTACGCGTTGGCCTGGGTCATGAGAAGGTCGCTCAAAGCCTCCCAGCGCATCCAGTCCAGGAACGCGGCCTGTCGTCGGCCACCAGGTCCCGAAACGCCTTGCCCTCGTGCAATCCGTCCAGGTGGCCGAGGGCCTGAACGTAACCATAGAGGCTCTTGGGTTTCACGCCCTCGCGGGTTTGGTTGCGAGGATGGCGGCCATCGTCTCCCGGTTCCCCTCATGGGAGCGCGCGAGGCGCTTCTCCAGGAGGGCGTTCGTCTGCCCATGGGCAGCTCGGCGCGATGCTCATGGTGCGTGCCCCTTATATCCGGGTCCCGAGTCGCGAGGTCGTCGCGAATCGGTGCTGGCCGGAGTCCAGGCTGGCCGCCCCTGGTGGAGACACCAGAGGCTCCTGCATCGAAGAGTAACACTTAGCCCCGTAGTCTAGTGGTCAAGGATAGGAGCCTCTGGAGCTTTTGGCATCGGTTCGAATCCGGTCGGGGCTATCGCGCAAACGCAACCGGGTGGGCCATGAAGCACCTCGCCAGCATCCATGACCTGAGCGACGAGGACTTGCGTTCCTTCATCCGCCGGGCCCGCGAGATGCAGAGGGGGATGCGGGGGCAGCGGCACGTCCTGGATGGCCGCATCGTCTGCACCGCCTTCTTTGAGCCGAGCACCCGCACGCGGCTGAGCTTCGAGGCCGCGGCGCACCGTCTCGGTGCCCGCGTCATCGGCTTCTCGGACCCGGCGACGACGAGCAGCGCGAAGGGCGAGACGCTGGAGGACACCGTCCGGATGCTGGCGGGCTACTCCGACCTCATCGTGATGCGCCACCCCGTCGAGGGCGCGGCCAGGCGCGCGGCCGCCGTCAGCAGCGTCCCCATCGTCAACGCCGGCGACGGCCCCGGCGAGCACCCGACGCAGACGCTGCTGGACCTCTACACGATGGAGGAGTGCAAGGGCGGCATCGAGGACCTCGAGGTCGCGCTCGTGGGGGACCTCAAGTTCGGCCGCACCGTCCACAGCCTCGTCCCCGCGCTGCGCCGCCTCGGCGCCCACCCGGTCTCCGTCGCCGCGCCCGGCCTGGAGCTGCCGGCCGAGGTCGGCAAGGGCATCCGCACGATGACGCTGGAGGAGGCCGCGGCCACCTGCGACGTGCTGTACATGACGCGCATCCAGAAGGAGCGCTTCCCCGACGCCGCCGCCTACGAGCAGGTCAAGGGCACCCTGCGCATCGACGCCGCCCTGCTGCAGCGCACGCGGAGCAGGGCCATCGTCATGCACCCGCTGCCACGCGTCGACGAGATTGCCGCCGACGTGGACGCCCACCCCGCGGCCAAGTATTTTGACCAAGCCCGGAATGCCGTGCCCGTCCGCATGGCAGTCCTCTCCGCGCTCCTGGGTGACGCATGAAGGAGTTCAAGATCGTCCCCATCCGCAACGGGACCGTCCTCGACCACATCGAGCCCGGCAAGGCGCTCGCCATCATCCAGGCGCTCGGCCACCCCGTGCAGGGCAGCAGCAAGGTCGTCAGCCTCAGCATGAACCTTCCCAGCGGCCGCAGCGGCCAGAAGGACGTGCTGAAGTTCGAGGACGTCGAGTTGAGCCCCGAGGACGTCCGCAAGGTGCAGGCCATCAGCAAGCGCGGCACCCTCAGCGTCATCCGCAACTACGACATCGCGGAGAAGAAGCGCTGGTAGTCCCGCGCACGGCCCTTCCGTGGCCTTGCGAACAGTCCAGAAAGTCGCGTGGCGACGCTTAGGAAAAATTGCGGGAGAGAATTAACGGTGAGTGTGCCGGGTTTGACGCCGGCACACTCACCGAGGAAGGGGCACTGGCCTCACGAGGAGGGGATGGGATGCACTCAAAAGTTCCAGCACACCGCTTCCGTATTGACCTCCATTTCTCGTGCATATAAAGGGGTTGTCTTTTATGTCACTCCAGGAGGGGCCTTCCTGGCAAGGGTGTCGGCGGTGCGGTAGGAATCGCCCGCATCGGAAGAGGCCCCCGGCGGCTCCATCTGCCCGACCTCCGCGACCATCCGCAGCCCCTTCAGGTGGGCGTGGAACCGCACGACGCGGTCGTCGAGGACAATCGCCGTCCCGGTGTCGTCGGGGCCGCGAATCAGGCGCCCGATGGCCTGCCGCAGCGTGCGCCCGACCGGGTTGTGGACGGCGACCTGCCAGCCGTTGCCGGCCTTGCGGTCATAGTGGTGGATGAGCGCCTGCCCGCGCGCCGACGGCCGCGGGTAGGGGATGCCGAAGATGAGCAGGTGCTCCATCGCCTTGCCCGGGAAGTCCATGCCCTCCGACAGGCGGCCGCCCAGGACGCCGAGCAGCAGCGCCTTGCCCGACGGGTCCTCCTTGAAGCGGCCGACGAGGCGCACCAGGTCGGCGGTGCTGGCCTCCGGCTCCTCGACGTAGAGCACGCGCCCGGTGCCGTGCAGGAACCCCTCCTCGAGGTAGTCGCGCAGCATCTGGTGGCTCGGGAAGAAGAGGGCCGTGCGGCCGGGGCAGCGGCGCAGCGCCGCGCGGGCGACCTCCTGCTGCCGCGCCACGAGGCCGGGGTCGCGCTGGATGGCCTCGAAGCGGCGGTGCACGCCCTCCAGGCCGTAGATGCGCAGGTTGCCGGCGGGGAACGCGCTGGGCAGGACCTTCTGCGTGGTGCCGGCGGCGTCGAGGCCGCAGAGGGTGCGGTGGTCCTCCAGCGGGGCGAGGGTGCCGCTCATGTGGGTCGTGCTGTGGAACTCGCCGAGCCAGCCGAGGACGGCGGCGGGGTCGAGCAGGAACATCTCCAGGCTGGGGTTGTCGCCGCCCGCCACGAGCTGGACGTAGGGCTCGTCGCGGCTGGCCATCCAGAAGCTCAGGAACGCGCCGATGGCGCCGAGGTGGCTGCGGGGCAGGCGGCCCTTGGCGCGGCGGTCCTCGCGGATGGTCTCGCCCCAGCGCTCCAGGTCGGTGGCGACGCGCTGGATGGCGGGGGTCGGCAGGCGCAGGCGGCGCATCAGCGCCTCGTCGAGGCCGTCGGGGGGGACGAGGCCGTCCTCGCCGTCGCGCACGTGCTCGTCCGCGAGGTCGTGCAGGGCGCCGAGCAGGGCGTCCAGGACGCTGGTGGCGAGGGTGAGCTTGGCCAGCTGCGGGTCGCCGTACTCCTCGGCCTCCTTCTGCGCCCTCTGCAGCGTGCCCTGGGTGAGCTTCGGGCTGTGGTGGCTGCGCGCCGCGTCGGGCAGGTTGTGCGCCTCGTCGACCACGAGGTGGCACTCGGTTGCGCTGGTGCCCATCCACTCGAAGAGCGTGCCGCGCAGGCGGTCGTCGAGGAGGAAGATGTAGGGAACGACGACGGTGCGCGCCTTGGGCATGAGGAGCTTGAGCGCCTCGTAGGGACAGGAGCCCGCCTGCTCGATGCGCGCCGCCAGCCGGCCGCCGTCCAGGCCGCCCTCCGAGAGGAGCGCCTCGACGGGGCCGGGGCCATCCTGGAGCAGCTTGAGGTAGAAGGGGCAGTGGCCGTCGACGGGCTTGCCGGTCTCGTGCTGCTGGAGCGCCTTGCGCTTGGCGTCGCGGCAGAGGCGGCCCAGCTCCTCGGGGGTGCCGTCCCTGAACTCGTCCTTGAGGCGCAGCAGCGGGCAGTATTGGCGCCGGCCCATGAAGGGAACCAGGAGGCCGGGCGCCTGGCCGGCGTCCTGGAGGGCGCTGTGCTCGGCGACGACCTGGCTCTGCTGGCTGTTGGTGCGCGTGGCGTAGACGAGGCGGCGGGCGTCGCGGTCCGTCGTGGCGAGCGTGGCGCTGAGGGCGACGATGGTCTTGCCGGTGCCGGTGCCCGCCTCCACCAGGAGGTGCATCCCGTCGCGCTGGGCGGCCTCGATGGCGGCGCCCATCTCCTCCTGGCCGGGCCGGGGGGCGTAGGGAAGTCGCACCGGGACCCGGCAGGGGCTGCGCGAAAAAAGGGATGTTGGGGAGAGGGGTGAAAGTGGCAGCGCGGGGCGCCGGGCTCAGATTTGCCGGCTGGCCCACATCTCGTCAGGGATCTGGGTGTAGACGGTGGCCTCGGTCGGCTGCGCCTTCTTGCGGCGGCGCACCTCGCGCTCCTCCTCCGACATGAGGAAGACCTGGTTCTTCTTGAACAGCCAGTAGTGGGTGCGCCACTCGCGGCCGTCGTAGAGGGTGGTCTCCTCGCGCTCGGTGGTGAGCATGCCCTCCTCCTCGAGGATGTAGAAGAGCTGGCGGTCCTCAGGCTCCAGGACGTTGTCGATGACGCGGTCGTCGAAGCCGAAGATGTCCATGACGAAGTTGGCGTCGCGCATGGCGTCCTCCTCGTCGATGCCGATTCGGTTGGAGACGGCCATTGCCAAGTCTTCGAGGGTCAGGATTCGTTGGGTCAAAAGCGGCGGACTCCCAGGGACGAGCTTGGTTTGCTGCCAGACCTATATAAATCATTTCAGGTGTGCAGGCAGGACCGGGGGAACGAACAGCCGTTCCTCGTGCCGCAGGACCCAAATTGTGGCTCCATCCGCCACGTAGCCTTCAGGCCGGGGCAGGTCCACGGTATGGAGGGACACGGGGTCCAAGACCTGCAGGTTGCCCGAGTCCTGGCTCACCAGGACGGCCTCCTTCAGCAATTCCGGGCCGCCCAGGCGGCGCAGCTCCTCCTCCGGGACCTTGTCGCGGCGGTGGGTGCCCATGTCGTACACCAGGACCTTGCCCTTGTCGATCTGGAGAACCTGGACGAGGCCCTCGGCGCCGCGCCGGGCGAAGTCGCCGGTCGAGTAGAGGGCGATGCGGACCAGGAAGGTGACGCGGTAGATGTCCTCGCCCTCCTTGCGGCCCGCCAGCTTGGCGGTCTCCTGCACGGTGGCAAAGAGGCGGGAGGCGATGAGCTTGGAGATGATGCGCGCCGCCTCGATGTCGCCGATGTAGTAGTCGAAGCCACCCGGGACGGGGCCGGACTTGGTGAGGAACGCCTGCCGGTTGCCGGCGGCGCGCAGGCGGTCCATCTCGTCGCCGATGACCTTGTGCGCCCGCTTGATCTCCTCCGGCCGCGCGTCGCGCTGGTTGCCGCGCAACTGGATGATGGCCGCGTAGTAGCCACCGAACATGCGGCTGCAGCGGTCGCAGACGCTCTTGCGCATCCGCACCAGGGCCTTCGCCTCGCTCTGGACGGGCACGCCCTCGACGTCGCCCGCGAGGCGGACGGTGTGCTGGAAGTTGCGCTCGTCCTGCACCCGCTCCACGATCTCCACGTCGGCGCCGCGCACCAGGGGATGCACCCGCACGGCGCCCCGCAGGGCCTCCTCGCGGATGTGCGACAGGGGAACGCCCTCGTCGGGGTCGAACCAGTGGGCGCCGACGTGGCGGGCGTCGCAGTGCGCGCACAGCTCCACGTCCAGCACCTCCGGGACCATCAGGAGGGCCTCCTTCTTGACGAAGCAGTCCGGGCAGCAGCCGCCGATGAGCTTGGGCACCTGGGCGCCGCACTCCACGCAGGTCTGCATCATGGGAGGTCCATCACCAGCACCTGCGCGTGCGGGACGCCCCCCACGACGAGGACGTTGCCGGGGTCCACGAGGCCCAGCTCGACCGCGACGCCGACGGTGCGCGGCCCCACCAGGTTCGCCACCGTGCAGGACTTCAGGTAGTGGCCCAACTCGGGCGCCCCCACGCGCATGCCGTCGTAGAAGTTCGGCGCCACGTCCAGCCGGAACTTGCCCTCGCTGTGGCGCGTGCCGAGAAGCTCCTCGTCGCACGCGGCCAGGAGGCGCTGGAGCCCTTGCTGGTAGTTCTTGACGGCGAACACGGTTTCCTTCGGTTTTTCCTACGAGGGACCCCTACATAACGGGGAGGGATGAGGCGGATGAGCCCCCCGCCGAACAAGGATTTCGGGGATTTCGGGGAGAGACCCCAGAACCACTGAATTCCCTAGTTCCATCGCACAGGGATGGCCCGGAGGTCCCTGGGAATCTCCGGAATCCCTGTTCAGGCGGGTCAGTTGCTGAGGGGCGCGTACTTCCCGGCGCCGCCCTTGGCGAAGATGGTGCCGTTGCGGTGCATCGTCTCCAGGCTCTTGCGGGCCAAGTCGGGCGCGATGCCCTGCTTGCTCGCCTCGCGCACGATGTCGTCCTCCGCCGCGTAGCCCTTGTCGTTCTTGGCCAAGGTCCGCACGACGTCCAGGAGGATGCGCATGCGGTCGTGCTGGCTGTGGCTGACGCCGGTGGCGATGACGTCGATGTCGAACTTGCCGGTCTCGCGGTCCACGCCGACGCTGCGCAGGTAGGACTCGACGATGCGGATGGCGCGCTGGGCATCCTCCAGGCCCGCCTCCTGGCTGAGGCGGATGCGGGCGCTTGCCTCGGCGAGGCGCACGAACGCCTCAAGCTGGCGGGCGGTGAAGGGGATGCTGCCGTCGCCGCTGTTGCGGAGGTTGACGTAGTACTGCTTGATGGTCTCCAGCGCCTCCTCCGAGAGGACGGGGAAGACGTTGCGCTTGGCGTAGGCGACGTATTTCCTGAGCAGTTCGGCGCTGAGGTCGGGCTTGACGCGCTGCATGAGGCGCTCCTCGTCCTCCATCGTGTAGGCGCCGCCGGGGTGGGCCAGGCGATGCTCGCGCACCTCCCCCGCCTGATGGGTGCGCAGGAGGTGGCTGGCGAGCTGGCTGTCCTTGTCCCGCCCCGGCTTGTCGAGCAGGCTGAAGATGAGGTCGAACCGGCTCAGCAGGGCCGGCGGCATGTTGATCTGCTCGTGGATGGGGGTGAACTCGTCGAAGCGGCCCAGCTTGGGGTTCGCGGCGCCGATGACCGCGCAGCGCGACTTCAGGGTGGCCGAGATGCCCGCCTTCGCG
>DATLBS010000034.1:0-27996 GCA_035526765.1 Thermoplasmatota archaeon | reverse complement strand
CGCCGACGGAAAGGTCCGTCGACACCCTGCGTCGTGCGGCCTGCGGCCGCACATAGCTGCTGAGCAAAGATTCGGCGGCATCTTTCTGCTGCTCGACGCCCCCGCCGGCACAGGAGTGTTGCCCTGTCAATGATCCAGAACCGAACGCGGAGCGCACGACGATTCGGAACCGGGTGCCGGAATGCACGACGAAGCGCCAAGCTCCCCCTAGGCCAAGAGGTCCAGCAAGGGCACCGCCGCCGGTGCCGCCGAGACCACCGTGCAGCCCGTCGAGGGCACCGTGTCCGTGGTGAGGATCCGGTCGATGCCGCCAGCCAGCAGGCGCGGCACGGCATCCCCCGTGAACAGGCCATGCGTGCACGCCGCGAAGACGCTGGTGGCCCCCTGCGCCTTGAGCTGCTGCGCGGCGGTCCTCATGGTGCCGCCGGAGGCGATGAGGTCGTCCACGATGGCGACGCGGCGGCCTGCCACGTCGAGGCTCTTGGCCTGCATGCGGACCTCGGTGGCGCTCAGGCGCGTCTTCTCGAGGTGGTCCGCCTTGCAGCCGACGAGCCGGGCTGCCTCCTCCGCGCGGTCGCGCGCCCCCTTGTCGGGCGCCAGGACGGCGTCGACGCCCCAGGCCTTCAGGGTCTCGGCCAGCTGCGGCACGGCGCTTGCCGCGTGCCCCTTCCCGCCGAAGAACCGCAGGACCTCGTACTTGTGGGGGTCGATGGTGAGGACGCGGTCGCAGCTGGCCGCGATGGCGCGCGCGGCGGCGCGGCTGGACACCGCCTCGCCGTCCTGGAAGGCGCGGTCCTGCCGCGCGTAGCCAAGGTACGGGATGACGGTGGAGACGGAGCGCGCGCCCGCCTCGACGGCGGCGTCCTGCCACAGCAGCAGCTCCACGAGGTTGGCGTCCGGCGCCGTGGATTGCACGACCACGACGTCCTGGCCGCGCACCGGCTCCAGGATGCGGACGTAGCCTTCGCCGTCGGGGAAACGCCTGGCCTCCGCGTTGGCGATGCGGGCGCCGAGGTGCCTGGCCAGTTCCTGCGCGAACGGGATGGAAGCGCTGCCGGCCAGGACCAGGGGCATGCCTTCACCAGCGGTTGCCGTCCAAAAGCGTTGGCTAGGGCTCGACGGTGGCGCCGTGGACCGCCGGGGAGCGTTGCGGGGAGCGCCGTTGCGCCAGCAGCCGGCCCGCCTCCTGCCGCGCGGTCGCCCTCAGGCCCGCGTTCGGGAGCAGGATGGAGCGCGCCTCGCCCGGCGGAAGCCACCATGTGGAGCGTCCGGTCATGAGGGTCGCAGGGCCCAGGGGGGTCACGAAGGTCGTCTCGGAGGGTCCCCCCGACCAGGAGCGGTCTTCCTCGATGGAGTGGACCGGCAGGCCGCCCTCCTGCAGGCCCGCGGCCATGGCGCGGGTCCTGGACCGCCGGATGGCGGCGGGCAAAACGAAGAAGAGAAGCGTGGGCGGTGCCACCATGTACAGGGCCAGGGATGCTGCCCCTGCCAGCCGCCTCGTGGCCCCCAGGTCCGCTCTGTCCAGGATGCCAACCGTGAGCACGACGATGGTGGCGGCGGTCCACAGGACCATGAACGCGACCCATGGACGCCAGGGGACCCCTGACCGAGCGTGGCGGAAGCACAGGCATCACGGCCTTCGGGTCCGGCATGGCGACCCCCGGTCAGTTGGTCGTGACGGCTTCGGGCTGGAACACCTTGCCCTCGAGGAGGCCCGGGCCGCCGGTGAGGACGGAGACGGACACGATGCGGCTGCGGCTCTGCAGGTTCGTGGCGGTCGCGTTGTACGCGCACCTTGCGACGCAGCCGTCGGAGAACACCGTGTAGGCGCGGCCGTCGGGGCCGGCGTGGAGGTCGATGAAGTCCAGCATGTTGCGGCACGGGTTGCCGCCGCCGCCCAGCCACACGCACCCGATCTGCACAGGGTCCGCGTCCGGGGTGACCTGCACGGCCGTGAAGGTGGGGCTGTCGGAGGCCGCGTCGATGCTGAGGACGTTGAAGAGGTGCCAGCGTGTGGCGTTGGGCGCCTGGCTGGGCTCCTCGGTGGTGTCCCGGTTGGCCAGGAAGGCCATCGCGATGCGGCCGTCGTCGCCGGAGGTGATGCCGGTGAACACCGAGGAGCGGATGTCGGGGGGTGCGACGAGCCAGGGGCCCTGCCACGTGGCGAAGCGGTCATGGCTGCGGACGAGGTACGGCAGGTGGTCGGTGCCGCGGTACAGCATGTACGCCGTGCCATCGGGGGTGACCGTGATGTCGGGGTCGATCTCCTCGGCGCCGTGCACGGTGGGGCCCTGGCGCATGGTCCACGTGGCCCCGTTGGTGGTGCTGACCATGACGACGGGGCCGTCGCAGCCCAGGTTCAGGGGCAGGTACACGGTCCCGTCGGGTGCGGTGGCGGGGTGGCCGTTGATGCCGCCGCACGGCCCCTCGGGTGCCACGCCGGAGCCCTCGCCGCCGGTGCCGACCGCGATCGTGGCGGGCCGGTCGTAGTTGAAGGTGAGCCCGCCGTCGTGGCTGACCGCGCACGAGGAGTAGAGCAGCTTGTTGTAGCAGTAGTACACCACGTTGGGGTAGACGGGGTTGAGGGGGACGGGGGCGTCGGGGCCGTAGTGGCCGGTGGCGACCTTCTGGTGGTCGTTGACGGGGACGCCGCAGTCCACGGGGCTCGAGATCCAGGACGCGCCCTCGTCGTCGCTGAAGAACATCTTGCTGCAGTAGAGGCCCGTCATGAAGTCGGCAAAGACGCGGCCCGTGTCAGGGTCCACCCAGATCTGCGGGTCGCTGGAGCGCGTCACGGCGCGGACCTGGTCAGGGCCGGGGCACCCCACCAGCGGGGGGCTCACGGGCACGTTCTCGCACACCGGCACCGGCCAGGAGTTCGGGATGGCCTCGGGGTCGTAGAGGGGACCCCAGAACCTGGTGAGGTTGAACGCCTCCGTCCAGGTGCGGCCCTGGTCGGTCGACTTCATCACGAGGCCGCCGGCGGTCACGAAGACGTTCCCCCTGGGGGTGATGCCGATGTTGGGTTCGCCGCCGGGCCGGTAGGTGGGGCGGACGAGGAACTGGACCGCCTTGAGCGCCTCCGGGGTCGCTAGCGTCGTGTTGAGGCCGTCCAGCGTCACGGGCAGGCCGCCGTGCTCCAGCAGCGTCCCCACCGGGTCCGCCGGGGACGGCTTGGGGGCGCTCATGCAGCCCGCCAGCACGAGGACGGTGACGAACAGGAGGCTCAGAGGCAGGCGCGCCATGCATCGTCCAGGCGGGGCGCCAGGGAAAAGGATTGTGCGGCACCCGTCCTGCCTGCACGCCGAATGCGAGCCACCCGGTCGCCCGAGTGACCGTCAGGGCCGCCGGACAACGGCCACCAGGTTGTCGGGTTCGGGCGCCACGACGGCCACGGCATCCAGGGCCAGAACCTCGAAGCCGGCCTTCTGAAGGTCGCCGTCCAGGGTCGCGGGTGTGTACAGGTGGTAGGTGCGCGGCTCGTCGTGGCCGTCGCTGCGCCAGGGCAGCACCACGTCGAGGGGTTCCCCTGCGGGTCCCTGGGGACGGAACCGCGGCGCGTCGCGGCTCCACACGGTCACCTGCGCGGTGGCGCCCGGCCGCAGCACCCGCCGCAGCTCCGCCAGCGAGGCCACGCGCGCCGCGGGCGAGGGCAGGCTGTGCAGGCCCGCGACGTAGATGCAGGCGTCGAAGGACGCGTCCCGCAGGGGAAGGCGGGTGGCATCGCCGACCACGGCGGCGGCCCCCGGGTACCGCTGGGCGACGATGCGGGCGGCGGGGCGGCTCCAGTCCAGCCACGTCGCGGGCAGGCCCGTCCCGAGGATGCTGCGCGTGTGGCGGCCGTTGCCGCCCATGAGGTCGAGGACGCGGGAGTCCTGCGCGAGGCTGGCGAGGTAGCGCTCGACGTGGGGCCAGGTGCGCGTGCGGTTGCGGTCGAAGCTGTGGGCGATGGCCTCCCACACGCCGTGCTCGCGGTGCGCCCCCACGCGGCTTGCACGGAGGGAACCTTCATGGAAGCGACGGTGCTGGGCCGCGCGTGCAGGACCTGGCCCGCATGCGGCTGCTGATCGTGGCCGGCAAGGGCGGCGTCGGCAAGACGACGACGAGTGCCGCGGTGGCGCTGCAGCTGGCGAAGTCGGGGCGCAAGACACTCTTGGTGACGGTGGACCCCGCCAAGCGCCTCGAGGACTCCCTGGGTGTGCCGGTGGGTCCGGAACCGACGGCGGTGCAGCCCAACCTCAAGGCCATGATGCTGGACCCGAGCGCCATCATCAAGGAGCACCTCGAGGAGCGCCTCCCCCAGGCGAAGGTCACGGAGCATCCGTTGTTCCGCTACGTCACCAACTA
This sequence comes from Thermoplasmatota archaeon, assembly GCA_035526765.1. Lineage (GTDB taxonomy): Archaea > Thermoplasmatota > E2 > JACPAO01 > JAHFTW01 > JAHFTW01. The sequence continues at coordinate 23,649 of DATLBS010000034.1, read as the reverse complement.
CCTGCCGGGCCTCAACGAGCTGATGGCCATCGGCCGCCTCAACGACTTCCGGCGCGCGGGCACCTACGACTGCATCGTGGTGGACACGGCCCCCACCGGGCATGCGCTCTCCTTCCTGGCGGCGCCGCAGGGCATCCGCGACATGATGAAGGAAGGAAGCCTCCTGAAGTGGGCCGTGCGCGGCTACGCCGTCTGGCAGAGGATGGCCAGCACCGCCAGCAAGGTCGGCAACGTGTTCCGCCGCGAGGAGGACCGCAAGCGAGCACCCCCGGACATCGACTTCGAGAAGGTGTTCGGCGAGATCCGCGAGGAGGCGGAACGCATCCAGGAGTTCCTCTCCGACCCCCAGCACTCCCGGCTGCTGCTGGTGACGTTGCCCGAGAAGCTGCCGGTGGAGGAGACCATCGACCTGCACAAGGCCGTCGAGGAGCTGGGGTTCCACGTGCACGTCGTCGTCGTGAACAAGGTGCAGCCGGACCCGTTGGCAGGCCATGCGGAGCGGTTCAAGGAGCTGGAGAACGCATCGGCCCGGCGCTCCTTCACCACGAAGGCCGCGGAGGCGACGGGGGACGATCCAGCCTTGTTCGGGGCGTTGCTGGCGGCGGCGGAGTTCGGCCAGGTGAGGCGCGAGATGAACCTCGCCTACATCGCGGACCTGCAGGCACGGCTTCCCCAGGTGCCGACCGTGCGCATGCCTTTGTTCAAGGAGGACGTGCAGGGCCTGAAGCGGCTGAAGGAGTTCAGCGCGGTGCTGTTCGACCCGGCGAACCAGGAGAAGGCGACCGCTTCGCCGTAGCCAGGAAACCGACGTCCCCGTCCCTGGCCTTCGGTTCCCAGGCTGTCGCGCGTTCCGCGTTCGATCCTGGATGGGTCCCAGTCTGACACCCTGTGACGGTGGGGGGCGTCGGGTTCCAGACAGATGCCTTGTGGTGGGCGGAGCGCACGGCTCGGAACTTCACGCGGAGGTGGCGGGGGACAGGGAGACGCTCCCCTTTTTGGCCACGGAACGGCGGAACCCCTGCAAGCGCAAGGGTGGTTCCGCGGTTACGCGGGTTCCGCGGTTTGGCTGGCTCGCGAAGGTGAATCGCGGTTCTGCGAGCGCGCTGCGCGTGCCCCCGGCCATCGCCAGCCAAACCAACGTTGTGCGGGACGACGGCGTCGCCGTCACAGGCATGTTGGGCGGGTTGACGGTTACGACGGACCGATGGGTCGACGGCATTTGTTCGGTCGGGGATTTAGCTTCGAACCTCTCGCGGCGACCGGCCCTGGACCGGCTTGTCATCGTCCTTGATCTGCGCCTCTGTGGTTCAGCGGGCGCCGGAGCCCACGAGGAAAAGCGACCCAGTGGTCCCGGTGTCCTCGGTGCCTTGGCGGGCCGCGCGCTCGACTCGCCAGAATCCTCAGGAGGCCGCACGGTGGGCTTTTATGGGATGCCCCTGTCGCCGCCCTTGTCCCCCCGGGGACAGTGACGCTCATGAAGCGAAGTTCCCGCGCCTGGAAGAAGCCAGGCAAGCAGCGCTGGAAGTGGCGCAAGAAGAAGATGCGCCGCCGAAAACGCGCGCAGAAGCTCAGGAAGGCCTGAGCCCGATAGCGAGGGGTCCGCCCCTTGCCGCATCCCTGGTGCAGCCGCTTCCTCCTTTTCCATCTCCTCCACCCCTTCCTCTCTTTCATCTCCCCGCCCGGGGTCATAGGCTAGTCCGGTAGACTGGGGGCCTCCAGAGCCCCTGGCATGGGTTCAAATCCCATTGACCCCATTTTTTGGTTCCGGCGTGCGCACGGCCGTGAAATCCACTAGGCGCCGTTTCCCCTGTTCAGGGCGTCCCGTGCGAGTCTTGGCCGGAGGCCGAGTCTTCCAGGCGTCGGCTCAAGCCAGCGGACTCGTCGAAGGCCCTCTGGGCAGGGGCACGGGGCCAAGCCAGGGCCTGCGGCGTCAGCCTGCCGTCCTCGATGCGGTTGATCTCCTCGCACAACGCCAAGGGTGCGTCGCTGTGGGTGACGATGACCATGGCGCAATCCAGTGTGTTGAGGGCCCGCACGAGGTCCTGCTCGGCAGCCTCATCGAGCGCTGCCGTAGGCTCGTCCAGCAATAGGACGTCCGGCTTGCGGTGGAGGGAACGCGCCAGCCCAAGCCGTTGGCGCTGCCCTACGGAGAGCATATGGCCGCCCTCGCCCAGATCGAGGTCGAGGGGCACCTGGTCCAGGCGCACGAGGTCCAGCAAACGGCGCGCCTCCGAGCGGTCCGGCCCGCCGTCCGCGAGGGCCATGTTCTCGAGGACGGTGCCTTGCACGAAGACGGGCTGCTGGGGAAGGTACGCGATGACGAGGGGTTTGCCGTCCGGGCGCAACCCGTGCAGCACGGATCCCATCGTGGGACGCAGAAGTCCAAGGAGGAGGTCGATGAAGGTGCTCTTCCCGGAACCGCTGGGCCCCAGGACCGCGACGCGGCGGCCGCGCCGCAACGTGAAGTCCACGCCGGACAGCACGAGCGGGCCACCCGGGTACCTGAAGCCAGCGTCCTGGACTCGTACGAGCTCATCTCCCAGGGGGATGCCGTGTCCCCCCAGCGTGTTGTTGTGGTGGCGGCGGGCCTCCGCCAGTTCGGCCAGGCAGCGTTCGAGGCTGGGGGCGTTCATGCGGTGCGCCGTGGTGCCCTGCATGAGACGGCTGAGGCCGGGCAGGAACCGGTACGCCCCCGCCACCAGGAGAAGCAGCATGGGCGTCGTGGAGGCGGCGCCCATCCCGAACGCCGTCATGAGGAGGATGCCGACGCACAAGAGGAGTGCGACCCCGAACTCGAGGATCTGCGGGACCGCGGCCTGCACGACGCCCAGGCGCTGCTGGTACCCCATGTAGCGGCGGTACCCGGCCAGGGAGCGCTCATTGAAGCGTGGCCACGTGCCGGAGGCCACGAGGTCGCGGTACGCGCGCAAGGACTCGGAAATGGAGATGTTGAGGTCGGCGTGGGCGGGGCGACGAGCCGCGGAGAGGCGGCCGGACCACGCCGTCAATGGGCGCACGGCCAGCCCGATCGTGGTCGCCGCGACGGCTCCCAGCGCCGCGACGCGCCAGTCGATGGCCACGACGAGGAGGGCCATGAAGCACAGCATGAGCGCCAGCCCGAGGGTGCGGATCCAGGATGCGACGGCCTGGCCCGCGCGTTCGACCTCCGTTGTAACCTGGACGGTGCGGTCCGCCGTGTTGCGCGTGGCGAACCGCTCGTACGCCATCGTGAAATAGCCGTCCAGCAGGCCAGAGGCCAGCTTCTCGACGACGTCGGCCTGCAGGCGGTTGATCCGGCGCTCATATTCGAGAACCACGAAGCTGCGCAGGGCCGCGATGGCCAGGATGGCCACGGCGAGGACGGCCAGGGCAGGCAGCCCCGTCGCCGCAGCCATCCATTGGACCGGCTGCGTCAGCTTCCCGGGGGGAAGACCCGCGGCGGAGGTGAGCGTGAGCCCGAGGAGATAGAGGGCCGCGACGCCCGTCGTCTCCACGAGGCCGACCAGCAGGCCCAGTCCGGCGAGGCCCGCGATGCGGGGCCGCGAGACAAGGGTGGACGGGAAGGGAGGCAGCAGGATGCCCAAGGCTTGGCCTAGTCGTCCACGCGGGATTCCTTCCGGTTCTGTGTCCCCCCTCACCGAACCCTTCCAGGATTGGGACACCATAAAGGATTGCCCGTCATCTGGCAGGTGCAGCCCTCAGGTCCACCCGAACATGTACGGGCCGGGAATGGCCTTTGCAATGTGTCCAAGGTGGAGCCTGACCCGCATGGATTGCCCTCCCGAGGACCAAGTGAAGGTGCTGCGCTGGGTGGCCGGCCGCCACCAGCAGGACGGCGCCACGCTGCTCTGGGATTCCGACCTCATGTCCGCGTTCGCGTGGACGCAGGAGAAGGCGCAGTCCATGCTGGCCGGCCTGCGCGCCAACGGCGACCTTTCCTGCAAGGATGTGCTGCTCGAGGGGGGCGGCGGCTACTCGATGGGCAGCATCCGTCTCACCGAAGCAGGCCACGACCGCCTTGCCGCCGAGGAGCCCCAAGGCACCGCGGCCCAGGGCATCCTTGGGCGGCTGGCCCGGCTCGTGGCCGCGCGGCGCGCACGCTGACCCCGACCGTCGATTCACCGGGACACCTCGCCCGGGTGTGGGCCAGCGGGCTCAGCGGCGGCGCAGCAGGACCAGCAGCGACCCGACCAAGGCGCCGGCAAGGCCGAGTGCCAAACCATGGATGCCGAAGAAGGGGACGCTGGCATCCGGCACCCGGACCTCGGTCGCCGGGCAGTCGTCGATGAAGGTGCCCTCGCCGACCTTCATGACCGAGTAGGCGTAGGTGTGGCCGGCGGTGACGTTGGTGTCCGTGTAGCTGGGCTCCGCCGTGGCGTTGGCGGCGTCGTACAGTTCCGCGGGGCCGCCATCGACGCTGCGGACGATGAAGTAGCCCTCCGCTCCCTCGACGGCCTCCCAGGACACGAGGACCTGGCCGCTGGCGGTGGCGGTGGCCGTCACGCCGGCGGGGCAGGGGGCCGTGCACCCCGCCAACGCTGCGATCGTAAGGCCAGTCACCAGGAGGAGCGGGAAGCGCACGGACCGCGCTCGGCGGACGGTTTCTATGACGGTTGAGGGACAGCGCGCGGCGGCCTTCCGACCGCAGCGTTCGCGGCCCCTGGCGCCTGCGCCATGATCCAGGCCTCGAGTCCCGCCGTCACGCGCGGCAGCGCCTCGGCCATCTCGGCCAGCCGCTCCCGCGCCCGCGCGTAAGCCTGCGCCGCTGCACCCGACAGGTTCGCGTCGAAGAACGCCGTCACGTCCCCCGCAAGGCTCGGCGGCAGTTCGCCGCAGGCCTCCACCAGGATGGCGACCCAGGCCTCCCCCAGCTTCTCGCGCAGGGAGGCCCACTCGGCCTGCAGGTGCGACCACGCGGCGCGCTGGCTGTGCGGCTCCGTCAGCATGGCGCGCAGGATGGGGCCCACCGCCTGCGGCGAGAGGGCGCCCGACCGCAGGGTGGCCAGCACGCTGGCCACGAGGGCGGGGTCGCGGAAGGCCGGCAGGACGTAGAGGTACCGCTCGACGTCCTGGGGCGCGGCGGCGGCATCGCGGCGCTGCGCCGCGGTGGCCAGGTGGAGCTCCAGGGCGGCCTGGTCCCCATTGAGGGCCTCGGCGGCCACGGCGGCCGCGGCCAGGGTCGCATCGTGCGCCTGGCCGGCCCGCTCGGCCGCCGCGATGCGGCGGGCGTCCGCCACGGCGAGGGGGTCGCGTGCAATGGCGGCCATGGCGCGCAGGAGCGCCGCCCGGCGCTCGCGCAGCGTGGGGTCCTCGCCGGCCTGGGAGGGCCCGAGGCTCCGGTAGCCCTCGCCCAGCCGGGCCCCGACCCAGCCGCGCAGGACCTGCACGGCCTCGGTGCGCCCCTGCAGCTCGAGGAGGCGCTCGACGCCGCGCAGCAGCTGGACCGCCTGCTGGACGACGGTGTAGGGCGCTTCCGCGTCAAGCAGGCGCGCGAAGGCCGCCATGAAGGCGTCGGCGCCGCGCTCGCCGCAGCGGACCTGGTGCCAGAGGTCGCGCAGCAGGCCGATGCGCTCCTCGGGGCGAAGGTGCCGGGCGTTGTCGAGGAGGCTGGAGAGCAGGGCGTCGTCGGGGGCGATGCGGTAGAACCCGACATCCTGCGCGTTCGGCCACGCCCAACGGAGGCGGCCGCGCACCGGCAGGGGGACCAGGCCCTCCGCCTGGGCCAGGAGGTGGCGCTCGGTGTGCACGCCGGCGTCGTCCTCGTACTGGATGACCAGGGGCACGCGCCAGAGGCCGGGCTGCGGCGCGCCCAGCGGGCTCGAACGGGTGCGGTGCTGGCGCACCCGCAGCGCGTCGGCCTTGGCGTCCCAGCTGCAGGTGACCGTGGGGTGGCCGGGCTGGCCTACCCAGTCCTTCATGATGGCCGCGACGTCCTGGCTGGAGGCCTTGCCCAGGTGGCGCCACAGGTCCGCTCCCGTGGCGTTGCCGAGGCGGCGCTCCGCCATGTAGGATTGGAGGCCCTGGCGGAAGGCGTCCTCGCCAAGGAACTGCTCCAGCATCCGCATCGTGGCGCTGCCCTTGCCGTACGTGATGGCATCGAACAGCTCCTGCGCCTGCGCGGGCGTCTCGACGGGCGTGTAGATGGAGTGCGTCGAGGCCAGCGCGTCGGTGGCCATGGCGCCGGCGGCGCGGGCGCGGAACTTGGCCCACACGTCAAGGTCCGGCATGAGGACGGCGACGCAGCGGTGCGCCATCCATTCGGCGAAGGCCTCGTTGAGCCACAGGTCGTCCCACCACGCCATCGTGACGAGGTCGCCGAACCACATGTGGGCGAACTCGTGCGCCACCACGAGGGCGACGTCCTTGCGCTCGTCCCAGGATGCCGTGGCGGGGTCGAGGAGAAGGAGGCTGGGACGGAACACCACGAGGCCCGCGTTCTCCATGGCGCCGAAGGCGAAGCTGGGGACGGCGACCTGGTCGTATTTCCCGAAGGCGTACGGCTGCCCGAAGTAGTCCTCGTACCACGGCAGCATCTGCGCCGCGATGTCGCGGCCATGCGTGCCGAGGCGCTGCTTCCCCGCGAGGGCCCACACACGGAACGGGACCCCGCGCGCCTCGATGGCGTCGGTGCCGGCAAACGGGCCGATGGCCAAGGCCAGGAGGTAGCTGGACATCGGGGGCGTGGGCTGGAACGTCCAGGTCTCCGTGGTGCCGTCGGGGCCCGGCGCGCGGCCAGCAAGGGCGCCGTTGGCCAGGACGTGGAGGCCGCGGGGCGCCGTGACCTGCACGGCGAAGACCGCCTTGGAGGCGGGCTCGTCGAAGCAGGGGACGATGGCGCGGGCATCCGTGGCCTCGCACTGGCTGGCGAGGCAGGACTCGTTGCCGTCCTTGGAGAGGTAGAGTCCCGCCATCCCGACCGCCACCTGGCCCGCGTACGTGATCTCGAGGCGCGCGGTCCCAGTCACGGGGCGCGTGGCGCGCAGGGTGGCCTCCTCGCGCGCGTCGTCCTGCTGGATCGACAGGGTTTGCCCGCCGCCACTGCCCTCGAGGCGCGCGCTCTGGAGCGTGAGACGTTTGGCGTGCAGCGTGATCTCCTGCGTCGGCTGCGCGACGTCCAGGGAGATGCCGACCCGGCCCGTGAACCCGGGCTTCGCGGGGTCGGCCTCGATGTGAAGGTCGTAGCGCACCGGGCGGACGGTGGAGGGCAGACGGTGTCCGCGCGTGGACGTGGCCCGCTGGAGGGTCTCGGTCAAGCAGCCGCCCGATGCGCGCGGGGCGCTTGAGGGTTGCCGCAAGGGAGGGCCGGCCATGGACGAGACCCTCGCACATGTCCGGACCTTGGTGGGGCGGCCGGTCACTTGCGCTTCTTGAGGGCCTGCTGGGTCTGGTGGGCCATCTTCTCGTAGCCGTGCAGCATGCGGTTGAGCTCCTCCTCCGGCACCTCGTCGAGGGCCATGAGGGCGTTGTGGGCCTTGGGGTTGGCGCGCATCAGCTCGTCGATCTTGATGTGCAGCGCCTCGGTGTCGCGGTTCTGGGTGTTCTGGATGATGAACACCATCAGGAACGTCACGATGGTGGTGCCGGTGTTGATGGTGAGCTGCCACGTGTCGCTGTAGTGGAAGAAGGGGCCGGCCGCCGCCCAGGCGAGGATGACCACCACGGCCGCGATGAAGCTCCACTTGTGGCCGGCCGCACGCGACGCGCCCTTCGCGAACCTGGTGAAGACGGAGCCATGGCTGCCCATTGCCCCCTCTTGCGCACGGACCCCTTGATGCCCCTTTGGGCACAACCTGGATGCGGGAACATGTTCGTCCGGCCCCCCCGGTAAATACCGCCGCCGGCTTAGGAGGCTGCAGGGACGGCCCCGGGCCGCACCTCCACAGGGGAAAACGCATCATGCAAGGACTCCAGGCCCCATCGACCCCACGCCGCACCCCCATCCGCGTCGTCGACCTTGGCCGCTTCAAGGTCTCCCACGCCGAGGCGCTGCAGGAGGCCCACGCCTCCCTTGCTGCCGCCGAGGCGAACCTGCGCGCGCTGGCCAGCGCGGCCGCCCGCCCCATCCCCACCACGGGGCGCACCCTGTTCAACCGCGCCCGCTAGCCGCCGACCTCGCCATGGCCGTCCGTGGACGAGCGCTGGCCCGACATGTGGCAGGCCCCGGCCGCCTTTAGCCTCCCGCGCCCCAGGGGGTGGTGTCGACGACCGACAGGCACCGACCCAATGGACGACCGCCCCCTATCGCCAGTGTACCTTGACAACGAGCCCATCGAGATCGAGGACTCGAAGCCCCTGGTGGCCAAGATCGTGGCAGCCGGCGGCAAGAAGCGGGACCGCGTGCGTGTCGTACGCCTCAACTCCCGCCTCGACATGGAGGGAAGCCCGCTGGGCCTGGACGACGTCATCGACCGCACCGAGGTGACCCCTGTGTACCTGAAGAGCATCGACAGCACGCCCGCCCCCGAGTCCGCCCCCGGCAAGCCCGGCCCGCACATGCCCGAGCACCCCGGACCCCAGCCGCCCCTTCCGCCGCCGCTGCCTGACCCCGAGCCGGACCCGTCCCCGCCGGGGCCGCTGCCGCCTGTCGACCCCGACCCGTCCATGTCCGACATCGAGCGTCCCCGCGGGGGCCAGTCCGAGGGGCAGGTCGAGTAGCATGCCCGAGGACCAGGGAATAGAGGCCGGCCATGAGGATGGCTGGTCCATCCATGTCCCCCGCACAGGCTTCCAGACCGCGCAGGTCGAGAACCCGGACGACCCCGACCCCTTGCTGGTCTCGGCGCGGCAGATCCGCGTCATCGTCCACGACCCTCCGCTGGACGCCAGGTGAGATGGCCTCCGCGTTGGCAGGCTGAGGCCCCTGGGTGAGAGCCATGCAGGCGATGCCGCGGTCCAGGGTCCGTCTGGGTCGCCCTTTGGGCCATCTCTTGCATCCCCCTTCTCCCGCGTCACGCCCTTCCCCCCCTTCCCTGCCGCCTTCTGCCTTCCACCCCCCCTTGCTTCGTTTTTGCTTGGCGCCCTCCGCCGTTCGACTGCCAGGGTCCCTTGCGCCGGCCACCAGGACCGTCCCCTGCAGCCGTCCCTGGACACCCGGGGTGGACGAAACCCGGCAGGCCACACATGAGAGGGCCTCCAACGGCGATGTCCAAGGCCACGCCTGACAAGTCGCGTTCGCACAAACGTTCTGGTGCGTGCAGCGCAAGGGTCGTTGAAGAGACATGCGCGACACTTCCGTCCCCGACCGCCCCGCCAGCGCCCTGCGCGCCCTGACGATCGCCTCCGCCGCGCTGCTGGTGGCCACCCTCGTCCCCACCGCGGCCGCCCAGTCCTGCCAGGAAGGCGGGCACAACGTGCAGTGCTCCGAGCTGGGCACCATCCGCATGGATTCCGTCCGTGAGATCCGCGGCGACCCCATCAAGGTGCAGGCCCAGGTCCTGCTGAACTCGAACTTCAAGGACCACGGCGCGCGCTGGTTCCTGTTCTCGGTCCGCAACGTGACCTCGGACGGCACCAACCCGATCATGATCAACGTCGAGGGCTTCACCGCCGACGGCGCCCCCGTCGTCACCAGCAAGAAGGAGGTCAAGTCCTTCGAGGCCGACTTCTGGGTGGACGTCGAGGACGTCCCCGTGGGCAAGACGATCACCATCGACATGACCGTGGGGGCCGCCGACGCGGGCGCCTTCCAGCTCGAGACCCTCGTGATGTCCTTCGACCGCGGCTACGCCCCCGTCCTCGACTCCACGGGCGCCGAGGCGAGCCTGTTCTCGTTCACCCTGCTGGGCGTCAAGTCCGCCACCGGCTCGGTCGGCGCGGGCCCGCTCTCCGACGGGTACTCCGTCCCCGGCCTCGGGCTGCCCGCCCTGCTGGCGGCCGTGGGCGCCGCCCTCCTCGTCCGGAGGCGCTTCGCATGATCACCCCCTCCCGCCTCGGCGCCAACGGCGCGAAGGAGCTGCCCCGCATGAGCGAGGTCGGCCGCAACATCTACAAGATCGTGAAGGAGCAGCCCGGCATCCACTTCCGCGGCCTCGGCCGCGCCGCCCAGCTCTCCTCCGCGGGACAGCTGCGCCACCACCTCGACCGCCTTGCCCGCCAGGGCCTGCTGGTCGAGCTCGAGGACGGCCGCTACAAGCGCTTCTTCGTCGCCGGCGACCACGACCGCAGCCTGCGGCCCGGCCTGGCCCGCTTCGCGCGCTCCGTGCCCCGCAAGATCGGCAAGCTGCTGCTGGTCCACCCGATGAACCGCACCGAGCTGCGCCGGAGCCTCGGCGTCGCGGACTCCACGCTGGGCTACCACCTCAAGCGCATGATGGAGCAGGGCGACCTCGAGAAGAACCGCGGCCGCAACTGCTGCCAGTACTCGCTCACCAACGCCGAACTCGTGCAGAAGGTCCTGATGCTGCAGGGCGCCGAGGCCGGCTGGGAGGACGACGAGGTCGAGACCGCCGCCGCCCACCAGGTGCCCACCCCGATGGCGCCCCTGCCCGGCCGCGTGCCGCAGGCCCCCGCGGAGCTGCCCGCCCTGGGCAGCCTGCCGCGCTCCGAGGTCCCCGCCCTGGCGGCGGCCGCCCCTGGCGCCCCGGAGCCGGACGAGCCGGTCCCCGAGCCCACGCCCGACCCCGTGGAGCCTGTCGAGATCCCGCACGACCTGGGCGAGCCCGCCCCGGAAGTGAAGCCGATGTACCTGCTGCCGACGTCGCCCGAGACGGAGGAGCCGGTGCCGGAGCCCGAGCAGGAGACCGAGGAGCCGACCCCGCAGCAGGCGGAGGCCCCGGCGGCGACGCCGCAGCGCGCGGAGACGGGAATCCAAAAGGTCCAAGAACCCTGACCGCAACCGCGGCCCCGTGCGCTTGAGCAAGATCGTCTCCCTGGTGTGCATCGTCCTGGGCGTCCTGTTCTACCTGCAGGGCGTCCTTGGCCTGCTGTGGCCCCGCAGCCCGCCCCTGGACGTCGGCTTGCTCTCCACCTCTGCCCTCTTCGTCCTCTTCGGCCTCGTCGGCCTGCTGCTGGACCGCAAGCCCGCCGTCGTCGCCTAGGCCTGCCCCGATCCGCGCGGCCATCGCCTGGCAAGGCGTGCGACCGGCTGTCCGACGTCCGCGTCGCGTCCGCGTCCCGCAATCGATACCTTGAACAGAGCCGTCCCGATGGCCCACCGATGGCGTGGTACACGGTCCTCTGGGCCATGGTGGACGACCGGTTGCGGGAGTGGTCCCGCAAGCTGCAGCAGCTGGTGCGCATGCTGCGGCTCGCCCGTGTCCTGATCCTGGTGGGCATCCTCTGCATCCTGGCCTCTGCCCTCGTCGGGCTGCTGTGGCCGCAGTGGTTCTTCGTCGCCTACGCCGTCGCCGTCGTGTTCCTCATCGTCCCCCTCGTGCTCTGCCTCGTGCTGGTCAGCCTCCCCCTGCAGGCCAAGAGCGTCATCCGCCTCATCGACCGCGGCTACCCCGGCAACGCCCGTGAACTGGCCATCCGCGTCGCCGCCCGCAAGCTGCACGACGAATCCATCGAGACGGAGGAACTCCTGGTGGAGACCGCCCTCAACGAGGGGCGCAAGATCCTGCGCCGCGTCAAGGCCGACCGCCAGGACCCTCCCGCCTCCGGCCAGCCTGCCACGCCGCCTCCCTTCGACCCCGCCGCGACCCCGCCTTTCTAGGTTTATCCGCCCGCGCCTCGGGACGACCGAAAGCCGTAAGTCGCCGCCCGTCGACTCTTGGAGCGGAAGGGAGGCGATGCTGGCATCCGCCCGGTGGGTGGACACCGGCGGCTGTCCGTCTTGTTCCTCCAGACGGTCGCGCTCCTTCGCTGGACGCCCCTTCCCTTCAGTCGGATGCCTGCTGGCATCCGCCCGCGGGCCACCTCTGGGGCCCATCCGGGCCCCAGACCCCTTGGAGGAGCAGGGGGTCGCATCAGCGAGGCCGCGCTCATCGCGCGGCCGGCTTCGTCCCTTTTTCGGGCGCCGTTTTCCGGCGCCTTGCTCGGGGTTCGCGTTGCGAACCGCGACCACCTAGGCCGGAACCCGGTTTGCAACAGCGAAAACCGACGTGGTTGCCTTGTTAGCGAAAACCGACGTGGTTGCCTTGTTGTGGTGGGCGCTTTACCTTCGCAGGCGGTTCTCGATGGCGGCGCGCGCCGCTGCGTCGGCGCCGGAGTTTTCCTCGCGCGGCACCCATTCCAGCTTGGATTTCGCGAACTGCGACAGCAGCTGCACGGCCTGGGCGTTGAGGGCGCGCAGGTTCTCGGCCTTCACCTTGTAGGACCCGCCGACCTGGCGGAGGATGAGCTGCGAATCGCCCTGCACCACGACGTCGTCGACGCCCGCGGCCAAGGCGTGCCGGAGGCCCAGGATGAGGCCGTGGTACTCCGCCTCGTTGTTCGTCCCCTGACCCATGAAGAGCGAAAGGGGCTGGGGCCGGCCGCCCTCAAGCTGGACGACCGCGCCAGCGCCCATGGGGCCAGGGTTGCCCGAGCAGGCGCCGTCGAACCAGACCGCCCCCTTCACGTGCTCCCCAACGCCAGCGTCCACTTGGAACTGCCCCCTCAGGGGACCTGACCCTTGGCGGGCCTGTGTTCCTTCTCCTCCTTGCGGTTCGCAGGGCCCTCCGCGGAGGGCGAAGAGGGCTCGCCCTCGACCAGGGCGGTGTCCTCGCCGGGGGGACGCCGGGCGCCGACCTTGCGGTTCCGCACGCGGGGCCCAACCTTCTCCTCGACGTGCTTCTGCGCCTCGAGCTGGCGCTCGGAAGGGGCATCCTTGGGCAGTTGGCCGGACTTGAGCTGCAGGATCTCGTCGCGCAGGAGCGCGGCCTTCTCGAAGTCCCATGCCTTGGCGGCTGCCTGCATCTCCGTCTCGAGGTCCTTGATGAGGCGGTCGAACCCCGTCTTGTCCAGCTTGGCGAGGCGGTCCTTGGCAACAAGGACGGGTCTCTCGCCGAGGCGGCGGCCCTCGATCTCGATGCCCTTCATGCTGCGCACCGTGGACTTGGGCGTGATGCCGTGCTCCTTGTTGTACGCCAGCTGGCGGACGCGGCGCTCGTTGGTGGCGTCCAGGGCCGACTTCATGGCGTCGCTCATCCGGTCGGCGTACATGATGACGCGGCCGTTGAGGTTGCGCGCGGCGCGGCCGATCGTCTGCACGAGGCTGGTCTCGCTGCGAAGGAACCCGATCTTGTCGGCGTCGAAGATCGCGACCAGGCTCACCTCGGGGAGGTCGAGTCCTTCGCGCAGGAGGTTGATGCCGACGAGGACGTCGAACTCGCCCTTGCGGAGCTTCTCCAGGATGATGATGCGCTCGAGGGTGTCGATGTCGGAATGCAGGTACGTGACCTTGAGGCCCAGGCCCTGGTAGTACTTCGTCAGCTCCTCCGCCATGCGCTTGGTGAGCGTCGTCACAAGGACGCGCTCCCCCCGCTTCGTGGTCTTCACGATCTCGCCGTAAAGGTCGTCGACCTGGCCCGCGACGGGGCGCACCTCCACCTCGGGGTCGATGAGTCCGGTGGGGCGGACGACGGCCTTGACGCGCACCTGCTCGTGCTCCGCCTCGTACGGACCGGGGGTGGCGCTCGTGAAGACGACCTGCTGGAACTTCTTCTCGAACTCCGCGAACTTCAGGGGACGGTTGTCGAGGGCGCTAGGGAGCCGGAACCCGTAGTCGATGAGGGTCTCCTTGCGCATCCGGTCGCCGTTGTACATGCCGCGGATCTGCGGGATGCTGACGTGCGACTCGTCCACGATGAGGAGGTAGTCCTTCGGGAAGTAGTCGATGAGGCAGCCGCCAGGGTCGCCGCGCGGCCGACCGGAGAGGGGCTGGCTGTAGTTCTCGACGCCGTTGCAGTACCCGATCTCCCGCAGCATCTCCATGTCGAAGCGGGTGCGCTGCTCCAGGCGCGCGGCCTCGAGGATCTTTCCCTGCTGGCGCAGTTCCCCGAGGCGGTCGCGCAGTTGCACCTGGATGCGGCCAAGGGCGGCCTCCAGTTGCTCGTCGCTCATCACGAAGTGCTTGGCGGGGAACACGGTGAGGCCCTGGTACTGGACCTTCGCCTCGCCGCTGAGGTGGTCGACGCGGGTGATGCGCTCGATGTCGTCGCCGAAGAGCTCCACGCGGATGGGGTGCTCGTCGCCGGGGGGCAGGATGTCGATGGTGTCGCCGCGGACGCGGAAGGTGCCGGGCTTGAGGTCGGCGTCGTTGCGTTCGTAGTAGATGTCGACGAGGCGGCCCGTCAGCGATTTGCGGTCCAGGGTGGCGCCCACCTGCAGGACGAGGTTGTGGGCACGGTACTCCTCGGGGGAGCCCAGCCCGTAGATGCAGGACACCGACGAGACCACCACCACGTCGTCGCGGGTGACGAGGCTCTGGGTGGCGGAGTGGCGGAGCTTCTCGATCTCCTTGTTGATGTCGGACTCCTTGGCGATGTAGGTGTCCGACTGCGGCACGTACGCCTCGGGCTGGTAGTAGTCGTAGTAGCTGACGAAGTACTCCGTGGCGTTGCGCGGGAAGAAGGCCCGCATCTCCTCGTACAACTGGGCGGCGAGGGTCTTGTTGTGCGAGATGATGAGCGTGGGCTTGCCGATCTCCTCGATGACCTTGGCCATGATGTACGTCTTGCCGACGCCAGTGACACCTTGCAGGGTGACGAAGCGCTTCCCGTCGCGAAGGGACCGCACGAGCTCGTCGATGGCGGGCCCCTGGTCGCCGGCGGGCGAGAAGGGGGCCTCCACGTGGAAAGGCACGGTTTTCCTAGATTCGCGCACCAACAAAAGGGGTTGGGAAGGGGGGAAGGGAAAGGTCCGTCCATCCGCCTTCGCGGGTCGCATTCACTTCTTCTTCGGGGCCTTCTTGGCCGTCTTCTTGGCGGGGGCCTTCTTGGCAGGGGCGGCCTTCTTCGTGGCCTTCCTGCTGGCCTTCTTGGCGGGCTTGGCGTCCGGCGTGCTGCCGGATTGGGGGGGAGCCGGCGCGGGGGTCTGGGCGGGGACAGCCGGGGCCGGCGGGACGAGGTCGGGCTTGGGCTTGCGGCGGAACAGGCGGAGGACCATGCTACCGGGCCACTCGCAGGGCTGGCGGGAGATAACGGCTTCGAACCTTCGGACGGGCCGGGGAAGCAGGTCGCGGACGGCGATGCCTTCGAACCTGGCGACAAGGATGGTGAGGAGACTGAGGACGGCCCGGGGCGGTTCCGGCTGGTTGGGCCGGAGGTTGGTGGTCGGTGGTTGCGTGCCCGGTCGATGGACCGGGTGCCCCGGGCCGCCGCACACTGTGGTGCAGACCTGACTGGGCAGGACCGCGATTTATACCTAACTTCCATGGAATTACGTACTTTCTCGTTTACTGCATGTTTTTGGACTGCCCTTGACCTGTTCACCCACTCCTCCTGTTGGGAGTATCATGTTTCAACGAAACCTAACGGTTCCACAAAGGTGAATAGGGGCCCCAGACAATCGTCCTACATGACCTGCGAGGAGACCCTCCAGAACCTGCCTCCCGTGCCCGTCTCGGTGCAGACCATCCTGTGCCAGCTGTACGGCCACACCCCCATGACCGGCAAGCAGCTCCGTGAAGCAACGGGCCTGCCCCGCCGCACCATCTACACCGCCCTCCGGAAGCTGCGCGACCTCGGCCTGCTCCAGGAAAGGCAGAGCCTGCGCGACACCCGGCAGACGTACTTCTGGGTCCCCGCCGAGGACTCCCCCGCGACCGCGACCGCCCCCTCGGCGCAGCCTCCCCCCGCTGCTTCCCCGAAGTCCCCTCCCGGCCGCGCCATCCTGGCCTAGCCTGGCCTAGGCGGGAACCCGTTCCGACCCGCGAGGCTTTGTTGCGGGCCGATTTCGCCGGCGTGGCGCGATGATCAAGCACATCCTCGGAGATGGCGTGACCGCATTGGACTTTGGTGAGCGCCACCCGCATGGGGCCAGATGACGACGTTCCAGCCAACCCGGATCTTCCATTGCCGCCACTGCGGCGGCGGCACCGAGGAGATGGCGGGCCAGACGCACCGCCTGTGCCGGCGCTGCGGCCAGACCACGTACGTGAACCCGGCGCCAGCCGTCGGGGTGGCCATCCTGCGGGGACGCGAGGTGCTGCTGAGCCTGCGCGCGCACGAGCCTAAGGCGCGCGAATGGGACCTCGTGGGAGGCTTCGTCGAGGCGGGCGAGACACCCGAGGACGCGATCCTGCGCGAGGCGTGGGAGGAGACGACCTGCACCATCTCCGAGGTGAAGGTGCACAAGGTGGAGCCCGGCGACTACGCGGGCCAGCCGACCCTGAACTTCCTCGCCACCGCCCGCATCGAGGGGGAGCCGCGCGCGATGGACGACTCCCTGGAACTTCGCTGGTGGCCGCTTGACGCGCTGCCGCCCCTGGCGTGGCCCCATGAGGAAGCGTTCCTGAAGACTCTCTGAGAGACGGTCTGATCTCCTGCCATTGCGCTGGGCTTCACGCGGAGGAACACGCGGATGCGACCCCCCTTTTGGCCACAGAACCCACGCAACTCCGCGAAGCCATTCGTGGGTTGCTCATGAGTCCGTGCGTTCCATTCCTAGTTTCGGCGGGCGCTGCTGTGCCGAGCCCCATTGCATCGCTCGCAATACCAGCAGGTGGTGCTGGACGACGGCGTCGGCGCCCCAGCGTGGTTGACGGGTCCGGTTTTGCCACAGACCGATGGGCTGTGGGCCGAGTTCTGCAACGCCGGGTTCGTGGTCTGTGTGACGGGGCGGGGAGGAGCGGGGAATCCTCTCTATCCGTGAAATTCTGTGGATCGCGGAGGCCGAAACCCTTCACGGGAACCATGCTCGGTGCCTCGGTGTCTTCGGTGGATGGGAGCGCCTGGAGCCGATCCGTAGAGGAGCCTTATCAATCGCGAACCGGTCGCGCGCCTGTGCTCCTGCGACGCCGCGGCCCCAAACCCCGCTTCGTCGAGGAGTACCTGGAGCGCCATCTCCGCCACGGCCCCCTGCACCTGACCCTCATCGACCCCGACCGGCAGGGGCCGAAGGAGGCCGCCGCGATGGCCCGCGCCGCCGCCGACGCCGGCAGCCACGCCATCATGGTCGGCGGCTCCACGCCGGAGAAGGGGCGCATCGTCGACAAGACCTGCCGCCTCGTCAAGAAGAGCTCCGGGCTCCCCGTCATCCTGTTCCCCGGGGGCGCCTCGCAGGTCTCCGTGCACGCCGACGCCATCTGGTGGATGAGCCTCCTCAACTCCCGCAGCCGCGAGTTCCTCATGGGCGAGCAGGTCCGCGGCGCCCCCATCGTCAAGAAGCTGGGCCTGGAGGCGATCCCGCTGGGCTACATCGTCGTCGAGCCCGGCGGCACCGTGGGCCGGGTCGGGCAGGCCGACCTTGTGCGCCGCGAGGACCACGCGGGCGCCATCGCCCACGCCCTGGCGGCGCAGTACTTCGGCATGCGGTACGTCTACCTCGAGGCCGGCTCCGGCGCCGACCAGCCGGTCCCACCCGCCATGGTGCGCGCCGTCAAGGGCGCCATCGACGTCCCCCTCATCGTGGGCGGCGGGCTGCGGACCTCGGAGGCGGCCCAGGACGCGATCGAGGCCGGCGCCGACATCATCGTCACCGGCACCCTCGTGGAAGGCGTGACGGACGTGCAGAAGACCCTCGGCGACTACCTTTTCAACCTGAGCGAGCGGCTGCGCCGGGAGGTCCGCCGCACCCTGGTGCCCGGGGAGCCCGAGGCCCCGCGCCGCATCGTCGACGACGCCGAGGAAGACCTCGAGGAGGCGCACGCATGACCCCGGGCAAGGGCTCCGCCATCGCGTACCCCATCCAGGGCCTCGTCAAGTACCACGGCCTCAAGGACCCGGTCCGCCGCATCCCCTACCACGACTCCATCAGCCTGTGCACGGGCCCCATCCACACGCACACCACCGTCGAGGTCGTGGCCGGCAAGGAGTGCCATGCCCGCATCGACGGCCGGCACGTCACGGGACGCCCCCTGGAGCGCGTCTCCGTCGTGATGGACGCCATCCGCGAGAAGGCGGGGGACGACCGCTGCTACCGCATGGAGTCCCGCAACGACTTCCCGCAGTACGTGGGGCTGGGGTCCTCCAGCTCCGGCTTCGCTGCCCTTGCCGTCGCGGGGGCGCACGCCTACGGGTTGCGCATGGACGCGGCGGAACTCTCCGAGATCGCGCGCCTGGGTGCCGGATCGGCCAGCCGCGCCGTCACCGGCGGCATCAGCGAATGGGTGGTCGAGGGCGCCCGCAGCTACAGCCGCATGCTCCTGGCGCCGGAGGAGCTGGACGACTGGCGCATCGTGGTGCCCTTGGTCCAGCACGAGGAGCCGACCGAGAACGTCCACGCCGAGGTCACCTCGAGCCCCTTCTTCGAGGCGCGCAACCGCTACATCCGCGATGCCCTCGCGGCGATGCGGGGCGCGCTGCGCAGCCGCGACGTGCGCCAGATCGCGCCGGTGGCCGAGCACGACACCCTGAACCTGCACGCCGTCACCATGAGCGGCGCTTCCGGCCACATCACCTGGATGCCCGCCACGGTCGAGGTCATGCACCGCGTCCGACGCCTGCGCAGCATCGGGGTCCCCGTCTGGTTCAGCATCGACACGGGCGCCACGGCATACCTCAACACGGACGCCGCCCACGAGGGCCAGGTCGCGAAGGCCATGGAGGGCATCCCCGGGGTCAGCCGCCTGCTGCACCTGCGCCCCGCCGGTCCGGCGCGCCTGGTCGACCAGCACCTCTTCTGAGAGGGTCAGAGGACCAGGCGGGCGTGCTCCACCTTGATGCAGCGGTCCACGACGACGTCGAGGCCGGCCGCGAGGGCCGCCTCGATGGCGGGGGGATTGACCACGCCGAACTGGAACCACACGGACTTCGCCCCCACGGCGATCGCCTCCTCCACGACGGGGCCGACCTGGTCTGCTGCACGGAAGACGTCCACGATGTCGATGGGGCCCTTCGCGGCGGCTGCCGCAAGGTCCGGGACGGTCGGGACGCCGAGGACCGTCGGGGTGGTGGGGTTCACCGGGATGACGTGGTAGCCATGGTTCTGCAGGTACGCAAAGACGCGGTTCGAGTCCCTGGCAGGGTTGTCACTGGCGCCCACCATGGCGATCCGCGGCCTGCCGGACAGCATCTTCCGGACCGCGGCATCGTCCTCGGTGATGTCGGGCACGCTTTGGACCACTCGGTCGCACGACAAGAACGCATTGGAATGTTCCAGGAAGCACACGACGCGTTCTGTTCTTGACTGTCAGGAGCTCCGCGTTCGGTTCTGGACCGACGGCTCGCTCCGTCGACACGCGCGACACGAGGGGCCTAGCGCCCCCTCAAAGGACAAAGCCCTTACCCCATTCATGCCAGGCCAACACCCTTGTGGTGGTGGGGGCGTCGAGCACCAGAAAAATCCCTTGTGGTGCGCGGAGCGCACGGCCACGTAACCCCAGACATGGCTTCGGGTGGGCGCGCTTCTCGCGCCCAATTCCATCGCCAGCAATGCCAACAAGTTGTCCTGCGCGAAGGCGTCGGCGCCGCAGGCGTGTCCGGGTTGGCGGTTACGACGGACCGATGGGTCGACCGTCAGCGGCCGGTTCTGTGAAATCTGTGGTTCGGTGGGTGCCGAAACGCCGCACAGGACAGACTCTGTGGTCTCGGTGCCCTCGGTGGCTGGTAGGCAAGGCATCGCTGCCCGCCGACAAACCTCCAATGGACGCAACGTCAGCCAATCCCACGCCGACAACGCCCTTTAGTAGCACCCTCCCCGTGGCCGCCCCGATGGCCTCCTCCGAGCGGCTGAAGCACATGGTCTTCCCCCGCCACGTCCTGGTCGGCAGCAACGCCCTGGACTCCCTTGGCGAGGTCGTCGCCGACCTGGAGCTCGAGTCCCCCGGCATCGTCGTCGTCGACACCAACACGCGCAAACTGATCGGCCCCCGCGTGCAGGCGGCCCTCGAGGCCGCGGGGATGGAGCCCCACTTCTACGAGTCCCCCGGCGCCACCATGAAGTCCGTGCAGGCCTGCGTCCGCATGGGCAAGAAGGAGGGGGCCGCCTGGTACATCGGCGCCGGCGGGGGCTCCGTCATCGACGTGGCCAAGCTGGCCGCCTTCGAGCACGGCCCTGCCTTCGTGTCGGCGCCCACCAGTGCCTCCCATGACGGCATCTGCTCGGGGCGCGCCAGCATCAAGGAGACCACGGGCTCGGTGTCCATGGAAGCCAAGCCGCCCGCGGCCATCGTCGCCGACACCGCCACCATCGCCAAGGCCCCCTACCGCATGCTGGCCGCGGGTTGCGCCGACGTCATCAGCAACATGACCGCCGTCCTGGACTGGAAGCTGGCCCACCGCCTCAAGGCCGAGGAATACTCCTCCTTCGCCGCCGTCCTCGCCCGCACCGCCGCCGAGCAGGTCATGGAGAACACCTCCGTCATCAAGCCCGGCATCGAGGAAGCCTGCTGGCTCGTCGTCAAGTCCCTCGTCGTGAGCGGCGTCAGCATGGCCGTCGCCGGCAACTCCCGCCCCGCCTCCGGCGCCGAGCACCTCTTCGGCCACGCCATCGACCGCCTCGCCCCCGGCCCCATGCACGGCGAGACGGTCGGCGTCGGCACCATCCTCATGATGCAGCTCCACGGCGGCGACTGGGAAGCCATCCGCACTGCCCTGCGCGAACTGGGTGCCCCCACCACCGCCAAGGAACTCGGCGTCCCCCCCAAGAAGGTCATCGAGGCCCTCACGACGTGCCACGCCATCCGCCCCGACCGCTACACCATCCTCGGGGAGTCCGGCATCACGCGGAAGGCCGCCGAGGAACTCTGCAAGACCACTGGCGTCATCTAGCGACGGCTTGCAAAATCCGAGGCCGCGGCGACCAAGGCGAGGCAAACGCAGGCTTACGACGGGCTGCGCAGGACTGCGTTCTCCTACGCAGGACTACATAGGCTTGCATGGCACCACGTCGCAGAGTGTAGTCCCACGTCGCAGTCGGAGGGATCACGTTGCCCTGCGCAGGACTTCATTGCCCTGCGTGGGCCCCCGCAAGACCCCTGCGACCCCCTCCAGGCGCGTCGTCAGCCGCACAACCCTGAAATCCTCCCTGGGGTCAGCTCGGTCCGGCGATGGCGCTCACCCTGGTCCCCGACACCCTCGCCCGACGCGGCCTGGGGTTCTTCGTGCCAGGGGGCGCCGTGCCCACGGAGTGCCAGGGCTGCCCGCTCCAGAAGCTGTGCCTGGGCCTTGCGCCGGGGCAGCGCTACGTCGTCAGTGCCCTGCGTGAGGTCGTGCACCCCTGCGCGCTGCACGAGGGGGGGAAGGTGCGCGTCGTCGAGGTCGCCCCGGCCGCCTTCCCCACCACCGTCGAGACGCGGCTGCTGCGCGGGACGGCCGCGACGTGGACGCCCGTGCCGTGCGGCATGGCCTCGTGCGCCAACTGGGCGCTCTGCCACCCCGTGGGGCCGAAGCCGGGCCTGCGCAACCAGATCGTGGCCTCGGAGGGTGCGGTCGCGTGCCCGGCCGGGTTCGAGTTGACGAAGGTGCAGCTCAAGCCGATGGAGTGATGGGTCCCACTTCCAACCTGACCAAAGATTTCACCGATTTCACAGATGCCTCCGCTATCTGTGTCATCTGTGGTTAGGGGGGCGCGTAACTATTCCTGCACGCCGCCGTGGTGCGCCACGAATTCCGCGTCGTGCAGGTCGCGTGACAACTTGGCCACCTTGCGCTTGAGCTTGGCCTGCTTGCGCGCGTCGGCCTTCTCGAACTGGACCTCAAGGTTGCCCTGCTTCTTGGCCATGCGGCGCTGTATCCGGTCCGCCTTCTTCTGCCAGCGGTGGCCCGAGAGCGGGATGGCCTGCGGGGTGGGCTCGGGCGGGAGCTCGGGGGCGCGCATGGCGGGGGGCTCGGGCTCGGGCAAGCCCTTCTTGCGGGCGCGCGCCAGGAGCTTCGCGTGCAGGGCGGATTCCTTGTCGAGCGCCTTCTCGTGCCTGGCCTCGATCTTCTTGACCTCGCCGCGCCACTTCGCCAAGGCCTTGCGGTCCTTCTTGCGGGCCTTGCGGTCGAGCTTGCGCTGCAGCTTCGCCTCGAACTTGTCCGCCTTCACCATGGGGGCGGCGATGTCCTTCTCCCAGCCGCGCTTCCACCGTGCGTACTGCTTCTCCTGCACGAGGACAAGGCGCTCCTTCTGACGGTCGCCCTTCGTGGCCTTCTTGTACGCCTTGTACCAGGCCAACGACGAGCGGTACTCGTCCTCCATGAGGTAGTTGCGCACGACGTACCAGGCGCGGGGGTCCTTTTTCTTGAGGTGGCGGAGGTACACCTGCTCGACGGGGATGAGCCACGGTTTCTGGGGCTTGCCGAGGATCTCCTCCTCGAGGCGCTCCTTGCGGCGGCGCAGGAAAAGGATGACGAGAATGATGAGGCAGATGACGGCGACCACGTAGAAGACCGTCATTGGGTCGAAGTATGTGCCCGTGACTTTGACCGGGACCGTGATCGCCAAGACCTGGCCTGGATTGTCCTGACTATGTATTTTCAGGCCAACGACGCACAAGTCGTCGCCCAACGGGTTGAAACGGCTGTTGGGGCCGGCAATGCTGAACTGGATTTGTTGGAAGGAGTGCCCTGCGATGACCGTCGTTGCCGGGGGCCCGATGGCGAGGTTGCAGGGATTGTCGCCGACTTCCATCTCGAAGGTCCGCTTGAGGGGAGCGATGTTGTAGATCGAGATGCTGGCCTGCTGGATCTGCACCGGGCGAAGGTTGTCGATTGCGGGCCCTGGAAGGACAGAGAACCCCGCGATGCCCTTCGTGAAGAAAAGCACGTCCGCATGGAGATAGAACACGTCCTGCGTGGTCTGCACGGTCGCATTGATGTGCGCCAGGTAGTACGGGTTGGTCGCCTGGGGGAACACTTGAACAATGAGGTCCTTGGTGTGGGTTTCGCCGGGGTACGACGCGATGCTGCCCAGGGAACTAGGAAGCCAACCCTTGTTCTCCTCAAGGCCTGGCGTCACCCGGAAACTGACGATGTGGGCAAGGACCCCGCCGGAAGCGCCCGAGGCCAACCCCTGCGGCGAGTCACGGGACTTGTCCACGAAGGTGATGTGGGCCCGACCGCCCGTCCCGAGTGTCGCGATGTGCGTGCCGGGGTCAACGGTCATCTCGAACGAATAGAGCGACTGCAGGGCTTGGCTGTTCGTGGAGGGGACAAAAGAGAGGAGGGAGAGGAGGAGGATTGCGAGGACGAACCCGTGGCGCACCTATGCACCTGGAGAATCAGTCGTTCTTGCGGGCCGTGCGGGCCACCAAGGCGGTGCCGAGCAGCGCGATGACCATCAGGAACGGCTCGGGGCCGGGCACGTAGATGCCGCGGACGCGGGCCAGCACGTTGACCTGGATCTCGTTGCCCTTGAGCTCAGGGTTGTTCGTGGAGACGGGCTGGATCTTCAGCACGAAGGTCGTCTCCTTGTTATTCCAGCCGTTCTTGTACGGCGTGGAAACCAGGAAGTTGACGTTCTTCGTGGTGGACGTTCCGCCCTGGTTCTTGGACTCCAGGAGGATGGGATTGGGCGCGATGGGGTTCCAGCCGTCCGCGGAGTGGGCGTCAACAACGTTGAAGTTGACGTTGCTGCGGGCGTTGCCGTTGTTGGAGAGTTCAATCGAGTAGGTGATCTGCTTCTGCGGACCGGCCTCCTCGATGG
>DATLBS010000033.1:0-4441 GCA_035526765.1 Thermoplasmatota archaeon | reverse complement strand
GACGCCGCCGAGCTTCGGGACCATGACGATCTCGACCTCCTTGGCGCCGGTGTTGTCGATGACCTCCATGCGGGCGCCGCGGGGCAGGCCGCGCGTGACGTTGCCGGCGATGCCGCGCATCAGGCACCTGCCTTGCGGGCGGTGGTGCCCTCGGCCTTGCGGGCGGAGGCGAGGCCGGCCTCGGTCTTGGTGACGGGGGTCTTGTGGGCGGGGCGGGCGGCGCTCTTGGCCGAGGGCGCGCTGGGGGCGGCCTTGGCGGAGGGCGTCACGGCCTTGGCGGTGGCGGCGCGGGCCTCGGCAGGGTTGCCGCGGTTCTCGACCACGACGAACGAGACGGTCTTGGAGAGGGGGCGGCACTCCGCGATGACGACCTCGTCGCCGACGTGGACGTCGATGTTGGAGGGGACGTGGGCGGCGTAGCGGCGGGTGCGCTTCTCGATGCGCTCGTACTTGGGCACGGTGCGCTGGTGCTGCTTCTCGACGATGGCGGTGGACTGCATCTTCGCGGACACGATGGTGCCGACGATGACGGAGCCGCGCACGGACAAGGAGCCGTTGAACGGGTTGAGCTGGTCGCCGGGGGCGGGGTCGCGGGACGGCGCCTTCACGTCGATGCCGATGTCTCGGTTGGGCATGTGGATGCGATCTCCTGTGTTGCGGCGGAACCGGGTATTCTCCTGGAGGAGAATTTCCTGTCCCTTGGCAGCTCCGGGGTAACGAATCCCTCGGCTGCGACCCGAACCGCTTCGGGCGAATCTGGAACGGTTTCCAGGCGGCGGGTGGAGGCCCGTCACCTGTTGCTGGCACTCGGGGACTCCGGGGCGGATATAAGCACTTCGTTGACTAGGGGGTGTGTTTCGCGCCCAGCCTAACCACAGATTTCGCAGGTTTCACAGAACACGCTCTGTTCTTGGCCGTCGAGCGCTCCGCGTTCGGTTCTGGACTGTCGTGCGCTCCGCGTTCGGTTCTGGACGAGTTCGGGGCTAACACCCCTGTGACGGGGGGGGCGTCTAGAACCAGAAAGACCCCTTGTAGTGCGCGCACCGTTCCGCGAGCTCGCGCCGACCTGGTCCGGCTCGGTCGAGGCCGTGTTCGGCGGGCGCGCTTCGCGCGCCCCATGCCATCGATCACTGCAACATGAACCCGAAACTGGGCTGGCCGTGCCAGGCGCCGCCGTCCAAGGTGCCGGAGTCCTCGAATTTCTCGCTACGTGGCGACCGATGGGTCACTCGGGGGCAAGGGGGACCGCCCCGCCTATCGCTTCGGGCGCCTTGTCTTATGTCCAACCCCGGAATTGTGCAGTGGAAACCTCGCCCCCGCAAGTTCACCCTTAAAGGCCTGCCGCGGGTCGTTCATAAGCAGACACCGCCACAACTGGGGCTTGGTGACCGACCGATGGCCTCCAAACCCGCTGACCAGCACGATGAGCTCCTCCACCTCGCCCAGGCCTTCGACGGCATCGCCGGCGCCCTCCACGAGGGCCACGTCGTGCCCCGCGCCGACCTCGACTCCGCCGTGAAGGTCGCCCACTCCCTGTGGCGCGCCGAGGGGGTCGCCCCGCAGGCCGTCGACTTCGAGATGTGGCGCGTGGCCCTCATGGAGAACGCGGCGGGCGCAGCCCGCGGCGACCAGCGCACGATGAGCCTCGTGGGCCGCGCCGCCGTCCGCCTGGCCAAGAGCCTGCGCGCCCGGGCCGAGACCGCCGGCCGCACCCTCAAGGCCCACCCCGACCTTGACCCTGCCATCGCCGCCCTCGACCAGCGCTACGCCCGGTGGGCCCTCCGTCCAGCCGCGGCCAGCTGACGTCGCCCCAGGGACCAGGCACCGCTTCGACGCGGCAGCGTTGGCCGAAGTGCGTCCGCGCGAGGCGAGCCTCCGACGCGTCTTCGCCATTCTTTTCAATCAGCCTGCGGCTTCCTGCGCATGGACCTCCAGAGGCTGGGCCTCATCCTGCTCGCCCTGGCGCCCGTGGCGTGGATCGTGGGCGCCGCCGTGCAGGGCGGCGGCAACGATTTCCTGGGCCTCGGGGCCATCCTGGTGGGGTTGGCCTTGGCCGCATGGGCGTGGCCGGCGGGGCAGCGCGTGCCCGCCGTTGCCGGATTCTGCCTCGGTGCGGTCGGCATCCTCCTGTTCTACGGGGGCGTCCTGTGGGATGGCCTTGCCAGCGTGGCGGGCGGCATCTTCGCCCTTGGCTGCCTTGTTGCTGCCGGGGGATGCTGGCGAACGCACGCCGGCCTCCTGGCGGGAGGCCTCTTCGCCATCGCGTTCGCGGGCCTCTTCTGGGTGGTGGCGGACGGGGTGGGCGGGCTCACGTGGCAGCCGGGCAACGTGCTGGCCCTGGTGGGCGCCTCCTTGGCCGGGCTTGGGGCGCTGAAGCGCTAGCCGGGCCGGCCTTGGTCGAAGGAAGGATGCATCACTTGCGGGCGCGGCGCATGTGGCCGAGGGCGCGCACGTCGGGCGTCTTGCGCTCCTCGAGATGGTTGCGGAACTGCGCGAGGAAGATCGGGTCATCGTCCTTGCGTGGCCCGACCGCCTTCATGCCCCAGGTGCACGCCTCGTGCGTCGAGCACTTGATCTCCACGGCCTCGCCCTTGGGGCCCCTCTTGCTGACCGTGTACCCTTCCATGCCCTTGCCTAGAGGCCCGCCGGGCTTAAGGCCACAGGGTCCGGGCGCTAGGCGGCATGGGCCGCCAGGCCCGTGAGGTCGGTCCGGTCCAGCACGAGGATGGTGGGGAAGCTCGACTCCACGATGGTGGCGAAACCCTTCTCGAACTCGCCGCGGCCCCCCGTCACCTCGTAGACGTGCTCCACCGTGTCGAGGGGCTTGTGGTACTGGTCATAGTCCGCGGCGTTGCGTCCCCCCGCCAGGCGCAGGATGGGGATGCCGGCCTCCTTGAACCGGCGCTCGTCCGAGTTGCGGTCATGCCTGTCCAGGACGGTGACCCCGGGCTCCGGGTAGCCCAGCACGCCATGGAAGAGGTCGCCCGCGAAGCCATGGAGCTCCGGCACCACGTTCTCGCCGACCATGACGTACATCGACCAGTCCTGCCCCATGTACTTGGCCGGCCAGTTGATGCCGGTCATGTCGTAGCCCAGCACGAAGTCGTACACGTATCCGGCCTTGCCTCCCTTCACGACGTCGTCCACGTAGCGCTGGGAGGCCACGAGTCCCCTTTCCTCGCCGTCGAAGAAGATGCAGGCCAGGGTCTTGTTCATGGGGACCTGCGCCAAGGCCTTGCAGATCGAGTACTCCGCGGCGACGCCCGACATGTCGTCGTAGGCGCCGTTGATGGTCAGGCTGTTGGAGTCGTAATGGGACACGAGGCCGATGCGGTGCGCGGGGGACGCTGTGCCCTCCTTGGTGGCGACGATGGCGTAGAGGGGCGTGGCGGGATTGTCCGGGAGCGGTTGCCCCTGCGCGGATCCTGGATAGGCGCGGACCTCGACCATGAACCCAAGCGCACGCATCTCATCCACGATGTGCGTGCGCAGCAGCGTGTTGGTCGGAAGGTTGGAGTCGTGCTTGGCGTACTTGGCCGAGGAGATGTCCTCCCACCAGTCGATGGCGGCGCGCACGTCCCACTCGATCGCCGGGAGACCGGCGGCGAGCTGGGCAGCATAGGTGGTGCTGGCCGGAGGCGATGGCTCGGTGGAGGCGGGGGACCCCGGTGCCAGGCAGCCGGCCAGCAGAGGGACGACCAGGAGGATGGCTGGGAGCTTCATCGGGCTTGCAGGCCCCTGTTCCCAGAGAAAGGTTGCGACTACCCGACCGCGTTGAGGAGGAACCCGCCCGCCAGGGACATCACGAAGCCGATGGCCCCGAGGACAGCCCAGCGGCGGCGCCGCGCACTCCGCTGGGCCGCCACCGTGTTGCCCTCAACGTCGATGCCCGCGGAGTACGCCGCGATGGGGGACAGCCCGACGCCGGACTTCAGGAACCCGATCCCGGACAGGATGGCGCCGCCGGCCAACATGGAAAGCGCGACCCAACCCAAGGGCGAAAGGACCGCCATGCCCGGGAACCCGACTGCGCCTTCTTGGACGTGCCGCCTCACTTCACTTTCTTCGTCCGGTCCTCGGGCCTGAACTCCATCGCAAGGCCGGGGATGTGCACCCCATCGATCTCGAAGGTGCTCTCGGCCTTCCCCACGCGGACCTCGCGCCCATCCGCCAACCGCAGCGTGAAGGTGCGGAGGGTCTCGTCGACGACGCGGCCGGACAAACCAACCAGACCAGGGTCCGTGGAGACGACGATGGCGGTGGTGCGCCCGATGAGCTCGTCCTTGGCGATGGCGCGGGCCTTCCCCTCGAGGCGTGGGATGGTCCGCTTCACTTTTCCTCGTACTCCGCCCGACTAAACAGGGATTTCGGGAAACTTGCAAGGCCGAATCGGCCTGGGCGGCCGCGGCTCGCGCAGCGAGCCCGAGGAGCGCCGAGCGAA
>DATLBS010000032.1:0-22964 GCA_035526765.1 Thermoplasmatota archaeon | reverse complement strand
CACGCCTGGAACAATGACTTCGCCGCGCCCGAGCCCGGACTCATCGACCACCTGGGCGCCAGGGGCGTCGTCCTCGTGGGCTTCGACACCCCCAGCACCGACCTCTTCGACTCCAAGGGGCTGCCCAGCCACCAGATGTTGTTCAAGCACGGCATGATGAACCTCGAGGGGCTGGTCCTCTCCCACGTCAAGCCCGGGCATTACACCCTCATGGCCCTTCCACTGCCCCTGGAGGACGCCGATGCCAGCCCCGTGCGCGCCGTCCTGCTGGAGCCCTAGAGGGCCGCCGGATCCGACGCCACCCGTCCGCCTGCAAGGCCGCGTGGAAATGCATTCACCTGGGTTCCTTGAGGCTCCTTAAGGACCCTTGAGATCCTTGTGGTCGTGGCCACAACTCGCGACGCCGTCCTGGTCGAACTTCCCAATGCCTTGCGCGACCTCATCGCGCGCCACCGCCTGCATCCCCGCCAGGCCCTGCACGAGGTCATCGAGGAGGCGTTCCTGTTCTGGGAGGAATCGGGGGGATGGGCGGGGCTGGCCCTGCCCCAACAATCATAGCGGGCGGCCCGGTGGCGTCCGCGTGGACCTCGACCTCAAGGGGCGCCATGCGCTCGTCTGCGGCGCAAGCCAGGGCATCGGGCAGGCGGCTGCCGTCTCGCTGGCGACCCTGGGTGCGACCGTCACGCTCCTGGCCCGCAACCCCGCCAAGCTTGCTTCCTTGCGTCCGGTCCTGATGAAGGCGGGCGCGACGGAGACCCACGTCGTCGTGGCCGACATGGACGACCGCGCCGTGCTTCGCTCCCAGGTGGCCACGCACATCGAGAAGGCGGGACCCGTCCACATCCTCGTCAACAACACGGGCGGCCCGCCCAGTGGCCCCCTGCTGGAGGCGAAGGAGGAGGATTTCCTCAAGCCCTACGGCCGCCACCTGCTGGCCGCCCAGCTGCTTGCGCAGTTGACGGTGCCGGGGATGCGGGAGGCAGGCTACGGCCGCATCGTGAACGTGCTCTCCTCCAGCGTGCGGGAGCCCATCGTGGGCCTTGGCGTCAGCAACACGATCCGCGCCGCGATGGCGTCGTGGGCGAAGACCCTCAGCAAGGAACTCCCCCCGGGCATCACGGTGAACTCCATCCTGCCCGGCTACATCGACACCGAACGCCTGTCCCAATTGTCCACCGAGATGGGGCTGCGCTCCGGCAAGGGCGCCGGCGCCGTCCGCGACACGTGGGTGAACGCGACCCCGGAGGGTCGTCTGGGGAAGCCCGGCGAGCTGGGGGACGCCATCGCGTTCCTGTGCAGCCCCGCGGCTGCCTTCATCCGCGGCGTCGTGCTGCCGGTGGATGGCGGGCGCCTGAATGCCATCTGAGCCAGTGTCCACCGAGCGCCTCTGGCTCACGGAGCCCCGCCGCTCCACCTGCCTTAGCAAGGTCGTGGCGGTGCACGGCCGCCTCTTCGCGCTGGACCGCAGCCTCTTCGCCCCCACGAGCCGCGCGCACCGCCACTCGCAGCCCATGGACCAGGGCACGGTGTGGTGGGAGGGCGAGAAGCGGAGGCTGGTGCGCGTCCTCGAGAAGGGCGGGACCCTTTGGCACGAGCTGCGCGGCACGGTCCCCGTGGTGGGGGCGCAGCTGCAATGCCACCTCGACGCGGACCGGCGGGAGAAGGAGTCCTGCGCCCACACGGCGATGCACCTGTGGCTCAAGGCGCTCTCCGACGTGCGGGCGCCGGCGCACGTGGCGGACCCGCAGGTGAAGGGCGGCGGCACGTTCCGGTTCGACCTCGCCTCCCTCGTGGCCCCTCCCGTGCTGGCGGCGGCGCGCGCGCAGGTCGAGGCGTGGATCGCGCAGGACCTCCCCGTCTCGGTGGAGCACCTGCCGCGCGGCTTCGAGGCGCAGCAGCTCACGCCGCAGGCGTTCCAGCCGCCCGACCCCTACCCTGGCCCGCCGACGTCGCTGTCGGTGGTGCGCATCGGGGCCGTGTGCGCGTACCCGTGCGACGGCACGCACGTGGCGCGCACGCGGCAGGTCGGCTCGACGAAGGTCGCGCAGGCGACGCCCCGGCGCGACGGCGGCTTCATGCTGGTCGTGAAGGTCGCCTAGGTGCCTTGGCGGCGTCCGCCTCAGGCGAACGAGGTGTACTGGTCGGAGCCGGCGGGGTCGGCATCGCGGTGGAGCACGTAGAAGCCGCCATTGGCCTCCGCCGTCAGCCAGTAGCCGCGGTACAGCACGGAATCCCAGTAGTAGCCCTGGTACGGGGTGCCGTCCTTGGCGGGCATGTGGGGCAGGTAGCTTGCGACCGGATCTGGGGCGGCGCGCAGCTCCGGCGTGGAGATGTCGAGGCACCAGAGGCCGCCGTGGCCCATGGCGATGTACACCTTGCCGTCCATGACCTGGAAATTGTGCATGCTGAAGATGCCGGCCTCGCCCTGGAAGTCGTCCAGCGCCTGCCACTCCGACAGCAGCACAGGGTTGTCGAGGTCGGTGGCGTCGATGACGAAGAGGGCGGGCGGGTCGGAGCCCTCCGGGATGGTGACGATGATGCGCTTCTCGTCCCCGGAGAGGAACGCCACCGTGGTGTGGAGGGCGCCGCGGAACTTGGCGGAGTCCTCGCCGGCCCAGGACCCGATCTCCAGGGGAAGGGCGGGGACGGAGACGTCCACGATGCGCATGCCGAGGTTCCAGAAGGAGACGAAGAGCGTCGGCTTCTTCGTGATGGGGTCCAGCTGGTACGTCATGTCCTGGTGGCCGGAGACGTGCGCGACGGCGGCGCCCACGGGGTTGGCCTGCACGTTGCCGACCTGCTGCTGCACGAACTTGGGGGTCGAGGGCACGAAGCGCGCGACCTGGACGACCTCGCGGTGGCCCGTGGCGGTGGGCGGCAGGAGCAGGCCGACGTAGATGGCGTTGTCCAGCGGCGCGCAGAAGAGGTACTCCTGCTCGTTGATGACGGCGTACTCCACCATGTGGCAGCCAAGCAGCAGGCCAGGTTCGGGCCAGAACCCTGCCAGCTTGGGGGCCGTCTTGTCGCGGGCGTCGTAGATGAGGACGCCGGGGGTCTCGCTGAGCTCCATGCCGATGAAGACCCAGTCGCCGGTGCGGTCCACCTTGAGGTCCGCGGTGTAGCGGTCCGCCACGGGGTTTCCGACGCGGGGGTCCACGTTGCCCACGACGGGAAGGTTCGCGAGGGCTGCTACCTCGGTGACGCTGACTAGGGTGGGATGCGTGACGTTGGCGAGGTCGACGATGCCGAACCCGACGCCCATGAGGGCCACGTAGGCGTAGCGCCCCACGACGTCGATCTCGGCGGGCCCGCCGGGGGGTCCGTCGGGGCCGAGGTAGTCGTGGCCGACCAGCTCCACGTTGTTGGACAGGACGTGCTGCGCGAAGTCGGTGTGGTTGTGCCCAACCTGGATGGCGTTCAGGAAGGGCTTGGGGAGGAAGGCGCCGGGCGGGGCGTCCGTGCCTAGGCTGCCGGGGGAGATGCAGCCTGCCAGCAGGAGGGCGACGGCCAGGAGGGCGATGCGCATGCGGCTTCGAGGGCCAGGGCCGGGTTTGAGGTTTGCGTCGCTCGCGCGCCCCGGATGCTCCGCCCCTGTGCTGGTGGGGGCCCTTCAGGGGCGCCCGGGCTTGCGCGCGGTCACGATGCGCACCGGTGGGAACGTCCACGCCACGGGGCGGGAGCGCCGCACCTCGGTGAAGCCCGATCCCAGCAGCCCCGCCGCGTGGGCCTTGGTGTCCCGGAAGTCCGCAAGCGCGACGAGGCCGCCCTGGCGGGTGACGCGGGCGATCTCGGCGAGGGCCTGCGGGCGAGCGGCCTGCGGGAGGTTGTGGAGGGCGAGGTTCGACACGACGGCGTCGAATGCGCCGTCGGGGAACGGCATGTCCCGCATGTCCCCCGTGTGGATCTTGATGCGGTCGACGACGCCTTCCCGGCGGGCGTTCTCCATCGTGGCCTCGGGGGAGTTGCCTGACTGGTCGACCCTGGACCAGAGGTCGATGCCGACGGCCTGCCCGCGCGCCAGGCGCTTGGCCGCCCCGATGAGGAGGAGCCCGCGGCCGCAGCCGACGTCGAGGAGGCGTTCGCCGCCGCGCAGGTCGAGGGCGGCCAGAAGGTGGTCACGCAGGCGCGGCTTGCCATGCAGGCTCGAGGCCACCATGGCGCCCGAGGTCAGCAGGAGGCTGCCTCCCGCCCAGAAGCCATAGTTGGCCAGGGCGATGCGCCACCACCCCGAGGCCAGCAGCAGGCTTGCGGTTCCAAGGGTGATGCCAGCGAGGCCGAAGAGGGCCAGGTTGCGCACCACGATGGGCGCGTCGATGCCGTAGGCGGGCCTTGCCACGGGCCTCGCACCGAGGCGCCTGGAATGAGCCTGCCGTTTCCGCAACCCGTATCAAAGCGTGGCGAGGTCTTCCAACATGGCCAAACCGGACCCCAAGGTGGCCGCCAAGCGCGCGGACGCGGACGACGACAAGCTGGCGATGCTGAAGGAGCTCGCGAAGCTCACCAAGCCGACGGGGAACTCGGCGAAGGGGAAGAGCGACACGGAAGCGGACGAAGAATCCTAGCCGCCGCATAGCCCATTGGGCTTCTTGCTCAAGACGGCACCATTCGTAACATCAAGGACCAGTTCGAAACCATTCTCAGGATGACAGAACGATTCCCCCCATGCCACGTTCTGTTTCCAGACGACTCTACGGCTGACCTCCGAGCCATCCCTCGGCGACGTGACCTCATAGCTGTACCCGCCCCCACGAGATGGTTGCCCATCGTGCCCTGCACATCTTGCGACCGCGATGACTATGCCTTGAAGTTCGGACGGCGACATCCACCCCCCGGGAAACCAACGCGGCGTCGTGGGGAACGCCGCGACCGATAGAATGCTGGTTCCATTGGCGTCGCCGTAGTCGCGGAGGTCTAGCCAGTTATCCATCCTTCCTAGGAGGGTTGGCGAAGCGGCGGCGCGGCCCGCTTCACCAAAGCCATACCACATCCAAGTGTTAGGCGACTCCCCCAGGCTCGTAAGGATCGAGCGAAGTTCAGGTTCCGCAGATTCCCCCGTAAGTGGGTGCCCACGGCGCTCCAGTAGAGCACCGTCGAAGAGGCCGTCTTGTTGGTGTACGCTCAGCACGCCTTCGGACGTCTGCCAGTGGAACGTTTGGCTTGACCCATTTTCCTCCCTTACGGGTTCACCCACGAGTTGGAATCCTAGGTTCATGGCAAGCGTCTGGGCCATGGTAGGTGGATCGTCGCTCTCCCAGCGGACGAGTCTGACGGGCGGCCCCCCTCGCGTGGAGTCCAGGCTGGAACAATCGACTTGTTTTGAAACGCAACCGGGGAGGATGCCGAGAAGGAGGGCAGCCACGACCATGAAGGCAGCTCGCACTGAACGATGAAGTGGGTCGATTGCCTTGGAGGTTGTGGTCAGATTGCCTCAATACGTCCGCGCGAACCTCAACGTGTCCTTCGCCGCCTTCCCACACACTGCGCACGTGCCGCCCATGTTCTGCAGCTTGTCCATGCCCGCGGGGACACCCAGGGTCTTGATGTCGAGGCCCTTCTCCACCTGGGCGGCGCACGCGTCGCTGCAGATGGGCATCGCGAGGATGTAGCCGACCCCTGACTTCTGGGCCTCGGCGTCGAGCTTCTTGGCCTCGTCGAGGGTGGCGGGCTGCTTGACGCGGGTCGCGACGAAGGCGGCCTGGCGCTCGAGCAGGGCGGTCTGGATGGCGGCCAGCGTCTCCCTCACACCGGTCTCGAGGTTGTCCATCGGGATCGCCTTCTTGCCTTCCTTGCCCATGTCGCGGCGGGCGGCAAAGACGGACTTCTTCTCGACGTCCTTGGGGCCGATCTCGAGCCTGAGGGGGACGCCGCGCAGCTCCCAGTGGTAGTACTTCTCGCCGGAGGTCTTCTGGCGGTCGTCCAGCTCGACCCGCAGGCCGGCGGCCTTGAGGCGTTCCTGCACCTGGCGGCACGCGGCCATGACGGCCTCGCCGCCGTCCTTGAAGATGACGGGGACGATGACGACCTGGAACGGCGCGATCTCGGGGGGCAGGATGAGGCCGTTGTCGTCGCCGTGGCAGCCCACGATGGCCCCGACGAGGCGCTCCGACATGCCGTACGTGGTCTGGTGGCAGAACTTGTGCCCCTCCGACTCGGACTCGTACTTCATGCCGTACGCGCGCGCGAAGTTCTCGCCGTAGTAGTGGACGGTGGCGCATTGCAGCGTCCGGCCCGAGGGCATCACGACGTCGGCGCCGGTGGAGTCGACGGCTCCGGGGAACTTGTCCCAGTCGGGGCGGCGGGAGTACAGGGCAGGCAGGGCGAGCTTCTGGTAGACGTTGCGCACGATGGCAAGGTCCAGCTCCACATGCTCGCGTGCCGTCGCCTCGTCCTTGAAGACGGAGTGGTCCTCGAAGAAGTGGATCTCCCGCACCCGCATGAACGCCCGCGTCTGCTTCGTCTCGTAGCGGAACACGTTGCAGACCTGGAACGTCTGGAGCGGCAGGTCGGAGTGGCTGCGGATCCACAGGGGGAAGATCTCGTACATCGCGCATTCACTCGTGGGGCGCACGACCCAGCGCTCCCCGTCGGGCAACGCGTTGTCGCCGGCGTGCGTCACCCAGAACACCTCGGAGCCGAAGCCCTTGATCTGGTCGGCCTCCTTCATGAACAGCTTCTCCGGGATCATGAGGGGGAACGCGACCTCGTCATGGTGGGTGCGCTCCATCTCCTCGCGCGTGAACGAGTCGATGCGGTT
This sequence comes from Thermoplasmatota archaeon, assembly GCA_035526765.1. Lineage (GTDB taxonomy): Archaea > Thermoplasmatota > E2 > JACPAO01 > JAHFTW01 > JAHFTW01. The sequence goes on along the minus strand of DATLBS010000032.1, from coordinate 16,210 downwards.
CATGATGCGCTGGCCGTAGGGGCGCCAGATGTTCATGCCCTTGATGGGGTACCGCTTGTCCGTGAGCTCGGCGACCTCGACGACCTCGTTGTACCACTCCATGAAGTCCTTCGATTTGGGGACGGCGGTGGCGGGCATGACGGAAGGCGCGACCAGGCGCCCGGATAAAAGGGAGGCGAGGACCGGCCACCCCCCGGCCCTCCGCAGGGCGGTGCTGGCCTGCCGTGACAGTCGCCCTTATGGCGCGGCCTCCGGATGCCGCAAGGGGTCCATCCCATGCCCTCCCGCTCCCGTCCCAGTGCACGCCGCTCCAGCAAGTCCAGCAAGAAGCCGACGAAGGCCGCCGGCCGCAAGACCGCCCGGAAATCCGCCCGCAAGACCACGGGCCGCGCCAGCAAGGCCTCCAAGCGCCCCGCCGGCCGCCGCCCCGCCAAGGCCGCGAAGGCCGCCAAGCGCTCCACCCGCAAGGCCGCCAAGGCCGGCAAGAAGGGCACCGCCGCATCCCGCCGCATGACGCGCAAGGCCTCCGGCCACGGCAAGGGCACGGCCCGCCCCGCGCGCCCCACCCCCCCGTCGCCGAGCCCGCCCTCCCTGCCCGTCGTCGAGTTCACGGAGGTCATGCCCGCGAACCCTCCCCAGGACGCAGCCCCCGAAGGCCAGGGCTGGAACCCCAGCGAGACCCCCCGCTAGGCCGGCCACCCGACGGCACCTTCCACCCTTTCCTGCCGCCAGCACCGCGACCGCACCGCCAGCGCGGGCCCAGCCGGCCCCGGCCTCCGCAGTGGGTCCCTTTTTGACGGGGCCCTCCCTGGCGGAGGCATGCAGGAACAAGCCTCCGTGACGCCGATGCTGGTGGCAGGTCAATGGCGCACCGCCGACGCGTCGATGCCCGTGCACGACCCCGCCACCGGCCAGGTCCTTGCGCAGGTCCCCAAGGGCACCCGCAGCGACGTCGACCAGGCCGTCGAGGCCAGCCGCGCCGCCCTGGAGTCCAAGGAGTGGCGCACGATGGATCCAAGCCAGCGTGGCCGCATCCTGCAGAAGCTCGCGGCCTTGACGTACGCCAAGGCGAAGGACCTCGCGCTCACCGAGTCGCGCAACAACGGCAAGACCCTCAAGGAGGCCATGGGCGACGTCCGCTTCGCCGCCATGACCCTCGAGTACTTCGCGGGCTGGTCCGACAAGGCGGAGGGACGCACCATCCCGGTCCCGGGCGACCGCCTCGACTACACGTTGCGCCAACCCCTCGGCGTCACGGCGCACATCGTGCCGTGGAACTTCCCGCTGCAGTTGGCCGTCCGCTCCATCGCCCCTGCGCTGGCCGCCGGCTGCACCGTGGTCGCCAAGCCTGCCAGCCTGACACCGCTCTCCCTCCTCGAGTGGGCGCGCCTGGCCGAGGAAGCGGGGCTGCCCAGGGGCGTCCTGCAGGTCGTCACCGGCCCCGGCGCAGAGGTCGGCGGCCGCCTAGCGGCGCACCCGGGGGTCGATGGCGTCAGCCTCACGGGCTCCGTCGCGACAGGCGTGGAGGTCATGAAGGCGGCCGCCGATAACGTGACCCCCGTCACGCTGGAATTGGGGGGCAAGGGCGCCCACCTGGTCCTGCCCGATGCGGACCTGAAGAAGGCCGCGAAGGGCATCTGCTTCGGGATCTTCATGAACGCCGGCCAGATGTGCTGGGCCGGCAGCCGCCTGCTTGTCCACGAGTCCGTCCACGACGCCCTCGTCGAGGCCGTCAAGACGGAGGCCGCCGCATGGAAGATCGGACCCGGCACCCAGGACGGCGTCCGCATCGGCAGCATGGTGAGCCAGGGGCAGCGCAGATCGGTCCTCGGCCTTGTGCAGAAGGGCACCGACGCGGGCGCCAGGCTCGTCACGGGCGGCAAGGCCCCCGCCGACCCCGCATTGGCCCAGGGCGCCTTCGTGGAGCCCACCATCCTCACAGGCGTCGAGCCGAAGAACGTCGTCTGGCGCGAGGAGATCTTCGGCCCCGTCCTCAGCGTCATGCCGTTCTCCGCCACGGACGACGCCGTCAAGCTGGCCAACGGCAGCGACTACGGCCTCCTCAACGGCGTCTGGACCAAGGACCTCGCCGCCGCGCACCGTGTCGCCCGCGACCTGGAGTGCGGCATGGTCTCCGTCAACGAGTACCCCATCACGTTCCCGCAGACGCCCTTCACAGGGTGGAAGAAGTCGGGCATCGGCGCCGAGCAGGGCCGGGACGCCATGGCGTTCTACACGCGCACGAAGAACGTGAACATCCATTTCGGGTGACCGATGTCCGTCACCTCGACCACGACGCCCTCGTTCGTGGAGCAGTCGATGCACGACGGCGGCGTGGCCCTCCTCACGTTCGACAACTCGGCCCGCGCCAACAGCATCGACGCCTCCATCATGGCCGAACTGCACGGCAAGGTGAAGGCCCTCCTGGCCGACGACGCGGTGCGCGCCATCGTGCTCACCGGCACGGGCAAGGCGTTCAGCACCGGCGCCGACGTCAAGCAGTTCGCCCAGGGAGTCAAGGACGGCACCACGGTGCACTGGGTCCTCGACACCACCGCCGAGCTGCATCCCCTTCTCCTCGAGCTGCGCGCCTCCGGCAAGGTGTTCATCGCCGCAGTGAATGGCGTCGCGGCCGGTGGCGGACTGGGGCTCGCCCTCGCCGCGGACGCCCGCATCGGCGGCCCCGAGGCCCGCTTCGCCGCCGGCTACTTCGGCCTCGGCCTCAGCCCCGATGGGGGCTCCACGTGGCTGCTGCCGCGCCTCATCGGCGAGCAGCGCACGCGCCAGTTCTTCTTCACCAACGAGGTCATGCCCGCGGAGGAGGCCCACTTCACCGGCATCCTCGACGAGCTCGTGGCCGCCGACCAGGTCGTCCCGCGCGCCCTGCAGGTCGCCAAGGAATGGGGCGCATGGAGCCGCTGGAGCCGGGAATCCACGAAGCGCCTGCTCGATGCGCAATCGACCAGCACGTTCGGGGGCCAGCTCGACCTCGAGCGGGGGCTCATCGCGTCGGCGGCCGGCACGCGGGAGTTCAAGGAAGGCGTCGCGGCCTTCATCGAGAAGCGGAAGCCCAGGTTCTGACCCTCCGCCGACTGCCCCTCCACGACGACCAGGCACCGAGGGCACCGAGCGCACGGAGACGATCCTTGCGACCAGGACGGCAGCCTCCCCCATCCCGGTGTCCTCGGTGGCTGGGGGGGCCGAAACCACCAGTGGCTGCAAGGAGGACGAAACAGCCATGACCGCCGCCGGGGTCCAGCCGCCCCATGCCTGCGCCATCGCCCGCCGTCCCCCTGCACCACACGGTCACGGGGCCTGCCACCGGATTCCCCATCGTCCTCTTGCACGGTTTCCCGTTCGACGGCCGCATGTGGCAGGGCACCGCGAAGGCGCTTTCCGAGGCGGGCTACAAGGTCGTCGTGCCGGACCTGCGTGGCCACGGCAAGTCCCCCGTCGCAGCGTCGGCGCGCATGGAGGAGATGGCGCGCGACGTGTCCGCGCTCCTGGAGTCGCTGGGCGTGCGCAAGGCAGTCGTCCTGGGCTTCAGCATGGGTGGCTATGTCGCGTTGCAGATGATGGCGCGGGACCCCGAGGTCGTGCGCCTGGCCGTCCTCGTGGACACACGCGCCGAGGCCGACACGGCGGCGGGGAAGGAGGGCCGCGCGGAGCTGGCCGCCAAGGTCAAGGAGACGGGCATGCAGGCCGTCGTGGACGCGATGCTGCCGAAGCTTCTGCACCCGGACACGCCCGCGAAGCGCCCCGGGGTCGCGAACCTCCTGCAGGAGATGATGCTTGAGCAGCCGCCCGCGGGTGCCATCGCCGCGATCCAGGGCATGGCGGAGCGTCCTGACATGAAGGGGAAGCTGCGGTTCTACCAGTTGCCGGCCCTCGTCATGGTGGGCGAGGGGGACCAGGTGACCCCGATGGAATCGGCAAGCTCCCTCGCTCAGGCCATCAGCTACAGCCAATACGAGATCGTGTCCGGGGCCGGGCACGCGATGCCCCTGGAGCAACCAGCGGAGTTCCACCGCATCCTCCTGGGCTGGCTGAGGAAGTCGGGCGTGCCGCCGTCGTGACGCCCGTGCAAAGATGGGTCAGCCTGCAAGGGCGGCCCCCGTTGGCCGTGCTGAAGCCGAGGTCAAGGGATCAACGAATCCGCATTGGCGTGCAACACCATCCCCCTTTCCTTGCTGCCCAAGCCCAAGGCCAGGAAGGCATCCACGTTCTTCCGCATGCCAGGCACCCCAGGCCCCGGCCAGTCGCTCCCCCAGAGAGTGCGCGAGGCCAGTTGGGCGAGGTCGCCGAAGTAGTCGACGAGACGATGCGGTGGGCAGCCCGAGATCTCCAGCCACGCGTTGGGGAACCGGCGCAGGAGGGCCAGGGCCTCCTTGGTGCGGTCGGGGCGGCCGCCATGCGCCAGGATCACCGGCAAGCGGGGGAACCGTTCGAGGACGGGCACGACGCCCAGCGGGTCCGCGAAGGAGTTGTCGGCGCCCGGGAACCGGCTGGTCCCCGTGTGCACGATGACGGGCATCCGCAGCCGCTCCAGGGCCGCGTAGAAGGGGAAGAAGGAGGCGTCCCCCGCCGAGATGGCCTGGTGGACGGGGTGGACCTTCACGGCGCGGATGCCGAGGTCGCGCAGGGCCTCCGCGGCGCGCTCGCCATCCCCGTCCAGGCGGGGGTCGTAGCCTCCGGTCGCCACAAGGCGGGAGGGGTCCGTGGCAGCGTACTCTGCGGCCCACGCGTTGACCTCCCACCCGTATCCCATGACCTGCTTGGCGCAATAGTTGATGAGCCAGGCGCGCCGGACGCCTTCCTGGTCGAGGTGCTCCAAGAACGCGGCCGGGTCGGCCACCATGCGCTGCATGAGAGGGAACGTCGGGTTCTGCTCGATGAGGGCACGCGCCGGGGGCCGCATGAGGTCGAAGCGGTTGACGTGGACGTGCGCATCCGTCACGGCGGGCGCCGTCATGCCTTGGGCTTCTCCAGGAACGCCGCGATGCGGTCCTTGGCCTCGGGGCGCGCATGCAGGCGCACGAAGAGCTCCACCTCGCGCGCAAGCCCGTCGCGGTACGGCAGCTCGCGCGCCGCCCGCAACGCCTCCTTGGCGGCCGCCACGGCGGCGGGTTCCCGGGCCGCGACCTGAGCCGCGATGCCCAGCGCCGTCTCCACGACCTTCTCGGGGGGTGCCAGCTGGTCGACCAGGCCGAGGCGCAGCGCCTCCGCGGCGTCGATGGGGTCCCCGGTCAGGACCAGCCGCGCCGCGGGGCCTGGGCCCACGAGGCGGACGAGGCGCTGCGTGCCGCCGCCGCCGGGGATGAGGGCCAGCGCGATCTCGGGCTGGCCCAGCTTGGCTCGGTCGGAGCAGACCCGCAGGTCGCATGCGGTGGCAAGCTCGAGGCCGGCGCCCAGGGCGTGGCCGTTGAGGGCCGCGACGACGGGCTTGCGGAGGCCCTCGATGACGCTGTAGATGTGGGGGGGCTGCAGGAAATGGGCCTGCTCGTCGGAGGAGCGGGACAACAGTTCGCGCAGGTCCGCGCCGGCGGCGAAGGAGGTGCCCGCGCCCGTCAGGACGATGGCGCCGACGCTCGCATCCGCGTCGGCCTCCTTGAGGCAGTGGATGAGCTGCGCGCGGGTGGAGGCGTCGAGGGCGTTGCGGGCCGCGGGACGGTTCAGCGTGAGGAGACGGACGCGGCCTTCCTGGCGCTCGAGGACGAGGGGGTCGCTCAACGGAGGTCGCGCTCCCGCGGGGTGCCGTCGCTCCAGTCGTAGATGCCCTTGCCGGTCTTCTTGCCCAGCTCGCCGCGGGCGACGAGGCCGCGCACGAGGGCGGGGTTGCGGTAGTGCTCGCCGCCGAACCGGGAGTGCAGGTAGTCGCCGATGGCCTGACGGACGTCGAGGCCGACGAGGTCGCTGAGCTCGAGGGGGCCCATGGGGTGGCCGTACCCAAGGCGCATGGCGGTGTCGATGTCCCTGGCGCCGGCCACACCCTCCTCCAGCATCCGCATGGCCTCGTTGCCCAGGACGATGCCGAGGCGGCTGGTGGCGAAGCCGGGGGAGTCCCGCACCGTGATCACGGTCTTGCCCATCCGCTTGCCGACCTCCGCGGCCGCTTCGAGGGTCAGGGGGTCGGTGCCGTCGTGCCGGACCAGCTCGAGGAGCTGCATCTGGGGGACGGGGTTGAAGAAATGCATGCCGACGACGGCGCCCGGGCGCCGCGTGGCCTTGGCGAGGGCGGCGATGCTGAGGCTGGAGGTGTTGCTGGCCAGGATGGCGCCCGACGGGGCCGCGGCGTCCAGGTCGCCGAACACGCGCGCCTTGAGGTCGAGGCTCTCCGGCACGGCCTCGATGCAGAGCTGCGAGACGGCGGCGGCCTCGCGCAGGCTGGAGGCCGGGTGGAGGCGCGACCGCCATTCGTCCTTCTGGAGGGGCGTCGTCTTGCCGCGCGCGATGCCCTTGTCCCAGAACTCCGTGATGCGGGCGACGCCGCGGGCAAGGCTGGCGGGGTCCGCGTCGACGAGGTGGGTGCGGAGGCCGGCCTGGCAGGCCACCTGCGCGATGCCGGCCCCCATGGTGCCCGCGCCCACGACGGTGACGGTCTGGATCTGCACGCGCCGGCAAGACCCAGGGACTTGAAGGCCGTTGTCAGCCCAGCGTGATGGTCACGGTGGCCTGGTAGTCGGTGAAGACCCCCGCCAGGGTGGCCACGGCCGTGATCTGCACGGAAGGTCCCGAAGGCACGGATCCGATGGGGATGGAGAAGGTGCCCAGGCCGGAGGCGGAGCCCCGCAGGTTGCCGGAGGCGTCCTTCACCTGGACCAGCGCGCTGGCGGGCAGGAGCGCCGCGGAGGAGGTCACCTGGGCGGTGGCATGCGTGAAGGATGCGCCCGTGGAGGAGACGAAGGTGGCGGGGCTGCAAGTGGCCACGTAGGCGGGGATGGGGGCCAGGCCGTGCAGGCCGGTGAGCGTGACCGCGCAGGCGTGGGTGACGGAGGCAGGAGCGGCGGGCGGGGCGGGGCCGGTGCTGGTGCTTGACGTGGGCGTCGAGGTCGGCGGGGCCGTCGTCGTGGTGGAGGTGGAGGTGGGCGCGGGGGAGGTGGAAGTGGTAGAGATGGCGGAAGTGGTGGAAGTGGTGGGGAGACTGGTGGGAACCGAGGTGGGCAGGCTGGTGGGGAGGCCCGTCGCGGTCCCGGTGCCGGCCTGCGTCGTCGCGCCGGTGTTCGTGGTGGCGGTCGTCGTGGACGAGCCCGTGGAGGCTGCGGCGCCGCCCCCTGTCCCGCCCGAGCCGCCGGCAGGCGAACCCCCGCCGGCCTGGCTGTTCCCCGTGCCGTCGCCTCCGGCTTCGGCCTCGCTTCCGGCGGTCAGGGGTAGGTCGACGGCGTGCGCCCCGGTGGCGGAACCCGACCCCAGAGGAACCTGCCCTGAAGAGGAAAATGCCGCGGCGTCGTTCGTCCCCGGGTGCGCCTTGGAGGCACAGCCCGCAAGGGCCAGGGCCAGGAGGAGCAGGACGCGTGCCGACATTCCTGGTGCTCTCCCCGAGGGAGACCTAAGAAGCCTGCCCGACAGGATGATAAGCGCCGGCTAGGGAGCCAGGTTGCGGAAACCGGGTTTCCGACGCTCGAAGAACGCGTCGCGGCCTTCCCTGTGCTCGGTCGTGAGGAACGCCTGCGCCTGCAGGGTGGCCTCGCGCTCGAGGGCCTCCGCCAGGCTGGCCCCGAGGTTGGCGTGCAGGGCGCGCTTGGCCAGGGCCATCGTGGCGGCGGGTCCGTCCGCCAGCGCGGCGGCCATGGCGCGCACCGTGGCCGCCAACTGGCCCGCGGGAACGGCCTTGAGGATGAGGCCCCACGCGGCCGCCTCGGCGGCGGTGAAGGGGGCGGCCGTCCAGGCGAGATGCTTGGCGCGCTGCAGGCCGACCGCCTGCGGCAGGAGCCATGTGCCGCCCGTGTCCGGGATGAGGCCGACGTGGCGGAAGCTCAGCGAGAACAGGGCCGCGTCGCTGGCGACCGCGAGGTCGCACTGGAAGGCCAGGATCGCCCCGGCGCCGTACGCGTTGCCCTGCACCTGCGCCAGGACGGGTTTCGGGAGGCCATGCAGCAGGAGCACGAGGCGGTTGAGGCCGCCGCGCAGGCGCGCGAGGGTGGCTTGCGCGTCGCCGGCGAACTGCTTCATGACGGTGATGTCGCCGCCGCCGCTGAAGGTGTCCCCGTTGGCGGCCAGCACGACGACGCGGACGGTGGGGTCGGCCGCCGCCGCCTCGAGGTGCGCGCACAGGGCGGCAAGGGTGGCGAGGTCCAAGGCGTTCTTCTTGTCGGGCCGGTCGAGGGTCAGCGTGAGGATGCCGCCGTCGAGGGAGCGCAGGACCGGGTCCGCCACGCGGCTCCATCGGGGGTCGGGTGATGAGGGCTTTGACGACCGGTCTGCACACGGGGCTCGCGGAGCATCGCGGAATTGTTCGGTGCCATGACCTTATCCGTGGGCTCCGCGAGTCCGCGTGAAAACGGCAAGGCTCGGGCTCAAATCCCTCCCTGTTGTGGGCGCGCCATGGAGGGATGCGGGCACTGCCGGACCGGAGCGGTGGCGCCCGTGCGGTTCGGTCCCCAGCTGGTGCTGGCGTGCGACCGCTGCCATGCCCTCGCCGTGACCCCCGTCGTCGACCCGCGCGTCCCCAGTTTCCAGCAGCACGTGAAGGCCATGCAGGAGGAGATCGCCGTGGAGGAGGAGGGCGACATGGGCAAGACCCTGCGCTGCCACGTCGAGGAGTCCCAACCCGCGAAGGGGGGCGCCCGGCTGCGGGTGCAGATCGTCGGGGGGAACGCGCGCTGGGTCCTGGCCGGCAGCCGTCTTGAAGGGTTCCTTGACGCCAAGCGCAAGGGCGAGGGCGTCGAGGCCGCGAACGTGGAGGTGGCGCAGAAGGCGGGCTCCGTCCTTGAGTTGCACGCCGACGACAAGGCCTGGGGCGACCTGCGCCGCGGCCACGAGGTGGTCCTGCGCCCGCAGACCAATGCGACCCTGTACCGCAACATCCTGAAGGCGTTCCTTCTCGTGCGCCGCCGCTTCGGCACCCACGTGGAACTTGAGCGCCCGGACCTGCTGCCGGCCCTCTCGGACAGGAAGGTGGCCGGGCTTGACGAGGCGGGACTGCGGCCCGGGCAGGCGAAGGCCTTGCGCTGTGCCGCGAACCTGGGCGATGGCGGCGTGCTCCTGGTCCAAGGCCCCCCAGGCACCGGGAAGACGACGGTCATCGCGCGACTCCTGGCGCAGGAGGCCAAGCGGGGGCGCACGGTGCTGGTCACGAGCCACACCCACGTCGCCATCGACAACGCCCTCCGGAAGGCCCTGAAGAACGAGCCCGGCCTCGCCGCGAAACTGGTCCGGTTGGGGGAGATGGGCCGGGTGGCGCCGGACATCGCGCACCTGCAGAAGCGGATCGGCCAGTTCCGCGAGGTGGAGGAGGAAGGCCAAGAAGTCCCCGCAGTCCCCCTGTTCCAGAACCTGCAGGACAAGCACCCCATCGTCGGCATGACGCTCGACGCCCTGGCGTGCGCGCTCCTGAACGCCGACCAAGACAACCAGGAGGTGCGGCCCTTCGACACCGTCATCGTCGACGAGGCGGGAATGAACGGCTTCCCCAAGATCGCCATCGCGCACGCAGTGGCGAAACGCCTTGTGCTGGTGGGCGACCCGCTGCAGCTGCCCCCCATCGTGCGGTCGTGGACGTTCCGCAACGACGAGAACTACAAGCGCAGCCACTTCGAGGTGCTGCAGATGATGCGGCCCGACCTGTCGGTGCTGCTGGACGAGCAGTTCCGCTGCCACCCCGCCATCTATTCCTGGAGCCAGCACGCCGTGTATGGCGGCCGGGTGCAGAGCGCAGCCCCTGGCCGAGCCATCCCCGCCGCATCCCTCCTGGGGCAGCCCCTCAGGTCCCCCGTCGTCTGGCTCGACACCTCCACCACGCCCGGCAACCGCAGCGAGCAGGCCGGCACCAGCCGCGCGAACCCCACGCACATCGAGGCCGCCTTCGCCGTCGTCAAGGACCTGGTGAAGCAGAAGCTTGCGCCCGAGGACATCGGCTACATCAGTCCCTTCCGCGCCCAGGCCCTCGCGTTCGCGGAGGCCGCACAGGAGAAGCGCATCCCGGCACTGCAGCGCGTGACGGCGGCGACGGTGGACGCGTTCCAAGGCAACGAGCGCCGGGCGATCCTCTACGACATCACGACGCTTCATCCAGCCAAGCCGCATGAGGACCACCGCCGCCTCAACGTCGCCTTGACGCGCGCACAGGAGCTGCTGGTCCTCATCGGCCCGCGGCCGTTCGTGCGCTCCGCCAGGGAGAACCCGTTCTACTGGTCGCTGCAGAACTGGGCCGACGCCCAGGTCCTGCCCTACGTGCCGGCTCCGGCCCAGGTCGCCCCGTAGGCCTCGAGCGCCGCCTGCACGATGCGCGTGAGGTACACGTTGGTCTCAGGCACGTCCCAGAAGGGCACGCGCTCCTTCAGTTCCTCGATGGCTGCGATGTAGAGGGCGTAGACGTCTGGGTCCCGTTCCCGCACGTAGGGCACCTGCACGCCCAACCGGGTCAATCCCTTGCACGCGGCCGGCGTGAAGATAGGGTAGGCGTGGTGGAAGAAATGGAGGTAGTGGCTGAGCGTCTGCAGGTCGAGGCCGGGCACGGCGCGCAGGTTGGCGAGGGGGCGCGTGTCCGGGTAGCGCAGGCCGTCGAGGGCGTCGATGCCGTGGCGGCGGTTCTCCGGCGTCCATTGGGGATGCGGCAGATGGAAGGCGGCGTCGATGCGGTCCGTGGTGTCTGCCTGCAACGGGTGCTCGACCGAGTAGAGCAGCGACTGGTACTGGGCCTGGACCTTCTTCTGCTCCGCCGCGTACAGCTTGGGCACCAGCCTGAAGAACTCCTTCAGACGCGCCTCGTCGAACCCAAGCCGTTTCGCGTGGGCATCCTCAGATTCCACGGATTTTCTCAGACCACTGGAATCTGAGGGAATCTGAGGCATCTGAGGAGCCCTAGGCGGCCTTCGCGGCGATCCATTCACCCTTGAAGCACTCCGCCAGCACGGCGTCGTCCTCCTTCGTGGGCAGCACGGTCGCGAGGTAGTCGGCGTAGGAGCCGGAGCCCTTCCATGCCTTTCCCTCGGGCGTGGCTTCCGCGCCGACGTGGTCGCCGATCGCGCGGTGGAAGCTTGGGTCGGGGACGAAGAGCTTGACGGGGCCCTCGACACCCTTGTTGAGGAGTTCGACCTCGCGGGTGATCTCGGCGCGGTACAGCTCCCGGTTGTAGTGGTTCAGCATCCGCTTGTCCGTCACCGGTGCTGGGTTGGTGTCTTCGTCGTAGCGGCCCTTGATGCCCCACACGTAGCCCCACTCGGAGCTGGTGCTGCCGTCCTTGCCGAAGAGGTCGAAGGCGGTGGGGATCCACCGGTTGAAGGCGCGCTGCAGGACCGGGATCGGGACCACGCCGGCCTTCACGATGCGGCGCAGGCCGTTGGCGCCAGTCCCAAGATGGAAGGACTCCTCCTTCAGCATCGGGCCCATCGAGGCCGCGAGGGGCTTGAACGCGGAGTGGCTCAGCATCTTGAGCTGGTACTTGCCGTCGCGGTCGACGAACTGCGTGAACACGAAGAAGTCCAGCCAGTTCTTCGTCGGCTCGTTGAAGGAACCCAGCAGCCGGTTGCCGTCGTTGGCGTCGCGCTGCAGCAGCTTCTGGGCCTCGCGGGCGCCCTGCTCGCCGAAGTGCGTCATGAGGACGTGGCACATCTGCCAGCCGTGCCGCTGCTCCTCGGCCATGATGCGCAGCGCCGACTTGCGGTCGTACTCGGTGGGCGCCGTGGCCAGGAGGTGGCGCTGCTGCTCGACGCTTGCGAACTCGGTGTCGCCCTGGACGGTGATGAGGTGGAGGAGGGCGTCGCGGATGTTCTGGTGGGGGATCTGCAGGACGCGCTCCCACTTGGGGCGGCCCGCGTAGTCGCCGAACTCGATGTCGGGCTTCACGTTCTCGTGGTCGTACTTGGCCTCGAACCGGTAGTCGCCCAGCCAGGCGGTGTCGAAGCCGACCTTCCTCTGCCACTGGCCGAACTGCTCGATCCATCCGTCGAAGGTGGTCGGGACGCTGGCGGTGACTGCCATGGAGGGTCCTTAGGAGTGCCCGGATATGAGGGTGGCGACCGACCTTCGCTGCGCCAGGCCACGGATCCCGCGGATCGTGCGAACCCTCCACGCCGCGATCTTCCTCGGAGTCTCGTGGGATCCGTGGACTTGGGGGTGCCTCAGCGCGTGGGCTGCATCAGTCCAAGGGTGTTGCCTTCGCTGTCCTTGATGTACGCCGCGATGCCGACACCCGGGATGGGTTGCCCTGGGCGGATGACCTTGCCGCCGTTCCTCTCCACGGCCTTGATCGCCTTCTCCATGTCGGCCACCTGGATGGTGATGAGGAGCCGGTCGATGGGGCCCTGGCGCTTGGCCATGCCGCCGTTGATGTTGCCGGGCTTCTGCACCATGCCCTGGGCGTCCGTCTCCGTGGTGTGGAACAGCGTGTAGCCCATGCCGGGGATGGAGTTGACCTTCCAACCGAAGGCGCTGGCGTAGAACCTCTGGGCGCGCTCGACGTCATCGGCAGGGATCTCGAAGTGGACGACAGGGTCAGCCATAACTCCTCGCTGGGGGCATGCTGCACGGGATACATAGGCTGCGGCCAGGGTGGCGCACAAATACGCCGACCCGCGTCCGGCTGCGAGGCCTGACATGCCCGCCCGCTCCGCCAAGACGACCCGCAAGACCGCCCCGGCCCGCAAGCCCTCCAGGACGGCGTCCCCCGGCAGGAAGGGCACCAAGGGAGCGGCCCGGAAGCCAGCGCAGCGCAAGGCCACCTCGCGCGCCGCCGCGGCGAAGCCGTCCGTCTCGATGCGGGACCCCCAGGAGGAGCAAACCAAGGTGCTGTACCGCAACGTCACCCCGATGCTGGTGATCGATGGCGCGTCCGCCGCCATCGCGTGGTACACGAAGGTGTTCGGCGCCAAGGAGCTCTCGCGCCAACCGTTGCCCACGGGCAAGCTCATGCATGCCGCCATCCAGGTCGGCGACTCGATCCTGATGCTGGCGGACGCCTTCGACGGCCCCGCCCCCAAGCAGATGGTGGGCGTCACGCTGCACATCCAGTCCCCCTCCATCGACCGCTTCTGGAACAACGCCGTGGCGGGAGGCGCGTCCGTCCTGATGCCGCTTGAGAACATGTTCTGGGGCGACCGCTACGGCCAGCTGCGCGACCCCTTCGGCCACACCTGGAGCCTCGGCTGGCCTGCCAAGATGACGCAGGCGGAGAAGGACGCTGCGCAGCGCAAGAGCATGGAACAGATGGCCAAGTACCCTGCCTGATGCCCGCCAGGAAGGCCCCGCCGCCACCGCAAGGAAAGGCCAAGCCTGCACCCACCCGCCCGGCCGCGAAGGCTTCCCCCGCGACCAAGCATGCTGGAAAACGGCACGACCCGGCCCTCGCCGCCAGGTTCCGCCGGCTCGCGCTCTCCTACCCGGAGGCCGTCGAGGTGGAGCAGTTCGGCGAGCCGTGGTTCAAGGTGGGCAAGAAGGCGTTCTGCACGTACGGCGCCGAGGGCGGCCAGGACGGCGCCTCCTTCAGCCTGAGCCCCATGGACCAGTCGGAGCTCATCAAGGACCCGAGGTTCGAGCGGACCCATTACATCGGGCAGCACGGGTGGACGACGATGCGGTTCGACGGCCAGCCCGACTGGGACGAAGTCGCGCAGCTGGTGGACATCGCGTACCGCCGCGTGGCCCCGCGCAGGCTCGTGCTGGCCCTGCCGGACTGACGCCGCGGCCACCCTGACCGGACGCGGCTGCCTCGGACTGGGACGGCCAGCACCTGCGACGTCCCTGCGCGGCACCCGTACCTGCAAGGGCCGCGACCGTACGGGCCCCGCGTCCCTGGGCACCCCTGGCGTGGAGTTCATCCCGGTGCACCGCGGACGCGCCCCCCATGCGCACCTTGCTGGCCTGCCTCCTGGTGGCGGCCACGCCGGCTCTGTCCGGCTGCCTCGGCGACGCGACCCCCCTCCTCGGCACGGCCCTGCAGCGGGACCCCGTCAGCGAGGCGCTGCGCACCCCCGGGATCCACGGGCTCCGCATGGCCTTGGACGGCGGGGAGGCCTTGGGGCTCGTGGGGGTCCCGGCCACCGGCTCCTCGGACACCCTGGTGGTGCTGGCCAAGGGGCTTGGCAGCAAGGTGGACGACTGGCGGCCCCTCATGGAAGGCCTGGCCGCGCGCGGCGCGCTCTCGGTGGCGATGGAGTACCGGGGCGAGCCCGGCACCTGGAAGGTCGAGGCCGGCGTCGAGGACACCCTGGCGGCCACCCAGATGATGCTGCAGGCCCACCCGGAACTGCAGCGCACGATCCTCTACGGCTTCAGCATGGGCGGCGAGGTGGCCGGCCTCATGGCGGCCCGCGCCCCGCCCCATACCTTCACGCACCTCGTGGTCGGGGCCGGGGTGATGGACCTCTCCGGCGAATGGAGGTCAACGGTCTCGTTCCAGCCCCTCATCGAGGCCGCGGCCGGCGGCCGACCCGACGAGTCGCCCGGCGCCTACGCGGCGCTCTCCCCCCTGGACCATGCCGCTGCGCTGGCCGCGCAGGGGCTGCAGCGCGTCTACCTCGTGCATGGTGCCGCGGACACGGTGGTCCCCGTCGACCAGGCGGAGCGCATGGCGCAAGCGCTGGAGGCCGAAGGGGTGCCCGTGAGCCTCCTGGTCGTCGCGACGGAGCCCGCCGCCTGGGTCTGCACGCCTCTTGTCATCGCCTGCGCGCCCACGGCAGTTCCCGTGGGGGCCGCCAACCACGAGGCAGCGGTCTCCGCGACCGTGCTGCGGGTCCTGCAGGAGCGGGTGGATGGCCGGCCCGATCCTGCCGCGGCCTTCGAGCGCACCGTCGTGGAAGGCGCCACCGGGACCTCCGTGACCTGGTAGGCGCAACGCCCGTCCCGGGTGTCCCAGATTGCAGAAGCCAACCGGGCGCCAGCGGGGCGCATGGCGAGCCTGCAGCCGCACGCAAGCATGGGAAGAAGCGCCCGGTCCCCCGGCCGGGACCTCGCCGCCGAGCGCCGGCGCCCGATGCAGGGCGAGATGGGCGCGGTGCGTGCCACGCGCGGCGGCAACACGCCCCGGCCGGGCCGCCGCGACTAATCGCCCATCAGGCGACGCCGGGTGCCACGGCCTCGCGCGGGGCCGGCGGCGGGTACGGCGCCGCCCCGGGCGGGCGCAGGTCGGCCGCCTGGATGCCGAGGGCGGCAAGCTCGCGGACGAGGCCCGCATGCGCCGCAAGGGCCTGCGGCCAGGTCGCGTGTCCGGCCGGCTCGGGCCGCTTGCGGCCGCGCGCGGCGTCCTGTTCGCGCAGCTCCAGTTCCAGGTCGAGGAAACGGAACCTGCGCAGCAATGCGGCGTGGTTGGCCAGGATGGTGCGGGCCCAGGCAAGTTCGCGCGGCGCGGGCTCGCGGACCTTGCGCCAGGGATACGCGAGCACGAACTTCTCCGTGTGGACGTTGCGCGCCATGGCCTCGAAGAAGACGTCGTAGTCGGCGATGCGGCGGACGTCGCCTTGCGTGCGCGGGTGGGCGATGGCGCGGTCCAGGGGCGGCATGCCCCGCACCCAGCACCACGCCTGGAGGGCGGCGCAGGCGCGGTCGAGGGCGTGGACGTCGGGGTCGGCCAGCAGGGCCTCGGCGTCGGCGGGAGCGAGGAGCTTCCCCTTGGCTGCGGTGTGGGCGGCCAGGTTCCACAGTCTTGCGGCATGGTGGTCGCAGGGGTCGAGGACGAGGTGCGCCACGCGGTGCGCAAGGTGCGGGTGTACTAAGGTTGCGCGACGCGACGCCGACGAACAGCCACCGAGGCTATGTGAGTAGTTTTTCCTGATTAGACTTCGGCCCTACCGAACCACAGATTTCACAGATTCAGCACAATGCAATGGCTAGCCGGCACCCCTTCGCCCGGTCGAACGAGGGACTCCAAATCCGCTGCGGATTCGACCCATCGGTCGCCGTGAAGACCCGAGGCTAGGGTCCCATGGGTGTGGGGGGCGGCGGCGGGTTGCTCATGCAAGCGATGGAATGGGGGGCGCCTGTCGGAACAATTCGGATGTCACGACGCCGTGCGCTCCGCGCACCGCAAGGGTACTTTTTTTGAACTCGACGCCCCCCC
>DATLBS010000031.1:0-69703 GCA_035526765.1 Thermoplasmatota archaeon | reverse complement strand
GCACCGCCATGGGCGCGGTCCACGGCGGCATCTAAACCAAGCAGCACAAGCTGACTCGGGTTTGCCCCTCCTCCCCTTCCCCTTCAATTTCTTCTTGATCCTGGACTTTCTTTTTTCGCCCTTTCCTTGCCTCCTCAGATTCCTCAGATTTCTTCAGAGCCAACATGTCTGAGTGAATCTGAGTCATCTGAGGATGCCCCTGGTGGACCGTTGGGACTGACATGCTGCAGCGCCAAGTGAGCTGTGGGTGACGGCCTCGCCTAAGGCCGCAGCGCGACCCAGAGGTCGTTCACGTTCGTGCCCGTGGCGCCCAGGTCGAAGGTGCGCCGCCGTGCCCCCAGCAATCCTGCGGCATCGAATCCCTGCAGGGCTTCCTGCGCCTCGTCGTCCCAGTCCCCCGCCGTCGTCCACGCGCCCGAGGCGTCCGAGGAGCCGTCGACGCCGTCGCTCGCGCCCGCAAGGAAGAGGTCGCCCTGCCGCAGGTGCTGCGCCGCCGACAGCGCGGCGTGGCAGCAGCGGCCGCCCCGTGGCGCCTGGAGCGGAAGCACCACGGCGGGCTCGCCGCCGCCGACGAGCGCAGTCGGGCCTTCCCCCTTGAGGCCGTTGAACGAGGCGAGGAAGCGCTGCACCTCCTCGTCGGCCTGCGCCGTGATGCGTTGCGGGTAGCGGAACACGTTGAATCCCAGAAGGCCCAACCGAAGCCCCGCTGCGGCCACCAGGTCCTGGTTGCTGGCGACGACCCGGTGCGGGACCTTGGCGGGCTCGCCGGGTTGGAAGAAAGGCGCCGACCCCACCGTCGCGGCCGCCGTGGCGGGTTCGGTGTCCGCCAGGACCCAGACGCGCAGGTTGGGGGTGACGTGCAGGATGCGTTGCCCAAGGAGGCCGCCCTTGAGGATGGAGAGGCGGCTGCGCAGGCGGTTCATCTCCTCGATGGGCAATCCGGCGCGCAGCCACTCCTGCCACCTGGCCTCCAAGGTCGCGGCATCGACGCGTGGCGGCATGACCTCGACGCAGGCCGAGGCGCCGCCGCTCAGGAGCACCAGGACCGGAGCCCCATCGGGCAATGCGTCCACCCAGTCCAGCAGCCGGATCCCCGCCGCCAGCGACTTCGGGCCGGGCACCGGGTGCTCGCCGACGTGCCACTCGAAGGTGTCGACGCCGGGCGCAGGCACGCCTTTGGGGGCGACCCCGAACCCCTTGAAGGGGACGCTGGCCTCCACCAGGCCCCAGAGCATGCGCGGGGCCGCCTTGCCGAGGGCAAGGACGTGGATCTGTCTTGGCTTCTCCCGTGACACGAACCAGTCGTCGAGGAGGCCCTGCCGCACGGCGCTGCGCACCAGCACGGTCGGGTCGGTGGCGGCAAGCCCGGCCAGCAGGGCCTCGAGGGCCTGCTCCGCCAGCGGGTGGCCGGCAAGGGGAGCGTGCGTGTCCTCCCGGGAGGGCGGGGGCGATGCTGCGCCAGGGTCGCCTGGGCGGGCCGGGGCGCTCATCGAAGCCGGACCTCGTGCCATGCGACGCGTCCTTCCGCGACGTGGCGCCGGATGGCCTGCTGCTGTGGGCTCAGGCGGGAGTCGCCGGCCTTGATCTCGACGAAGACGACGCCCTCGTCGGTGAACTGGATGCCATCGACGGGGCTGCCGATGAACCGGAACCCTTTCGGGTCCCACGGCCACGCCGCAAGGTGCGGCGCGAACTGCTCCGAGATCTGGCCGTACCGCGTTGATTGGCTCTGCTTGGCGGAGCGCAGGTCGCGCAGGCGCCGGAGCAACGACGCCGTCGTCCACGCCCAGAGCAGCGTGACGAGGATGAGGCCGCCTGCGAGGGCCGCCACCCAGAGGGCCAGGTCCACGCCCTGCGTAGCGCGCCGGCGTCTTCAAATGGGGGGCTTTGGGGGTTTGGGCGCCGTCTTCAAGAACGGGGCTGGGGTGGGCACGCCGTGGACCTGCAGCCCAGTGCGGAGCACGACCTCATCCGGCAGACCGTCCGGGAGTTCGCGGAGCGCCGCCTGCGCCCCCTTGCCAAGCGCATCGACGAGACCCACCAGTGGCCCGCCGGGCTGGCGCACGAGATGGGCGACCTGGGGCTCATGGGCATGAACTTCCCCGAGTCGGCGGGCGGGGCGGGCGCGGACATGGTGAGCTACTGCATCGCCATCGAGGAGCTGTCGCGGGTGTGCGCCTCCACGGGCGTCATCGCCTCCGTCAACAACAGCCTGTCCGGCTGGCCCCTCTTCACGTATGGGAACGCGGAGCAGCACGAGCGGTTCCTCAAGCCCATGCTGTCGGGCCGGAAGCTGGGCGCCTACGGGCTCACCGAACCGAACGCCGGCAGCGACGTCGTGAGCATGCAGACCTCCGCCGTCAAGCATGGCGACGCGTGGACCCTCAACGGGCAGAAGCTCTTCATCACCAACGCGGGGCTTGCCGAGACCTACGTCGTGTTCGCGCAGACGGACAAGGCGGCCGCGCACAAGGGCCAGACCGCCTTCCTCCTGAAGAAGGGCATGGCAGGGTTCGGCATCGGCAAGCCCGAGGAGAAGCTGGGCATCCGCGGCGCCCCCTGCTGCCCCCTCTTCTTCGAGGACGTGGAGGTGCCCGCCGAGAACGTGCTGGGCCCCGTGGGCGAGGGCTTCAAGGTGGCCATGAAGACGCTGGACGGTGGCCGCCTCGGCATCGCCAGCCAGGCCCTCGGCATCGCGGTGGGCGCCTACGAGGCAAGCCTCGCGTACGCGCAGGAGCGCAGGCAGTTCGGCAAGCCCATCGGCGCCAACCAGGCGATCCAGTGGAAGCTGGCCGACATGGCGACCCGGATCGATGCGGCCCGGCTGCTCATCCACCGCGCGGCCCAGCTGAAGGACCTCAAGAGGCCGTACTCCAAGGAGGCCAGCATGGCGAAGGTGTACGCCTCCGAGACGGCGATGTGGGCGGCCACCGAGGCGGTGCAGGTCCATGGCGGCAACGGGTACACGAAGGACTACCCCGTGGAGCGGCACTTCCGCGACGCCAAGATCACGGAGATCTACGAGGGCACGAGCGAGATCCAGAGGATGGTCATCGCCAACAATCTCCTGAAAGGCTCGTAGTCGCATCGCCAATAGCCGGTTCGTTCCCGAACCGTCGGGCGGTCCGCGTTTGGTGATGGATCATGGGCCATCCAACACCCTGTGACGGTGGGGGCGCGGAGGACCAGATCGATGCCTTTGTGGTGCGCGGAGCACACGGACGTGACCAGCAAGAGTGCTTGGGTGGGCGCGGCTTCGCCGCTCCCCCATGCCATCGTCCATGACAACAGGAACCGAGGTCGTCCTGGCCGTGGTACGCGCCGCCGTCGGAGGTGGCGGTTTCCCCGGGGCGTGCGCTCCGGGGCGACCGATGGGTCGGAGGGTGCGGTGGGTCGAAGGGACGGTCGATGGCCTGCTTTCCCCCTCCAATCCTTCTGGCATTCATCCGCAGGGTTCATGGACTCCTTCGCCTCGCAGGGGCGCATGAGCGACGACGACCTCTCCCAGCGCGAGAAGCGGATGCAGCGCCACAAGCAGACCGTGCGCAAGGACCTCCCCAAGACCGTCGCGAAGACGTACGGCATCTGGCTGCTGGTCCTGCTGGTCCTCGGCGCCGCGGGGTATGCCATCTACAAGAGCAGCACCAACGACGAGGAATGCCCCGGCCACTGGCACGCCACCTTCAACGTGTTCGTCCCCGGCCCCGACGGCCAGCCCAAGAAGGTCGACATGTCGACCCCCGTCGCCTCCAATGGCGCCCACTACTACGACCTGAGCGGCGGCGCCGGCATGGGCTACGACGTCCACATGCACCAGAGCGGCCCCGAGGCCGGCGCCCTCGATGCGCGCCCCGCTCAGCTGCACTTCGAGCCCGTCGACAACTCCTGCGTCAGCGTCAAGTCGGCGCTGCACGCCGTCGAGATCGACGCGGATGCCAGCACCTTGAAACTGTTCGGAGGCCACCAGCAGGTCCAGCAGGACCACACGTGGACGGCCAACGGGACGGCCGGCCTGCACTACTACCTCGAGGCGAAGGACGGCGGCAACTGGACCTGGTCGGAGCGCTCGTGGGACAGCCTGAAGGGCCACCAGATGCAGGATGGCGAGTCCCTGCTGGTCGTGTTCGGCAACTACCCCGAGGCGACCGTGCGGCAGCTGCAGGCGCAGGTCCCGGACCCGATGAGCCGCGCCTAGCACACCTGGAGAGGCAGCCCAAGGCGAGCCCGCGAAGCAGCCGTGGAGGCGCCGCGCGGCGGCTAGGCCTTGCGGAACGCCTGCAGGATGCGTTGGCTGGCATCCTGAGGGCTGAGCCGGCCCGCCGCCACGTCCGCCAGGAGAGGGGCGAAGGCGGGGCGCACGGAGCCGTCGCGCGCGAAGGCGTAGCCCGCGACCTCCCGCACCAGGAGGGCGCGCACCTGCTCCTGCAGGCGGCGGGCGCGGCGGCGCTCCCACTCGCCGCACGCCTTGCTCCACGCGGCGTGGGCGCGCACGGCGTCCACGAGCGCCAGCACGCCCTCGCCGCGCTCGGCCACGGTGCGCAGGATCGGGGGCGTCCACGGCGGCGTGCCCGCAGGCGCCCCGGCCGGCAGCGCCGTGTGCGCCAGCATGAGGTTCGCCTCGACGTCGCCCTGGACCTTGTCGGCGCCGGCGAGGTCGGACTTGTTCACCACGAAGAGGTCGGCGATCTCCATGAGGCCGGCCTTCACGGCCTGCACATCGTCGCCCAGGTTCGGCACGAGGACGACCAGGACGGTGTCCGCCAGCTGGACGACGTCCACCTCCGCCTGGCCGACGCCGACGGTCTCCACGAGGATGACCTGCTTGCCGGCGGCCTCGAGGGCGCGCACGGCGTCGTGGGTGTGGCGGGCAAGGCCGCCGAGGGCGCCGCGCGTGCCCATGCTGCGGATGAACACCTCGGGGTCCGTGCTGCGGGACTGCATGCGGATGCGGTCGCCGAGGATGGCGCCGCCCGTGTAGGGGGAGGAGGGGTCGACGGCGACGACGCCGACCTTGAGGCCCTGGCGGCGGTAGGCCTCGATGAGCTTGTCGACCAGGGTGGACTTGCCCGTGCCGGGGCTCCCGGTGACGCCGATGACGTGCGCGTGGCCCGTGCGGTGGTGCAGGGCCTGCAGGATGGCAGCACCGGCCGGGTCCTCGGATTCCAGCAGCGTGATGAGGCGCCCGAGGGCGCGCCGGTCGCCCACGGCGACCGCCTCGCCCAGGGGCATGCGGTGGCCGGCGGCGGGGGACGCTGCGGGAGGGGATTCCAGGGGTGTGCTGGACGGCCCGGTGCGGGCCTGGGCCGCGGGCATCAGGCCTGGGCGGTGACCGCGCGGTGGGCCGCAAAGCGCGGGTGCGCCTCGATGAAGGACACGATCGAGCGCGTGTCGGTGCCGGGGCCGAAGACCGCCTCGATGCCGGCGGCCTTCAGGCGGGCGGCGTCGTCGTCGGGGATGATGCCGCCGCCGAAGACGACGACGTCCTCGGCGCCCTCCTTGACGAGGAGGTCCTTGATCTTGGGGAAGAGCGTCATGTGCGCGCCCGAGCGGCAGGAGAGGCCGACGAGGTCGACGTCCTCCTGCACGGCGGCGGCGACGATCTGCTGCGGGGTCTGCCGCAGGCCCGTGTAGATGACCTCGAAGCCGGCATCGCGCAGCGCGCGCGCGACCACCTTGGCGCCGCGGTCGTGGCCGTCCAGGCCAGGCTTGGCGACCAGGATGCGGATCGTGCGCTCCGTCATTGCGGCTTCCACCCCGTGCCCCTAGATAAGCGCAAGCGTTGGCCTACAGGAGGCGGCGGCCGCGGCGGCGCGTGGCCAGGGCCAGCCCCAGCAGCGCCAGCGCCAGGAGGGCCGGGTCGGGGGCGGGCGTCTTCTTCTTGGCGTTCTTGCCCTCGATGGCGGCAATCAGCGCGGCATCGTCGCGGTACTCGCGCGACGTGTCGACGGTGGCGCGCAGGCGGGCCAGGGCGCGGATGCCGAGGTCCGTCGTGCTGGTGGCGCTCAGCACGAGGTCCGCGGTGTCGCCCTTGTCGGCCTCCTTGGGGACCTTGACGGCCACCTGGAGGGTGCGGTTGGCGCCCTTGGCCAGGGTGATGCGCTGCGTCGTGGGCTCGAGCAGGGACACCCACAGCAGGTGCGTGCCGGTGATCTCGAGGTCCACGTCCATGGTGCGGTTGCCGTGGTTGGCCAGGGTGAGGTTGAACAGCACCATCTTCTCGGGGTTGGTGAGGCGGTCCTGCGCGCTGAGGGCCTTGAGGACGAGGGTGTTGTTGCTGCTGAAGACCTGCGCGACCTTGTCGTGGTACTCGTTCAGCGGGAGGTCGAGGACGCCGCCCGGCTGGACCATGGGGCCCTGCGCGTCCGTGAAGGTGCCGGCCCCGTTGGCGCTTTGGGCGGTGAGCTGGAGCTCCATGTACATGCCGGAGCCGCGCGTGAAGGCGAAGTAGCCGGCCTCGGGGCGGGCCACGATCTGCGCGGTGAGGACGTTCTTCTCGGAGCGCGCGCCCATGTCGACGGGGGCGCCACCGTGGATGTCGGCGATGACGATGCTGCGGGTGCGCATGCGGCCGGTGTCGGGGTCGGGGGCGCGTTCGAGGTAGGTGACGTGGCCGCCCAGCTGGGCGCCGGGCAGGGGGACCGTGGTCTTGAACGGGACGCTGAGGTTGCCGCTGCCCTGGCGCACGTCGAGGCCAAGCTCGAGGGCCGGGGAGAGCGGCACGGTCCACGAGTACTGCACGGTGGGTGGGGAGAGCTGCTGGCCCGAGCGGTCGGCCTGGACGTCGGCCTTGGCGTCGTTGGGGTCGTCCGGCCTCGCGTTCATCGAGAGGCCGGAGGGGGCGCCACCGAAGAAGGGCGTGCTGGCGGCGAGGGCGTCCGTGCTGAAGAGGGAGCTGTGCAGGTACAGCACGTTGTGGTGGCCGGCGGGCTGCGGCGGGTCGGAGTAGCGGATGCCCAGCTCGATGCGGCCGATGCTGGCCTTGTCGTCCATGTCGGACAGCTCCAGCAGGAACTTCTGGTACGAGCCGTGCGAGTGCGTGAAGGGCACCGTCAGCAGGATGGGGAACCGCACGGAACCGTTGGTCGGGATCTCCACGCGCTCGGCGGGCAGCTTGACCTGCCATCCCGGCGGGACCCCGGACACCGCCAGCGTGTAGGTGGCGTTGTGGGGGGAGAGGTTCAGGCCGGCGACCTGGTACACGATCGTCGTGGCCTCGCCGTTCGAGGCACGCGTCGGGAGGTCACTGTAGAGGCGGGCCTTGCCGGACTGCTGGATGCCGAACTGCACCGGAAGGGCGGCCGTGCCGTTGCCCTGGTCGGGCATGGCGTCGTGGGCGGAGAGGTCCGCGTCACCGGTGCAGACGTTGGGGGGGAGGCAGGGGGAGCCGCCGAACAGGCGGAAGCCGCCCTGCGAGCGGGCGTTCCAGCCCGTGAAGGACACGCCAGGGTGCGGGGCGTTGCCGTCCGCGTCGACCAGGAGGTCGCGCTCCACCTCCATGACGAGGGTGCCGGTGGCAAGGTCCGCGCGCACGGAGCGGCTGGCGATGGTGTCGAAGTAGTCGGAGGACGGGTCGTACACGGCCACGTAGCCGTTGTAGAACGGGTCGGGGGAGACCTGCCGGAAGAACTCGAGGCGGAAGTGGCGGCCCGCGTGCAGGAAGTCCACCGTGTACGCGGTGCTCTCGACCTGCGGCAGCTCGGGGCTGGCCTTCAGGTCGCCGACCTTGAGGTAGAACGTGAAGCCGTCCGCGGCCTCCAGCACGTCCACGGCTCGCAGGTCGGCGGCAGCCCACCGGCCGCTGGGGGGGTCCTGGCCGCTGGACATCTTGGTGTCGTTGGGGTTGTCCTCGAGCATCCGCATGGCATCGGCGGGGGCGCCCTGCGCCGCGACGGGGCCCGCAAGGGGCACCATCAGGAGCGCCGCCAGCAGGGCCAGGAAGACCTTCATCGCCGTTGACGTGGGGGCCTGGTTCAAAGGGATTGCGGTGGGACCGTGCAGGTGTCTACGCCAAGGGGCGGCGGCGGGCCAGCAGGAGGCAGGCCAGGGCTGCCAGCAGCAGGGGAAGCCCGGGCGCGGGGGTGCCCTTCTGGGCGTTGAGGCCCTGGATGGCCAGGACGGCGTCGTGGTCGTTCGGCCACGCCTTCGAGTTGTCCACCATGACGTGCAGGCGCCCCAGGGTCCGCTGGTTGAGGTCCGTCGTGGAGGTCGCCGAAAGGACCAGGTCCGCCATGTCGCCCATGGCGTGCTCGCCGCCGCTGCCTCCCTTGGCGGTGGCTGGCACGCGCACGACGACGGAGACCTTGACGGCGCCGTCGGCCGGCACCTGGACCTGCGTCGTGGTGGGCACGAGGAGGCCGGCCCACGCGGAGTTCGTGCCCCGGAGGACGAGGTCCACGGTCGTGGCCTGCTTGCCGTGGTTCATGAGGGTGAGGTTGAACAGGACGTCGCTGCCGGGGTTGGCCATGCGGTCCTGGGGGCCCGTGGCGCTCAGCATCAGGTCCGAGGAGGACGCGAAGAGCTGGTTGACGCGGTCATGGTACTCGTTGAGGGGAAGGTCCGCGATGCTGCCGCCTGGCTGCAGGAAGGGGGGGGTCGCCTGGTTCGGGAGGAAGACGGCGTTCATCCCGGTGAAGTCGACGCGCAGGTGGAGCACGAGGGAGGCGCCGCGCACGAACGGGATGTAGGGGTCGGCCAGCACGGGCTTGAGCTCGGCCAGCAGCTTCTGGTTGCCGTTGGCGGAGATGTCGACGGGCGCCTGGGGGGTGATGGTCGCCAGCTCGACGGGCCGCTGGAAGTCGCCGCCGTTGTTGTTCCCGAGGCCGCCGCGGTTGCGCGTGAGGTTCTGGGGGGGATAGTACTCGAGCGCCCCCGTCAGGGTGGCAGCCTGCATCGGGGCCTTGGTGGCGATGGGGACCTCCAGCTTGCCGGTGCGGTTCATGTCGAAGTCCAGGCCCAGCTCCAGGGCGGGGGAGAGTGGGACGTCCCAGCAGTACGACGCCACGGGGGGCACGGTGGGGGTGCCGCCGCGGAAGTTGCATGGGTTGCCGGCCACGTCGACG
This sequence comes from Thermoplasmatota archaeon, assembly GCA_035526765.1. Taxonomy (GTDB): domain Archaea; phylum Thermoplasmatota; class E2; order JACPAO01; family JAHFTW01; genus JAHFTW01. Next base: position 60,644 of record DATLBS010000031.1, on the reverse strand, counting down.
TTGGCGTCCAGGGGGTCGTCCTCGAGGGCGTTCATGTAGGCGTCCGCGCCGGTGCCGAAGACGGCGTCGGGGGCATCCTGGCCCGCGGGCAGCTGGTCGAAGAAGCCGGCAGGGATCGTGGAGTGCATCCAGACGGTGGGGTGGTGCTGGGTGGGCTGCGGCGGGTTGCTGTAGCGCACGCCCAGCTGGACGCGGCCGACGCTGGCGGCGTCCTTCATGCTGGTCATGGTGAGGACGAAGAACTGGTAGGCGCCGTGGGAGTGCGTGAACGGGATCGTCACGAGGACGGGGAAGGTGATGCTGGCGTTGGCGCCGATGGTGACGTGCTCGGCGGGCAGCTGCACGTCCCAGCCGGCGGGGGCGCCGCCGGCGGCCAGCATGAAGAGGTCGGAGGCCTTCCCGAGGTTCTGCGCGACGACCTGGTAGACCACGGTGGTGGCCTCGCCGTTGGAGGCGCGGTTGGGCACGGGGCTGGCGAGGCGGGCGTTGCCGGCCTGCACGATGCCGTAACGGATCTTGAGGTCCATCAGCCCGTTGCCCTGGTCCGGCATCGCGTCGGAGGCCTGCACCTGCGGGAGCGTCTGGCAGCCGGCGGGGCCGAAGCAGCCCTGGCCGCCGTTGCCGAAGAAGGCGGTGCCCAGGTTCTGGGCGGTGGCGCGCCACGCGGTGAAGGGCACCTGCGGCTGCGGCGCGTTGCCTTCCTGGTCCACCAGAAGGTCCTTCGTGTAGGTGGCGGAAAGGGTGTTCTTGGCGGGGTCCGCGGTGGCGGCGGCCTGCTTCGTGAGGGGGGCGAAGGCGTCGCGGCCGGAGTCGTACGCCTGCAGGATGGTGGAGTAGAAGGCGGTCTGGAACACCTGGCGGATGAGGACGACGCGGAACAGGCGGTCGTGGTGGGTGAAGTCGACCCGGTACACGATGACGCTCTCCTCCATGGGGACCTCGGGGGTGGCGCCGAGGTTGTCGACCTGCAGCGTGAAGGTCATGTCGTCCTGGGTCTCGGAGACCTCGAGCCCGCGCAGGTCGGCGGCGGCCCAGCGGCCGTTGGCGCCGGTGGTCTGGCCGTTGGCGTTGACGGCCACGTCGCCGGCGCCCTCGTCCAGCAGGCGGGTGGGGGCCGCGGCGTCGGCCGCCTGTCCTCCGGCGGGGACGGCGAACGGCAGGAACAGGGCGGCCACCACGACGGCCCAGGGGATGCGCACGCGGCTCGACGTGGAGGTGCCCTAATAAGCCGTTGTGGTCGCAGCAGGGCTCAGTCGCGGCGACGGCGGGCGGCTGCCACCGCCACGATGGCCGCGGCCAGCAGCCCGAAGGCCACGGTGGGGGTGCCCTTGGCCTTGCCGGGGTCCGCCAGGAGGCCGGCCTCGTCCGGGTGCTGGGCGCGCGTGTCCACGGTGGCGAAGAGGCGCGCGAGGCTGCGGACGTTCAGGTCGGACGACAGGGTCGCGGCCAGCACGAGGTCGGCGGTGTCGCCCTGGTCGGCCTCCTGGGGGACCTGGACGGCGACCTGGACCGGTACCGAGCCGCCCTCCCCGAGGCGCACCTGGGGGCCGGGGGACACGATGCGCGCCCAGGGCAGGTGGGTGCCGGTGAGCGCGAGGTCGAAGAGCCCTGCGGCCCCCCCGTTCTCGAGCGTCAGGTTGAACAGGACCGTCTTGCCGGGGTTCACGGGTCGGTCCTGCAGGCTGGTGGCCAGCAGATGCAGCGTGGAGTTGCTGGCGAACAGGGCGTCCACGGGGTCGTGGTACTCGTTGAGGGGCAGGTCCGACAGGATGCCGCCAGGCTGCAGCATCGGCGCCGTGGCGGGCACGTTGAAGCTCACGGCGGACTGGCCGGCGTAGTTGACGAGGATCTCGAGGTACAGCGCGGAGCCCCTGCGGTAGGTCACGAAGTCGCCCTCCGGCGTGGGCACGACGTCGGCCTTGAGGATGTTGCCGGAGGAGTGGGGCGCGAGGTCCTGGGGGGCCGCCGGGCGCAGGGTCGCCACCGCGAAGCCCTCGAAGCGGAAGCCGTCGCCGGGGGCGACGTAGTAGAGGTTGCCCGTGAGCTGGGCGCCCGTCATCGGCAGCTCCGTGCGGATGGGGAGGGTGAGGGTGCCGACGCGGGCCAGGTCGAAGTCGAGGCCGAGCTCGAGCTGGGGCTTGAGGTCGACGAACCAGCACACCTGCGCCTGCGGTCCGCCGCTGGAGATGCTGAGGCTGCCGCGGCAGTTGAACCCGGGCACCTCGGCCTTCGCGTCCAGGGGGTCGTCGACGAGGGCGTTCATGTACGCGCCCGAGGTGCCGTACAGCAGCGGGTCGAGGGCCGGGTTCACGGAGCGGGAGGCCTGCTGGGGGGTGTGGAGGTACAGGTCGTCGTGGTGGCCGGCGGGCTGCGGCGGGTCCGCGTACCGGATGCCCAGCTGGATGCGCCCGACGCTGCCGGGGTCGGCGAGGCTGGTGAGCTCGACGAGGAACTTCTGGTACGTGCCATGCGCGTGCGCGAAGGGGACGCTCAGAAGGACCGGGAGGAGGACGCTGCCGTTGGCGGGGATCGTGACGCGCGCCGCGGGCAGGCGGACGATCCAGGCTCCCGGCACGCCGGAGGCCGTCAGGGAGAACGTCTCGTTGCGCGGGCCGCGGTTCTGCGCCTCCACCTGGTACACGATGGTGGTCGCCTCGCCGTTCGAGGCGCGCGTGGGGGTCGGGCTGGACAGGTGGGCGTGGCCGGTCTGGGAGATGCCGAACCGGATGGGCAGCGGCACGGTCCCGTTGCCCTGGTCGGGCATCGCGTCGTGGGCGGCCGGCGTCGGCTGCGGGACGCAGGCGGGCAGGCAGATGCCGGTGACCCCGTTGCCGAAGACAGGGTAGGAGGTCGCCTGGGCCTGCCACTCCGTGAACGGGACCTCGGGGTGGGGGGCGTTGCCGTCGCGGTCCACCAGCAGGTCGCGGCGCACGGAGTAGGAAAGCGTGCCCGCGGTGGCGTCCTGGAGGACGTCCTCGGGGAAGCTGCGCTGCTCGTAGCGCTGGCGGGCCGGGTTGTACGCCTCGAGATAGGCGTAGGCGTAGGTGCCGAACTGCACGCTGCGCGACATGTGGACGCGGTAGACCTGGTCCAGGTGGCGGAAGGAGACGTCGTACTCGAGGTCCTCCACGAAGGGCAGGCCCGTGTCGGGGGCGAGGCTGGCCACGGTGAGCCGGAAGGTGATCTCGTCCGAGGTCTCGGTGACATCAAGCGCCTTCAGGTCGGCCGCCTGCCAGTGCCCCGAGGGGTCCTGGTCGGTCCCGCCGACGCTGACGCGCAGGTCGCCGCCGCGGTCCTCCAGGATGCGCGTGGAGGGGTCCACGTCCTGGGCGTGGGCGGGCTGGACCGCCAGGGGCACCAGCAAGGCCGCAAGCAAGAGGGTCAGCGGGAGCTTCATCGCCCGAGCACCCCCCGCTCGGGGTTAAAAGTAGAGTGGTCCAAGGATGGAATCCTGGAACCTAGTGGTCAAGTGGCCAGGGCCGGCGCCGGCTCCGCGGCCACGGCGTCCTCGGCCGGGAGCACGGCGACCTGGGTGATGCGGTCGCCAGCCTCCAGGTCCATGAGGGTGACGCCCTGCGTGCTGCGGCCCATGCTGCGCATCTGGTCGACGGGGATGCGCACGCCCATGCCGCCCTCGCTGAGCATCAGCAGCGACTCCGTGCCCTGCACGGTGCGCACCGCGATGACGTGGCCGTTGCGCTCGTTGACGACGATGGTGCGAACACCCTTGGCGCCGCGGCGGGTCTTGCGGTACTCCTCCAGCTCCGTGCGCTTGCCGTACCCGTTGGCCGTGACGCTCACGAGGAACGTGTTGGGCTCCGCGATGGCCAGGGAGACCACCTCGTCGCCCGGCTCCAGGGTGATGCCGCGCACGCCCGTGGTGCCGCGCCCCATGACGCGGACCTCCGATTCGTCGAAGCGGCACGCCTGCCCGTCCTTGGTGGCGAGGATGATGTCGGCGTGCCCGTCGGTCTTGCGGACGCTCAGCAGCTCGTCGCCCGGGTCGAGGTTGATGGCGATGATGCCCTTCTCGCGCACGTTGCGGAACGCGCTGAGGAGGGTGCGCTTGACGGTGCCCTTCTTGGTGGCGAAGAACAGGGTCGGCTGCGGCTGGGCGGACTCCTCCGCGCCCTCGGGGACGGGCTCGCCGAAGTCGCGCACGGGGATGATGGTCTCCACGAGCTCGTTGGGCTCCAGCTGGAGGAGGTTCACCACGGGCTTGCCCTTGTGGGCACGCGACCCGGTCGGGACCTTGTAGCCCTTGATCCAGTGGATGCGTCCCTGGTTGGTGAAGAAGCAAAGGAAGTCGTGCGTGCTGCCCACCGTGGACTCGACGACCGTGTCCTCCTCCTTGGTCTTGAGGCCCCGCAGGCCCTTGCCGCCGCGGTTCTGCTCGCGCCACGTGCCCAGCGGCATGCGCTTGAGGTAGCCATGCGACGTGAACAGGAACACGGATTCCTCCTCGGGGATGAGCGACTCGTCGTCGATGTCGACGTCGCCGTCCTGGATCTCGGTGCGGCGCTTGTCCGCGAAGTCCGCCTTCACCTTGAGGAGCTCCGCCTTGATGATGCCGTACACCAGCCGGGGGTCGGCCAGGATGGCCCTGAGGTGGGCGACCTGCTTCACGAGCTCGGCGTGCTCGCTCCTGACGGCATCGGTCTCGAGGCTGGTGAGGCGCTGCAGGCGCATGTCGAGGATCGCCTTGCCCTGCACCTCCGTGAGGCCGAAGCGCGCCATGAGGCCCGTGAGGGCGGTCTCGGGGTCGGCGCTGGCGCGGATGAGGGCCACGACCGCGTCGATGTTCGCGAGGGCGATGAGGAGGCCCTCGAGGAGGTGGGCGCGCGCCTCGGCCTTCTTGAGCTCGAACTCGGTGCGCCTGGTGACCACCACGAAGCGGTGCTTGAGGAAGACCTGCAGGAGCTCCTTGAGGCCCATGGTCCTGGGGCGGCCGTCGACGAGGGCGAGGTTGTTGACGGCGAAGGTCGACTGGAGGTCGGTGTGCTTCCAGAGCTGGTTCAGCACGACGTCGCTGATGGCGTCGCGCTTGAGCTCGATGACGATGCGCATGCCGCGGCGGTCGGACTCGTCGCGCAGGTCCGAGATGCCGTCGATGACCTTCTCCTTGGCCAGCTCGGCGATCTTGATGATGAGGTCGGACTTGTTGACCTGGTACGGGATCTCGGTGAAGACGATGCGCTCGCGGTCGCCCGCCATCTCCTCGACCTCGTGGCGGCCGCGAACGAGGATCTTGCCGCGCCCCGTGGTGAGGGCGGCCAGGATGCCGGCGCGGCCGTGGATGATGCCCGCGGTGGGGAAGTCGGGGCCGCGCACGATCTCCAGCAGGCTCGCGAGGTCGGCGTCGGGGTGGTCGATGAGGCGGACGGTGGCGTCCACGATCTCGCCAAGGTTGTGCGGCGGCACGTTCGTGGCCATGCCGACGGCGATGCCCGCGGACCCGTTGACCAGGAGGTTCGGGATGGCGGCGGGCAGGACCTCGGGCTCGGTGAGGGTGGCGTCGAAGTTGGGGACCCAGGAGACCGTCTCCTTGTCGAGGTCCTCCAGCAATTGCAGCGTGATGCGGGACAGCCGCGACTCGGTGTAGCGCATGGCCGCGGCGGAGTCGCCGTCGACGCTGCCGAAGTTGCCCTGGCCGTCGACGAGGGGGTACCTGAGCGACCAGTCCTGCGCCATGCGGACCATCGCCTCGTACACCGCGGAGTCGCCGTGCGGGTGGTACTTGCCCAGGACCTCACCGACGACGCGGGCCGACTTCTTGTACGCGGAGCCGGGACCCATGCCCAGCTCGTTCATGGCGTACAGGATGCGGCGGTGGACGGGCTTCAGGCCGTCGCGGGCATCGGGGAGGGCGCGCGCGACGATGACGGACATGGCGTAGTCGAGGAACGACTGGCGCATCTCCGACTCGACGGGGCGGGCGCTCACGTTGCTGCGGGCGGCGGTCGTGGGGGTGGAGCCGTTGGACGTCGGGGCGTCTTCTGCCATCTAGGCACCTCGTGGGGAGTCCTTGCGAGCGGCGCGTGTCAGCGCGACGCGAGGGGGGGCAGCCGCAGGCTGCCCGTGGGAATGGATTGCCATCGGACCGTTGGCCGAGCGCAGCGAGCGCCGACGGGCCGTCATACATCCACCTGCGCCTCGAGCGCGTGCGTCTCAATGAACAGGCGGCGGGGTTCGACGTCGTCGCCCATGAGGGTCACGAAGAGCTGGTCGGCCAGGACGGCGTCGTCGACGGTGACCTGCAGGAGCGTGCGCGCCTCGGGGTCCATGGTGGTCTCCCAGAGCTGCTGGGGGTTCATCTCGCCGAGGCCCTTGTAGCGCTGCACCTGGATGCCCTTCCCGGTGTTCTCGGGGTCCCACTCGGCCATGAGGGCGGCCTTGGCGCGGTCGTCGTACACGTAGCGCTCGTGGGAGCCCTTCTTGAGGCGGTACAGCGGCGGCTGGGCGATGTAGATGTAGCCGCGGTCGATGAGGCCCTTCATGTAGCGGTAGAAGAACGTCAGCAGGAGCGTGCGGATGTGGGCGCCATCCACGTCGGCATCCGTCATGACGACGATCTTGTGGTAGCGCGCCTTCTCGACGTCGAAGTCCTCGCCGATGGAGGTCCCGATGGCCTGCACCAGGTTCAGGATCTCCTTGTTCAGCAGCACCTTGTCCAGGCGCGCCTTCTCCGTGTTGAGCACCTTGCCGCGCAGGGGCAGGATGGCCTGGTTGACGCGGTCGCGGCCCTGCTTGGCGGAGCCGCCGGCGGAGTCGCCCTCCACGATGTAGATCTCGCACACGGCGGGGTCGCGGCTCTGGCAGTCCGCCAGCTTGCCTGGAAGCCCGCCCCCCTCCAGGACGCCCTTGCGCCGCGTGAGGTCGCGGGCCTTGCGGGCGGCTTCGCGGGCGCGCAGGGCCAGGACGGCCTTGTCGACGACGATGCGGGCGACCTGCGGGTGCTCCTCGAGGTACTCCTCCAGCTTCTCGTTGAGGAGGGTCTCGACGATGCCGCGGACCTCGGAGTTCCCCAGCTTGGCCTTGGTCTGCCCCTCGAACTGCGGCTGCGGGATCTTGACCGAGATGATGGCGCTGAGGCCCTCGCGGCAGTCCTCGCCCGAAAGACCCGACTCGACGCCCTTGAGGAGGTCGTTCTTCTTGCCGTAGTCGTTGAGGCAGCGCGTCAACGCCGAGCGGAAGCCGATGAGGTGGGTGCCGCCCTCGACGGTGTTGATGTTGTTGGCGAACGTGAAGATGGTCTCGTTGTAGGCATCCGTCCACTGCATCGCGATCTCGATGGAGACCTTGTCCTTGCGGCCCTCCACCCGCACGACCTCCTGGTGCAGCGGGGCGCGGCCGCGGTTGACGAAGCGCACGAACTCCTCGACACCGCCCTCGTAGTGGTACGTCTCCTCCCGCGGGGCCCCGGCGGGTTCGGTGGCCAGCACCCGCTCGTCGCGGAAGACGATGTGCACGCCGGCGTTGAGGAAAGCGAGCTCGCGCAGGCGGTTCTGCAGCGTGTCGAAGTCCCACGCGACCGTCTCGAAGATGGACGCGTCCGGGTAGAAGGTGATGGTCGTGCCGCGCTGCTCCGGCGTGCTGCGGCCCAGTTCCGTCATGGGTTCCGGGTGGCCCCTGTGGAAGGTCTGCGTGACGTGGCGGCCGTCGCGGCGCACGTCGGCGATGAGGGTGCTGGAGAGGGCATTGACGCAGCTCACACCGACGCCGTGCAGGCCGCCGGAGACCTTGTAGCTGGACTCGTCGAACTTGCCGCCCGCGTGCAGCACGGTGAGGACGACCTCGAGGGCGGGGCGCCCGGACTTGTGGAGGTCGATGGGGATGCCGCGGCCGTTGTCCTCGACGCGGCAGGCGCCATCCTTCTGCAGCACGACGACGATCCGGTCGCAGTGGCCGGCCAGCGACTCGTCGACGGAGTTGTCGACGACCTCGTAGACGAGGTGGTGCAGGCCGCGCGCGTCCGTGGAGCCGATGTACATGGCGGGGCGCTTGCGGACGGCCTCCATGCCCTCCAGGACCTGGATCTGCTCTGCGCCGTAGGAGGACGCAGCCTGGCTCTGGCTCTGGGTTTCAGGCATGAAAAGGGGCTCCGCAAGCTTGCCCACAGCATCCTGTGGGGGTCGCCTCACGCGCGTGCACGCGCGCACGCGGGATAAAGCCTCCTTTCCGAGCCCGTTTTCCTCTTATGTGGAGGTGGGCGGCGGGAGGGTCTCGGGGGCCGGTCCCGGGGCCTCGTCAGCGGCCACTTCGGCTTGCTGCGGCTGCGGGTCCTCGTAGACCGTCTCTGCCTTGGGCTTGGGCGGTGCCACGATGCCCACCAGGCGGCCCATGAGGGCGCGGATCTCATCGGGGTCCGAGGCGTCGAGGCCGAAGTACTCCGGGAACAGCGGCGTCGTCTGCAGGATCTTCGTGACCCCTTCCTCGCGAGCCCGGACGAGGCCACGCGACACGAGCTCGGGGATGTGGTCGTAGACCTTCGTGCCCATCATGTCCACGAGCTGCGACTGCTTCATGGGCTGGTGGAACGCGATGAGGGCCAGCGTCTTGAGGAGCTTCGGCGCGATCTCCATGGGCGCGAACTTGGCGGCGGGCTCCGCGGCTTGGCTGCGCACCTGCATGGCCCACTTCGTGCCGGCCTTGCCGACCTCGAGGATGGTGTCGCGTTCCGAGTAGGCCGCCTGGAGGTCCTTGATGCCCTCCTTCACCTTGTCCGGGGGCAGTCCGGTCTGCTCGGCGATCTCCTCGACCGTGATGGGCTTCCCGGCGGCGAACAAGGCGGCCTCGACGACATGGAGCGGTTTCATGCCGGTGAAGCGGACCTGCATCGACTTGCGCTTCGGCGCCCCCGACGGACCCGCCGCAGAGGTCGCAGAGATGGCGGATGGCTTGGGTCCTGCCTGGCCAGCTTCGGCGGCCACGGAGGGCGTGGAACCCACGGAGGACGTCCTTGCCTCGCGGGCTTGGGGTCCGGCAGACCGCATGGAACCAGTGGCCATGGTCATGACCGGCGCATGCGGCTTGGGTCCACGGGTCTTCTTCTCCGTGTTCTCCGTGGTCTCCATGCGCTCCGCGTCCAAGGGGGCGTTGCCGTCCTCTGTCGCCGGAGGGACCTTCCTCTCACCGCGGCCGGGATGCGCGGCAGGCGCCTCCGCGACCGGTTTCAGGCCCTCCTTGGCCAGCTTCTCGACGTTGCTGGTGGAAGCGGCGGGGGCGGGTGCGACGATGGCGTGCGTCGCCTCGGCGGGTGACTTCTTGCCCGCCTTGCCCGCGGTCTTGGCCTTGCGCGCATCCGCGAGCGCCTTGGCCAGTTCCTGGGCGCGCGTGGGCTTGCCGTGGTTGCGGGTGACGTGGATCTCGGTGCCGTCGGGGGCCGTGCCTTCTTCCTTCATGCCTTGACCTCCTCTGCCAGGACGGTCGAGGCCTCGGGGAGCCTGGGGGTGACCCAGACCTCGCCGTACGGGAACTCCTCCTGGCTGATGGTGATGCGCTGCGCCTTGGCCAGGAACAGCAGGCACGTGAAGGTCTGCACGACGTCGATCGCCGTGGGCTCGTACAGGCTGCTGAACGGCACGGGGGTGCCCGGGTAGTCGAGGATGCGCTGCCACGTCTCCGCGAGCTCGGCCTCGAGGTCGTCCTTGTGCATCATGCCGCCGACGCGGCCCCGCATGCGGCGCTTGAGGCTGAGCCGGGCCGCGAGGCGCTCCTCGTTGAGGACCAGGCGCTGCTGCGACTCGGCGTGCACCTCCTCGAAGGCGCCCAGGAGCTCCATGAGGGTGACGCGGCGGTCGCCCTTGTGCCGGATCTTCTCGTCGATGGGGGCCTTGGGGAGCGCGAAGATGCGCTCGTTGTAGTCGACCTGGTCGTTGCTCCACCCGAAGTCGGGGATGTCCTCCCAACCGGAATCCGTGGATTCCTCGGCGCGGATGATGGCGCGGCTGGCCACCTCGTCCGACTGCAGCTTGAGCACGGTCCACGCCATGAGGATGATGCGGCCAGCGGTCACGAGGTCGACGCCACGCGCCTTGGCCTCCTTCAGGTACATCTGCGCGAACTTGGAGAGGTCGAGGTCCCAGGGGTCGAGGTGGTTCTGGATGACCAGCTCGAAGGCGATGGCAAGGTCGCGGTGGAAGCCGTCCTTGATCGCGACGTGCTCGCCGTCCTGGCTGCCGGTGACCATCTCGATGTAGTCCGTGATGCGCTTGCCGTCGTCGTCGTCGGGCACCAGGGCCTTGTGCCACATCAGGTGCTGCACGACATCGGCAGTGTGGAGGGTGGCCTGCGTGGGGGCCGCGCGGACGATGGGGTCCGTGAACCGCGTCTGGCGCGGCGGCATCAGCTCGCCCCCGGGCCGAACAGGGACTTCGGGGATTCCGGGGAAACCTTCGGGCTGCTGCCCGAAATCGCCGGAATCCCTGTTTCGTAGAGGAGGGGGTTCATTTCTTGACCTCCACGGACACGGCGCGCTCGATGAGCTGCGTGATGGTCGTCTCCTGCGCGGGCTTCGGCTTCTCCTTCTTGCCGGCCTTGCGGGCCGCAGTGACGGCGTTGGGGGGCGGGGGCGGGAGGCCGCCATCCTTGCCGAGGGTCGCGCCGCCCTTCCCGGACGGGTCCTTCTCGGACTCCTCGTCGCGCAGGGTGTCGATGTCGAAGTGGGCGATGATCTCGGACTGGCCCGCCGTCTGCTGGGTGACGCCGTAGATGTGGCTGGCCTCCTTGAGGGTGATCTTCCGCAGAGACACCACGATGAACTGGGCGAAGCGGGCGTTGTCCTTGATCATCTTCGCCAGGAGCTCCGAGTTGACGGCGTCGAGGTTCTGGTCGACCTCGTCGAAGTAGTAGAACGGCGAAGGGTCGTAGCGCTGCAGGGCGAAGATGAACGCCATCGACGTCAGCGACTTCTCCCCGCCGGACAGGGCGTCCAGGCGTGTGACCTTCTTGCCCATGGGTTGCGCCTTGAGGATGAGGCCTCCCTGGAAAGGGTCCGCATCGTCCTCGAACTCCATGTACGCCTGCCCGCCCGCGGACAGGAGGCCGTACACGGCGGCGAAGTTCTCGTTGATGGCGGTGAAGACCTCCGTGATGGCGGCGGTCTTCTTCTTGGTGATCTCGGCGACCACCGCCACCAGTTCCTCGCGCTGGGACTCGAGGCGCCTGACCTCGTCGCGCAGTTCCTTGGCGCGCGCGGCCTCGGCGTCGTAGTCCTCCAGCGCCCGCATGTTGACGGGGCCGAGGTTGGCGAGGCTGGACTCCCTGCTGCGCAGGTCGCGCTTGAGGTCCTCCATCGGAGGCACCTCCTCGCCGGCCTTCGGCTCGTAGGGGGACTCCTTGAGGTCGACGAGGGCGTCGCCGAGCGCCTCCTCGAGGGCGGGCAGCTTGGAGGTTGCGTTCGAGGCCATGCCGAAGAGGGTCTCGGCGCGGTCGGCGACCTTGTCGATCTTCCCCTTGAGGTCGACGAGCTCGTTGTAGGCCTTGTCACGGGCCTCCTGCAGGCCCTTCACGGCCCCCGTGGCCTTGCGCTGCATCCTGGCCAGCGCCTCGACCTCGGCCTTCGCCTTGGCGTAGGCCTCCGTGTGCTTCTTGGCGTCGGCGGCGAACCGCTCGACCGCCGCCTCCTTCTCGGAAAGCTCGGCGCCGACCTTGGCCTTCTGCGTCTCGACGAGGGCCAATTGGCTCGTGGCCAGCGCGCGGCGGTTGTCGGCCTTGAGGACGGCCTCGGCAAGGCCCTGCACGGCGCGCTCGAGGGCCTCGACGCGCTCGCGCTGCTCCTTGCCCGTGCCCTTGAGCAGCAGCTTGCCCTTCTCGACGCGCAGGGTCTCCATCTCGGCAAGCCGGGTGGTGAGGGCGTCGATGGTGCCGGCCAGCCGGGTGGCCGCCGCCTCGAGCTCCTTCGTCTCCTTCGTGAAGCCCTTGAGGTCGGACGCCAGGGCGTGGCTGCGCCCCGAAAGGACGACTTCCTTGCGCTCGAGCTCCTTGAGGCGGTCCTCCTGCGAGGCCCCCTCGGCGCCCTTGGCGGCCAGCTCGGCCTGCAGCGCGTCGGCCTCCTCGCGGGCCTTCGTGGCGCGCGCGATGGCGTCGGCCTGCGCCGCCTCGGCCTTGGCGATCTCGCCCGCGATGTCGTCGAGGCGGCCGCGGTCGGAGTTGGTGAAGGCGACCTCGTCGCCCTTGCCCTTGGCCTGCTTGCCGCCGGTCATGGCGCCCGACTTCTCGAACAGCTCCCCGTCGAGGGTGACGATGCGCACGCCGCCCATCATGCGGCGGCCGTTGACCATGGTGTCCGCGACCAGGGTGTCCTGGAAGACGTGCCAGAACGCGTTCTGGTAGCGCTGGTTGAACTCGATGAGGTCGATCGCGAAGCCCAGGGAGCCTTGCTCCTTGACCTTCATGAGCGCCTGGCCGGAGGGGCGGCCGGGGACCATCTTGTTGAGCGGGAGGAACGTGGCGCGGCCGGACTGGCGGCGCTTGACGAGGTCGATGCACTGCGCGGCCACGGCGTCGTCCTCCACCACGATGGCGGTGAGGCGGCCCGAGGCGGCGATCTGCATGGCCTCGGTGTACTTCTTGTCGACCTTGGCCAGCTCGGCCACGGTGCCGATGATGCCCTTGATCTCGCGCTTGTCGCGGGCCTGCAGGACGTCCTGCACGGCGCGGCCGTAGCCTCCCTGGGCGCGGGCGGCGGCGTCCTCGTTGGCCTGCAGGTCGATGCGTTCGCGGTCGAGGCGGCGGATGCGCTGCTCCAGGTCCTCGGCCTGCTTCATGAGGTCGCCGTGCGACTTCCGCAGCTCGAAGAGGCGCTTTTCCTGCTCCTTCGTCTTCTTGCCGGCCCCGCCGGCGTTGGCGCGCAGCTCCTTCAGTTGCCAGGTGGTCTCCTCGAGGTCCTTCGCCAGCGCGTCGGCCTGGAGGGTGGTGTCGGCGAGGGCCTTCTCGGCGGCCTTGAGCTTCTCCGCGGTGCGGTCGGCCTCCAGCTTGGCCTCGTGGAGCTCCAGCTGCTTGGCCTCGTGCTCCTGCTTGAGCGCGGACATCTCCTGGTTGATGCGCATGGCGCCCTTGTCGCTGCTGCTGATGGCGGTGCGCAGCGCCTCCAGCTCCTTGCGGCGCGCGTCGAGGTCCGCCGTGGCCTTCGCATGCTCGGCGGCGCAGGCGTCCCGCATCTTCGCCTCGGAAGCCAGCGCCTTCTCGATGCGGCGCAGCTCCTCGGTGAGGGGGGCCAGCGCCTCGCGCGCGGTGGCCAGTTCGGCCTTGGCGAAGTTGATCTTCTCCTCGAGGCGCGTCATCTCGCCGTGGGCGAGGGTGACCTTCTCCTGCAGCTTCTGGGCCTCCTCGCCGCCCTCCTCGCGGATGCGCTTCTCGGCCTCGGCCAGGCGCGCCGTGGCCTCGGCCTGCCTGCCCTTGAGGGCCTGGAGGGCCTCCTGCTCCTTGGCGCGCTGCGCCGTGAACCTCTCGGCTTCCTGGCGCACGCGCGCCACCTGGGCCTGCAGGTCCTCGCGCTTGCGCCACGCGGCCATGCCCTTGAGGGCCTTGATGGCCTCCTGCAGCTCGCGGTGGCGCTGGGCGCCGCTGCGGTCCTTGTCCAGCTGCTGCAGGCGCGCGTCGATCTCCGCCAGCACGACGCCGATGCGCTCGAGGTTGGCGGCAACGTCCCCCTTGCGGGCGTCGGCGACGGCGATGTCGCGGTCGAACGTGGTCACACCGGCGATGTCGTCGAGGATGCGGCGGCGGTCGACGGCGGTCATGTTGCAGATGTGCTGCACGTCGCCCTGGAGCGTGATGTTGTAGCCGTCCGCGGAGATGCGGGCGTGGTCCAGCAGGTCGATGAACTCCTTCTTCTGGGAGGCGCGCCCGTTGACGTAGAAGTACGAGACGGAGCCCTCAGGGGACTCCTTGCTGGGGTCGCGGCGGACGCGGCGGGTGAGGGTGACGGTGTCGGCGTCGACGGGCATGGTGCGGTCGGCGTTGTCGAAGACGAGGCTCACGACGCAGTGGTCGGAGGGCTTGCCGCCCTGGCCGCCGTTGTAGATGAGGTCCGTGAGGTTCTTGGCGCGCATCGCCCGCGGGGAATTGGGGCCCAGCACGAACATGATGGCGTCGCCGATGTTCGATTTCCCCGACCCGTTGGGGCCCGTGATGCCCGTGAACCCCGGCTCGAAGGGGACGGCATACTTGCCCTTGAAGGTCTTGAAGTTCTCCATGTGCACTTCGCGCAGGTGCATGTTCGGGGCCGTCCGGGTCGGCATGCGGCCCGCAGGCGCCAGCGCTAGACGCAGGCGTGCGGATGTGCATCCCAATCCCGTTCTCTCCACCTGTGCCGCCTCCTATAAGTCCTCCGTTGACCCCTACGTTTCCGCTGGAGGACCCGTCGGACTTTTCCAGGAGGTTTGTTACCAGACTTGGTGTCTGCATGGGAAGGAAGGGACGATTCTGGGTTTCCTGTGGAACGCTTCCCCCGGCCCCCGGTCGCTGGGTTCGCCCATTCGCCGAGGCCCCCCCGCGTCGGGGGTCGCCGCCGGCCTTCACCTCTGGTCCCAGGCGGTCATGCGCTCCCGTTCGGTTCTGGACCAATTCCAGGTCAAGCACTCCCTGGACGGCGGCGGGGGCGTCGAGCACAAGAAAAATCCCTTGTGGTGCGCGGAGCGCACGGCGCGTAGGTCCACGGTGCCTTTTGGGGGCGCGGCTTCGCCGCGCCTTCTGGCCATCGCTTGCAGCATCAGGAACCCCAAACCGAGCTGGCCGGGCCACGCGCCGCCGTCGGAGGTGCCGGTATCCGGGAGCCTGTACCAACACGCGATGGGTCGCTAGAATCCAACGGGTTACGACGGTCTGTGAAATCTGTGGAATCTGTGGTTCGTCGGGCCCGAAGCCCACGAGCGAGTCAACCCGCGAACTTCATGCACCACCACCCGCACCTCCACCCATGACCTTCCTGCATCCCGACGACGGCCCCGACGTGGCCTACGAGTTCTTCGCCCCCTTCGCGCACGTCCCGGGCAAATACGAGTGGTGCCGCATCCGCAGCGCCACCCACGGCGTCTTCGACACCTTCATCGTCCTCGGCGCAAGCACCCAGGTCCCCGCCACGGTGTACGTGAACTCGGCCCTCGGCGCAAGGTTCATGCAGGACCGCTACCCGGAATGCACGACCCACCGCGTGCAGCCCAGCGGCCTCACCCTGGCAGAGGCCCCCGACGGCCGCAGCGTCACGGGCACCCTGCAGGCCGACGCGGGACCCGTCCGGAAGGCCACGATGACGATCCGCGCCCCCGGCATGGCCCTTCCCAAGGCAGTCCCGTACGGCGGCGAGGGAGCCCCGGTCTGGGGAAGCCGCTGGACCTGCTGGGGCGTCGACCTCACCCTCGAGGCCGCCGCGGACGGCTCCGTCGAGGACGCGGGCGGACGCAAGCACCTGCTGCGCGCCGTGCCGGCCATCCTGTCGCTCGGGAGCTTCGGCCGGCTTGCCCCCCGCGCGACCCAGGCCGACTGAGAAGCTCTACCCGATGGTGGCCTCGAGCCGGTACGGCACGGGCCCGTTGTTGTAGTAGAAGTAGGTCTGTCCCGCGGCCCCGCAGCCGTCGGCCTGCGCTCCCACCTGCAGGCTCCAGGCGCCGCCCTCGCCGGCGTCCGCCTCCAGCGACTCGGAGGCCTGCGCCGGGTCGGGGATGGGGCTGCTGCCCACCTGCGGGAGCTGGCCGCCCCCCGTCGCGGAGCACGCGGCGCCGTTGCCGTCGGGCCTGTAGAGGCCGAGGTCGACGTCCGCGCCCTTGGAGGGGTCGAAGGTGCCGTCGAAGGAGGTCCTGGCCGTGACGTGCGCGCCTGGCCACAGCTCGACGTCGTAGCGGTCCACCATCGCCTCGCGCGGCTGCGGCGAGGGCGGCTGCGGGCCGACGCCGGTCGACTGCGCGCGCACGGGCTCGACCTGCCCCGTCGCGACCCAGGTCGCCTGCAGGCGGCCCTGCAGCGGCGCATAGCGCGCGGCGGGTGTGGTGTCGGCCGCGGAGCCCGTCAGGATGGCGGTGACGGCGAAGGGGCCGGCGCGGGCGACGGAGGCGTGGAACGTGCCGTCGCCCGGGGTCACGCCCGCGGCCTGGGCGACGTCCCCGGGCAGGGTCCTGTTCTCGGTGACGAACCAGTGCGCGGTGAGGCCCCCCAACCGGGTGGCCTCCTTGATGCGCACCTCGAAGCTGGCATTGACGGGCAATGCCTGAACGTCACCGCCGCCCCCCTGCGGCGCGGGAGCGGCCATGCGGGGACCCGCCACGGCAGCGGCGGCCACCACGAGGTCGACGCGGTCCTGCCAGGGGCCGTCCCCCACCCGTGCCTCCAGGTGGTCGCCCTGGACGCTGGGCACCTCCGACACGGTGGTGTAGTCGGGCCCGTACACGGCGCGCAGCGTGTCCTGCTGCACGTTGCTGCAGCCCGCCAGCACGAAGGCCAGCAGGGCCACGGCCGCAACGACGGGTCGCATAGGGGCAAAAACGGGGGGCGCCGCCAAAGCCCTGCCGCTGGGGGCGCCAGCACCCTGGATCGGCGTGGTCGGGGCGGTCAGCGGGCCGCCAGCCGCGGCATGCCTGGCACGGCCAGCACGGCGCACTCTACGCGGTAGGCGCGCAGCTCCTCCGCCTGGCGCGCGGCGTCCCAGCCCAGAAGGGGGGCCATCCATGCGGCGACCGTGGCGGCGGCCTCCTGGTTGCCGTCGGGGGCCAGCCCGAGCGTGGTCCGCCGCAGCAGGACGTCGGCCAGGTGTGTGGCCTGCTCGGACCGGACCCCGAAGGTCGCCTGCGCCAGCACCGCCGGGTGGTCCGGGTGCACGCGGCGCAGCGCCCCCTCGCGGGGATCGCAGCGCACGACGTCCAGCCATCGTGCCCCATAGGTGTCGACAATGTGGGCCGCGGAGCCTTCGTCCAGGCCCATGCCGCATGCCTGCGCGACGGCGGAGGCGCGGAACGCCGGCCAAGGGGTCGCGGCGCCGGGGAACGGCTGCGTCCGCGTTGGGTGGGTCCTGGCCAGTCCCGGCCGGCCCAGGGCGCGGGCCACCTTGTCGACGCAGGCCTCGGCGAGGCTCCGGGCGGTCGTGATCTTGCCGCCCTGCAGGCTCCACAGCCGCGCGACGCCATCCTTCGTGGCGTGGTCGTACAGGATGTGGCGCCGTGTCACGTTCGACTCGGTCACGCCGGCCTCGTTGACCAGGGCGCGCACCCCGGCATACGTGTACCGGACCTCGTCGATGGGGGCATCCGGGAAGTAGCGCCGCGCGGCGTCCTTGAGGTAGGCGACGTCCTCGGGGTCCGCGGTGGCGACGAAGGGGTCCCCCTCGTAGTCGGTGTCCGTGGTGCCGATGATGGAGTCGCCTTGCCAGGGCAGGATGAAGAAGCTGCGACCGTCGCGGTTGCGCACCATGACGGCGACCTCCGTGAAGCCAGGCACGACGAGGTGGATGCCCTTCGTCTTGCGCACCTTGGCCGGTTTCCCTTCGGCCAGGGGGCCCAGCACCTCGTCGACCCAGCACCCCGTGGCGTTCACGATGGCGTGGGCCTTGAGGATGCGGCTCGCGCCGTCCTCCCCCGCCACGAGGGCGCCCGTGGCGCGGCGCCCCCCCGCCTCGTCGCGCTCCACCAGGATGGACTCGACGCGCGCGTGGTTGAGGGCGGTGGCCCCGTGCGCCTGCGCCTGCGCGATGGATTCCAGGACGAGCCTCTCGACGTGCTGCACCTGGCCGTCGTGGAAGGTGGCGGCCCCCGTGAGGCCTTTCGCCTCGATGCCGGGCACCAGGGCCTGGGTTGCCGCCCGTCCGAGGTACCTGCGCCGCGGCAGGGATTTGCCCCAGCTCAGCAGGTCGTACAGCATGAGTCCCACGCGGACGGTGCGGCGCGCCGCCACCTCGGGGTAGATGGGGTAGACGAAGCGGAGGGGGCGCACCAGGTGGGGTGCCTGGGCGAGGAGCCGCTCGCGGTCGCGCAGGGCCTCGTGGACCAGTCCCAGCTCGAACTGCTCGAGGTAGCGCAGGCCGCCGTGGGCCAGCTTGCTGGACTTGGAGGTGGTGCCGGCGCCCCAGTCGCGCCCCTCGACGATGCAGACGCTGAGGCCGCGCAGGGCGGCGTCGCGGGCGATGGCGGAGCCGTTGATGCCGCCGCCGATGACCAGCAGGTCGAACGTCAGGTCCGGCCCCGTCACGGGGAGGCGATGGCCGCGGGCGCCTTCAAGCGTTGGGTGCGACGGGGCGCGGGGCCTGGACGGCGTGGGCGAGGTCGCGCAGTCCCACGGCGAGGCGGGCGAGGGAGCCGTCCGGGAGGGCGTCGAGGCGGACGGTGGGGAACTTGCCGGAGGGGGCAAAGCCGTGCGTACGCAGCTCGGGGCGCTCGTCGCACCACGCCTGCCAGGCCTCCAGGCTGACGCCGTTGCCCTGCAGCAGGACGCGGCTGAGCTCCAGCTCGGCATGTCCGTCGCGGACCCTGAGGGTTCCCGCCGTGAAGGGGGCGGCGCGGCCCCGGCCCACGAGGCGGACCGCGTGGCGGCCGACGAGGAGGGCGCCTCCCGCCGTGGTCCAGGCGTGCGCGAGCGTGCGCAGCCGCAGGGCCAGCGTGGGGTCGCGCGTGGACAAGAACGCCTGCAGCTCGGGCTCCGGGGCCAGCACGGGGCTCAGGTTCATCGGTGCGCCAGTGGGCTGGGCGGAGATGAGGTTTGCTCCCGTGACGTGCGCACGCCTTGCGGCCCCCTCCTGGGACTACGTCCTGCGACGAATGCTCTGTCGGTGGATGCCGAAACGGCTAAACCGGGCCTGCCCGCTGGTGCTGCGTGAAGGAGGCGCTGCTGGAGAAGATGGCGGGGGAGATCACCCTTAGCCACTCCCCCGGGGCCACGCTGCGGAAGTGGCGGGAGACGTTCCAGTTCAACCAGTCGGAGCTGGCGGCCCGCCTCGAGGTGAACCCCAGCGTCGTGTCGGACTACGAGTCGGGGCGCCGCAAGTCGCCCGGCATCGCCACCATCAAGCGCCTCGTGGAGGCCCTCGTGGACATGGACGAGGCCCGGGGCGGCCACGTCGTCGCGCGCTACCATTCCCTCATGAACCCCACGGAGGGCATCCTCAGCATCGGGGAGTACCGCCGAAACGTCCCCGCCACGGAGTTCGTCGACAGGATCGAGGGCCGGGCCCTGGTGCTGGGGAACCTCGCGGAGAAGACGGTGCAGGGGTACACCCTCATCGACTCCATCAAGGCCATCGCGACCCTCAACGCCACCGATTACGTGCGCGTGTACGGGTGGAACACGCAGCGTGCCCTCTGCTTCACCGGCATCAAGTACGGCCGTTCTCCCATGATCGCGATCCGCGTGCACCCGATGAAGCCCGCGATCGTCGTGTACCACAGGCCCGAGGACGTGGACAAATTGGCGTACCGGTTGGCGGAGTTCGAGCAGATCCCCTTGATCGTGACGGAGCTGGAGTTGCCAGAGCTGGAATCTCGGTTGCGTGGGATGCTGGCGTAGGGCTACGCGCCCCACTTGACCACAGATTTCACAGATTTCACAGAGGTTGTTCCCGTCTGGCTTCGGCCCCGACTGAACCACAGATGTCACAGATAGGCAATGCGTTTGCCCATCGATGTGCCATCGGTCGCCACGAAGCGAGGAACTCCAAATCCCCCTGGCACGACGGCGACGACGGCGACCCGCCGAACGCGTTGGTATGGCAAGCGATGGAAGGGGGCGCGGCGGAGCCGCGCCCACCGAAACCCGGCCCCACACAAACCGACTTACTTCGGACCCACCGAGACGCCGAACAGGGTCAGCACCTCGAGCATCGCGAAGAGGAACCAGAAGATGACGGCCGAGCCGGCGGTGACGATGGCACCGTTGTCCCAGCGCTTCGCCCACAGGAACCCCACGCGGGTGTAGTTGCGGTGGTTCGTCCAGAAGACGTATGCCCCCAGCAGCAGGATTGCGAGGCAGACGGCGAGGATGGTGCGGGTCGTGGCCCTGCTGCCGAAGGTCAGAAGATAAAGGAGCGTGAACGAGGCCACCATGACGGAGGCGCCGAACCATTCCGCCATGAGGAAGCCGCGCGCCGCCGTGTACTGCGCCACGGTCTCCTCGCTGACCGCCATGCCGGCGCGGGCCTTCTGCATCCCGCGGGTCCTGGGGTGGTTGCGGCTGCCGAAGTCCTTGAGCAAGCCCAAGGTTACGCCCCCGACCGAACCACAGGTTGCACAGATTTCACAGAAGCCAGGTCAATCTGTGACATCTGTGGAATCTGTGGTTGGCTTGGGGGGTCGCTCAAGGATAGGCCCTCGATGGCGTGCGGGGGTACGGCAGCATGTCGCGGATGTGCTCCTGCCCCGTGAACCAGCGCAGCAGCCGCTCGATGCCGAGGCCGAAGCCGGAGTGGGGCACGGACCCGTAGCGGCGCAGGTCGAAGTACCACTCGTAGGGCCTGAGGTACTCGGCGTCGATGGCGGCGTCGTCCCTGTCCTTGATGCGGGCCGCGATGGCCTCCCGCTCGTGCTGGAACTGCCTCTTCTCGTCGTGGTCGGAGGATTCCCCCATCGCGTGCCACTGGGCCAGCAGGCGGACCTTCATCGACTCGATGTCCTCGCTGCGTTGGGATCCGCCGATGAGTTCGCCGAACCCTTCCGGGCCAAGCATGTCGCTGCACAGCACCCGGTCGGTGCCCTGCTTCTCCGCCATGTAGAACGCCTTGATGCGGGCCGGCCAGTCGCAGATGAAGATGGGGCTGGTCCTGCCTTCCGTGAGGGCCTTCTCGTGCGGGACGCCGAAGTCCTCGCCGTAGGGGAGCATGAACCCCTTCCTGTTGAGCAGGTCGATGGCGTCCTTGTAGTCGATGCGCTCGAACGGGGCCTCCACGGCCAGCAGGCGGCCCGGGTCCTGGCCCAGGATGGCGAGGTCGGCGGCGCAGTCCCTGGCGATGGTGTGCGCGAGGTCGACGACCAGCCTCTCCTGGAACCGGCGGGAGTCCTCCGCGTCCCACCACGCGTACTCGGCCTCCAGGTGATGGAACTCGGTGAGATGCTTGTTCGTGCGGGATTTCTCCGCGCGGAAGCTGGGGGTGATGCTGAAGACCTTGGGCATGCCGAAGATGCAGCCCTCCAGGTACATCTGCGCCGACTGGGACAGGAACGCGGTCGCCCCGAAGTAGTCGAACGTGAACAGCGTCGAACCGCCCTCGCACGCGTTGGTGGTGATGACGGACGGGTCCACCTCCACGAACCCCTCGGTCGCGTAGAAGTCGCGGATGGCCTTGTACAGGCGGCCCTTGATGCGCAGGATCGCCGACATCTCGGTGCTCCGCAGCCACAGGTGGCGCTTGTCGAGCTCGAACTCGGTGCCCTGCTCCCCCCGCAACGGGAAATCCGAGGAACGCTGGTGCAGCTGGAACCTTGTCGCCTTGACCTCGAAGCCGCCGGGAGCACGCTCATCGGCCACCACCGTCCCCTCCAGAAGGGAAACCGAGGACTCGATGAGGGCGCCCTTGGCGGCCTCCAGGCTCGCGTCGTCCGCCACGCCCGCCTTCACGGTGCACTGCACGGTGCCGGTGCCGTCCCGCAGCACGATGAAGGCCATCTTGCCGGCGCCCCGGGAGCGGTGGACCCAGCCCCGAAGGTGCACCGCCTGCCCGGTCTTCGAGCCCGCCAGGATGTCGCGGACACTGTCGAACTGCACGACGCGGCGAGGGTCGGACCCGTCAAAAGGCCGCTTGGTCAGGCCGGCGCCAGCCAATGCCGTTTCCCGGGATAGAAATCAGGCCACTCATGGGCGGGGCGGCCGTGCGCCTCCCACCACCGGTCGTACCGTGGCTTCCACTTGCGGTACACCGCCTCGGGGGTCGGCAGCGGCTTGTGCTTCAGGTCCCGCAAGGCCTGCTCCACGTGCGCGACGTTCCCGGGATGCAGGCGCCAGGCCCCTGTCGGGAGGTCGCGCAGGTCGAGGACACCGTATGCCTTGACGCGGCCCGTCGTGTCGATGAAGGGGGCCATGTAGGACCGGACCAGGTCGGCAATGGAGCGGAAGACCGGCCTGCGGCCGTTGAGCCCGATGCAGCGCGACCGCGCCACCGTCCCCCACCGCCCATCCTCCTCGTGCAGGAACAGCACGTGGTCCAGCAGGTCGACGGACTCGATGTCCAGCAGCAACGGAGGATACCCGTGCTGCTCCAGGATGGTGGCCGCCGAGAGCGCCGCCTCGAAGCAGTGCGCCGTGCCGTGCCGGACGACGCCCCGGAACGTGCGCGCCGTCGGGCCCTTGCGTTCCCAGTTGTAGGGTAGCTTGTTCAACCAAGCCTGGACCTCAAGGGGCGTCCGCAAACGGTCGACGAGGGCGCGCTCCTTCGGGGTGAAACGAGGCACGGCCATGACGGGTCGAGGAAGGCGCGGCACTTGGGGGCTCCGGTGATGAAGCAGGCCGCGTCGAGGTTGCGGACCTACCATGGTTTGCCCCGACATGCACGACCTTCCCATGGTTTGGACGTGCATGCACGTCTTTTCCCCGGGTCTGCACCTGCAAGCACGTCATGCGCATCCTTTCCCTGGCTTCCGCGCACGCGCCTACCCCACGCCCCACGCGCCCCACGCCCCCACGCCCACGCGCCGTGCACCTTCACACACCCCTGCCCAACCGGGAAATCCCCATCGGGGGTCCTGGGCTGCATGTCGCTCTGGGTCGCCTGCAATTCATGCCGTCAGCCATTCGAGGCGGAGCTGCACGCCGGGCTCGTCCGCTGCCTTCCTTGCATCGACCGCAGCGCCTATCGCCTGGTGGCTTCGGGTCCGCGCGTCGTGGAGGTGCCGGGATGAGCTTCGCCGTGGTGGTGTGCCCTGCCTGCCGGTCGCCTTGGGCGGTGGAGACGCGGCATGCCTCCGCTTCCTGTCCCTCCTGCAAGAAGGGCGTCGACCTCGCGCACCGGACGCGGCTGTGGGAAGGCGACGACGGTCTCGTGGCGCAGCGGCAGGCGGGCCTGCACCGCGCCGCGATGGCGGACAGGTCCGCGCCGGCGGGCGCCAGCCTGTTCCAGCCGGCGGCGGGTGCCCTTCGCCATGATTCCCCCGCGGAGGAGGCTGCCGCGGCCGCGCGCGGCATCGCCAACAAGGGGGCGCGCGCCGAGATGGTGGCGGGCACGCTCGACCGCCTGCAAGGCCCCATGGCGCACGCGGTCCTGGTGAGGGCGTTGCAGTCGGCGGGCCTGGAGCCGGAGCGCGCAGAATTGGAGGTCGCGCGCATGCTGGCGATGGACATCCTCATGGAGCCCAAGGCGGGACTTTACAGGATGCTGGCCTGAGCCTGCTCTTCGCCCGCAGCCCGGAAGCGTCACGAAGGGGTTGCTTCAGCCGGGCCGCACGGTCGCGTGAAGTGACTACGCCCCGCCCCTGCGCGCCGCCCTTCGACGCTCGCGGCGCACCTGGTCGCGGATCTCCGGCGGGACGATGGCGTCGAGGACCTTGCGCTGCGTCACCAGGGTCAGGAAGATGCCGTATCCCAGGCTTGCGAGGGCCAGGACGAACCGGAAGGCGCCGTCGGCGTCGAGGTCCCGCAGCCAAAGCCACGTGACGCCCAGCGCTGGCATGAGCAGGAGGCTGCCGTGCACGACGCCTTTCCAGAGGCGACCCGCGGCCGAGCCGCGCCCCACCCACACGGCCGCGGCGCCGTGCACCATGATGAGTCCCGTGGCGAAGGCCAGAACCAGGAGATAGGTGGCCAGCGCGGCGGCGTCGGCGCGGATGGCAGGGTCGACGTGGTCGCGGATGGAGAGGGCGAAGAGAGGCATCGTGTGCATGGCCCCGAACGCAAGCCCCAGGGAGACGCCGTAGTAGGGGGTGTCCTTGCGGGCGCGGAACTTGCGGAACCCCAGGACAGCGCCCATGGCCAAGCCCGCCAGCATCGCGAAGCCGGCCATGGTGTAGGCCGCCGAGTAGACCAGGGTGCCCACGGTGAGGGGGCGACCGTCGGGCTGCAGGATGCGCGGGTCGTCGAAGGGGAACAGCTGCACCTCGAGGAACTTGGCAAGCAGGCCTGCGAACAACCCGACCGTGAGCGCGAAGAAGAGGCGGTTCTGCTCGAAGTACCCCTCGTACCGCCGCAGCACGTAGTAGATGAGGCCCATCGCCGGCACCACGGTCAGGATGGAGGCGACGAGGGTGGGCGAGGCCACGCCCGCGCGACAGGAGGCGCCATGAAAGCCTTGATGGGGGTGCTCCCACTGCCGTGGCCCGTGCAGGTGCCGCGCATCGTCGTCAACGCCAAGGCCTTCGCGGAGGCGGGCGGCGCCGCCGGCCTGGCCCTCCTGCGGGCGCTGGAGCGCGTGTCCGCCGCGGAACCGGTGGCCTTGGCGCCTCCCATGACGGACCTCGCGCTCCTCGGCTCCAAGGTGCGCCGCGTCTCCCTGTGGGCCCAGCACACCGACCCCCTGCCCCCGGGGGCGGGTACCGGCTTCGTCACCGCCGCCGCCGTGCGGAACGCGGGCGCCGTGGGCTCCATCCTCAACCACGCCGAGCACAAGATCCCGCTCGCCCAGGCCAAGGCCACCGTGAGGTCCCTGCATGGGGCCGGCCTCGGCACCCTGCTGTGCGCGGACTCCATCGCGGAGTGCCGCACCCTGGCGCGCCTGCACCCGACCGCCATCGCCATCGAGCCGCCCGAGCTCATCGGCGGCGACGTGAGCGTCACCACGGCCGACCCCCGCATCGTCTCGGACGCCGTCAAGGCCGTGCGCAGGCTGGCGCCCCGCACCCTCGTGCTGTGCGGCGCCGGCGTCAAGTCCGGCCGTGACGTCGCCATGGCCCGCACCCTGGGCGCGCATGGCGTGCTGGTGGCGTCCGGCGTCGTGAAGGCCCCATCTCCCGCCGCGGCCGCCCGCGACCTCGTGAAAGGGCTCCAATGAGCAAGCCCGGCGACCTCGTCGAGTTCACGCCGGGGCTGCATGGCCTCGACCCGCCGCGGAACCTCGGCATCCTGCTGGACCGCCACCGCAAGAAGGGGGTCCCCTGGGTGCGGCTGCTGACCCTGGACGGGGAGAAGGAGGTGAAGGCCGAGCACCTGCGCAGCCGCATCTTCAAGGCGCGCTACGAGGGCGACCTGAAGGACTCCGCGAAACTGCAGGCCCGCCTCAAGCAACTGGTGGCGCTCGCTTCCGGCGGCGGCCTGCAGGAAGAATCGGAGGACGACCTCTCCCGGCTGGAGCAGGAGCTTTGGGAGGCGACCTGCGCCAAAGGCCAGGAAGAATGGACCGACGTCGAGATTGCGCAAGCCCACTATGGCCCTGACGCGAGCCCGGGCCAAGTGCGCAATGTGCGTGAGTGCCTGGACCGCTGCCGCCGCGCCGG
The DNA here is from genome assembly GCA_035526765.1 of Thermoplasmatota archaeon. Taxonomy (GTDB): domain Archaea; phylum Thermoplasmatota; class E2; order JACPAO01; family JAHFTW01; genus JAHFTW01. The sequence continues at coordinate 35,316 of DATLBS010000031.1, read as the reverse complement.
CACAGGGCGCTTCCAGACCGCGGCCGGCCGGGGTGACCGCTGGCGCCCATGGTCCCTGGATGAGTTCCGCGCGATGCGAGCCGCATGGGAGGACCTGCAGGCGCTGCGTGGCAAGCTGGTGGCCGTCCGGGAGGTCGACGGCGAGCGCGCCTTCGAGCGCGTCGAGCTTGCGGCGGCCGGGCTGGGTGCGCGCGAGAAGGCCACGATGCAGTGGGTGAAGGCCGCGATGGCCCAGTTCATCCACTGGGACGGCGTGCCGGACGGCGGCGAACCGGTGGCCGGCATCGGTGGAGTGGGGGCGGTGCGCGTGTTCGGGTGGGACCTGCACCGCAACCTCGGGTTCCTGGCGCAGGACTGGATCCGGACCGAGCCTACGACGACCTCCAGCAACTACCTCCATTTCCTCCTCGAATCGGGGCTCTGGGGGCCGGAGGAGGCGGTGGACGCCCTCATCCAGCGCCACGTGAACCAGGAGGAGTTCTTCGAGCACAAGGAGGACGCACGCGCCGAGGCGGATGCCGCGAGGTTCCCGGACCCCTCTGCGGAACCGGGTCGCACCGACCTGCGCCACATCCCCTGCCACACCATCGATCCACCCGACGCGAGGGACTTCGACGACGCCGTCGGCATCGAGCCCCTCCCCTCCGGCCACCGCCTATGGGTCCACGTCGCCGACGTCAGCCACTACGTCCAGCTCGACTCTTACCTCGACCGCCATGCCCGCCGGCGCGCCACGTCCGTCTACCTCCCGGGCCGTGTCCTGCCGATGCTGCCCCACCGCATCTCGGACCACCTGTGCAGCCTGCGCGACGATGGGGACCGCTATGCCCTCTCCGTCTCCATCGACGTGTCCGCTGACGGCAAGCAAGGCGCAACCACGTTCTACAAGTCCCTCATCCGTGTCACCCAGAACCTCAGCTACGAGCAGGCGCTCAAGCGTGGACGCGCAGGCGAGCCGCCCTTCGCCACGATGCTGGAGCTGGCCGAACGGATGCGTCGCCACCGCAACGGCCTCGCCCTCGAGACGGGGGAACTAAAGGTCCTGCTGGGGGAGGCAGGGTTCTCCGCCCTGGAGAAGCACGCGGACGACGCCACCCGGATGATCGAGACCTTCATGGTGGCCGCCAACGAGTCGGTCGCCCGACACCTGCAGGGCGAGAAGGTGCCGCTCCTGTTCCGCTGCCACCCCTTGCCGGAGCCCGAGCGCGCCGAGCGGTTCCGCCACCAGCTTGGGACCATGGGGATCCAAGCGGACCTGGCGCTCCCCCGCAAGCCTGGCAGTGCCGCCAAGCCCATGGCGGAGAGCCTCCTCGACCGGTTGAAGGCAGGAGGCGGGAAGCTCCACCTCTTCGGGGGCGGCATCGAGATGGCCGGCGGGGCAGAGGAGGAACCCATGGGACCTCCAGGACCCGTCAAGGCGCCGGGCTTCAGCGACCTGCCGCCGGACCAGCAGGAAGCGTGGCTGCGCCCCTTCCGCGCCATCGTGGACCTGCTCGCCGGCCACCCCGACCGCGACCTTGCCGAGGTGGCGACCCTGAAGCTGCTGGGCTGCATGGGGCGCGCGCACTACACGCCCGACAACGAAGGCCACTTCGGCCTTGCCTCCACGCATTACTGCCACTTCACGAGCCCCATCCGGCGCTATCCCGACCTCGTCGTGCACCGCAACCTCAAGTGGCTCATCGGACAGCGCGCCGGGGAGGCGCCGCATTCACAGGAGTCCCTGCGCGCCCTGTGCGACCATTGCAGCAACCAGGAGCGTGCCGCCGACGGGCTCGAGCGCCGCATCAAGGCCAGCTGCCTCGTGCTGGCCAGCATGCAGGCCGACTCGGGCTCACGCCGCGCGCGAATCACGGGCATCACTCCCGCGAGCCTGTTCGTGCTATGTGACGACGGCATCGAGGCGCGCGTGCCCGCCCGCGAGCTGCCGGGCGGGCCCTACCAGGCCGACGAGTGGGAGTCGATGCTGGTGGCCCCGGAGCGCGAGGCGGCGGAGCGCATGGACGCCGTCGAGCTCAAGCGCATGCTGGCGCGCATCGACCCCGGGTCGGGGGAGTCCGTGCGCGTGCGGGCGCGGCTGGCGGACCGCGTGACCGTGCGGCTGGCGGGGCGCGACGCGGCGGCGGGGCGCACCGGCGCGCAGCTGCTCGATTGGGCGTGAGGTTTCGCGCCCAACCTAACCACAGATGGCACAGATTCCACAGACACGCTCGTCCTGCCTCGCGTGCTTTCCGTCTTCGGTTCTTGATTGTCGGCGCTCCGCGTTCGGTTCTGGATCGATTCGAGTCTAACACTCCTTGGACGGTGGGGGCGTGGAGTCCCAGAAAGATGACTTGTGGTGCGCGGAGCGCACGGCCACGTAATCCAACGAGAATGGTTCGGATGGGCGCGGCTGCGCCGCCGCCCCATTCCATCGCCTTCGACAACAAGGATCCGAAGTCGTTCTGGCCGTGGTACGCGCCGCCGTCGGAGGTGCCGGTGTGCTGGAGCCTATACCAACACGCGATGGCTCGTCATAACGTTCCATGCAATGCGTCGTCAGAACGCTAAACCAAGCGGGGCTCTGTGAAATCGGTGAAATCTGTGGCTCGTTGGGAGTGGGCGGGGGGGGGGGGCGTTCAGACGCCCAACGACATGCGCACGAAGTCGCGGATGCCCGGCCCGATGCCCACCATGATGATGGCGAACTTGACCAGCCCCACGAGGGGGCTCCTGCGCTCCTCCTCGGTGCGCGCGGAGCCGTCGATGGCGGAGATGACGAGGAGGCTGATGGCGAACTTGACGGTGGTGAAGCCGAAGAAGGTGGGGTGCTGGGACAGGAAGCCGATGTGGTACTTGTCGCCGGTGGCGCGCGCGATGTCGATGAGGGCGGCGCTCAGCACGTGCTTCTCCGAGTAGCCGCCCGCGTCGATGCCGATGGCGGTCGCGAAGCCGTCCAGCATCTGGCTGAACAGCAGCAGGAGGTTGATGGGCGTGAAGAAGGCGAACCAGAAGTCGCGGCTCTTCGGCTTGCCCCTGCGCTCGGCGCGCCCCACCATGACGAGGGCGAGGCCGAACATGGCGGCCACGACGAGGGCGGCCAGCACGGGGGCCCACAGGGCCTCGGGGACGGCGCCATGCTGCGGGAACCACGGCGTCTTCACGAAGGAGATGGTGTAGGCGATGCTGAACAGAATCCAGCCGATCGAGAGGATGCCGACCAGTTCGGCGGGCTCGAGGCGGCCGATGCGGCGGAAGCGCCACACGGCGACCACGTAGGCGGCGAGGGCGAAGAGGGCGACCCAGACGGGGTTGACGTAGTGGGTGACCTGGTCCCAGCGCTTGAGCCACAGGGCAAGGTAGACGAGGACGGGGATGCAGAGGATGAACCACAGCTTCTGCAGGGCCACGTCGAGGCTGGCGGCGCGCTCGACGCGGCGCAGGTAGTGCCCGATGACGAGGCTCGCGACCCCTCCCACCGTGAACATGAGGTAGATGGGCGGCGTGATGAAGAAGTACTGCAGCGGCGCGAGGAAGAGGCCGGTGTCCTCCATGACGTGGAACACGGAGCCTGCCACCACCCATCCGGTCGCGCCCACGATGAGCTTGGCGTCCATGGGCGTGCCGGTCCACTGGAGGAGCTGTGCGATGCCGAGGAGGCCGACCCCCAGCAGGATGGCCCAGCTGGCGGTGTTCACCAGGTTGTAGCCCGACTTCGCCACGACGCCATGGTGGACCAGGGACACCTGGCCCTCCGCGTCCGCCTTGATGGGGCCCCAGTAGTACTGCCACACCACCTGGTCGTAGAAGGCGGGCACCAGCTTGGCGAGGAGGGTGAAGAGCAGCGGCACGCCCAACAGGATGGCGGGCACGGTCCAGGCAGGCAGCCGCTCGAGCAGGGGGGGCTGTCGCGCCGCGGAGGTCGACGCAGCCGCCAGGGGGGGCGAGGCGGGCGGCATGGCGGAGGGGGCGTCCGCAGGTGCGGCCGCGAGGTCCTGCCTCGCCCCCGGCTCGGGCGCGGGGGAGGCGGGCGACGCGGGGCCTGGGCTCGGGGGGTCGCGCTCGTCGCTCATCGGGATGGGTCGGCGACGGGAGGTCCCCCGCATAACCGTAGTGGCATCGCCGCCGCAGCGTGGGCTGGACAAACGGTCAAGTGGAGCCTCCTTGTCGCGCCGCCGTGGCCAAGGGGGCGCGCCTCGACCGCACCGACGCGATGCTGACCCTGCTGGTCCTCATCTGGGGCACCGCCTTCCCCGGTGTCAAGGCGCTCCTGGGCGTCCTGGACCCGTACCAGCTGACTTGGTACCGCTATGCGCCTTTTCCCATCCTGTACGGCGCCTTCCTGCTGGCCCGCCGCCGCGGCGTCTTCGCCACCGTGTCGGGCAAGGACTGGGTCCTCATGGGTGTGCTGGGCTTCATCGGGGTCATCGGGTACCACTTCAGCCTCAACTGGGGGCTGCACGGCTCCGCGGACGGCGTCGACGTGACGGCGGCAACGGGGGCCATCCTGATCGCCACCACGCCCCTGTGGACGCTGCTCATCTCCACCCTCACCGGCAAGGAGCGCTGGCACGCCGCCACCACCCTCGGGTCCCTGGTCGCCTTCGCGGGCGTCGCCGTCGTCGTGTTCCTGGGCAAGGGCCACGTCGAGTTCACGGCCGCCAAGAAGACCCTCGTCATCCTCCTTGCCCCACTCTCCTGGGCGCTGTACTCCATCTACACGCGGCCGCTCATCCACAGGTACGGCGGGCTCTTCGTCACCGGCGTCTCGCTCAGCCTCGGCACCTTCACCCTGCTGCCCCTGGCCGCCTCCTACGGCACCGCCCCGCTGGCCGCCCTCACGGCAGGCGACTGGGCGTGGCTCGCGTTCCTCGCCATCCTGTCCACGGCGCTGGGGTACGCGATGTGGAACCAGGCTCTCAAGACCCGCAGCGCCAGCGCCGTCTCCGCGTACATCTACTTCAATCCGGTCGTGGCCACCCTCGTGGGCGTCCTGTTCCTGCACGAATCGGTGACGCCGTTCTTCCTCCTGGGCAGCGCCCTGGTCCTGGGGGGCGTCATCCTCGTGAACCGCGCCCGCCAGGCCGCAGCCGCCATCGCGCCCGACCCGGTCCCCACCGTCGCCGCGGCGCATGGCCCGACCGAGAAGCCTTAACGCCGCGCCCCGGGTGCAAGCGGCCGTGGCCGGGTTGCAGCTGGCGGACATCCAACGCGCGCACGAGGTCCTCCGCGGCACCGTCCGGCACACACCCATCCGCCAGTCAGGCACCCTTGACGAGATGACGGGCGGCCACCTGCACCTCAAGATGGAGAACGCGCAGCTGACGGGCTCCTTCAAGGTGCGCGGCGCCCTCAACAAGCTCCACACCATGGAGGCCGCCGAGCGGGCGCGCGGCGTCGTGGCCGCCTCGGCGGGCAACCACGCGCAGGGGGTCGCCTTCGCGGCCAGGAAGGCCGGCGTCAAGTGCGACATCTTCATGCCCGAGGAGGCCACCCTGGCCAAGGTCGTCGCGACACGGGGCTACGGCGCCACCGTGCACCTCGTGGGGCGCGACTACCAGGAAGCGTACGAGAACGCGCTGCGGTTCCAGGGGACCTCCGGGGCGACGTACGTGCACGCCTTCGACGACCTGGCCATCATGGCCGGCCAGGGCACGCTCGGGCTCGAGGTCGTCCAGGACGTGCCGGACATTGACACGGTCCTCGTGCCCATCGGCGGCGGGGGCCTCATCTCGGGTGTCGCCACCGCCATCAAGGGGCTCAGGCCCAGTGTGAAGGTCATCGGCGTGCAGGCGGAGGGCGCCAGCACCATCGCCCCCAGCCTTCAGAAGGGCAGACCCGTGAGCCTCGAGGCGGTGGAGACGATGGCCGACGGCATCGCCGTGCGCAACGTCGGCAAGCTCACGTGGGACATCATCCGCTCGCGCGTGGACCAGGTCGTCACCGTGAACGAGGGCGAGATCGCGGCCGCCATCCTGTTCCTGCTGGAGCGCACCAAGGCCGTCGTGGAGGGAGCCGGCGCCGTGACGCTGGCCGCCGCGATGCACAGGAAGGTGGACCTGAAGGGCGCCCACGCCTGCGCCATCGTCTCCGGCGGCAACATCGACATGACGCTGGTGAGCCGCATCATCCGCATGGGCCTCGTGAAGGAGGGACGCATCGCCGTCATCCGCGCCACCATCAGCGACCGCCCCGGCGGCCTTGCGGAGTTCCTCACCCACCTCGCGAAGGTGAAGGCGTCCGTCATCGACCTCCACCATGACCGGCACCGCCCCGGCATCCCCCTGAACCGCACCGGCGTCGAGGTGCACGTGGAGACCCGCGGCCCGGAGCACATCGAGGAATTGCGGCGCAGCCTCAAGGCGGCCGGATACGAGGCGCAGGTCACGGCGTAACGGTTCAATCGAGACGAACCCGCTCCGCTTCTCGGTGCCCTCGGCTCTGGAAGGACGCGATCCCGGCGCCGAGGAGGCCATCCCCTCCCTTTTATCACCGAGCGGCCGGTGCCCTGCGCATGCCCATCGCGCGCAGCGTCCTGGACCTCGTCGGCAACACGCCCCTCGTGCGCCTCGACCGCCTGCGCGCCTCCGTGAACGGCGGCAAGGGGGCCACCGTGGTCGCGAAGCTGGAGTCCCGCAACCCTGGCCTCTCCGTGAAGGCCCGCATCGCGGTGCCCATGATCCAGGACGCCGTCAGGCGCGGGCTGCTGAAGCCCGGCGGCACCATCGTCGAGGCCACCAGCGGCAACACCGGCGTCGGCCTCGCCATCGCGTGCAGCATCCTAGGGTACCGCCTCATCTGCACGGCCCCCGACAAGATCACGAAGGAGAAGCAGGACACCCTCAAGGCCTACGGCGCAGAACTGGTGCTCTGCCCCACCAACGTGGGCCCTGACGACCCGCACAGCTACTACCGCACGGCCCAGCGGCTGGCGAAGGAGGTCGGCGGCTACATGCCGTTCCAGTACCACAACAAGGTGAACTCGAGGGCCCACTACGACTCCACCGGGCCCGAGATCTGGGAGCAGACGGAAGGCAAGGTCACCCACGTCGTCGCGGGGATGGGGACGGGCGGCACCATCACGGGCATCGGCCAGTACCTCCACAAGGCCAGCAAGGCAGCGGCCAGCAAGGGAGGGAAGGGCGGCAAGGCCTCCGCCAGGCAGGGTGCGCAGGGCGTGCAGGTCATCGGCATCGACACGGTGGGCAGCATCTTCACCGAGTTTTTCCGCACGGGCAAGTTCCCCAAGGACATCCACCAGTACCTCGTCGAGGGCATCGGCGAGGACTTCATGCCCCAGGCGCTGGACTGGAAGGCCGTGGACGATGTCGTCCAGGTCTCCGACGAGGACGCGTTCCTGGCGATGGCGCGGCTCGTCCGCGAGGAGGGCATCTTCGCCGGCTCCTCCAGCGGCGCCGCCGTGGCAGGAGCCCTGCAGGTCGCGCGTGGCCTCCCGCGGAGCGCCCTGGTCGTCGTCATCCTGCCGGATGCGGGGGAGAAGTACATCTCGAAGTTCAACCTCGAATGGATGGAGGACAACGGCCTCACGAAGGCGCCCACCTACCTGCGCAAGTCGGCGGCCGCTCGCGCCGGCAAGAAGCCCGCACCCGTCCGGAGGGGCACCTGATGGCGGAGCTTTCCAGTTCGGACCGGTTCGCGACGCGATGCGTCCACGCCGGCGTCCACCCCGACCCCATCCACGGCGCCGTGAACCCCGCCATCCAGCTCAGCACCACGTTCCGCCAACCCGCGCCCGCGGAACCTCTGACCTTCGACTACTCGCGCGCCGGCAACCCGACGCGGCAGGCCCTCGAGGAGGCCATCGCGGACCTCGAGGGCGGCGTCTCGGGGCATGCCTTCTCCTCGGGCCTCAGCGCGCTCGACGCCCTCGTGCGCACCCTCGATGCCGGCGACCACGTCGTGGCCGCGGAGGACGCCTACGGCGGCAGCATCCGCCTCCTCAACCGCGTCTTCGCGCGCCAGGGCATCAAGACGACCTTCGTGGACACGCGCGACCTCAAGGCGACGAAGAAGGCCATGACGAAGGCGACGAAACTGGTCCTCCTCGAGACCCCCACGAACCCTCTCCTCCGGGTCTCCGACATCAAGGCGGTGGCGGAGCTGGCCCACGATGGCGGCGCCCGCATGGTGGTCGACAACACGTTCATGTCGCCAGCCCTCCAGAACCCCCTCAAGCTGGGCGCCGACGCCGTGTTCCACTCGGCCACGAAGTACATCGGCGGCCACAGCGACGTCCTGGCCGGCCTCGTGGTCTGCAAGGACAAGGAGCTGGGCGAGAAGATCAGGTTCCTGCAGTTGGCCGTCGGCGCCGTGTGCCCTCCCTTCGACTCGTTCCTGCTCCTGCGCGGCCTCAAGACGCTGGAGCTCCGCATGGAGCGCCATTCCCGGAGCGCCGCGGAGATCGCCAGGCGCCTGGAGGACCACAAGGCCGTGGGCACCGTGTTCTACCCCGGCTCCAGTTCGCATGACGGCCACAAGCTGCACGCCAAGCAAGCGCGCTCGGGAGGTGGCATGCTGAGCTTCACCCTCAAGGACCTGGAGGCGGCCAGGCGCTGCGTCACCACGACGCGTCTCTTCCAGCTTGCAGAGTCCCTGGGCGCCGTCGAGTCGCTCATCCAGCTGCCTGCCCTCATGACGCACGCCAGCGTCCCTGCCGAGATGCGCAAAAGGACCGGCCTGGAGGATGGCCTCATCCGCGTCAGCGTCGGCGTCGAGGACGTCGAGGACCTGTGGAAAGATTTGGAGCAGGCGATCGCCGGCAAGGGCAGGCCTGCAAAGCAAGGCAAGTAAGTTCTACCCAGAACCAACCCAACGACCACAGATTTCACCGATGACACAGATTCGGTCCACTCTGTGAAATCTGTGCAATCTGTGGTTCGGTGGGGGGAGGGGGGGACGTAGTAGGAAGCCTACCGAGCCTGCAGCGCCAACGCGTTCTTCCAGTAGGCATCTTGGACGTCGACGCGGCGGATGCGGACCTTCCCCGTCGTGGGGTCCTTCAGGTCCTCGAACCGCAAGGGAACCGTCTTGCCGTCGACTAGGGCGATGAGGGCGTTGCCGGTGCCTGCGGCGAGGAACTCGACGGCCCCCGAGCCGAGGGTGCGCGTGTACTGGACGTCGAAGGCGATGGGGTCGGCGCAGCGCAGCTCGTAGCCGATGATCTTCGTGATGAAGCCCGTCTCGTGCCCCTGGGCCTTGAGGCGGGGCGCCACGACGTCGCGGACGACGCGGCCGAGGTCGACCTCGCTCATGCGCGGGTTGCCATGCTCGTCCAGCTCCAGGTTGCCCACCTTCGCCTTCAGCTCGGCGGGGTCGAGGCGGTCGAGGAGCCCTTCGGCCAGGACGGCGAGGCCCCAGTCGTGGCCGGCGGCCTTGCGCTTCGTGATGGCGGTCTCGACCAGCTTCGCGATGGCGTCCAGCTTGATGGGGCCCGCGGGGAACTCCTCGGGGATGACGACGAGGTCCGCGCCGGAGCCGATGGCCATGCCGACGGCGAGGTGGCCGGCGCTACGTCCCATCGCGGTGATGAGGTACCAGCGGCTCGTGGTTCGCGCGTCGACGCGCAGGTTGCGGCACAATTGGGCGCCCAGGTGCTTGGCGGTCTCGTAACCGAACGTGGGCGCCCCGTTGGGCAAGGGGAGGTCGTTGTCGATGGTCTTCGGGACATGGGCGACGCGGAACCCCGGGATGCTTGCGGCGGCCTTCATGGCAGCCGTGGCGGTGTCGTCGCCGCCGATGGAGACGAGGGCGTCGAGCTTGAGTTTCTTGACGGAGTCGGCGACCTTCGCCATGTCCTCCGGCTTCTTGGTAGGGTTGGCGCGGCTCGTGAAGAGGATGCTGCCCCCTTGCACCTCGATGCCGGCAACGGAGTCCTCCGTGAGCTCCTTGCACACGTCGGTGTTGCCCTTCATCAGGTTGGAGTAGCCGCGGGGGATGCCGATGACGGTCCAGCCCTTCGCGCGCGCGGCGAGGGTCACGGCGTTGATGACTCCGTTGAGGCCGGGGGCGGGGCCGCCGCCGTTGAGGACACCGATCCGCATGGTTGACGCGGCATGGGGGGCGCGTACAAAGCGGCTTCGCGCCTTCTCCGACCGACCGGCCGAACCACAGATTTCACCGATTCCACAGAACGGACGGAATCTGTGCATCTGTGAAATCTGTGGTTCGTCGTGGTCAGGCCTTGACTTCGTGGACCTGCTGGCCCTGGGCCGCGGCGGAGTTCGCGCGGGCCACCTGCTGGAACGCCTTGTGCGCGGCCTGCACGTTCGCCGCCTTGCCGCCCCAAGCCTTCATCGCGGGCTCCTGCAAGGCCCGGCCGTAGCTGAACGTGAGGACCCACGGGTGGGGGCCAAGCGTGTTCATCAGGCGCAGGTGCTCGGTGGCCTCCTGGGGGCTCTGGCCTCCACTGAGGAACACGATGCCAGGGACCGCGGGGACGACGTGGTCGCGCAGCGCCGCGACGGTGCGGCGGGCGACCTCCTCGGGCTTGGCGCGGACCTTGGCGTCCTTGCCGCTGATGACCATGCTGGGCTTCAGCAGGATGCCCGGGAGGTGCACGCCCTGGATGGTGAGCTGCTCGAAGAGCGTCATCCAGGCCATCCGGGTGGCGCGCTCGCAGGCGTCGATGGAGTGGTCGCCGTCCATGAGGACCTCGGGCTCCACGATGGGGACGATGCCGGCCTCCTGGCACAGGGCGGCGTAGCGGCCGAGGGCGTGCGCGTTGGCCATGAGGTTCGCGTAGCTGGGGGTGGGCCCCTTGGGTCCCATGCCGATCGTGATGACGGCGCGCCACTTGGCGAAGCGGGCGCCCAGCTTGTGGTATTCCGCCAAGCGCTCGCGCAGCCCGTCCAGGCCCTCCGTGATCTTCTCGCCCGGCCAGGCCGCCATGTCCTTGGCGCCAGTGTCGACCTTGATGCCAGGCACGATTCCTTGCTTGAGCAAGATCTGGGCCAACGGGGTGCCGTCCGAGGCGTTTTGGCGCAGCGTCTCGTCGTACAGGATCACGCCCGAGATCGTCTTGGCGACGTCGGGGCTCGTGAAGAGGAGGTGGCGGTAGTCGCGGCGGTTGGCCTCCGTGTTCTCGACGCCGATGTCCTTGAACCGCTTCGCGATCGTGGCGGTCGACTCGTCCGCCGCGAGGATGCCCTTGCCGGGGGCGACCAGTTGCTTGGCGGTCGCTTCCAGCGCTTGCCTGTCCAGTCCCTTCTCCATGGCGCGCGGCACTGGAGGGCGTCCCATAACCCCATCGGCAGGTTCATGCCGGAACGCCGAAGTGGCGCCGCGTGGACGGGAAGGCGGTGGCGTGGGTGGCGTACGTTCCCCTGCCTGGCCTCGGCCTCGTCCCCGCCTGGGCGGCTCCGCACGACCCGCTGGCCCGCTACCACGCGCGGCAGGGCGGCCTCCTCATCGCGCTGCTGTACGTGCTCCTGCTCCTCCTTGGCATGCTGTCGCAGGCGGCCCCCGGCGCCAAGGACGTCCTCGCCCTCATGGCCGCCCCCGTCCTCCTGCTGGGGCTCGCGGGCATCGCTTGGGGGATCGCGGGCTCCTTGCGCAGCCGCTACGTGCGCGTGCGGCCCGTTTGGGATTTGTGCGCGGCGATCTGGCGGTAGCTACGCCCCTGTGCCCAACAAAGATTCCACAGATCCAGAAGATTGCGCACCCCCAACGCCCCCAGCCACCGGACCGCGAGGGGGGTGGGGGGGGGGGGCGCGAACCGCCGGGTTTGCAACGAAGCGAGGGACCCCCGGCCGCGCGAAAGGAGCGCCTGTCAGGTTCCGTTGGGTTCCGTGGGTTCCGTGGCCAGCGGGCGTCCGACCACGAAGCAGGGTTTCACCGTGCGCGAAAAAAAAGGAGAGTAAGGGGGAGAGGAAGGAGCCGTTGCCTCGTCACTCGGCCTTGTTGATGCGGGCGCGGGTCTGGCCGACCACGCGCTCCGTGCGGGCCTTGGCCTTCTGCGCCTCGGCGCGCACGACCTGCTCGGTGCGGGCGACCGCCGACTTCAGGCGGGTCTCGGCCTCGCGGACGGTGACCTGCGCCTGGGCAAGGACCTCGGGGGCGCGGGCCTGGATCTCCTTGGCGCGCGTGACGGCGAGGTCGCGGGAGCGCTCGGCGGCGGCCATGGCCTTCTTGCCGGTCTCGGAGGCCTTGCGGGCCGCGACGTGGGCGAGGGCGGCGCCCTCCTGGGCGAGGCGGCCGCGGCCCTCGGGCGTGCGGGCCTCCTCGGCGACGTGGCGCGCGACGGCCTCGGCCTCGGCGCGCAGCTCGACCAGGCGGGCCTGGGCGACCTTGATCTCGGCCGCGAGCCAGTCGGCGGAGGCGGAGTACAGCTCGCGGACGGCGACGGCGCCCTGGTCGGAGAGGGTGCCGAGGGAGCCGGGGCCGAAGCCCTTGATGTCCTCGAGGACCGCCAGCGCGGCGGCGCGGTGCTTCAGGTCCTTGACCTGCGCCGCGGGGATGCCGGACTTGGTGGCCACGGCGGCGATGTCGGCGCGGGCCAGCTGCTCGACGCTCGTGATGCCGGCGGTCTTGAGCTTGTCCTGCTTGGAGGGGCCGACGCCCTTGAGTTGCTTGAGGTCCATGTCATTCACCTGTGTGGCTGATTGTGGCTGCCACAGCCTAACACCTTCTAGCACACCTTGGTATTTATGGGTGCTGGCGGCGCCGGCGCCGCGCCGCAGGGTGGGGGCGGGGGGAGGGGGGGCTGGGCAAGAGGCAAGGGGTAGGCAGGCCTCGCTCCCTGATGCGCAAGTGGACCAGCAAGATAGCCGCCTCCGTGCGGGCAACTAGAAGGAAGGGTCCTTGACGGCGGTGATGACGATCTTGAACTGCGTCAGGTACCCTTCGTGGTAGGGGAGGGAATCGTCCTCCGCCCAGCGGAGTCCCCAGAACGACTTCTCCTGGTAGAATCCATCCCATTCTGTTGGAGAGGTGGGGACCTCGTAGCGCAGCATGGAGGGCCCAGATTCGAGGAGCTTGGGGACCTTGTAGTCGGAGGCCAGCGTCGTCTTGGGATACTGGTCGGCCGTGCGGTAGGTGAACTTGTACTTCAGTCCCAGGTCCGGCAGTGCGTTGGTGGTCGCCTTGTAGCTCCACGTGATCTTGATGTCGAGTTTCTTGGTGCCAGGGGGGATGATGTTGAGGCCACCCTTGGGGCCACTTGCGATGCCGAAGACGTGCTGGGAATCCGTCGACGATGCTTCCTGGGGGGCCGCTGCGCCAGCGTTGTAGGCATGATCCGGGTCGCCAACGACGGCGGAGGCGTTGGCACCCCAGAAGTCGCGGTGCGGCGGGTCCAGGCCGATTGCCCCCTTGAAGATGGAGATCTTGACACCGACCCCGGCCCGTCCCACGGCGGGCGTCCATGAGGTGGTGGAGCCCTCGAGGTCGTTGGCGACGTAGAGACGGAACACCCAGGCGGTGAACAGCTGGTGGCCGTTGTCGGTCTGGTTGCTGCTGGGGACCTCGTACGTGAGAGTGCCGCCGCTTGCGACGGCGCCGAGGTCGATGTCGGGCTTGGCGGTGGCCAGGGCGGCGTGGCGCAGCAGGATGCCGACCTTGGGGAGGTTGTTCTCTGGCGAGGACTCCCAGCTGAGCTTGAACGTCACCGTCTTCGTGCCGGGCCAGATGGTCTGCGGCAGCTGGTCGGGGGAGTCGGGGAGGAAGAACTCCCACGGGCACGCGAAGTTGGACCGTCCCAGCGATTTCGTGCATGGGCCGGTGGTCGCGGCGGGACTCGCGCCCATGCCGGGCCGCGATTGGGGCGCGGAGCCGCCCGGCAGGTCGTCGTAGACGGGGACGACCTCCTCCATGAGGACGCGTTCCGTGGCGCGCCCCCAGAAGTCGTGGATGTGGGGGGCGTACCCGGCCCCCAGCAGGGCATTGACCTTAAGAGTGAGGTCGAGGAGGGTCTCCTTGCCGGCCTGCGTCGTGAACTCCTGCTCCAGGGCGAGGAAACCGGAAGCCTCCACCCGCACCTTGAAGGTGCCGACGGGGACCTGCGCGAACTTGAAGGAGCCGTCCGCACCGGACCTGCCGGTCAGCGGGGTGCCGAGGATGCCGAGGGTGGCGCCGGAGACGCTGAGGTTGGCGGAGTCGTGCACCCGGCCGTACACGATGGCGCGGTTCTCGGCGACGGCGCCATGGGGCGTCTCCACCGTCTTGTTCGAGGCTGGGTCCAGGACGATGGCCCTCCCGGAGGCATCCACGACCACCTGCGTCGAGGTGGACCCGGTGCCGCTGGGGGGATGGCTGCAGCCGGCCAGCAGAGCTGCCAGAAGGAAGCAGGCCACGTGGAGGGGAAGCCAACGGCGCATGGGACCACCAGGGGGGCCATGCAGCCCCCAACAGGCGCCCACCCGCCCGCCGGCGCTTAAGGATTGCCCACGCGGCGTGGAACCATCGGAGCCTTCGCGCTTCCCTTTTGGAGGAGATGGATGGCCGTCAGGCTACGCGGGCACGACCGCTTCCCCGTCCTTGGAGTGCCGCCACCCGGTGGGCGGCGTGAAGTTGTAGAACGTGTCGACGATGATGCGGACGTCCTGGTTGAGGGTGGCGCCGCAGCCGAAGAAGAGGGGGCGCGTGAACCCGCTGGGGTTGGAGGGCAGCTCGGGCTGCACGGGCGACTTGCAGGAAGGGTGGGCGCCGCCGAAGAAGCGGACGTCGATGCCGTCCTTGAGGACGTCCTCCTCATGGTCCTTGAGGATCGTCGTGTTCCAGTACATGAGGGCAGGGCTTGTCGTGGTCTCGCGGTAGCCCACGTGGGCGTTGGTGTTATGGATGACGGCCTCCCAGATGAGTTCCCCGCCGGCGGCCTGCGTCTGGTCCCAGATGAGCTCCCCCTGCATCCACATCGGGAGCTGCGTGTACGTGTATCCGAAGATGGCCTGCGAGGCCGTCGCCGTCGCGGCGGGGCCGACGGTGGTGCAGCCGACGCTGGTGAGGAAGATGGCCGCGCCGCACGCGAGGAAGCCCTTGAAGGAGAGCGTCTCGACGTAGGGCTTCGTGACGGGGTTGGCCTCCAGCTGCACCTGGGTGGCGCGCGGCATGGAGTCGCCGGCCACGACCTCGACAGAGGTCTGCGTCTGCTTGTAGCCGGGCTTTTCCGCCACGACGAAGTACGTGCCCGGGGCGAGGCCCTGGAAGCCGAAGGCGCCCGTGGGCGTCGTGTTCGTCCACAGCCTTGTGCTGCCCGCCTGGGTCGTCACCTGCGCCCCGCCGAGGGGCCGGATCGCGGCGTCGACGACGATGCCGCGGATGACTCCCGTGGTCCGCGTCGCCTCCACGTGGACGTCGGAGGCGGGGTCCGTCGTGGATGCGGACGTGCCGCTGGAGCTGGCGGAGCATCCGGCCAGGACGGTCATCGCGACGAGGAGGGGCACCGACCAACGGGCCATGCGTCTCCAGCCGGCAACGCCTTCTTGGGGCTTGCGGCGGCTTCGCCCAACCGTCGCGCCGGGCAAGCCGAAGGCATGCCCGTTGGGGGTGGGCCGCCGCCGCGAGGGGCTTGGCCGCGCTGCCCATCATCCACGCGGATCAAGTGGCCGGGCTCCATGCCGACGGAGGGCGGGTGGCCTAACGGCGCAGCATCCGTTCGGCCTTGGCCTGCAGGTCGTCGAGGGCGTTCTTGTAGTTGATGAAAGCCATGTACGGCGAGTCGTAGGGCGAGAAGTAGCTGTGGATGTCCTGGTCGTCCAGCGACTTCGTGGAGCAATAGTACAGGTGGTCGCTGGTCTGCATGCGGCGCCACGCCTTCGTCAGCTCGGGGTCGCGGACCTGGCGCACGAGGTTGCCGATGTCGGAGAGCTGGCCGAAGCAGTGGTGCTGCATCTTGTTGTGCAGCCACGCTGAGACGTCGCGCTCCGTGTCCGCCCACGAGATCGCCTGCGGCACGTGCAGGGAATCCACGGGCCGGTGCCGCTCGACGACCTCGCTGGGCAGCGCGTAGTTGAGGTGACGGTGCCGCGCCGTCTCCTTGGGGAGGTGCTCAAGGAACTGGAAGATGCCGGTCTCGGGCCACTGGTGCTCGCCGAAGGTCTCGTAGTCCATGAACAGGTTCACGGTCTGCCCGGGGGCGGCGGCCAGCCAGTTGGCGTACTTGTCGGCCGTGAGGGGGAACTCGGTCCAGTTGTGCGAGGAGAACCGGAACGCAACGTCGTCGCTGAGGCGGTAGTTCTTCAGCATCACGCTCAGCTTGCTGTCCGGACGCTGCGGGCGGTACAGGTGGTTGGGGGAGCGGCCGCCGAGGATGCGGTCGGCGCCCTCGGTGAGGATGGCCTTGTAGCCGAGGTCCTCGACGGTGGCGGCGATGCGGTCGTCGTAGATCAGTTCCGTGTTGCGGAACACGGTGGGGCGCTGGCTGAAGTGCCGCTCCATGGCACGGCGGTGCTCGGCCACCTGCTCGCGGACCTCCGCCTGGTCGCCCCACAGCCCGGAGAGCGAGTGGTAGTGGGTCTCGTCGAGGAACTCCACGTGCCCCGTGCGGGCGAGGTCGCGGAAGGAGTCCAGGACGTCGGGGCGGGTCTCCTCCAGCTGGTCGAGGAAGACGCCGCTGAGGGAGTACGCCACACGGAACTTGCCGTCGGTCTTGCGCACGAGCTCGGCGATGGCGGCGTTGGTGGGCAGGTAGCACTTCGTGGAGGCGCGGTCCAGGATCTCGTTGTTCTTCTTGTGGTCCCAGTAGTCGAAGCCCTCCACGGCCTCGAAGGGGCGCATGCGGCGCAGGCGGTACGGCTGGTGCACCTGGAAGTAGATGCAGACGTCGGTCAAGCGGTGACCTCCAGGGAGTGGGCGGTCGGGTGCGTGGCCGGGTCGGCGTGCAGGAGGTTCGTCATGGGAGCGGGAACGCGGGCGGGGGCGCGCGCGGCTGGGGCGAGGCTGCGGTAGACGCCGAGGGTCTTGCGGGCGCAGGCGGCCCACGTGAAGCGCTGGGCCTCGCGGGCGCCGTTGCGGCCCATCTCCTCGCGCAGGGTCGGGGAATCGAGGAGGGCGACGATCATGGAGGCCATCTCGTCGATGTCGTGGTACTCGGAGCGCAGCACGTGGTGCAGGGCCTCGCCGACGCCGCAGGACTTGCTCACGATGGTGGGCAGCCCCGTGGCCATGGCCTCCAGGACCGAGATGCCGAAGGGCTCGCTCACCGACGGCAGCACGTAGAGGTCGTTGTGGGAGTAGAAGTCCGCAAGGTCGTCGTTGCCGACGAACCCCGTGAACGTGACGCGGTCCGCGATGCCGTGCTGGAGCGTGTACTGGATGCACTCGCCAAGCATCTCCCCCGTGCCGGCCATGACGAAGCGGGCCTCGGGGCGGACCTGGAGGACGCGGCGGGCGGCCTGCAGGAAGTAGAGGGGGCCCTTCTGGCGGCTGAGGCGGCTGAGGAAGAGGACGGTGCCGCGCCCCTTGGCGTAGTCGCGCACGGCGGCGTCGTGGAACTTGTTGGCGTCGATGCCGTTGTGCACGGGCACGATCTTGCCGGTGGGGACGCCGTACTGCTCGACCAGGAGCTTCTTCGTGTAGTGGCTGACCGCGATGACCCGGTCGGCGCCGTGGACGCCCTGCCGCTCGATGTCGGCGATCCACTGCTGCGGGCAGAACCCGGCGCTGCGGTCGTTCTCCAGCGAATGCATCGTCAGCACCAGCGGCTTGCCGGTGAGGCGCTTCAGCTCCAGGGCCGCGGGCACCGTGATCCAGTCGTGCGCGTGCAGCACATCCGCATCGAAGGAGTCGAAGGAGGCCACCAGGCGCTGGTTGTAGAGCGCCACGGCGGCGTTGAAGTTCCGCTCGTACGCCTTCTTCTTGTTGCCGCCGCCGTTGCCACCGTAGGGCGACAACCCGGGGTCGGCCTCCACTTCCTTGATGTCGAGGTGGCTGTGGTGCTCGCGCACGCGCAGGCCTCCCTCGACGCTGGCCATGTGGGGCATGTAGAAGTCGAGCGCGACGCCCTGGCGGGCGAGGTCCTGCGTGATCTCGAGGCAGTGGATGCCCAGGCCGCCCGCCATGAACGGCGGGAACTCCCAGCCCAGCATCGCCACCTTCATTGCGCGGGCCTCTCCACCGTCAGCGTGACCTGGCCGTGCGGCACCGCCGTGACCTGCGCGGTGCGCGTGTAGTCGTTGACCGCCTCGATGAAGGTGGAGTGGCTCCACACCAGCGGCGTGACGCTCGTGTGCTCGCCCTCCGCGTCGATCTGCTCGGCCAGCAGGTGCGTGGGGCCGGCCGTCGCGGCGGCCCATTCGATGAGCTCGCGGCAGCGGTCCTTGTTGCCCAGGGCGAGGTGGCACTGCGCCAGCCACAGCGTGCAGATGATCCACGGGTTCTCGCGGCCGTAGTACTGGTCGGACTCGTAGCGGGAGATGCCGCCATGGGCCTTCGACCAGAGGCGCTTCTCGACGGCCTCGACGACCTGCGCGTAGCGGGGGTCGCTGGGCTCCAGGAGTCCGCAGCGCAGCGCCAGCAGGGTCGAGGCGTCGACGGCCTCGTCGAGGGGGTTGATGCCCTTGTTGAAGGTGCCCTTGACGGGGTTCCACAGGCGCTCGAGGGCGGCGGCCTGCATGCGGTCGGCGGCCTGCGTCCAGAAGTCGGAGCGCTTGGCCAGGGCGCGGCCGACCTTGGCGGCGGCGCGCAGGCCGGCGACGACGGCGGCGACGGTGTACGTGTTGATGTTCTTCTTCTCCTCCCACAGGTCGTAGCTGGGTCGGGGCAGGCCGTGCTCGTCCACGAAGCCCATGAGGAAGTCGGCGCCCTTGCGCACCAGTTGCCAGGAGCGCAGGAGCTCGTCGAGGTCGCCGGAGACCTCGTAGTGGTGCCAGACGGCGTCCAGGACGGAGGCGGTCTGGTCGACCTGCAGGAACGGCGGGGGGTGCCACGTGGAGCCGAGGGCGCCGTCGGGAAGGTGGCGGTGCAGGAAGGAGCCGTCCTCCTCCTGGCAGCGCGCCGCGAAGCCGAGGAAGGCCAATGCGTTGTGGTGGAGGCCGGCCTCGCTCATGGCGCGGCAGATGTAGGCGCCGTCGCGCCACCAGTTGTAGGTGTACGTGTCGCCGCCCCACTTGAGGGTGCGGGAGTCGGGGGAGGCGATGATGGAGCCGTTGGCGGCCTGGCAGTCATGCAGGACGTAGAGGCTGCGGCGGTACACGTTGGCCACCTGCGGGGAGAGGTCGGCGGCGAGGGTGGACTGCTTCTTGCGGGCCCAGTGGTTGCCGTACCCGATGGTCTCCGCGATGTAGAGGCTGGGGTCGCGGCCGGCGAGGCCCTTCGTGGCCTCGGTGACCTGGCGGCGGGAGCTGCCGATGACCATCATGAGGTGGACGGCCTTCTCCTGGCCGGCGGGCACCTCTAGGTTCCACTGCACGACGGAGTCGGCGGCGCCGTGGCTGATGCCGCCCCCCGAGAGCTGTCCGTCCTCGGCGTCGACGTAGCTGCCCTTGAGGCCCTTGAGGGTGTGCTCGCCGCAGGAGTAGTGGTCGAAGTCAGGCTTGCCGGACATCTGGAAGTAGAAGTTGCCCTTGTAGTGCGTCACCGTGCGCGTCTCGGGGTCCCAGTACGCGGTGTCCTGGTACATCGAGCCCCCGATGTTGAGGCTCTGGTAGCGGAAGACGCGCACGCGGCGGGCGTGGGTCCCGGGGTTCCGGATGGCGATGCGGCGGATGACGAGGTCCAGGTTCGGGTGCACGATGTCGTCGAGGGTGACCTCGAGGCCCATGCGGCGCAGGCGGGTGCGGGCGGCGTTGGAGTCCTCGAGGAACTGCATCTCGTCCGGCATCTCGCCCTCGTGGTCGACCCACGTGAACGCCTTCGTGGCCTCGTCGTAGAGGCCGACCCGGGCCTGCTGCAGCTGCTGGTGCATGCCGGGGTGCGGGTAGTAGAGCTGCGTCCACGCGCCACGTTCGTCGATGGTCAGTAGCACGCGCTGGTTTCCGGAAAGCAGGGAGATCATGGGGCAACGTCCTGGGCGGTGGGGGGGAGGCCGGAGCGTCCGGTGACGTACCGCGTCGCGACGCGGTGGGCGAGGGAGAGGCGCTCCCGGTCCGGGAGTCCGATCATGTACCCGGCGAGGTTGCCGGCGTTCCAGGTGTCGCCGGCGCCGGTGAGGCGGACGGCGGGGGTGCGGCCGGCGGGGACCTTGGTGGAGGAGGAACCGGTCACGGAGGCGGCCCACTCGCGGGTGTGCAGGTCGATGCGGGTGCCCAGCTCGGAGGCCAGTTCCTGGGCCTGGGCGACCCCCACGCCACCCCCCGAGGGACCCTGGCCGCGGGCGGATGCGGCCTTGCCGCGGCGCCCGTCACCTGGGCGGGCCGCCGCGAAGGCGCCGAGCTCGTTCTGGTTCATGCCGAAGGCGCCGACGCCCTTCCAGATGGAGGGGTCCTGCCGCAGGGCCGCGAGGTCAGGCAGGCGGTTCCGGACATCGCCGGTGTCGAGGTAGAGGAAGGTGCCGCGCCTGCCGAGGCGGCTGGAGATCTTCTTCAGAAGCGCTGTGCCACGCTGGTTCTGGGCCCAGTTCACGAGCGCCACGGCGTCGGCGGACTCGATGCGCTCCCAGTCCTCCTTCGTGAGGCGCTCCGGCCCGAACTCCTGCAGGGGGCCGGCGTGGCTGAGCATGACGTTGGAGCCGCCGCATTCGAGGCCCAGCGTCGCCGAGCCCTTCGCGCCGACGCGGACGCCTTCCGTGCGCAGGTCCGTGCCGGCGGCGGCGCGCTGCAGGAGGCGGTGGCCGAACTCGTCCGTGTGCGCGATCAGGTCGACCTGGGCGCCGAGGCGAGCCAGGGCGACGGCGAGGTTGGCCGCGTTGCCGCCCAGCTTGAACTCGATGTTCCCCACGGGCAGGTTGCCGCCGCCGCGCCGCGCGATCTGCCCCATCTGGCGTCCCGACTGGGCCCACGGCGGCAGGAAGGCCAGCGCGTCGACGTAGAGGTCGGGAAGGACGACGGCGCGCGTGCGCCGGAGGGGTTCGAGGGAGACGGAGGGCAAGCGGGCACAGCCTTGGGGTCCAAAGAGGAAAGAGCGGGGAGGGCACGGGGTGCGTGAGGGAGGGGGGGAGGGGGGGAATGGGAAGGGGGGCAGGAGGGAAGGGGCGGGGGGAAGGGGGGAGGAAGAGGAGGGAAGGGAGATGTCGGCGACGAACGCGGCCTATCGCCTAGCGGGCGGTGACGACGGCGCGGGCGCGCAGCTCGCGCTCGGCCTGCGCCCAGTCCTCGGCCTCGCGGCCCGGCTGGGCGCCGCGCGCCTGGAAGATGGCGTACGCGCGTGCGCGGATCTCGTCCTCGGAGGGAGCGCCCTTGCGGGGGCGCGCCACGGCGGTGACGGCGTTCGTGGATGCGGGCTTGCTGGTCGTGGTGGTGGTCGAGAGTCGAGGCATCGGAGGCTGCCAAGCTTGCACCAGATATGTCGGCTTCCGGCCACGAACATGTTCAGGGGAGGTCCAGGAGAGGGCGGGAGTCTGCGACGGGGACGGCGTGCAGGATGCTGGGGCCGTGCACGGCCAAAAAAAAAGGGGTGGCACGATGCCTGGGGGGGTGGGGGCCAGGCCTTGGAGCTTGCTTGGCGAGACCAGGGTCCTGGAGGGGAGGGGGGAGCGGAGAAGTCGAGCGGGCGCGGCCTAGATCGCGATGGCGGTCTGGGTGCGGGGGCGGGCGATGCCCTGCTCGAAGGGGGCGATGGCCGGCAGCAGGTAGACCGCGTGGCCCGAGCGCCAGAGGTGGAGCCCGTACTCGTCGGCGTACTGGCGCAGGAGGCGGCTGCCGCGCTGCTCGCTGCTGGCGGCCTTCATGAGCATGGAGGATCGCAGGCAGCGCAGGCAGATGGTGAGGCTCTGGGAGCCCTCTTCCTGGTCGAGGCGGATGCGGGGCGCGGCCGTGCCGTGGCAGCAGTCGCAGGCGGGGTCGGACATGGTCAGCCTTCCACGGCGGTGTCGGTCTCGCCGGCCCAGTCGGAACCGGGCGGGATGCCCGTGCCGGGGGGCTGGCGGCGGGTGAGGTACCCGAGGCTTGGGTACTCGCCATGGTGGGTCGAGTTGTCCAGGAGATCAGTTGGCATTGGGACTCACATCCCGGCGATGCCGGTGGATTCCCTGAGCGCCGTTGCAGGTATACAGCCGTCGCACCCCGAACATGTACCAGACCCGCGAGGTCGACGGGGGTCGAGACGTATCTTGTGCAGAAGGGATGCCCGGGAAACCCAAACCGACAGCAAGGTTGCCCATTCCACGTCCAAAACAACCCCCGGTTCCAAGCCATCGGTCGCTCGAAGCGAGGACACCGGATCCACCCCCCTCCGACGGCGCTGGCGGGCCGTACTTGCATGCGATGGAATGGGGCGCGGCCGCGTCGCGCCATCGGTCGCCGTGAAGACCCGAGGCCCAGGCCCTATGGGTGTGTGGGGGCGGCGGGTTGTTCCAGCAAGCGATGGAATCGGGCGCACGAAGCGCGCCCAGAAAAAACCAAGGAAGTTTCGGGGCCGCTCACTCCGCGCACCCCAAGGCATCACTCAGGTGCTCGACGCCCCCACCGTCGTCCACGGAGTGTTAGAATGTCAATGATCCAGGACCGAACGCGCAGCGTCCGCCACCTGAGGACTCAAGGGAGTGCCCGACGGCGTGACCGCATGCCCCGCGATTGACCGCCCCTTGGCGGGCCCTACGCCGAGAACGACTTGCCGCAGCCGCAGCTGGACTTGGCGTTGGGGTTGTGGATCTTGAAACCGCCGCCCATGAGCTCGTCCACGAAGTCGACGACGAGGCCGTTCAGGAGGGCCGCGTGGGAGGGGTGGACGAACAGCTTGACGCCGTTGGCCGTGAGGGTCTTCTCGCCCTCCTCGGGGGCCTCGCCGAATTCCATGCCGTAGGAGGCGCCGGAGCAGCCGCCGGGCTGGACGGAAAGGCGGACGCCGACGGCACTAAGGGGGCGGTCGCCGAGGAACTCCTGCAGCTTCGTGCGGGCAAGGTCCGTGACGGTCATCGTCAGGGTGGACTCGATCTTGAGGGAACCCTCCGCGGCGCCGTTCACGACGGTGGGGGGAGTGGTGTGGGCGTGCGTCATCAAGGCGCCGTTCAGAGGCGCCTCTATATCAGGGTGCTGGCCGGGTGACAGGTGCCTTTTTCCCGTCCGCAGCGGCGTGACGCCGGCAGCCTGCTAGGGCCAGCAACCAAGGGCTGCGGGGGCCATGGAGAACCCCGATAAACCTTCTTGACCGGTCCGGCAAACAACGGCGCTATTCCAGCTGCACGCCTTCTTGCTCCAGCATGGCGCGCTTGAGGTCCACGCCGCCGCCGTACCCGCCGAGGGCGCCGCTGGAGGTCACGACGCGGTGGCACGGGATGATGGGGGCCACGGGGTTGTTGTGGTTGGCCTGCCCGACGGCGCGGGAGGCCCCGGGGCGGCCCATGGCCTGGGCGACCTCGTGGTAGCTGCGCGTCTCGCCGTACGGGATGCGGGCGAGGATGTTCCACACCTTCTTCTGGAACTCGGTGCCCTCGAGGCGGACGGGGACGTCGAACTCCTTCCGCTTGCCGTCCACGTATTGCAGGATCTGCTCTCCGGCCCGCACCAGGGTGGGCTCCGAGGGGTCCTCGCGGAAAGCGACCCCGGGGAGGCGGTTGGCCAGCTCGGCGAGGAACTGGCGCGTGTCCATGGAGGGCAAGGCGGTCTGCACGACGGCGCCCTCGTGGACGGCGACGTGGAAGGTGCCCAGCTTCGTGGGGATGCGGGTCCAGGCGCCCAGCTGGTTGGTCGCGCTGCGCAGGGGTCGGGCAGGGGAGTCAGGGGCCATCCGTCACGTCCGGGGCCGCAAAGAGGCGAGGAGGATGATGAACCAAGCGCCCAACCCGACAGTTATCAAGAGGGCCCCGGCCAGGGTCGCCGTGCCGGAGGCCGCAAGGGCGCCCCAGAGCAGCAGGGCGGTGCCCAGGTTCCAGGAGTAGAACCCCCATCGCCCCTGCGCGAAGGGGGCGGGCGGCAGCCCCTTGTCGCGGGGGGCCACGCGCAGGAGGTAGCCGAGGAACAGCTGCGCGGCGCCCCCCGTGAGGACGGAGTGGACGTGGGTGAACCGGAGGGCGCCCCACTTGGCGGCCAGGAGGCCTGGCACGGCGTTGAGGAAGATGCCCATGAGGACCCCGGCGATGACCCAGAACACGCCGGCGAAGGCCCAGGGCACGTAGGCGAACTCAGGGGTGACGCGCTGGGTGGGGGACTTGTTCTTCATGATGTTGGCGCCGAGGACCCCCATGAAGGTGAACGTCCCGATGAACACGCAGACGCCCCCCATGATGAGCAGGCCCGTGGAGGCGGCATGCCCGGCCGGCAGGAGACGCAGCAGGAAGCCCCCCACGAGGAGGACGATCCCCAGCAGCGTGCTGTGCAGTTCGCCCTTGATGGCGCCGGCCGCGATGGCGGGCACGCCGGAGAGGCGGGGGACCCAGAAGTGGCTCAGGGCGTAGATGGAGACGAGGCCGTAACCGACCAGCAGGACATGCACCATCGCCAGGAACACGGGCCCCGCGGCGGAGCCCCACGCCCACCACGGCGCGCTCAGCGCGACGCCCAGGACGCCCAGGGGGAGGAAGAAGTGGGCGAAGCGCACCTGCGCCACGCAGGCGTCGTCCCCCTTGGTCAGTGGATCACGCGCAAGGTCGACGACGCTCGTCCCTCGCCGGGGGGCGGCCTTGAGGACGATGCCGGTCAGCATGCCCGAGGCGGCCAGGAGGACGAGGGCGCCCAGTCCCAAGAGAACGTAGGCGGGGGTCGGGGCGATGGGGACCAGCCAGGCCCCCAAGGCCAGCAGCACGGTACCGGTGCCCAGAAGCTGGGCGGCGACCTTCTCCGCCAGGGGATTCACGGGGTGGCGCACCAAGCGCGCGAGGGCGTGCAGGTTCAGGCTCTCGAGGGCGGGCACGAGGAACCCGAACAGGAGGACGATTCCGTGCGCCCCGCTCCACGCCCCCGGCAGCCCGGTCAGGCCCAGGACGGCGAGGGCCGTCCCCACGGCGAGGCCGGCGATCGAGGAGTCGCGCAGGGGGTGGGAGGCCACGGGCGCGCGGACAGGGACCGATTACAAAACCGCGCGCCGCGACGACTGCCCATCCGCAGAGAGCGCAGAGGAGGGGGCATGGACCCAAGCTGGATTCCTGGGACTCTGCGTTCTCTGCGGCTGGCCGGGGGGGGGATGGGGGGCGACGCGACAGGACTAGACGTTCACGACGGCGTTGATCTCAGGCACCCTTTCCTTCAGGATGCGCTCGATCCCCGCCTGCAAGGTCAGGGTGGACATGCCGCAGCCCTGGCAGGCGCCGTGCATGCGCAGCTGGACGACGCCGGTGTCCTCCGAGTAGTCGATGAGCTCGGCGTCGCCGCCGTCGAACTGCAGGGCGGGGCGGATCTCGTCGAGGGCCGCCTGGATCTGGGCGAGCTTCTCGGGGCTGGGCATGGGGTTGATTCAGGGGTGCAGCGCCATAAGGTTTCGGACTCCGGCCGAACGGGTGCCCTCCGCTTCGGCCGCGACCCATCGGTCTGTCGAAAACACCAACCGGTCTAGCACGCGTGTGGCGCCGACGACGTCGTCCCGCTGAGCCTGTTGGTGCTGCAGCCAGCGGGCGCTATTCTTGCCCAGACTGCCCAGACCACTCGTTAGCCCGCCATGAACTGGCGCCCCCTCGGATTTCCCAGATTCACTCAGGGTCAGAACCTGGGAAGATCTGAGCCACCTTCCCCTGCGCTTCTGCGACGACTCGCTGGCTTCGTCAGGGGACGGGTGTCGCGGCGACCGGTGCCAGGCCCAGCAGGGACTGGGCGGCCTGGAAGGCGGAGTCGAGGAACGGCTGCGGGTAGAACCCGGCCACGAACACGAAGGCCAGGCAGGCCAGCACGGCGGCCACGGTGCCGGCGGGCACGTCGAGGCGCCCGCCCTCGCCCTCGTCCACGTACATGGAGCGCAGCAGCCGCAGGTAGTAGTACAGCGAGATGGCGGAGTTGAGGACCGCGAGGACGGCCAGCCACACGAGCCAGCCGAGGTCCTGGGTGGCCCCGGCGTCGATGGCGCCCGAGAACAGCACGAACTTGCTGGCGAAGCCGCCGAGGGGAGGCAGGCCGGCCATGGAGAGGAGGAACATCGCCATGGCGAAGGCAAGGAGGGGGGCGCGGCGGCCCATCCCCTTCCAGTCGGCCACGTTGTCCGGGACGCCGGCGTAGAGGAGGGCTCCGACGACGAGGAAGGCGCCCAGCTTCATGGCGGCGTTCACCATGAGGTGGAAGATGCCGCCGCCGACGGCGTAGACGCCACCGTCCTGGGCGCTCGTGCCCACGGCGACCGCGATGAGGAGGTAGCCGGCCTGGGCAATGCTGCTGAAGGCCAGCATGCGGCGGATGTTGGTCTGCTGCAGGGCCACGAGGTTGCCGACGAACATGCTGGCGGCGGCGACGAGGGCGATGCCCAGCTGCCAGTTCGTCTTGACCCCCACGAGGCCGACGAGGAAGACGTTGAAGACGGCCGCGAAGCCCATGGCCTTGCTGCCGGCCGCCAGGATGCCGGCGACGGGGGCCGGGGAGCCGGAGTAGACGTCGGGCGCCCAGGCGTGGAAGGGCACCGCGCTGATCTTGAAGCCCAGCCCGGCCACCAGCATCGCAATGGGGATGAGGCTGAGGGCGTCGAAGGCGCCGTGGGCCGTGATGCGCGTCGCGAGCGCGGGGATGCTGGTGGTGCCGGCCATGCCATAGAGCAGGCTGATGGCGAAGACCATGAGGCCCGAGGAGATGGCGCCGATGACGAAGTACTTGAGGCTGGCCTCGGCACCGATGCGGTCGCGGCGGAAGCCGGCCAGCATGTAGCTGCACAGGGAGGTCATCTCGATGCCCAGGAGCAGCGTGATCAGTTCCTGGGCGGAGGCGACGACCATCATGCCCAGGACGGCGAACAGGATGAGGCTGCAGAACTCGCCGAAGTCCTCCTCGGCGCGGCCCTTGAGGGGGCGGCCGAGGCCGAGGACGGCGAGGAAGGCGACGGCGAGGAAGAGGAGCTTGAACAGCTGGCTTGCGTACGTGACGACGAAGGCGCCGTTGAGGTTGGATCCCTGGTACTGCAGCGTGAAGTCCAGGTTGATCCAGGGGATGGCGAAGTGCCAGTCCAGGAGGCTTCCCAGCGTCAGGAGGAGGGAGCCGCCGAGGCCGATGAGGGTGAACTGCCGCATGCCGCGGCGGTCGGTGTCCCACAGGGCCACCAGGGGGGCCAGCAGGGCGAAGAGGAGGAGCACGAGCTCGGGGGTCATGCTCTGCCACTGCAGGTCGGGCAGGAAGAAGTCTAGGAACCCCATTCAGGCGCCTCCCAGGAGGCCGAGGGTGGCGGTGGTCCAGGCGTCCATCTGCCCCATCAGCAGGCCGGGGACGATGCCGAACAGGAGGGCGAGGCCGATGAGGACCGCCATGCTCCACTTCTCGGTGGCGGGCACGTCGTGGAAGTGGCCCCAGTCGACCTCGGGGTGGCGCACCTCGGGGCCGAAGTAGGCGCGCTGCATGGCCCACAGGTAGTAGCCCGCGGTGATGAGGATGCTCCAGATGGGGATCAGGATCCACCAGTGGAAGTGCTGCCACACGGCGGCGAAGATCGTGAACTCGGCGATGAAGCCCATGAGGCCGGGCAGCCCCAGGCTCGCGAGGAACAGCGTGAGGGTGAGGCCGGTGAGGCGGGGCACGTGGGGCGCGATGCCGCCGAGGCGGCTGATGAGGCGCGTGCCCGTCGCGTGCTGCAGGGAGCCCGCGGCCATGAACATCCCGGCGGAGATGACGCCGTGCGCGACGTTCATGAAGGCGGCGCCCGCGAAGCCCAGCGGCGTCATCGTGGCCAGCGCGATCGTGATCATGCCCATGTGGGAGACGGAGGAATACGCGATGAGGCTCTTGAGGTCGTCCTGGGCGAGGCAGAGGAAGGCGCCGTACACGACGCTCACGGTCCCCAGGACGTAGAAGGCCCACTGGTACGACCACGTGAAGAGGTGGACGCCGAAGAGGTCGAAGGAGTTCATCGCCGTGAAGCTGGTGCCCAGGATGGGGATGGCGATGCGCATGAGGCCGTAGGAGCCCATCTTCAGCAGGACACCCGCCAGCATGACGGAGCCCGCGGTGGGCGCCTGGACGTGGGCGTCGGGGAGCCAGGTGTGGAAGGGCACGCTGGGCATCTTCACGAGGAACCCGATGGCAAGGACCGCGAAGACCAGCAGGCCGAAGTCCCTGGCGAACCCGACCGTGGCGCCGACGGCGGCGAGGCTGGGGATGTTGAAGGTGTTGAGGCCGGCGCCGAAGTAGAGCGCCATGAAGCCCAGGAGCATCACCAGCGACGCGGTCCCCGTGTAGAGGAAGAACTTCGTCGAGGCGTAGCGGCGGTTGGCGCCGCCCCACACCGCGATGAGGAAGTACATGGGCACCAGGACGAACTCCCAGAAGATGTAGAACAGGAACAGGTCCAGGGTGGTGAAGACGCCGATGACGGTGGCGTCCAGCAGCAGCAGGAGCGCGAAGAAGAGGCGGGGCCGGTGCGCCTCGTGCCACGAGTAAAGGATCACGAGGGGCGTGAGCAGGGCGGTGAGCCAGGCCAGCGAGGCGCTGAGGCCGTCGACGCCGAACTGCAGGCGCGCGCCGATGGCGGGCACCCACGGCCAGTCCGTCACGAAGAGGAAGTCGTTGGCGGCCAGGGAGCCGCTGAAGCCGGTCTTCCAGAACATCCACGAGGTGGCCAGCAGGGCCGGCATGGAGGCGACGAGGGCGACGAGGCGGCTGGTGCGCTCGGAGGCGCGGAACGTGACGAGGGCGCCGGCCAAGGTCAGCAGGAGGGTGTAGGGGATCAGGCCTTGGATGTCCATGTTACCACCGGAACCTCAGCACGACCTCGTGCAGCAGGAGGAGCATGAGGGTGAGGCCGACCGCGATGGACGCCATGTAGGTGCTGAGGCGGCCGTCCTGCCAGCGGCGCACGCGGGCGCCGGCGTCGTCGGTCTGGTTGGCGATGCCGTTGACGGCGCCGTCGATGCCGCGGCGGTCAAACCACGCGCTGAGGCGGGCGGTGCCGTACGCGACCGTGTTCCCCAGGGGCTCGTAGATGCCCTGGGTGACGTAGTAGCGGTTGTACAGGAGCCCGCGCCAGCCGCGGGTGGGGGTGGCCACCTCGTCGGCGGGCAGGCCGGCGCGGTAGCGCGAGCGGGCGAACAGGATGCCGGCGACGGCGACCGCGAGGCTCACGTAGGTCAGCGGGCTCAGCAGGATGGCCATCAGGATGTGCGAGCCGGATTCGGCCTCGGCCTCGCCCAGGTCAGGGGAGTACGGGTAATGGATGACGTGCCCGAAGCCTGGCCCGAGGACGAGCCAGAGGCCAGAGGCGGCCGCGAAGACGGCGAGGATGACCAGGGGGACCCTCATCACGGAGGGGGACTCGTGCGCGTGCTCCGCGTGCTCGCTGCGCGGCGAGCCGTAGAAGGTGAGCCACATCATGCGGAACATGTAGAACGCCGTGAGGGCGGCGGTCAGGATGCCCATGCCCCACAGGACGAAGAAGAGGGTGTGGACGCCCGCGGGGACGCCGTCGGCGGAGCCGACCGCGAAGGCCGTGTGCAGGACCTCGTCCTTGCTCCAGAAGCCCGAGAGGGGGATGATGCCGGCGATGCTGAGGCTGCCGATCAGCATCGTGAGGTGCGTCGTGGGCATGTGGCGCTTGAGGCCGCCCATCTCGCGCAGGTCCTGGTGGTGGTGCAGGCCCAGGATGACACTCGCGCTGCCCAGGAACAGGAGGGCCTTGAAGAACGCGTGGTTCATCAGGTGCAGGAGGGCCGCCGTGAAGCCGGCGCCGTTGCCGGTGTGGTTGTAGAGGATGCCGCCAGCACCCAGGGCGAGGAACATGTAGCCCAGCTGGCTGAGGGTGGAGAAGGCCAGCACGCGCTTGATGTCGGTGGCGGCGAGGGCCATCGTGGCGGTGTAGAGGGCGGTGAAGCCGCCGACGAGGCCGATGATGAGGAACAGTTGGTCGCCCGACAGCAGCAGCAGGGGCCAGGAGCGCGCGACGAGGTAGACGCCGGCCTTGACCATGGTGGCGGCGTGGATGAGCGCCGAGACCGTGGTGGGGCCTTCCATGGCGTCGGGGAGCCAGAGGTCGAGGGGGAACTGCGCCGACTTGCCGACGGCACCGCCGAAGATGAACAGGCCCGCCCAGAACAGGGTGTCCTTGTGCGCGGCGAGGTCGGGGTGGTGGAACAGCTCGCGGTAGCTGAACGTGTGGAACGTCGTGAACAAGAGCACGATGCCGAGGAACAGGAAGATGTCGCCCAGGCGCGTCGTGAGGAAGGCCTTCTTGGCGGCGATGGCGGCGGACTGCTTCGTGTACCAGTACCCGATCAGGAGGTAGGAGCAGACGCCCATGACCTCCCAGAAGATGAACATGAGGAGGTAGTTGTCCATCACGACGGTGCCCAGCATGCCAGCGACGAAAAGAGCCTTGACCGCGTAGTAGCGGCGCAGGTGAGAGTCGGACTCGTCGTGCAGGTACGCCGTCGAGAAGATCGTGATGAGCAGCGACAGGAGGCTGACGAGGGTCATCAGCCACACGGCGAGGTTGTCCAGGAGGAAGCCGACGGTGAAGGGGAAGTCCGCGACCTGGAACCAAAGGGTCGACCATCCCAGGGGCTCGCCGCCCTGCAGCATGCGGGTGAAGAAGACGAGGCTCAGCAGGAAGGATCCCGCGATGGCGGCGATGCCCAGGAGGGCGCCGCCGCGCCACAGGCGCTTGCCGACGAAGAACGTCAGGGCGGAGGCGAGGATGGGCAGCAGCGGGATCGCGATGGCCATCCAGAGGTGCGCGCCGGCAAGGTGCTCGATCGTGGAGACGGGTTCGGCCAAGTTACCACCTCAGCATGGTGCTCTTGTTCACGTCCACGGAGCGGCCGTGGCGGTAGAAGTGCAGCAGGATCGCGAGCCCGACGGCGGCCTCGGCGGCGGCCAGGGCGATCGAGAAGAGCGTGAAGGCGAGGCCGTCCGCGCGGCCGTTGGCGTTGGCGAAGGCGACGAAGTTGATGTTGGCGGCGTTCAGCACCAGCTCGACGGAGACCAGGACCCGGAGGGCGCTGCGCTGCACCAGCAGCCCGAAGACGCCGACGCACAGCAGCGCCGAGGAGAGCAGGAGGCTCCACGTCACGGGGATCATGGCTGCGCCTCCAGGGGGGCGGGGGCCGCCGTGGGGACGGGGGCGTCGGATGCGGGCAGCACGGCCACGGGGGTCTCCGCGAGGTTGGGGTGCACGAGGCTGGACTCCTCGGTGCCATGCACGGTGAGGGGGCGGGCCGTGACGAGGGCGCCGATCATGGCGGCGGTCAGCAGGATGCCCAGGACCTCGAACGGGATGACGAGGGGGCCGAAGAGGACGTCCGCGAGGGCGCCGTAGTCGTTGGGTGTGCCGGGCTGCTGCGGCCAGGCGGGCGTGGCGCGGATGGCAAGCGCCAGGACGAGGAACAGGAGCAGGGCCACGAGGGCGGCGAGGGCGACCTGCACCTTGCGGCTGACGCCAGCGGGGGCCAGCGGGTTCATGGAGCTCACTGGGCCACCTCCCCTTCCTCGTCGCCGGCCACGAACATGACGGCGAAGATGAACAGGGTCAGGATGCCGCCGACGTAGACCAGAACCTGCAGGACGCCGATGAGGGGCGACCCAAGGAGCACGTAGAGGGCGGCGACGGCCACAAGGACGACGCCGAGGAACATGACGGAGTGGAAGGTGCGACGGGCCAGAGTGGATGCCAGGGCGGCAAGGAGGATGATGGCGCCGATGACGCTGAAGGCGATGGTCTCGCCGAGGGGGACGCTCATGCGACCCCCCCGGACCGAACCACAGGTTTCACAGATTCCCCAGAAACCAAGGGCCCTGCCTGAAGCGGAATCCCTGGCATCTGTGGAACCTGTGGTCCGTTGGGGGGCGTCACTTGAACGGCCCCCTGCCGAGGGCGGTCTCGTTCTGGCTGAGGCGGTCCGGCTTGTAGTCGTAGTCGCGCACCGGGGAGGCGGTCTCGAACTCCTTGCCCATGCGGATGGAGTCCGTGGGGCAGACCTCCTCGCAGAGGCTGCAGTACATGCACTTCGAGATTTCGACGGTGGGGAATTTCTTGCGCTTGTTCTGCGGCGTGTCGAAGCCTGGGTCGTAGTCGACCATGTAGCAGGAGCCGTTGGGGCATGCCTGGGCGCAGAGGGTGCAGCCGATGCAGGTCTCGAGCTTGAGGTAGATGCGGCCGCGGAACCGGTCCGCGACGGGCTTCTTGACCTCGGGGTACTGCACCGTCACGGTGGGCTTGAAGAAATGCTGCAGGGTGACTCCCATGCCCTGCAGGATGGGGATGAGGGGCACCGCGTTGCGGCGGGGGCCCGCCTCCTCCTTCTCGCTCACAGCACACCCGCCTTGATGAGGACGGCCGTGAGGACGAAGTTCACGATGGAGAGGGGGAGCATGACCTTCCAGGCCACGGACAGGTATTGGTCGACGCGGACGCGCGGCATGGTGATCCAGACCCAGAAGACGACGAAGCTGACCAGCAGCGACTTGGCGAGGAACCAGAGGGGGGCCGTGAAGGGGCCGAGGAAGGTGTCCAGGATGGGCAGGCTCGCGCTGAAGGGGGCATGCCAGCCGCCGAGGTAGAGCATGACGCTCATGGCGCTCACGAAGAAGACGTTCGAGAACAGCACGACGAAGAACATGCCGAACCTCATGGCGCCGTACTCGGTCGTGAAGCCGGCCACCAGCTCGGACTCGGACTCGGCGAGGTCGGTGGGGACAAGTCCGGCCTTCGCGAGGGCGGTGATGAAGAAGATGACGAAGCCGATGACCTGCGGCAGGAAGAACCACAGGTGGCCGTGCTGCGCGTTCACGATGTCGTTGGTGGCCAGGGACCCCGTCATCAGGAGGATGCCGGCCACCGCGAAGACCATGGGGATCTCGTAGCTGACGTCCAGGGCGGCCGCGCGCACGCCGCCGTACAGGGAGTACTTGTTGTTGGAGCCCCAGCCGGCCAGGATCTCGGCCAGCGGCGCGATGGCGCCCATGGCGAGGATCAGGAGGATGCCAGTGCCGACGCTGGTGAAGCCGACCTGGCCGCCCCACGGGATGGGGGCCCACGCCATGACGGTGAAGACGACGGCGACGTACAGGGCGGCGGTCCAGGCGAGCCGGTCGGCCTTCGCGGGGCGCACGTCCTCCTTCGAGATGAGCTTGGCACCGTCGGCGAGGAACTGGAAGATGCCCTGGGGGCCGACGCGGTTGGGGCCGGGGCGCTGGCCCATGCGGGCGAAGATGCGGCGGAACAGGAACGTGAAGACGCCGCCGATGGACAGGACGACGGTGAACAGGAGCACGGCGCCGATGAGGGAGGCGACGATGAGGTCCGCCCATCCAGGCATGTCGAAGCCGAGGGCCTTCGTGGTGGAGTCGATGAAGTCGGTCAGGAGTCCCATGTCAGTTCACCTGTCCACGTCGCCCAGGACGATGTCGATGCTGCCGAGGCTGGCCACCATGTCGGCGATCTTCTGGCCGCGCGCCATCAAGGGAAGCACTTGCAGGTTGGCGAAGCTGGGGGCGCGCACGTGGACGCGCAGGGGGTTCTGCTTGCCGTCGCCGATGACGTGGCAGCCGTATTCTCCCTTCGGGTGCTCGATGCGGGCGTACGCCTCGCCCTTGGCCTTGACGCGCAGGATCTTGCCGCCGGCGTAGTCGGGGTTGAGGTGGAGGCCGTCGAGGCTCTGCGACTCGAGGCGGGTGATGACCTGCTGCAGGATGCGGACGGACTCGCGCATCTCGGCCCACCGGACCATGAGGCGGCCGTAGCAGTCGCCCTCCGTGTTGGTGGGGACGTCGAAGTTGAGGGAGTCGTAGACGGAGTAGGGCGCGGACTTGCGCAGGTCGTGCGCGACGCCGACGCTGCGCAGCATGGGTCCCGTGATGCCCCACTCGAGGGCCTGCTCACGGCTGAGGGGACCGGTGCCGCGCAGGCGGCCGAGCAGGATGTCGTTGCGCTTCAGGAGGTGCTGGTACTGGTCGACCTTGCCCGGCATGGCGTCGAGGAACTCCTTCACGCGGTGGAGGTAGGTCGGGTCCTGCGGGAGGTCGTACTTGACGCCGCCGAAGCGGAAGTAGTTGAACGTGAGGCGGGCGCCGCACAGCTCCTCCATGAAGCCGAGGAGGGTCTCGCGCTCGCGCAGGGCGTAGAACAGGGGCGAGATGGCGCCCAGGTCCAGCATGAAGGTGCCCATCCAGAAGAGGTGGTTGCACAGGCGGCTGATCTCGGCCGCGAACACGCGGATGTGCTCCGCCTTCTCGGACACGATCTGCTGGTCGGGCCCTCCGAGGAGTTTCTCGACGGCCAGGACGTAGCCATGGTTGTTGTGCATGGCCGACAGGTAGTCCATGCGGTCGGTGAGGGGGATGAACTTGACCCAGTGCATGCCCTCGGCCAGCTTCTCGGAGCCGCGGTGCAGGTACCCGAGGACGGGTTCCACGTCGACGACGATCTCGCCATCGAGCAGCAGCTTCAGGCGGAGCACGCCGTGCGTGGACGGGTGCTGGGGACCCATGTTGAGGGTCATGAGCTGCCCCGACGGCTTGCGGCCATCCGGCAGCATCGGGTTCGCGAAATCCACCTTCGCCATTACCAGGCACCTTCCTCAGGAGCCTTGACGGTGATGTCCTCGCCTTCGCGAAGGGCCACGAACTGCTCGGGCTCCTTGTTGTCCTTCCTCATGGGGTAGCCGCTCCAGTCGCTGGGGAGGAAGACGCGGCGCAGGTCGGGGTGGCCGTCGAAGCGGATGCCGTACATGTCGAACATCTCGCGCTCCTGCCAGTCCGCGGCCGGGTACAGGTCGACGAGGCTGGGGGCCACGGGCTCGACAGGGGCAGTGCCCGCACCGCCGGGCGTCTTGGGCATCGTGATGCGCAGGCGGAGCTCCGCGAACTCGCCCGGCGATGTGGCGGGCTTGAGGAAGGCGTAGAGGACGCCGAAGTGGTCGGCACGGTCGTACGCCGACAGCAGCGAGAGGATGCGGTACCCCATCGCCTTCACTTCGCCAGCGATCGTGAAGAGTCCCTCGGGCCTGACGGTGAGGACGCCGACGCCGTCGGAGAGGACCTCGTAGCCCGTGACGTCCTTGCCGTGCGCGTCGCGGACCATGGCGTAGTCCCCCGTCGGCTGCGGGGCCGGCGCGACCGGCGCAGCCGCGGGCTTGGCCGGGGCGGGCGCGGCCTGGGCGGCGGGCTTGGCGGCGGCCGCGACCTTCTCGACGTTGCCGGGCTTGACCGGCGCCGGCGTCATCGCCTCGTTGGAGCGGACCGC
>DATLBS010000030.1:0-264642 GCA_035526765.1 Thermoplasmatota archaeon | reverse complement strand
GCACCGCCATGGGCGCGGTCCACGGCGGCATCTAAACCAAGCAGCACAAGCTGACTCGGGTTTGCCCCTCCTCCCCTTCCCCTTCAATTTCTTCTTGATCCTGGACTTTCTTTTTTCGCCCTTTCCTTGCCTCCTCAGATTTCTCAGAACGGACCATGTCTGAGTGAATCTGAGGATGCCCTTGACGGAGCGTCCGCTAGTCGTTCCTGTTGCGCGGCTTCTCCTGGCAGCTTCAGCTGAGCTTCTTGCCTTCCTTGGGCCACGGCTCGGGGCTGGGCATGTCCTTCTTCTCGTCGTACTTGACGGTGTAGACGCCGCTGAGGCCGTCGTAGACGACCAGGGTGCCGTCGGGGTACGGGAAGACGTCCAGCACGAACGGCGCGAAGTCGTAGGTGCCCGTGGGGTCCCGGCCGTTCTGGCCGTTCTGGTCCGGCATGAAGACGCCCACGGTCTTGGGCAGGGCCATGTTCTCGGGGTGCTCGAAGTCCAGCTTGAACGCCCAGAGGCCGCCGTGGTACATCGCGACGAAGGCCGTGTTGTCGAGGACGCGGAAGTAGTGGGTGCTGTAGAGTTCAACACCGTGCCACTCCTGCTCGACGTCGACTGGCAAGGTCCAGCGTCCGACCTCCGTGACCTTCGCAGGGTCGGTGTCATCAAGGATGTAGACCCAACCGCTCGGTCGGTTGGCGGGATGCCCGATGAATTCCTGGCCGGCCAGAAGGTAGTGGCGGCCATCGTGGACTCCCTCGATGCTGCGGGTGCTGTGCATTTGGCCGCCGTCGGCTCCCGAGTCGGCCCAGGTGCTGAGGACACGCGGCGCTTGCGGGACGCTGAAGTCGAGGACGATGAGGCCGCCGTCCCAGTTGCTGAGGTAGACCACGGCCTTCCCCGTCACGGGGTGCTTGGAGATTTCGGCGTCCACGTGGCCGTTCACGGCTGCCGTCGACCCCGCTGCCGCGGCGTCGAACACGGACAACTGCACGAGCTTGCCCGTACCCGTCGGGAGCGTGAGGACCTCGAAGAACTGGAAGTAGCTGGCCTGGTGGACAAGGTTCGTGATGCTGGACGCGATGTAGGTGTGGCCGTCGACGATCGCGGTCGAGACGCTGTGCGGGCCAAGCACGGGCGAGGGCACGAGGTCCTCGAACGTCGGGTTGGTGGGGTCGGCCAGCGAAACGAGGATGGTGCTTGGACCCGCGGCCACATACTGGTCAGGGCCGTAGGTGACCTTCCCCGTGCAGGCGTTTCGGAACGCCGGATGGAGCGTGACCATCGCAGGGCCATCGGGTGCCAGGCCGCCAGGCGGCGGCTGACGCTTGGTATCGACATCCGCCGCGACCACGACATGCTTGGCATCGGGGGTGATGTCGACATCGTAGGTCTGCGCGAAGTCCAAGAGGTAGTCGCCGAGGTGCTTCGGGTTCATCGGGTCGGTGGTGTCGACGACAACGAAGGCGATGTTGGTGTCGAAGGAGCTGATGACCGAGATGTGCTTGCCGTCCGTGCTGATGCCCTCGCCGCCGCAGAAGTAGCCGCCGGCGGTGCGGTTCTCGAAGGCATAGATGCCCAGCGGGTTGTGGCCGAGCTCGAGCAGGTTCGGCGTCGAGAGGCCGACGTGCTTCGTCCAGTCGCGGTGGACCTTGAAGGCGTCGTCGTCGCCGCCGTGGTTGCCGAGGGCGCGCGCCACCCAGGACGTGTCGGTGGAGCCGGAGGCCGCGGTGCCGGGCACGACGGCATCGTCCGTGGCAGTCGCATCGCCTGTGGAATCGTTGTCGTTCGGGGCGAAGCAGCCGGCCATGAGAAGGGCCACGAGGGCCAGCGGGAGGACACGCATCATGGCGCGAGGCACGGCGGAGCGGGATAAGGGTTGCCGTCGCCGAGCCAGCCACGGCGGACTTGCCTCACCCACGCTTCCTGTGCATGAGACCAACCAGTCCGTAAGTGGACGCACGCGTCTTCCACCCGAAACCGAGGGGTAGACTACGAACGGCGGAGCATCAGCAGAAGCAGGCCAGGACGCGGCCCCGGGCGATGCCCATCTCCTCGGCGACGGCCACGGCCATGCCGGGGTCGGGCTGCGCGGCCCGCGGCGCGGTCGGGGTGGGCATCTGGGCGATGAACTGGTCCAGCTCGTCGAAGGCGGCCAGGGTCATGCCGGCGTCCCGCAGCAGCTTGTGGTACCGGCCCGTCCCTCCTGCCTGGGCCTCCTCGATCCACTTCCGCATGTCGGGCTGCTCGCGCAGGGCCTTCACGGCGGTCTTGGCCCCGAACCCCCTGACGCCGTAGTTCCAGTCGGTGCCGCACAGGATCGCG
This sequence comes from Thermoplasmatota archaeon, assembly GCA_035526765.1. Lineage (GTDB taxonomy): Archaea > Thermoplasmatota > E2 > JACPAO01 > JAHFTW01 > JAHFTW01. Next base: position 262,329 of record DATLBS010000030.1, on the reverse strand, counting down.
ATGTGCCGCAGCTGCTGCCGGTCGAGCCTGTGCGCGTCGAGGTCGGCGAGGCGGTGCATGAAGGGCTGCGCGGACCCGAGCTTCCGCAGCACGGCGGGCGCGCCGGCCACCAGCGCATCGAAGTCCTCCGTCGCCACCGCGTCGGCGTGGCCGGCATGGCACAGCGCGCTCGCGTACCGCTCGCCGTCGTGGTCCGCCTTCACGACCGCGACGCCCAGGGCCTCCAGCAGGCGGCTGCAGTCGCTGATCATGCGGCGGTCCAGCTGCGTCACGCGCCGCCGCGCCTCCACGACCTCGCGCTCGAGGTGGATGATGCGGGCAGCACCCAGCTCCGCGTCGGGCTGCATGGAAGCGCGGGCCGCCTCGGCCCGTGCGGCGTCGAGTTCCAGCGCGTCCTCCGGGGTCGCGCCGGGCTCCGCGGCGAGCCCTTCCAGCAGGGTGATGCGCGCGGCCAGCTCCCTGCGCCAGGCGGCCCCGAAGGCGGCAAGGCCCAGGCGCTTGCCGGTGGCAAGCTCCAGCTCGATCGTGTCCACCGTCTGGACGTTGCGCAGGCGGGTGTTGATGCGCCCCTCCACGGTGGCCCACTTGCGCGGGTGGACCTGGCCGTCCCACACCACGATGGGCTCGGCGCCGCGCTCGCGCAGGTGGCGCACGAGGTTCACGTAGCCCAGCATGTGGCCGATGGCGCGCCCGTCGGGGCTGCGCAGCAGGTCGCCGTCGCGGCCGCGGAACGAGGTGAGGTAACGGAACGCCACGTTGTGGCCGTCCACCGCGATGCGCTTGCCAAGGAACCACCCCTCCGGCACCGGGTGCTGCGGGAACAGGTCCCTCAGGTTGACGCCCATCTCCCCTCCTGTCGGCCAGCCCCTCCGCGGATATGGCGCTTGCCACGGTGCTTTAATCGCGGTCGTCCCATCCCTTGCGACCGGATGCCCCCGACGGACATGGACGCAGGGAGTGCCTCGCCGGCGGAGCAGAAGGCCTTCAGCGCCGAGCAGAACACGGCGTGGCTGCGGTTCGCGGTCGTCGCGTTCAATGTCACCTTGTACTGGGCCGTCCTCTACCCGGCAGGTGACCCACCGGTGGCCGCCGCGACGACGGTCGTGGCGCTCGTGTACATCGTCTACATCGTGGGATTCCAGCCCTACCGCCGCTACCCCATCCTCGCCACCAGCCTGTGGACCACGCTGACGGACGGCACCCTCATCCCGGTCTGGGTGTACGCCACGGGAGGCTTCGAGTCGCCGTTCTACGTCCTCTGGTTCCTGTCCCTGTTCGCGGTGACGTTCCGCTACAACTGGCGGGCCCCCCTTGCCGCGGCCCTGGTGTACATCGCCACGTACCTGGCCCTCCTGCTGCTGGAACGGAGCCTTGCGACCCACGTCACGGACATCCTCGTCCGGGTCGTCTACCTGCTGCTGGCCGGCATCCTGGGTTCCCTGCTGGCGCGGGAGTCCCTGCGCGTCTTCGAGGAGCGGTACCGCATGGGCCAGACCCTGCAGGAATCCCGGCACCTGCGGGACCTGGCGGAGGCGTCCCCCGAGGCCCTCGTGATCGCCAGCGACGGCATCATCGTCGAGGCCAACCGCGCCTACTGCGAGCTCATGGGCCAGCCGCGCGACCGGGTCATCGGCACCCCGCCGCCCCCGCCCATCCCCCTGGACGCCACCGCCCCGCAGGGCGTCGAGGCGTGGCTGACCCGGCCAGACGGGGAACGTGTCCTGGTGCGCGCCGTCGCCAACCCCCTGGACTATGGCGGCAAGCCAGCCCTCTTCGCCGCGTTGCGTGACGTCACGGACGAGCGCGCCGCCCAGGCCACCCGCGAGCAGGCCCTGCAGAGCGAGATGGAGGTCCGCCGCCTGCGCGAGGTGGACCGGTTCAAGAGCGACTTCATCAACGCCGCCGCGCACGAGCTCAACACCCCCCTCACGCCGCTCAAGCTGCAGCTGCACATCCTCAAGAAGAAGCTCCCGAAGGACTCCAGCCTCGAGCGGCGCACCGTCGACATCCTGGACCGCAACCTGGAGCGCCTGGTCTGGCTCGTGGACGAGATGCTGGACGTCGCCCGCATGAACTCCGGCCGCCTGCGGCTGCGCCCCGTCGACTCCGACCTGGCCCGTCTGGCCCGCGAGACCGTGGAGACGTTCGTGGAGACCGCGCGCGCCCGCAGCATCTCCTTGCGCGTGGACGCCCCGGACGCCCTGCCCGGCGTGCTCGACCCCCAACGCGTCACGCAGGTGCTCTACAACCTGGTCTCGAACGCCGTCAAGTTCACGCCGGCGGGCGGCCGCGTGGACGTGCGGATCCGCGGGGATGGCGCGATGCTCGAGGCCACCGTGACCGACACGGGGGCCGGGTTCACCCAGGGGCAGGCGCAGCGGCTGTTCCAGCCGTTCTCGCGCCAGCACCGGGACCAGGTGGACGCCCCCGGCACCGGCCTCGGCCTCTACATCAGCCTCGGCATCGTGGAGCGCCACGGGGGGACCCTCACCTGCCGCAGCGACGGCCCCGGCCAGGGCGCCACCTTCACCCTCCGCCTGCCACGGGCAGGCCCTGTCGAGGTGCCGTCGCCGCCGCTTCCGCGCTGAGGCGGGGGGCGGGGCCGACCGGGGGGGTTTTCTTGCGGTCCCTCCTGCGCCGCGCATGGCCTCACCGTTCGCCGACTCCCGCATCCTTGTCACGGGGGCCACCGGCGGCATCGGCGCAGCCACCGCCGAGGCGTTCTGCCGCGACGGGTGCAAGGAGATCATCGTCACGGGGCGCCGTGAGGAGCTCCTGAAGGAGAAGGCGAAGACGTGGAGCGACGACTACGGCTGCGACGTCGCCGCCATCGTCCTGGATGTCCGCAGCCGGCCCGACATCGAGGCCATCGCGGCCGAGCACCCCAGCCTCTTCGACGTCGACATCCTCGTCAACAACGCCGGCCTTGCGCGCGGACGCGAGGGCATGCAGGACTCCGAGGTGGACGACTGGGAGGAGATGGTGGAGACCAACGTCCTGGGCCTCCTCTACGTCACGAAGCAGGTCCTCCCGCACATGGTGGACCGGGGCTCCGGCCACATCGTGAACCTCGGCAGCGTCGCCGGCCGCTGGACCTACACGGGCGGAGGCGTCTACAGCGCCACGAAGGCCGCCGTCACGAAGCTGACCGAGGGGCTCCGCATGGACCTGCACGGCAAGAACATCCGCGTCACCAACATCGAGCCCGGCCTCGTCGAGACCGACTTCAGCGTCGTCCGCTTCAAGGGCGACGAGGCGCGGGCCCGCGAAGTCTACGCCAACACCCGCCCCCTGAAGGCCGAGGACATCGCGGAGACCATCCTCTGGGCGTGCAGCCGTCCCGCGCACGTCAACATCCAGGAACTGGTCATCTACCCGACCGACCAGGCCCACGTCGGCATGGTGCACAGGACGAAGTAGATGGGCCAGACCCAGACGGGCCAGGCGGCCGTCGACCAGTTCCTTGCCACCGTCCCCGCACCCATGGGGGAGGTCGCGCGCCACGCCGCGGCCAAGATCAGGTCCCTTCTTCCCAACGCGCATGAGACGTGCGAGGGCGGCGACTGCGGCTTCGGCGTGGCGGAAGGCTACCGGGGACTCGTGTTCACCCTGCACCCCGAGGCCGACCACGTCACCATGGGGATCGCCGGGGGGGCCTCCCTCTCGGACCCGACCGGCCTGCTGGAGGGCCGCGGCGGCACCAACCGCCACGTGAAGCTGCGCTCGAAGGCGGACGTGGACCGCGCGTCCCTGGACCGGCTGCTGAAGGAAGCGGTGAAGCGGCGGGCCAAGCGCTGATGCCTGCGGTGGGGGGGCGCAGCTGGGACGTGATGCTGGAGGCGGCCTTGCGCCTCAAGGACATCGAAGAAGGGATCGCCTGCGAGGGCACCGCGCTGGAGAGCCGCACCGTGAAGACCGGCGGGAGGGCGTTCCTGTTCCTGGGCCCCAAGAAGGCCTACTTCAAGCTGGGTCCCTCTTACGGGGAGGCGCAGGAAGCCGCCAAGGGGAGCGGTGCGGTGCAGCCAGGTGGGGCCGGCTGGACGAGCCTCATGTGGGACGTGCCTTGCCCGGTCTCGCCCGCCGTCCTGCGTCGATGGGTGAAGGAAAGCCATGACCTGGTCGCGGCCGGTCCGCGATCCGCCCTCCATGTCGGCCTGTTGGACATGAAACCACAACGCGGGCCGGAGGGTCGCTCAGCAAGGGAAGGACAGGCTCGCAAGCAGGGCGCCGGCGGTGAACCGTGAGGCATCGGCGAGATTCACTGGTCGCCACCTGAAGATGCCCACGAAGGCGGATGCATGCCGCACGTCCCTGGACCGCCTGCTGAAGAAGCGTCGAAGCGGCGCTCCAACCCTGAGCCAGCGCGACGCAAAGGCGAAGTGGGCGGGGCCGGTCCTGCGGGCATGGACGAGGCGGCCGCGCGGTTCGTCGAGGGCTTGGCAAGCCAGGACTTCCATGCGGTGCGGGCCGCGCTCGATCCCAACGTCCGCTTCCGGTTCGCGACGCCCAGCAAGGTGGGGGACCTGACGGGGAACGAGGCGGTCGCCGACCAGCTGGCGGTGTGGTTCGGGCAGGGAGAGGTCCAGCACCTCGGCCATGGCCTTGCCCCGGCGTCGCCCGGCAGCGTGCGCGCCTGGTACCGGTTCCGGGTGCGGCCGCAGCCGGTGACCAAGGCCCCAGGGTGGCATGTCATCGAGCAGCAGGCCTACCTTGCCTCAGGTGGGGCGCCCATCCGCAACCTTCGCATGGTGTGCACCGGCTTCGTGCCTGAGGAAACGGCCAGCCGCCCTGATGTCGCCCCGACCCCGCCCGCGCACCTTTAGGCAGGGGTCGTGGCGCGATGCGCCGGCGTCGTCGTGCTAGTTCCCCTTCTGCGCGGCGACCTTCGCCTTCGGCGTCTCCTCGTGGAACTGCTCGTGCTCCGTCGACCCGTGCATCGCCTTGGTGGAGTGCGTGCCCCCCGAGATGGCGGTGTAGACCTCGTCGAAGTAGCCGGTTCCGACCTCGCGCTGGTGCTTCGTCGCGGTGTAGCCTGACTTCTCCATGCCGAACTCGTGGTCCTGCAGGCGCACGTAGGCCGACATGCCTTCGCGGGCGTAGGCGTGGGCCAGCTCGAACATCGATTCGTTGAGGGCGTGGAACCCGGCGAGGGTGATGAACTGGAACCTGTAGCCCATGGCGCCCAGCTCGTCCTGGAATTTCGCGATCTGCGTGTCGGAGAGGTGCTTGCGCCAGTTGAACGAGGGGCTGCAGTTGTACGCCAGCGGCTTGCCAGGGTACTTGGTGTGGACGGCCTCGGCGAAGCGGCGCGCCTCGTCCATGTCGGGTGTCGAGGTCTCGCACCACAGCAGGTCCGCGTAAGGGGCGTAGATGACGCTGCGCGCGATGGCGTGCTCCAGGCCCGGCTTCACGCGCAGGTATCCTTCCGGCGTGCGCTCGCCCGTGATGTGCGCGGCGTCGTTGGCGTCCACGTCCGAGGTGAGCAAGGTGGCGGCGCGGGCATCGGTGCGTGCCACGATCAGGGTGGAGACGCCCATCACGTCGGCGGCCAGGCGCGCGGCCTTCAGGGTGCGCACGTGCTGGTTCGTGGGGATGAGGACCTTGCCGCCGAGGTGGCCGCACTTCTTCTCCGAGGCCAGCTGGTCCTCCCAGTGCACGCCGGCGGCGCCCGCCTCGATCATGCCCTTCATGAGCTCGTAGGCGTTGAGCGGGCCTCCGAAGCCGGCCTCGGCATCCGCGAGGATCGGGATGAACCAGTCGCGCTCCAGCTTGCCCTCGCTCCAGTCGATCTGGTCGGCGCGGCGCAGCGCGTTGTTGATGCGGCGCACGACCGAGGGCACCGAGTTGGCCGGGTAGAGCGACTGGTCCGGGTACATCTGCTCGGCGAGGTTGTTGTCGGCCGCGACCTGCCAGCCGGAGAGGTAGATGGCCTTGAGGCCGGCGCGCGCCATCTGGATCGCCTGGTTGCCGGTGAGCGCCCCGAGCGCACGGACGAACTTCTCCTCGTTGATGAGCTGCCACAGCTTGGCGGCTCCGTGGCGGGCGACGGGGTAGTCGAACTGCAGAGAGCCGCGCAGGCGCACGACGTCGTGGGCGGTGTGGTCGCGGCGGACGCCCTTCCAGCGCGGGTCCGTGTCCCAGTCCTTCTGGATGACCTGGGCTTGCTTCTGCATGCGTGCGGCTACATCGGTCGTCATGGCGTGCTCTCCAGGCGTTCGTAGGCGATGAGGGTCAGGAAGTCGGGCAGCACGGGGGCGCGGATGGCGTCCCGGAGGATGCGCCTGGCGGTCTCGGCATGCGGGGACGGGGGTGCGGCGGCGGCCTGCTCGTCCAGGAGGGAATCCACGAGCGCCATGTCGACGGTGCGGCCGTCATCCAGGCGGGCGCCATGCCGCACCCACTGCCAGGCCTGGGTGCGCGAGATCTCCGCCGTCGCCGCGTCCTCCATGAGGTTGTCGATGGCGACGGCGCCTGTCCCCCCCAGCCACGCCGACAGGTACAGGAACGCGGCGCGCAGGTTGTGGCGCAGCCCCTCCAGTGTGGCGGCCCCGGGCACGCGCAGGTCCACGAGGGCCTCCGCGGTCACCTCGGCCTCCGGGAGCTGCTCGATCTGGTCGGTGCGGGTGCCGAAGGCGGCGTCGAAGACCTCCTTGGCGACCGGCACGAGGTCGGGGTGGGCCACCCAGGTGCCGTCGAAGCCGTCGAGGGCCTCGCGCAGCTTGTCGTCGCGCACCTGGGCGAAGGCGCGCTCCGTGACGGCGGGGTCGCGCCGGTTGGGGATGAAGGCGGACATCCCGCCCATGGCGTGCGCGCCGCGCGCGTGGCAGGTGCGGACCAGCAGGCGCGTGTAGGCGCGCAGGAACGGCACCGTCATCGTGATGCGGCCGCGGTCGGGCAGCAGGGCGGAGGCGTGGTTGCGGTGCACCTTGAGGGTGGAGAAGAGGTAGTCCCACCGGCCGGCGTTGAGGCCGCAGGCGCGGTCGCGCAGCTCGTAGAGGATCTCCTCCATCTGGAAGGCGGCAGGCAGCGTCTCGATGAGGACGGTGACACGGATGGAGCCGTGCGGGAGGGCCAGCTGGTCCTCGCAGAACGACAGCACCTGCTCCCACAGGCGCGCCTCGAGGTGGTGCTCCATCTTCGGCAGGTAGAGGTAGGGACCGGAGCCCCGGGACAGGAGGGCCGCGGCGTTGTGGAAGAGGAACGTCCCCGCGTCGAAGAGGGAGCCCGACATGGGCTGGCCGTCCACCAGCAAGTGGCGTTCAGGCAGGTGCCAGCCGCGGGGGCGCACGACGAGGGTCGCCGGGTCGGGTCCCACCTGGTAGGCCTTCCCGTCGGGCCCGGTGTGCTCGAGGCGGCCGTGGACGTAGTCGTGGAGGTTCCGCTGCCCCTCCAGGAGGTTGCCCCACGTCGGGCTCGTGGCGTCCTCGAAGTCGGCCATGAACACCTTGGCTCCCGAGTTGAGGGCGTTGACCATCATCTTGCGTTCGGTGGGCCCGGTGATCTCGACGCGGCGGTCGCGCAGGTCGGACGGAGCGGGGGGGACTCGCCACGCCGACAGGATGCCACCCGACCTTGGCAGGAACGCCAGCCGCTCGCCTTGGTCCCAGAGTCCCTGGCGGTGCCGGCGGGCCTGCAGGAGTCGCTGCCGCACGGGCTCGAAGCGGTGGTGCAGGTCGGCCAGGAAAAGCAGCGCGTCCTGGCCCAGAAGGTGGGCGGTGCCGGCAGGGGCGGGGCACTGCGTCTTGGCGGGTCGGGGAGGGGGCTCGGCCACGAAGGTGCCCGCGCAATCCCCCACCGCGCCATGAACGTTTTGCACGGGTTCAACGGGACATCGAACAGGTTCAGGTCGGGGCATCGTGTCGCAAGCGTGTCGATTCCGGTGGCGTACTATGCCGGGTCGGAGCTCCGTGGGGCGTGAAACGGCTGCACCTCTACATCACAGGGGTGGTGCAGGGCGTGATGTTCCGGGAGTCCACCCGACGGCAGGCGGAGCAGTACAACGTGAAGGGGTGGGTGCGCAACCTGCCGGACGGAAGGGTGGAGGCGGTCCTGGAGGGCACGCCGTTCGCCGTGGACGCGGTGGCCGAGTGGTGCCACCACGGCCCGGAGCGGGCGAAGGTGCGGCACGTCGAGACCCGGGAAGAGCCGGCCACGGGGGAATTCGAGGCGTTCAAGGTCCTGCGGGAGAGCCGGCGTCGCTAGTCTCCCCCCAAAACCACGGAACCCACGAACACGTGGGCTTCGTGCACTCCGTGGAATTCGTGGCGGTTGGCAGGCGCAGGGGCGCCCCCCAACCTTGATGAAGCAGCCAGCTTCCGAAGGGACGTGCGCATCCTCTTCCCGCTCGTTGCCGTCCTGACGCTCACCCTGGTCCTCGTCCCGGACGCAACTGCCTCCTTCGGCCAGTCGGGAGCCCCCGCCTTCACCGAGTTCGCCGTGCCTGCGGCCACCGGTGCCTCGGAGCCCACCCTGGGCATCCCGTGGACCACCGACTCCGTGTTCTACCATGCCGGCGTCCACACGTACCGCGCCCGCTTCGACGCCGCAGGCAAGCCCACGTGGGCCGATGTCACCCCTCCCTACCAGGTCCCGCAGAACCTCGACCCCATGATCTACGCCGACGTCACGACCGGTCGCGTCTTCGCCGGCGGCCTCCTCGGCCCCTGCAGCGAGATGATGATCTCCGACGACGACGGAGCCACCTGGCTGCCCTCCATCAACATGTGCAGCGGGTCCAACTTCGACCACCAGACCGTCGGCACCGGGCCGCCCGCCGGACCCTTGCCGGTCACCTCCGAGGGCGGGCACGTGGCCTACTACTGCGCTCAGGGAGGCACCATCAGTTGCGCGCGCAGCCTCGACGGCGGCCAGGTCTGGGGACCGTTCGTGGACGTCCCGGGCGCCTGCCACGGCTTCCACGGGCACCTTCAGGTCAACCCGCGCGACGGCTTCGTGGCGGTGCCCACCGGCGCATGCGGCGAACGCCACGGCTTCCTCTCGACCGCCGACGGGGGGCTCACCTGGAAATCCAACGAGGTCCCCGGGACCGAGGAGTGGGCCAACGGCTTCGACCCGAGCCTGCAGTTCACCCGCGCCTCCGGCTGGATGTATTATGCGATGGCATCGGAGCACGGCGTCCACGTCGCCCTCACCAAGGACGAGGGGAAGACCTGGGAGCCGCTGGGCTCCTCGCACGGCGCCGCGACCGGCTGGCTCGACCTCGGCCTCCTGGCCAGCCCGCCCGTGTGGGCCGGCTCCTTCACGGACGTGGAGGCCGGCGACGACGACCGCGTGGCCCTGAGCTTCTTCGGCCTCGAGGAGACCGCCGCCAACCGCACCTACCTGCGCTCAGACCGCATCTACAACTGCGACGAGCGCCAGGAGGACCTGGTGTGGCGTTCCTACATCGCTGCCAGCTATGACGCCGGGCAGACCTGGACCGTCAAGCGCGTCAGCGACGACCCGGTGCAGCTGGGTGGCATGTACGATGTCGTCGTGGACGGCTCGGGCGCCTGCCGCAACCTGCTGGACTTCAAGGACATGGACATCGACTCCAACGGCCGCATGGTCATCGGGTTCGCGGACGGCTGCACCCGCGAGTGCGCCTCCACCCTCAAGACGGGAAGCCAGGGGTACCGCGACCGCGCCGCCCGCGTCATGCGGCAGACCGAGGGCAGGGGACTGTTCGCGAAATCGGATGTCGCGACCACGGCCACCGACCTGGACGCCGACGGCATCCCCAACGACCAGGACCCGGACCGGGACGGCGACGGCATCGCCAACGAGCAGGACCCCGACTCCGACGGCGACGGCACGACGGACACCGGCAAGGGCACGCCCCTGCCCGCCTTCGTGCCGCTGGCGGCGATGCTGCTGGCCGCGCTGGCCTTCCGGCGCCGCGCCTGAGAGCCCCTCCTCGCATTCGTCAGCCTGGGCCACATGGCCTCCTCAGCCTCAAATATCGGTCCCCTGTCGCCGGGGACATGGCCCTCGAAACGACCTTCGTCATGATCAAGCCCGATGCCGTCCAGCGCGGCCTCGTCGGGGAGATCATCGCACGCTTCGAGCGCAAGGGCATGAAGGTGAAGGCCATGCGCCTCGAGATGCCGGACCCGAAGGTCATCGAGAAGCACTACGAGGTCCACAAGGCGCGCGGCTTCTACCCCGGCCTTGTGAAGTACATGGCCTCCGGACCGGTGGTCCCGATGATGGTGGAGGGCGAGTCCGCCATCGCCGTCGCCCGCGCCATGATGGGGGCCACCAACCCGGTGCAGGGAAAGCCCGGCGAGATCCGCTTCGACCTCGGGCAGCACATCGGCCGCAACATCATCCACGGCAGCGATTCCGCCGAGACTGCGGCCTTCGAGCTGGGCCTCTGGTTCCCCAAGGGCGGCGCCTCCTACAAGCGCGCCGGCGACGAGTATCTCTTCGAGTAAGGGCCCGCTGCCAAGATTCACAAGTGACAGCCCGCTGCAGGCATGATGGCCGAGACGGGGGACCAGAAGCCACCGGCACCCTTCCTGTTCCGCCACCGCGGCCTCCTCATCGGCCTCGCGTATCTTTTGTCCGCAGGGCTCGCCTACCTCTTGCAACCCGTGTGGCCGGCCGGCCCCCTCGACCGGTTCCTCGCGGTCGCCCCTGCCGGACGCATCGGCTCGACGGGGGGCGACGTGCCTCTCGTCCAGGCGGCCGTCCCTTTCCTGCTGGTGCTCGTGTGCTGGGGGTGGCGGTCGTGGGGGACCAGCTACCTGCGCGGCCACGTGATGGCGGACTCCCGGATGCACGTCGACCGCCTCATCGTCGCGGGGCCGTTCCGGTGGCTGCGCAACCCCCTCTACCTGGGCAACCTGTTCATGGTGGCGGCCTTCGGGCTGCTCCTTCCACCGCCTGGCCTCCTGCTGGCCCTCGCCCTGCACGGCCTCCTGCTTGGCACGCTGGCCCACCTTGAGGCGAAGGCCCTCCGCCTGCGGCACGGCGCGGAGTACGAAGCCTACGCCGCCAGGGTGCCTTCCTTCCTGCCCTGGCCTCCCCGCCGCGGCACCCCCGACTCCCCCGTGGCCCCAGACTGGCGCAACGGCTTCCTGACGGAGGCCTGGATCCCGGCCTTCGCCCTCTACCTCCTGGGAGTGCAGACGCACCAGCCCGCCATCACGTGGGGGGCGGTCGCCCTCATGGCAGGCGTGATGCTGCGCAACCGTGCGGCGAACCGAAGCGCGCGCCTCGCGGGCAGCCCAGGGCGTCGACCCTGAACGTCTGTCTACGTTGCCTGGTCCGACTTCCGGGCGGCCTGGAGGGCCTTCGCGTACCACTCCACGTGCTCCAGGAAGCCGTCGATGCGCTTCGCCCACTCCTCGGGCTCGGAGGTGGGGCCGTCCCTGCCGAAGGATCTCGAGACATGCGGGACGGGGACATGCTGCGGCACGGTGACGGCGCCCAGCCCGGCGACCGTCTGGCGCAGGGAATCCAGGGCGCGCAGCCCGCCGCTCACGCCACCGCAGCCCACCAGGCCGAAGGGCTTCCGGTTCCAGGGCTTGAACGTGATGTCCAGGAGGTTCTTCAGCGCCCCCGGGATCCCGTAGTTGTACTCCGGCGTCACGACGACGAACCCGTCGGCGGCCTCCACGACCTCCATGAAGCGCAGCACGTTGGGCGGGCGCTCCTTCATCTCGAACTCGCGCGCCACGAGGTCGCCGAAGGCGTAGTCGCGCGGGTCGACGAAGGCGCTCCTGACGCCGGGGCGCGCGGACAGGCGTCCGTGCACGTAGCGCGCGACATGCTCGGAGCGCCGGCCTTCGCGCACGGTCCCCAGGATGACCGGGATGTCGAGGGACATGCGGCCCCGAAGGGGACCCTCCGAAATAGCTGCGGTCCCCGTTGGGTCGTAGTCGTGCGGGCGCGGCTTTGCCTGGCAGGACATGTCCTGGGAGCGAAACCCAGGGAGGGGACGCTTGTGCGCAAGACCTCCAAATCTGCCCCTAGGCATGGGGATTCGACGCGGGCGCGCTAACAAGGCACGATGCTCCAGTCCCGCCAAGCCGCTGCCCTGGGAGGCGTGGTCGTGCTCCTGCTCGCGATCCCGTTCTCCGCGGCCAGCCATTCCCAGCCCGTGCCCAGCGGCGGGACCGTGAGCTTCGCAAGTGGCGGCGGCAACGAGTGGTGGGTGCAGGTCCGCCTCGGCGGCACCGAAGGCGGCAAGGCCACGGCCGTGCAAGCCATGGACACGGGCGGGCCCTGGACGGCGCTCTCGCCGCAGACCTGGACCAGCGACCACACGTGGTGGGCCGCCAGCTTCCACGTCGAGGCCGGCCACCAGGTGCGGTTCCGCGCCAACTTCCCCAGCGGATCCGTCGTCGAGAGCTGCTGGTTCACGCACCCGGGCGCCGTCGAGAAGTGCGCCGGCACCACCCCACCCCCTCCACCGCCCCCGCCCCCACCGCCCCCCTCGGGCGATTTCTCGGCCAGCTTCAGCGGCGTCAAGGGCAACGAGTGGTGGGTGCAGGCCAACGTCGCCGCGAACAAGCCGCTGGCCGGCGTCGATGCGCGCTCGGGCTGCAGCGCCACATGGGTGTCCCTCACCAAGCAATCCTGGGGGGGATGGGCGGCCAGCTTCCACGTCACCTCCGGCTCAAAGGTCGACTTCCGGGCACGCTCCACCAGCGGCGAGCAGGCGCTCTCCGGCGGCTACATCTGGCCCGGCGCCACCCCGACGACCCCCTGCAGCGGCTCGCCCCCGCCCCCGCCGCCCCCCCCGCCCCCGCCGCCGGGCACCGTGGCCGTGCGCGAGGCGGAGGTCTTCGCCCTGAAGACGGCCGGCGGGAAGCAGTTCTCGGGGACGGCCTCGGCAGGTGCAGTGTGGAACCTGTGGTCCAACGGCTACATCGAGGACCACCTTGGCGCCGACACGGCCAGCAACCTCACCGTCGTCGCGCGCGGCACTCCGTTGGGCGGCATCTGGCCAACCATGGTCGTGCGCGTCGATGGCAGCGATGTGCTCACCACCCCGGTCTCGAGCGCCACCCTCACCGGCTACCAGGTCCCCGGCATCGCCGCCGGCGACCACGTCGTGCGGGTCTCGTTCACCAACGACGCGGCCAGCGGCAGCGAGGACCGCAACCTCATCCTCGACGTCGTGCGCCTCGGCGAGGGCGGCGGCGGAGGCGGCAGCGGCGACTTCCCCACGGGCGCCTCGTTCACGCTGGCCGACGGCCAGTCGCGCAGCATCCAGTTCACGTGGATGGGCGGCCCCGGCGACATCCTGGCCGAGGTCGCCACCCCCTCGGACGTGAACCTGCGGCAACGCATCCAGGTCGAGCTGGAGGGCAGCATCGTCCAGGACGCGCGCGTGGCCGGCCCCGTCGAGCGGCCCTGCCTCACCCCCTTCGACCTGGCCTCCGGTCCCCGCACGGTCACGTACCGCGCCGTGGGCGGACCGGTGCTGGTCTCCGCCCTGCAGCTGCTGGGCAGCCCGCCTCCGACCGCGTTCACGGGCGCCGCGGCCCGCATCCACTCCGGCGGCCTCGCGGAAGGATCCGGGTGGCGCTTCACCGACTTCGGGTTCCTGGAGTCCCCGCTGGTGGTCGGCGAGTCCGGCTGGTACGACCTGCGCGTGCAAGGCGTGGGCACGATCGCAACGACCGGCCCCCTCGTCCACCTGTGGCTCAACCGCACCATCGTCGCAGAGTCGCTGGAAGGCACCACGGTGGACGTGGGCACGACCCGCTTCCTGGTCGCCGGCGTCGGCTACGCGCTGGGGGCCTCCTTCGAGAACCCCTACACAGGACCCAGCGTGCGTTTCGACAGGCTATCCGCCACCCCCGGCGCAGCCCCCTCCCCGCTGCCCCCCGCCCCCCTGGTCGATCCCCTGGGGACCAGCGTTGGCTGGCCCCAATATGGTCGCGACACCTTCAACACCCGCAACAACCCTGATGCTTCCCTGCCGGGACCGTCGGACGCCGGCAACGTAGAGCTGCAGTGGCGCACCCGCGTCGACGGCAGCGTCACCAGCACCCCCGCCGTCGCGGCAGGCCGGGTGTACGTCGGGACCTGGGCCAAGTCCTTCTACAGCCTGAACGAGGCCACGGGCACCGTCGTGTGGCGCGTCACGCTGCCTGCCAACGTCGACGCCTCGCCCGCCCTCGTGGAAGGCCAGGGGCTCGTCATCGTGGCGGCCGGCAACACCATCTACGCCCTGCGCACGGACAACGGCGCCACGGTGTGGAGCAGGGCCTTCGGCGGACACCTGTGGGCCAGCCCCATCCTCGAGGGGGGCGACCTCTTCGTCGGCGTCGATGCAGACCGTGGGTACGTCGCCAAGCTGGTGCCGGCCACCGGCCAGATGCTATGGCAGGTCCCCACCACCCCGCAGCCCAGCTCCGGCGCCCGCGTCTGGGCGTCCCCCCTTGTCCCTGGCGGCTCCGGCCTCGTCATCGTGGGCACGAGCCCCGGCAACGAGGGGTCCCCGCAGACGCCCAACATGGATTCCCTCATGGCGCTCGACCGCACGGACGGCCACATCGTCTGGGTGCACCAGTTCTTCTGGTACGACACGAACAAGGAGGACACCGAGGCGACCACGCGGGCCATCAACCGCGACATCAGCGGGACCCCGCACCTCTCGTTCCTGGACGGCCGCCCCGTGGTGACCGCCTCGGAGAAGCACGGCCCCACCTGGACCGTCGACCTGGCCACGGGGTCCCTCCTGCATGGCGGCCACCTCCTCGAGATGCGCACCGCCATGGTGGGCTCCGGCGGCATCGCCGGGGACGTCGAGGTGGTGAGCTCCACCGACGTCGACCGCATCGCCGGCCTCGATGCCAGGACGGGGGACCTGCTGTGGGAGCAGCGGCTCACCGGGACGAACTTCGCCCCCGTCGCCCTGGGCAACGGCCTGGCCTGGATCGGCACCTACGAAGGGCACCTCAAGGGCTTCGACCTCCGCACCGGTCGCCTCGTCACGACCCTGGACGCTGGCGGCGGGGTGCTGGGCGGGGCCTCCCTCGCGAACGGCCGCGTCTTCGTGGGCGCCCTCGACCTGCCCTCAAGCGGCGGTTCCTTCAATGACAGCCTGGGCAAGCTCCCTGGCAGCGTCTCGATGTGGAGCCTCCCCGGCCTCACCATCTCGACCTGACAGCGAGGCGAGGAAAACCCGCAAATAGAGGCCTCCAGTGCGAGCGGCATGGCCTGCGACCGCTCCGACCTCTCCCCTTCTGGCACGGGTGCCTGATGCCGCGGGACGACAGGACCGCAGAGGAGAAGCTGGCCGATTTCCTGGCCGATGAGCTGGAGGCGGAGTTCGCGGACGTGGTCGTCGAGGAAGGACCGGCGCAGAAGCCGGCCAAGGAACCCGCGGAGAAGCCTGCCGCACCTGAGAAGGACAAGGCATCTGCTCCATCTGTGCAGGAACCCAGATCCATCCCCCCGCCGAAGCCCATGGAGGTCAGCGAGGCCGAGGTCGCCAAGGCGCGCGAGAAGGGAAGGAAGGCGGCGGAGGGCGACGCGGACAAGGCCATCGGCGCCCTCACGGCCCGCTCCGCCACCGCGTACACCCGTTCCCCCATCGTGTCGGTGCTGGGCCACGTCGACCACGGCAAGACATCCGTGCTGGACAAGATCCGCGGCACGAAGGTGTTCGACCGCGAGGCCGGTGCCATCACGCAGCACATCGGTGCCTCGGAGGTGCCGATGGCGACCATCTACGAGCGCTGCGGCGTCCTCCTGAAGGGCAAGAAGTTCGGCGTGCCGGGCCTCCTGTTCATCGACACGCCCGGCCACCACGCCTTCTCCTCCCTTCGTCGCCGCGGGGGGCAGCTGGCCGACATCGCCGTCCTCGTGGTGGACCTTTCCGAGGGCCTCATGCCGCAGACCCTGGAGGCCATCCAGATCCTGCGCTCGACCAGGACCCCCTTCATCATCGCCGCGAACAAGGTCGACCGCTGCCAGGGCTGGCTCACCAGGAAGGACGCCCCGTTCATCCTCAACGTGCGCGGGCAATCGGAGCAGGCCCAGACCAGCTTCGACGACAAGTTCTACCACCTCATCGCGGCGCTGCACCAGGTCAAGCTCCCCGCCGAGCGGTACGACCGCATCTCCGACTTCACGCAGAACATCGCGATCGTTCCCACGTGCGCGCAGAGCGGCGAAGGCATCCCGGACCTGCTGGCCATGCTGGTGGGCCTCGCCCAGAAGTTCCTCGAGGCCCGCCTGGAGACCGACGAGGAGCTGCCAGGCGAAGGGACCGTCCTTGAGGTCAAGCAGGACAAGGGGCTGGGCACCGTCCTGGACGTCATCCTGTACGCCGGCAAGATCCGCAAGTCGGACGTCATCCTCCTGGGCACCAAGAACGAGCCGCTGCAGACCCGCGTCAAGGGCCTCCTCAAGCCCGCGCCCAACGACGAGATGCGCGACGCCCGCAAGGCCTTCACGCAGCAGGACGAGATCGTGGCCGCTGCAGGGATGAAGCTCCTCATCCCGGATGCCGAGGGCGTCGTGGCGGGGGCCCCGATGCGCGTGGTGCGGGCGGACAACTACGATGCCGCCTACGAGACCGTGGAGTCCGCCAGCAAGCCGCAGGTGGACCTCGCCGACGCGGGCGTCTTCGTGAAGGCGGACACCATCGGCGGGCTGGAGGCCCTCGCGAACCTGCTGAAGGACCGCCAGATCCCGATCCGCAATGCCGAGGTGGGCGACATCAGCCGGCGCGACGTCGTCGAGGCCAGCAGCATGACCGACCCCCTGTACCGCATCATCCTCGGGTTCTCCGTGAAGGCGCTGCCCGACGTGGAGTCGGAGGCGGCGGCACGCGAGCTGCCGGTGTTCACGGAGCCCGTCATCTACAACCTCCTCGACCGCTATGATGCGTGGCTGGCCGAGACCAAGAAGCGGCTGGAGGCGCAGAACCGGACGGAGCACATCCACCCGGCCAAGATCCGGTTCCTGCCCAACCACAGCTTCCGCATGCGCGACCCCGCCGTCTTCGGCGTCCGCGTGCTGGCGGGGACCATCCGCAACGGCCGCATGCTGCTGAAGGCGGACGGGAAGGCCATCGGCCGCATCAAGAGCATCCAGAAGGACAAGAAGGCCGTCGAGGAGGCCCGCCTGGGGGACGAGGTCGCCATCTCCGTGCACGGCCCCACCATCGGGCGCCAGATCAACGAGGAGGACATGCTCTACATGGACATCCCCGAGACGGACGCCAAGTGGCTCCTGACGCAGGGGAAGATCACGCCGGAGGAGAAGGACGTCCTGCTGGAGTTCCTCAAGGTCCGACGCAAGGAAGACAAGTTCTGGGGGATGTAGTCCACCAGGTCCACAGATGACGTCGCCCGCCACGGGCACGGCCCACGGCTTCTGCTCGGCACCCCGCCGGTCTGTCGTCGACCCGCACCCGTCAAACACCATGTGGTGCCGACGCCGTGGTCCAGCACGACCTGTTGGTATTGCAGGCGATGGAAGGGGCGCACGAAGCGCGCCCGCCGAACGCCAGCCGCGGAACGCACGATGGAACCTCACGCAAAACCGGGCCCGCAAAGGTTCCGCGGGTGTTCCGCGCGGTCCGTGGAAAAAAAGGGCGGAACGGAACGCTCGCCCTGGACGAAGGTCCCTGGAGGACCGGGTTCACTCCACGATGAACGTCGCGTGCATGCCGCGCGCCTCGTGGCTGGGGGACGTGCGCACCTCGCAGATGAGGCGGAACGTGCCCTTCTCGCTGGCGACGAAGTGGTCCGCCACGCACCCCGGCTTGCTGATGTCCTGCACGCACGTCCTGCTGGGCGCCTCGCCGGCGGGGGCCTCGTGCTCGTAGGTGGCGCCGGCGTAGTCGATGAGGGCCACGTCATGGAAGTTGTCGTTCGTGGGGACCCCCGGACCGTTGTAGTCGCGGTTGGGGTCGTCGTCGTTGACGACGATGAAGCGCACCTTGTCTCCCTGGTGGACCGTCACCGAGGCAGGGCGCATGTACTGGGTCCTGCCGTCCTCGTTCCATCCCACGTGGAGCGTGATCTCCTGCACGGAGGAATCGGAGCAGCCGGACATGAAGGCCAGGAGGAGGGGCATCAGCAGCAGCCGCACAGGGAGCCATGGGCGGCCGGGGAAAAGGGGTTTGCGCGGCCGGACGCAAGCCCCTAAGAAGGGGAGACAACTGCGGAACCGATGCGCGCCGCCATCCTTGCCATGATCTGCTTCGCTGCCTTCGCCGGCTGCACAGGGACGGAGACCACGTCCTCGACGTCGGCCGCCCCCAAGACCGTGTCCGAGACCTTCGAGACGAACCTCAACGGCGTCATCCCGGCCGGATGGACCATCCAGAACGGCGTCTGGTCCCTGGTGAAGAACGACACTGCGCGCTCCGGCTCTTCCGTCCTCAAAGGAGTCGGCGCCGCGGACCCCGGCTTCAGTGCCCTGCTGGCCACCGGATCCTGGGACGACCTGGAATTGGCCCTCGACTTCGTGATGGTCTCCGGCGGGGGCGGCAAGATCGGCGACATCCCCCAGGGCGCAGGCGCCATCATCCACCGCTCAGGCGACAAGGACTTCCAGATCATCCGCTACTCCGCCACCGAGCTTTCCTGGAACCTGTTCACCGTCAAGGACGGCACCCGCAACAAGCAGACCGCCGCGACGGTCGAGGGAGGCACGCACCCCGCCTTCGGCCAATGGGTCCACATGACGGTCTCCAGCCAAGGTGGCATGGTCACGGTCAAGGACGGCTCGACCACGGTCCTCTCCTACCAGGTCCCGGAGGGCCACAGCCGCAGCGGCTCCGCGGGGCCTTTCGTGCGCGGGGACACCATCGCCTACTTCGACGACGTCAAGATCCAGTAGCCAAAAGCCCGCGGCCGGACCCGACGCTCCGCTGCCACCTTGGGGCGCCTCCGCTCGCCAGATCGGGCCATCCTATCCCCAACCGAGGGGCCGGTGCAGGTGCCGCCGCGCCATCACGGGCACCTCGTGCCATCCGGGCGTGACGGTCCGTTCCTCCGGCACGAGGCCTCCCGCGCCGGGGGGCGCCTTCGCCCCGCACTTCCTGCAGCGGTGGCCGGCGTCCTTTCCAAGGCTGGGCATGCTGCCCCCGCACGCGGGGCACTTCGGGTTCTCCCTCCTCCCCCACGTGGCCAGCGACCTGACGTGGAGCTTCTCCAGGTTCACCACACCTTCGTTGAGGGAGCCCACCACCTCCACGCCGTCCCCCGGGCGAAGGGCGCGCACGGCTTCGCGGAACCCGTGCGTCGGCTCGAAGGCCGCCGCCTCGAAGGACGCTCCCGCCGCATCGCGCAAGGGCACGAACACGTGGCCGCCACGCCTTGATTCCGGCAAGCCAGCCACGGTCGCCGCCACCTGCACGCTGGCCCACCCAGGCGCCTCCGCAAGCGAGGCGACGGGGGAGACGTGGTCCCCCGAGGCATGGTTCGTGGCCCAGAGCAGCCATCCATCGATGGGCTCCTGCACCACGAAGGGCAGCGTGCGCGTGGCCGCCGCCACCAGCGCCTCAGGGTCCCGCCCCCGCAATCCAAGCAGGACAGGGTCCGGGGTGTGCGGGAGGCAGGCGAGGCGGCCGCTCTCCGCGTCGAACGTGTGGAACGTGGCGCCGGTCGGGTCGAGGCTGCGCAACGGCTCCTCGTGCACGGCGCGCTCGGTCCCCCACTTGCTGGGGTGGCGGTACGCGATGAACTCGAAGCTGGCCGGCGGGCCCGGCCACGCCGCGGCGCCGAGGCACCCTGCCAGCGCGCGGCGGGATTCCGCGGCCCGGTGGGGCGCGCCCAGGCTGCCCAAGGCCGTCGCGGCATCGTCGGCGTGCACGCGCGTGCGCACGGCCTGCCAGTACGCGGCGGCGGGCGGCGGCTGCGCGAAGAGGGCGACGCCGGGCTCGGCGTCCTGCTGCGCCTCGGCCTCGAGGACCTCCCAGACGCGGTCGAGGATGCCTGCGGCCTGGGAGGGGGCTGGACGGGGGCCGTCCGGGAACGCATGCACCTCGCGCCCACGGAGCTCGCCCACCCGGGCGCTGGGGCCCTCCGGCCGCGCCAGGGGCAGGACGACGGCGCCGTTGCCGCGCGTCTTCCACGGCACGTTCGGGTTGAGGCGCACGAGGCGCGGGAGCCCGGACAGCGCCAGCCCCGGCAACGCGAGCAGGACCTGGAAGGCAAGGTGCGTCGTGCAGCCGCCGTCGGGCCCGTCCGTGTCGTCGAAAGCCAGGAGCATCGGGTGGGTCGTGGCAACCATGGGGATGCGAAGAAGTCAGGGGGTCCTCCCGCCGACGTAGGGTCCTTGCGCCATGGCCTGTCCTTGCGCCGCGACGTTTCGCGGACCACCCTACAATCCAAGGGCCCCTCCAATCGGTCCTTTAATCCCCCATCGGTTGGCGCCGCGATGCAAGCCGTGCTGCAGACACGCGGACTCCGGAAGCGCTACGGCGAGGTCCAGGCCCTCCGGGGGATCGACCTCGAGGTCCATCGCGGCGAGGTCTTCGGCTTCCTTGGCCCCAACGGGGCGGGCAAGACCACGTTCACCAAGTGCGTCACCGGGTTCGTGCGCCCCAACGCCGGCGAGGTCAGCGTCGTCGGCATCGACGCCCTGCGCCACCCCGAGCAGGCCGCCTACCACGTAGGGCTCGTGCCGGACCAGTACGACTTCTACAGCAACCTCACGGGCCGCCAGCACCTCGACTTCTACGGCCGCCTGCTGGGCATGTCCCGCACCCGCCGCAGCGACCGCATCGAGGCGGTCCTCGACCTCGTCCGGATGCAGGAGCGCGCCGACTCCCGCGTCAAGGCCTACTCGCACGGGATGAAGCAGCGCATCTGCATCGCGCAGGCCATCCTGCACGAGCCCGAGCTCATCCTCTTCGACGAGCCCACCAATGGCCTCGACCCCAAGGGCGCCTTCGAGCTGCGCGAGCTCATCAAGGGCCTCGCCAAGGACGGCACCACCGTGTTCCTCAACAGCCACCTCCTCAACGAGGTCGAGCAGACCTGCCACCGCGTGGCCATCCTGCGCCGCGGCGAGCTGGCCGTCGTGGCCTCCGTGGCGGAGCTGCAGCGCCAGGCCGCCAAGAAGGGCGGCACCGTGCAGGTGCGCGTTCTGAACCCCAACCCGAAGATCCTGGCGGCCGCCGCCAAGGTCCTGGGCAGCAAGCCCACGCTGGAGGGGCAGACCGTGTCCTTCGAGGCGGACGAGGCCCTCACCGGGGAGGTCGTGGCCGCGATGAGCGGGGCCGGCGCCCAGGTGGCCGCCGTGACGGCGACCTCGGCCACGCTCGAGAACGCGTTCCTCGAGCTCACCCAGGAGGAGAGGAAGTGATGGCCGCGGCACCGAAGAAGGCCGCCCGGGCCCCCGCCAAGGCGAGCGCCCGCCCCGCCCGCCCCGCGCTCGCAAAGCCCACCCCCGCACCCGTCCCCGCCACGCCTGCGACCCCTCCCGCCTACACCAGCAGGCTGCTCCCGGCCCCGGCCCCACCCCCGGCGCTGCCAGCCGCGGCGGCCCGGCCCACCGGCGCCCCTCGCGCCCTTGGGCCCCAGGCAACCCCACTGCAGGCCTTCACCAACGCCGTCCTGCAGGTGGCGCGCAAGGAGTTCATGCAGCACATCCGCACGAAGCGGCTGCTGATCATCGGCGGCGTCCTCATGGCGTTCCTGGTGATGGTGACGCTCGTGTTCGGGCCCAACGTGGCGAAGAACTTCCCCACTGGCGGCGTCATCTCGCGCGAGCACGTCATCCTGACCTTCTACTTCGGCGTCGGCTTCATCGGCGGCCTCCAGTTCACGCAGCTGCTGTCCATCGTGCTCACGTCCGACGCCGTATGCTCGGAGTGGTCGAACCGCACCATCTTCCTGCTGCTGTCCAAGCCGGTGACCCGCATCGCCTTCGTGACGGGCAAGTTCCTCGGCAACCTGTTCACGATCACGGCGACCCTCGTGACCCTCTTCGTGGTGACGTACGTCCTCATGCAGCCGTTCTACGAGGGCTCCCCCAGTGGCGAGGAGGTGCGCGGCTTCTTTGGGATGCTGGGCATGATCATCCTCGGGTCGGCGGCGTTCTGCGCCATCAGCCTGTTCTTCTCGACGCTGACGCGCTCCACGGTGCTGAGCCTGCTGCTGATCCTCAGCCTCTGGCTGCTGGTGTTCCCCATCCTGGGGGCGACCGGCACC
Source organism: Thermoplasmatota archaeon (assembly GCA_035526765.1). Classification (GTDB taxonomy): domain Archaea; phylum Thermoplasmatota; class E2; order JACPAO01; family JAHFTW01; genus JAHFTW01. The sequence continues at coordinate 240,190 of DATLBS010000030.1, read as the reverse complement.
TTCATCGAGCTGAGCAAGAACCCGCCGAACTTCCAGTCCGGCACCATCGACGCCTGGCGCTACTTCAACCCCGCCTCCGACATGCAGGCAGGAGCCCGCCTGCTGATCCCGTCCTCCCTCAGCAGCGAGGTGAGCGACGTGCAGGAGATCCTGGAGTTCATCAATCCCGTCGGGGTCGCAGCCAAGGACGTGGGCACGGCCGCCCTGGCCCTACTCGCGTACACGGTCGTGTTCTTCGCCCTCAGCTGCCTGGTCGTGCAGCGCCGCAACTTCGAGTGACCCCGGGGCCAGCGTCGCCGTCGCCTGCGCCGCGGCCACCAGGCCGCGCAGCGCCTCTAGCGACCGCGCCTGCGCGAAGGCAGCGCGCAGCCGGCGCGCCCCCGGACCGCCCGCGACGAAGCGCGTGGCCTGGCGCTGCAGGTCAGGCAGGCGCGTGATGCCGACGGCCTGGGCACGGCGGAGGTACTCCTGCAGCGTCTCCAGGCGCTCCGCCATCGACGGCCCCGCAGCGGGAGCGGGGGATAGGCCCGCGGCGCCGCCCGGCCCCGTGCCCTCCGGCGCTGACCCGTCGAGGGCGGCCCGCATGCGGCGGAAGATGGTGGGGTCCCGCATGGCGGCGCGGGCGATGAAGAAGCCCGCGCAATGCGTCTCGTCCCGCATGCGGACGACAGCCTCCGCGCTCCAGAGGTCGCCGTTGCCGATGACGGGCAGCTGGACGGCCTCCACGAGCCGCGCGATGTGGCTCCAGTCCGCCTCGCCCGCGTAGCCCTGCTCCACCGTGCGGGCATGCAAGGTCACCCAGCTGGCGCCGGCGGCACGCGCCTCCTCCGCGACCTCCAGGTAGGTGAGATGGCGCGAATCGGGCCCCAGCCGCATCTTGGCGGAGACGTGGGGGATGCCAGCCTCGTCGGCGGCCTCCTTGGCGGCGCGGATGACGCGGCCTGCCTGCCTGGGGTCCTTCATGAGGAACCCGCCGGCGCACGACCGCAGGATGTTGGGGGCGGGGCAGCCGAGGTTCACGTCCACGAAGTCGGGCTTGACGCGCGTGGCCATGTGCCGGACGGCCTGTCCCATCTCCTCGGGGTTCCCGCACATGAACTGCACGCCGTAGGGCGACTCGCCGGGCCACGGCTGCAGGTGCGCCCACGCGGCGGCGTTGTCGTGCACAAGCCCTGTTGCCGCCACCATCTCGCTGCAGGTGACGTCGGCCCCCCACTCGGTGGCGATGCTGCGGAAGGCCGCGTCCGTGACGTCGACCATCGGTGACAGCACGAGGGGCTCCTTGAGGCGACGGCCTGCGACCTCCAGCATGCGTGGCCTGGCCCACGCGGGCCAGGTTCTTCCTCTTTCCCGTGTTTCCATGTCAATGGCCACCTCTCCGAACGACGCGACATGTCCACCCTGGGGCCGGCCCAGCGCTTTTGTAGATGCCGCGTTCGCGCGTCCATGCGCCCCGGCCTGGCCTGCCCCCTCGCCGTGGCGCTGCTGCTGGCCGGATGTGCCCACGCCCCGGGTCCCGAGGCCAGCCAGACCACCACGGACCTGCTGGCAAGCCGGCTGGACATCCATGGCGTCGTGGTGGACGAGGGGCTCCGGCCGCTCTCCGCCAACGTCACGCTGGTCGAGACCAACGAGACGCAGGCCACCGAGGATGGCGTCTTCCGGTTCGACGACCTTGCTCCCGGCGTCCACGGCCTGCGCGTCTCCTCCTTTGGCTTCCGCACGCAGCTTCTCACGGTCTCGCCCGAGATGGCCGCCGACGAGGTCCGCATCGTGCTGGAGGCGCTGCCCGGCCTGGTCCCCTACAACCAGACGCTCCACTTCCATGGCTTCATGGAGTGTGCCCTCGAGGCCCTCATCATCACGCCCAGTTGCGACACCCTCCTCACCGACCCGCGCGTGGGCGGCCCCATGATCTTCCCCTCCAACACGAGCGCGGTGTTCCCCGTGCAGAACGCGTGGAGGACGGTCCTCGCCGACCTCGTGTTCGACCCGGACGCCTCGCCGGCGCTGCAGGGATTGCATGTCACCGTGCGGGGCGGCCAGGACGACGATGCTCTTGCCTCCTACGAGCAGTACGGCCGCTTCGACGGCAGCGCCCCCTTCCAGTTCCGCATCGAGCCCGGCCAGACGTACCGGGATGGCACCTCCGCGGTCCCCGCCAACACGACCGTCTTCGTGATGGACGTGTATCCCGAGGGGCTAGGCTACGGCGAAGTGTGCGACCCCTCGGAGACGTTCAACTGCTTCCTGGGCGTCGGGGCGGGCCAGAACATCGAGTTCGACCTGTACGTGACGACCTTCTATGTCGACCCGGCGCCGCAGGACTTCAAATTCGTGTGACGGAAGCCTGGCCGCGGGGGTTCGCGACCCAACGAACCACAGATTGCACAGATTTCACAGAACCAACCACGATCTGTGTCATCTGTGAAATCTGTGGTTAGGTGGGCGCCGAACTCGGCTTCAGTCCCAGTGCACCGACCGGCGCCAGTCGATGCCCACCGTGCGCACCCCGATCTTCGGGATGAGGGGCATCCGGCGCTTGTGCTCCGTGCGCCGCACCATCCCCTCCACCTTCTCCACCTTCTTGCGCGGCAGACCCGTGCGGCGGGCGATGACGTCGAGGGACAGGTTCAGCTCCATGCCGCGCAGCACCGCGTCCAGCTCCTCGTACGTGAGGCCCATGTCCCCTTCGTCGGTCTGCCCGGCGTACAGGCCCGCGCTGGGCGGTTTCCCGATGATGGGCTTCGGCACGCCGAGGTGGCGCGCCAACTGCCGCACCTGCGTCTTGTACAGGTCGCCGATGGGGTTGACGTCGACGCCCCCGTCGCCGTACTTCGTGAAGTAGCCCGTGAGGATCTCCGACTTGTTGCCGGTGCCGCAGACGAGGTACTCGCGCTTCTGCGCCTCGGCGTACAGGATCAGCATGCGCGCCCGCGCCTTGGCGTTGCCCCGGACGCGCGCCTCCGGCGTGTAGCCCAGGGTCTTCTCGAGGCCCTCGACGATGGGGCCGACGCCATGCTCCAGCGGCTTGAGGCCAAGGGTCTTGCAGCCCAGAAGGGCGTGCTGCTTGTCCTGCTTGTTCGAGTCGGGCGCAGGAAGCATGACGGCCAGGACCTTCCCCTTGCCCAGGGCGCGCACCGCCAGGGCCGCCACCACCGCGGAATCCAGGCCGCCGGACACCCCGACCACGAGCCCCTTGGCGTGCGCGGACTCGACGTGCCGCTGCAAGAACGCGACGATCGACTGCTCCCAGCGCGCCGGGCCGTCCACGGGCAGGGCCCCATGCGCGTCCGCCACGACACCCCCAAGTAGGCGAGCCACTTGAAGGCGACCTTGTGGACCGCATCCGGCTGGCCCTGCACGCGGCTGCCCCCAGGCTCGGGGCCGTGGAGGCCAACGTGGCGACCGTCGCCAAGGCCGTGCTTGCGCGGAATGCCGACCTTGTCGTGTTCCCCGAGATGTTCCTCACCGGCTACGCGATCGGCGACGACGCGCAACGCCTGGCACTCCGCCTCGACGACCCGAGGCTGGAGCCCATCCGGAAGGCAGCAGGGAAGGCCAAGGCGCACGTCGTGGTGGGAGGTCCGCGCACCCCGCGCGCCGGCATCACGCACAATTCCGCGTTCCTCATCACCCCCGACGGCACGACGACGGCCTACGACAAGCGTTCCCTGGCCACCTTCACCACCTTCCAGGAATCCCTGTTCTTCAAGCCCGGCAGGGAATCGCCCGTGTGGCAGACCGAGCTGGGCGACCTCGGCATCAACATCTGCTACGACCTGTTCTTCCCGGAGGCCAACCGCCGCCAGGCCCTCGCGGGCGCCGACCTCCTGCTGAACATCAGCGCAAGCCCCACGACGAGCCAGCGCTTCTTCGAGGCCCTGCTCCCCGCGCGCGCCATCGAGAACGCGTGCTTCAGCGCGTACACGAACCTCGTCGGCGCCCAGGACGGCATCGTCTTCTGGGGCGGCGCGCAGGCGTACGGTCCGCGCGGCGACCGCCTCGGCCGCCTCGAGCCGATGGAGGCAGGACGCCTCGTCGTCGAGCTGGACCCCGACGACCTCGTGCCGGCGCGCGAGTTCCGGCCCACGCTGCGCGACACGCAGCTGGAAGATCTCGCCGACCTGCCATGACGCGCGACCAGACCGGGCTCACGGAGTCGGGGGCAACCATGGTTCCCCGGAATCCCCGAAATCCCTGTCCGGTGCGAGGCCAATAGATGCGAGTCATTGCCCTGCTTTCGGGCGGCAAGGATTCTGTGGCCGCCGTCGAGGTCGCCCAAGGCTTCGGTTGGGAGGTGGTGGCTGGCCTCACGATGGTCCCTGCGCAGGACGACGCCTGGATGTTCCACACCCCGAACCTCGGCGTGGTGCGCGGCGTGGCGCAGTGCCTGGGCTTCCCGCTGCTTGAGGCGCCCTGCCGCGCCGGGGCGGAGGGGGAGGTCGCCGACCTGGAAGCAGCCCTTGCCACGGCCCAGCGCGACCTGAGGCTGGACGCCCTCGTCAGCGGTGCCCTGGCCAGCGAGTACCAGAAGACCCGGCTGGATGCCATCGGCCACCGGCTTGGGCTGAAGACGTTCGCGCCCCTCTGGCACAAGGAGCCGGCCACCTACCTGGGGTCGCTCTTGGCGGCCGGCTACGACATCCGGTTCAGCCGCACCGCCGCCGAGGGCGTCCCCAACGACTGGGTAGGCCTGCGCCTCGACCAGGCAAAGGTCGCCGCCATGCAACGCCACCCGGCCCGCCCCCACGTCGCGGGGGAGGGAGGGGAATACGAGACGCTCGTGGTCGCCGCGCCCCACTACCGGGGCCGCCTCGAATGCGAAGGGCACGTCGAGCCCACGGCCAGCCGCGCCACCTGGGTCGTCGACTCCTGGACCGTCCACTCCTGAACCAAGGAGCGTCGGAGCCCCCCACCCGGCACCTTATCAACGCGCGCTTTCCTCGCGGCCCCATGGCCACCCCGACCCTGTACCAGTTCGCGGAATGCCATGAGTGCGGCCGCGTGCGCCGCCTGCTCCGGCAGTACCAGGTCCCCTTCGAGGCCGTCACCCTGCCCGTGGGCGACAAGTCCCTCGTCCGCGCCAAGTTCGGCAGCCAGTCCGTCCCGGTCCTGCAGGACGGCCCCTTCCTCTCCAACGACCTCGCCGAGATCTGCCGCCACATCGAGCAGCAGTACGGGGCCGCGCCTTGAGGGCCTGAACTTGTGCGGCATCGCGGGCCTGCTGGGGCGTGACGACCGCGCCCTGGTGACGCGGATGTGCGACCGCATCGCGCACCGCGGTCCCGATGGGTCCGGCACCTGGTCGGACGCGCAGGTGACGCTCGGCCACCGCCGCCTCGCCATCATCGACGTCGCCACCGGCCAGCAGCCCATGGCCGACGCCTCCGGCCGGTTCACCATCACGTACAACGGCGAGGTCTACAACCACCTCGCCCTCCGGGCCGAACTCGAGGCCGCGGGGGCCACGTTCCGCACCCGCAGCGACACCGAGGTGATCCTGGAGGGCTACCGCCTCTGGGGAGCGGAGGTGCTCACCCGCCTGGAGGGCATGTTCGCCTTCGCGCTGTGGGACGGCCAGAAGCGTGAGCTGTTCCTGGCGCGCGACCCCTGGGGCATCAAGCCCCTCCACTACGCCTTCGCCGGCGACGACCTCGTGTTCGCCAGCGAGGCCAAGGCCCTCTTCGCCCATGACGCGCGCCCGCCCCGCGCCGACCTCGACGCGTTCCGGGAGCAGGCGGTGTTCGAGTTCCTCACCGGGACCCGCACCCTCTTCCAGGGAGTCAACCAGCTGCCGCCCAGCACCTGGGCCTTGGTCAAGCCCGGGGCAAGGCACGTGCAGCCGCGGCCCTACGTCCTCCTGGCCCCCGAGCAGCCCCTTCCCCCCGAGGAGGCCGTCAAGGCGCTGCGCGACCGGCTCGCCGGATCCGTGCGCGAGCAGCTGATGTCGGAGGTCCCCCTCGGCGTGATCCTGTCAGGCGGACTGGACTCCGCGGCCGTCGCGGCCCTCCACCAGGGCATGTCCGACCGCCCCATCTCCACGTTCACCATCGCGGAGTCCGACGAGGTCGAGGACGCCAAGGCCGCGCGCAGGCTGGCCGACCACCTGGGCACCGACCACCACGAGGCCACGTTCAGCCTCGAGGACCTCCTGCGGGACCTTCCCCGGCACGCGTGGCACAACGAGAACGTGAACTACACGGAGTACTTCTTCTACCCGCTCTTCCGCATGATGCGGCGCCACGTCACCGTGGGCCTGTGCGGGCAGGGCGCCGACGAGCTGTGGGGCGGCTACGGGCGCTACCGCGACCCCCACGCCCTGGCCGCCGAGCGCATGCGCCGCCTGCGCGTCGCGCACCCCGCCGACACCACCCTGCCGGACACGATCCTGCGCGAGCACGCCACCGCCGCGGAGCTGGCCAAGTGGGACCAGGGCGCGCAGCTGGCCAACTTCCAGCTCCGCCTCGTCGACCGCAACAGCATGGCGCACGGCCTCGAGGTCCGCGTCCCCTTCCTCAGCCGGCCGCAGCAGGCCCTCAGCGACGCCACGCCCTGGGACCTGAAGGTCCGCGAAGGCATCGAGAAATGGGTGCTGCGGCGCGCCGTCGAGCCGGCCCTCCCCAAGGAGCTTGCCTGGCGGAAGAAGGTGCCCGCCGGCCGCGCGACGGGGCCCCGCGTCATGCAGGCGTTCGAGTCACAGGCCGCCCGGCTGCGGCCCACGGGCGGCCTGCACCACCCGGCCGGCGCCCTGGCCAGCGACGCGGACCGGCTCCTGTTCGGGCTGTGGCAGGAGCTCTTCGTGCACGGCGCGAGGCCGGAGTCGATCTCCCTGGAGGCACTCGCGTGATGCAGGAGTGCGACGACCTCAACGAGCTGGACCAGGTGCTGGTGCGGCGCGCCGACCACGTCGAGAGCTTCCTGGCCTTCCACCGCGACCACGTGCGCTGCCCCATCTACACGAGCGTCGACATCCGCCGCAACGCCAACAAGGCCGCCGTCGTGGACGCCAACGCCTTCCCCGCCGGCTTCAACAACCTCGCGCCGCGCAGCCGCCACGTCGCCGCCGACGTCGCCCGCGGGTACCTTGGCCGCATGGACCCAGGGGCCCGCCATGTCCTCGTCGTCGCCGAGAGCCACACCCGCAACCAGGGATACTTCGCGCACCTTGCCGTCCTCAGGGACATCCTGCAGGAGGCGGGCTACGGCGTCACGCTCGGGACCCTCAGCCCCGAGGTCATGGACGGCGCCGAGATGCCCAGCCCCGCCGGGCGCGTGCGCCTGCACCGCATCCGCCGCGAGGGCGACCGCCTGTGGGCAGATGGCAGGCCCGCGGACCTCGTCGTCCTGAACAACGACCTCTCCGAGGGCATCCCGCCGGAGCTGCAGGGACTGGGAGCTTCCGTGACGCCGCCGCCCGCCATGGGGTGGCACCGCCGCCGCAAGTCGGAGCACTTCGCCGTCGTCGCCCAGATGGCGGCACAGCTGGGCGCCAAGGTCGGCTTCGATCCGTGGCTCATCAGCGCCGACTTCGAGCGCGTGGACGGCCTCGACTTCAAGGGGAAGGGGAACCTGGACGTCCTGGCCGCCGCCGTGGACACCGTCATCGGCCGGGTGCAGGCCAAGTACGACGCCCACGGCATCCGCCGCGCCCCCTCCGTGTTCGTGAAGGCGGACGCGGGCACCTATGGCATGGCCATCACGACCGCCCGTTCCGGTGCCGACCTCATCGAGGGGCTCAACTCGCGCGGCCGGGAGCAGATGGACCGCGGCAAGGGCCGCGTGAAGACGACGTCCGTCATCGTGCAGGAAGGCGTGCCCACCGACATCCGCGGTGGCGCCGGGATCGTGGCGGAGCCCGTCATCTACATGGTGTGCAGCCGCACGGTGGGGGGCTTCTACCGCGCCCACGCGGACAAGGGCGACGCGGACAACCTCAACTCGCCGGGAAGCCGGTTCGAGCCCCTGGCGTTCCCCGAGCAGGGCGCGGCGTCGGCGGGCGAGGTCGTGCTCGACCCCTGCTCGGCGCACGTCTACCGGGTGCTGGGCGAGATCGCCAGCATCGCAACGGGCTACGAGGCGCAGTTCGTGGGGCGCGAGGCGAGGCTGCCGCGCCTCATCCCACGACGACCGTGACGCGCCCCGCGCCGACGCGGCGGTCCTGTTGCTGGACCTTGCGGGACCCCCAGGGGCCCACGACGTACTCGGCCTCCACGTCGAAGTCGAGGTGGTAGGTGCCAGGGGCCCGTGGGCGGAACCGGTGCTGGATGAAGCCCTCCAGGTCGTCGTCGACGCCCATGCGGTCGCTGATGCGCTCCACCAGCCTCTCCTTCTCGTGCCCCTCGATGCCGGCGTGCAGCGTGAAGGTGTAGGACTCGCGGTCCGGGGAGGCCTCCTGCAGGGCGTACGCGTGCCGGACCAGCAGAAGCGCGCCGAAGGGGAGCCGGATGCGGGGAGGCGCCTCCACGGCAAGCTGGATGCGGCCCTGCGCGACGAGGCTGCGCGCCACGACCAGACGGACCTCCTGCCCCTTGGCAGAAGTCCCCGACCCGATGGCGGGACGGGGGGCCGGGGCGCGGCGCGAGGCAGCCTTGCGCGGGGCCGTGCGGCGTGCTGCCGCCTTCGCGGCGGGCGATGCGCGCTTGGCTGCCCCTTTGCGTGGCGGGCGTGCGGGGGTCTTCTTGCTGGGAGCCACGGCAGGGCACCGGGGCCCCGGGTGAAAAGGCCGACCTGCCGGACCAGCCGGGACTAGGCGACCGGGAAGCGGGCCGCCTGGTCCACGATGAGGGCCAGCAGCAGGACGCCGAGGTACTGGATCGTGAAGAGGAAGAAGCCGCGGTATGCCTTCGGCGACGGCTCGGCCATCATGCGGACGGACCGCATCAGCAGCAAGGCGCCGAGGAGGGCAGCGACCATGAGGTACACCCACCCCGCGCTGCCGGAGAAGACGAGGCTCGTCGAGCACGCGACGGTGAGGGCGGAGTAGGCGACCACCTGCCGGCGCGTGCTGGCCTCGCCGCGCACGTTGGGCATCATCGGGTAGTCGGCGGCGCCGTAGTCCTCCTTGTACAGCAGGGCCAGTGCCCAGAAGTGGGCGGGGGTCCACAGGAACACCAGCAGCGCGAGGGCCCACGCGGGGAGGCTGGCAGGCCACGCGAGGCCGCCGGTGGCTGCACTCCAGCCGATGAGGGCGGGGAACGAGCCGGCCAGGCCGCCGATGACGATGTTCTGCGGCGTGGAGGGCTTGAGGACGACCGTGTAGACCAGCACGTAGTACGCGATGGCGCCGAGCGTCAGCAGGGCGGCGACCTGCAGGCCGGCCACGGCGAGGCTTGCGTAGGCGAGGGCCGCGGTGACGAAGCCGTAGACGAGGCCGGCCGTGGGGGAGAGGCGGCCGGAGGCGATGGGGCGGGTGGCGGTGCGGGCCATGCGGGCGTCGCGGCCGCGCTCGAGGACGTGGTTGAAGGCGCCGGAGCTTGCGACGCTGAAGGCGCCGGCAAGGGTGACCGCCAGGAACGGCCGCCATGGGGGCAAGCCGCGGCTTGCGACGGCCATCGCGCTCCATGCCACGATGAGAAGGAGGTACAGGATGCGGGGCTTCGAGATGTCGTAGTAGTCCTTGGCAACGGCGCCGAAGGCGCGCCTGCCGCTGGCGGGGGCCTGGAGGGAGACTCCTTGCTGGACCTCCACGGGGGGGACCAGCGTACCGGCCTCAGCCATCCCGGGCCTCGTCCGCGTCGAGGGTGGGCTCGGGGTACGTGAACTGCACGCGGCGCGTCTGGGGCTCGGGGTCGGGCCGGGTCGTGCGCACCATGGCGGCGGGCCGCAAGGGCTTGAGGAAGGCGTGGCAGGCGGCGAGGGTCAGGGTGAAGAACCACAGCACGGCGGTGGCAAGGTGGAGCGTCGTGGCCCAGGGCGGGTTCCCGGTGACCACGGTGACGGCGCCCAGGAGGGCCTGCAGCACGTAGATGCCGACGGCAAGGACAGGAAGGGTGCGCAGCGGCTTGGTGAAGCGGCGGTCGCGGGCCGCGAGGATGGCAAGGGCAAGGACCGGGACGATGATGAGGCCGACGACGGCACGGTGGGTCCACTCGTAGAGGATCTGCGCCTGCGTGTAGACGACGGGGGTGCCATGGTAGGTGCCGCCGTTCTCGAGGCTGGGGAACGGGGGGAAGTAGGAGCCGTAGCAGGCCGGCCAGTCGGGGCAGGAGAGCCCCGCCCCGTTGGCCTTCACCCACGCGCCCAGCACCATGAGGATGAACGTCATGGCCACGGAGACGACGCCGAGCCGGCGCACCCACACAAGACGCGCGTCCATGGTCGGAGTCGCACCCAGGTCCCCCTTGTTATCAAGGTTGGCCCGGGCGGTCACGCAGGCACCTCCCCGAGGCGCGTGGCCGGCCTGAGGCCCACGACGACCAGCAGCATCGCGCACAGGGCGAAGGCGGCCAGCACGGCGAAGGCCTCGCCGAGGTGGCGCGCGAAGGCGCCGGCGACGATGGCGCCGGCAGCACTGCCCAGGTAGGCCATGACCAGCTGGATGCCATGCCCCAGCCCGCCGCTGCGGCCGGCGAGGCGGCTCACCTGGCTGGGCAGGACCGCCGAGAGGATGGCGTGGGCCGCGAAGAACGCGGTGCCTGCCGCAAGCAGCATCGCGAGCGCGGAGGAGAGGCGGAAGAGCGGTGCCGCTACGGCCACGATGGCGAGGGCCACGAGGATGGGCATCCACGTGGCGCGCGAGCGGTCGACCCTGCGGCTGGCCACGCCCATGATGAGGAGGGCCGCGACGAGGCACGCCGCAAGCCCCACCCGGCCCAGGGTGGGAAGGACGCCGGTCTGGAAGTCGAACATGACGGCGTTCATGGCGAAGTTGATGGTGAAGCCGGCCAGCGCCAGCGCGGTGACGGGCATCCCCAGGCTCCGGTTGGGCTGGGCCATGCCGGACAGAGGCGCAGGCAGGGGGCGCATGAGCGCCAGGCTGGCCAGGAGCCCCAGCGCCGCCGTCGCCCAGAAAAGGGAACGGAACCCGAAGGACGCGGCCACGGCGGGCCCCACCAGGAAGCCGAGGAACACGCCCAGGCCCGCGGGGATGCCGACGAGGGCCATCGCGGTGGTGCGGCGCTCCTCGGGGACGGTCTCCCCCACGGCGGCCATCGCGGCGCTCGATACCCCACCGAGACCCATGAGGAGGCGGGCGCCGACCAGCACGCGCAGGTCCGTGGCGAGGGCGCAGGCGACGGCCCCCAGGACGAAGACCGCCGTGCCCACCAGCAGGACCGGGCGGCGGCCGATGCGGTCGGAGAGGATCCCCGTCGCGAGCTGGGCCAGGGCCATGGTGACGCCATAGGCTCCCAGGGCGATGCCTGCGAGGAGGTCCGCCGTTGCGGGTGGGGTGCCGGCGGGGGCCAGGGCCCGCGCGAACTCGGTGAAGCCCAGCGTCGTGAGGCTGAAGGCGAAGACGCGGGTGAAGACGATGGCCGCGGCCGTGGCCACCAGGGCTCGTTCGGCAGGGAGGAACCGGGGCCGGGCCACGCCGCCGGCTCCCTTCCAGCGTAGAAAAGGGCTGTGGGGGCGCCATCGTCCAGACCACCAAGTTCGTCCCTGGCCCCAACAGAGAGGTTTCCAGGCCGTTACCATGATTGTCCTCACGCCCTTTTGGCGAGTGAAGGCCGATGAACATCCATGAAGAGCCTCCTTGCCGTCCTCGTGGTGGCCAGTTTCGTCCTCGTGCTGGCCCCCGTGCAGGCCAACCATGTCCAGGCGGAAGGGGGCAAGACCATCGTCTTCGACCACAAGCCCGGCGGCAACGAGTACTGGGTGGAGGTCGTCCTGTCCGGCTCCAGCGCCGCCTCGGTGGCACGTGTGGACGCCATGGATTACGGCGGCCCCTGGGTCGCCATGAAGAAGACCAGCTACGGCTCGTGGAGCGCCTCGTTCCACATCGAGTCCGGCAACCCCGTCAAGTTCCGGGCCACGTGGGCGGATGGTGTGCAGGTCTCGAGCTGCTGGTTCAGCCACCCGCAAGGCGTCGAGTCGTGCGGCGGATCGCCACCACCTCCGCCGCCCTCATCGGGCGTCTGGCAGAGCGGTGGCACCTTCGCGACGGTCGTGGAGGGCATCTATGACATGGGCACGGGCGACGCGGACCGCGACGGCAAGGCCGAGCTCTACGGTGTCGGCCGCGAAGGCCTGTTCAGGTTCTGGACCGTGGGCCTCACGAACGCCCAGGTCGAGCACATCTCCTCCTCGATGCCATTCAGCAACATCGCGGTGGGCGATGGGGACCGCGACGGCAAGCCGGATGTGTACGCCAACGGGTACAACGTGGCGACCAACCAGATGGAGATGCACCAGTTCACCCGCGTCAACGGCGCCTGGGTGGACAAGGTCATCGCGACGGGCGCCCGCGTGAGCGGCCCCTTCATGCTGGGCGACATCGACCGCACGGGCACCCGCGAGCTGTACGTGACCGGCAGCGACGGAGTCGATACGACCGCCAGCAAGCTGTGGTTCGCGAACGGAGTCTGGAACCTGGGGCCCCTCGCACGCTTCCACGCCGACACTTCGTACAACATCAGCCCCGGCGAGATCTGGGGCGGGGACGCGGACGCGGACGGCCAGAACGAGCTGGTCGTCGCCTCCTACGGGAAGCCAGGCCAGTTCGTGTACATGGTGGACTACACGGGTTCCGCCTGGGTCGCCACAGAGGTCTGGGCCGGCACGGTGGATGCCGTCGTGGCCGGCAACGTGGACAACGAAGGCTCCGGCGAGATCGCCTTGCTCAGCGACTACGACCTCGTCGTCATCAAGAGGATCAATGGCGCCTGGGTGTCCAGCGTCGTCATGTCCCTGCCGACCTACGGGTACGACTTGTTCCTGGCCGACGGGGACAACGACGGCACCCAGGAACTCTACGTCCTGCTGGCCGACCACCATGTCTACCAGGTCCGCAAGGTCGCCTCGGCATGGCAGAAGACGGACATGGGCGACACGCCCTCGTTCGACGAGGCCGGGTACCGCCTCATCGTGGGGGACGCCACAGGTGACGGCAAGCGGGAGGTCATCGCCTCGACCTTCGACATCGACATGCGCTACGGTCACCTGACGATGTTCAGCTGGGTCCCCAGCGGCTCCCCGCCGCCCCCGCCGCCCCCGCCCACCGGCTTCGACGCCACCTTCAGCGGCGTGAAGGGCAACGAGTACTGGGTGCAGGCGAGCGTCTCGGGCACCGAGACCATCGCCGGAGTGGACGCGCGCGTCAACTGCAGCGGCTCCTGGATCCCCCTGGCGAAGCAATCGTACGGGTGGTCCAAGAGCATCCATGTGCTGAACGGCCAGAAGGTGGACTTCCGTGCCCACGGCAGCAGCGGGGCGACGGACCTCTCCGGCGGCTACATCTGGCCGAACGCGACACCCACCTCGGCTTGCTGATGGGCCGTCCTTCTAGGTTGGGATTCGCGCCGCTGGCTGACCGGCTTCCGAGCGGACGCGAGGAAGCTAGAATCCGACGGGCCTCGCCGAGCGGCGAAGCCCACGAGGAGCGGGCCATATCGGATTCGAACCGATGAATCGCGGATTAAGAGTCCGCTGCCATTGACCTGTCTCGGCTAATGGCCCATGCCTTGCGGCGGACGCGCCGACTAAAGGGCGATAGATAAGAGCAACGGTGGAGCGGTGGGGCGCCCCCGCTGCAGGGCAGCCATGCCCAATCCCTGCAGGGACTGCCTCAGGCGCGCGAGACGAGGCCCGCCACGGCATCCATCTCCGCGGGGAGGGCGCGCGTCAGGTTGCTGAAGCCGTCCGCCGTCACCGCGACGTCGTCCTCGATGCGGATGCCGATGCCGGCGGTGCCGGGCGGGCATTCCGCGAAATCCGGGTTGAAGTAGAGGCCAGGCTCGACCGTGAGGACCATGCCTTCCCGGAGGCGGCGGGGCTTCCCGTCCGGCTCCGTGCGGGCCCCCGCGTCGTGGACGTCGAGGCCCAGCCAGTGGCTGGTGCCGTGCATGAAGAACGCGCGGAACGCCTTCTCCTTCATGGAGCGCTCCTTGTCCATGGCGATGAGGCCCAGGTCCACGAGGCCGTCGTTGATCACGAGGGCCGCCTTGTCGTGGACGTCGCTGAAGAGCGCGCCGGGCTTGACCTTCCGCATGGCCGCCTTCTGGGCCGCGTGCACGAGGTCGTAGACCTCCGCCTGGCGGGTCGAGAACTCCCCGCCCACCGGCAGGGTCCGCGTGATGTCGGAAGTGTACCAGCCCCACTCGCATCCCATGTCGGCGAGGAAGAGCTGGCCCTTGCGCAGCGTTCCGCGGTTGGTGACGTAGTGCAGGATGGCGGCGTTGGGGCCGCAGCCGCAGATGGAGGGGTACCCGACGCCGTTGGAGCCGTTGTGGCGGGCGTGGTGCGCGAAGGCGGCCTCGACCTGGTACTCGGGCACGCCGGCCCGGATGCGGGTTGCCGCCTCGAGGTGGCCGGCGACGCCGAGGTCGCACGCCTTCCGGAGCATCCGCATCTCCTCCGGCGACTTGACGAGCCGCATCTCGTGGAGGAGCGTGCTGCCGTGCGGCGGCCCCTTGCGCTTCCCGGCCTTCCTGGCGGGGCCTCCGGGGCGCCCGTCAAGAGGGTCCGCGACCATGCGCTTGCCGGCGGCGCGCTGGATGCGACGCTTCACGGCCGGGTCGTGGTCGGCCAGGGCGTGCACCTTCGCCTTGCCGAGGATGCCTGGCAGGGTCGAGGCCACCTCGTCCCAGCTGTGCGCGCGGTCGATGCCGAGGGCGCGTGGCGCGCGGTCGCAGCCCAGCCTGCGGCCCGTCCAGATCTCGGCGTCCTTCTTGCGTGGCTGCACGAACAGGTCGGTGCCGCCCGAGCCGCCGTGCAGGACGAGCAGGGCGCGCGGTTCGTCGAACCCGGTGAGGTACCAGAAGTCGCTGTGCGGCCGGAACAGGTACTCGACGTCGTTGCTGTACTGGTGGGGCGCGTGGGTCGCGACGACGAGGGCGTTGCCGTCGCCCAGCTTGGCGGCCAGGGCCCTGCGGCGGGCCTCGTGCACGGAGCGGGGCAACTGGGGGGCGGGGCCGACTGCGAGGTCCGCGAAATCCACGCCGCGGCACCAGGGCGCGGGGTTAGGAGCCTGCCGGCGTGAAGGAGGCCTTGAGGGTCCAGTCGTTGGCAGTGTCCGCGCTGACGACAGTGCCGGCGGGGCCGATCGTGAAGTCGCCGGCGTTCGTGAGGCTGATCAGGGCCGTGGGTGCACTGTCTGCCGTCACCTGCATCGTCACACGGAGGGTCCCTTGCTGCCCTGGCGGATTCGTCCCGCTGGCGTCCGGGGCCCGCCGCCCAGCGGAGTCGCGCAGGCCCAGGTCGAAGCCGTCTGGGGCATTGTTGGTCCCGGGCACGGTCCCGGGTGGCGTGGCGTCGCTCCACGTCAAGGTCAGGGTGAGGTTGCCGGCCTTCCCGGCAGGGACGGGGAGGGTCTGTTGGCTCGTGGCGCCTTCCTGCGTGGTCCCCGTCCACGTGCCGAGGTCAAGGACCCCGGGCCCCTCCGGGCCCGCGCCGGGCCCCTGCCCCACCAGGGGCGTGCGGCCCGCGGCGGCGCCGGCGAGGACCAGCAGGGCCGCCGCGGCGACGGCGCCGAGGGCCGCCGTGGCACCGGCCCGGGTGCGCTCATCCCGCGGCCCGGCGGCACGGAGGTACAGGAGCAGGGCCGCCACGGTGAGGAAGCCGATGCTGCAGACGAGCGCCCAGAACAGGGTGGGGCGCAACTGGTCCTTGGCCACGTTGCTGTAGAGGAAGCCGGTGACAAGGGGCCCTAAGAAGAAGCCAAGGCCGAGGGGTAGGAACCCGGCGCTCTGGTAAGCGGCGGCCTTGCCGGGCGGGGCCATCTTGGAGACGAGGCTGAGGAAACCCGGGAACGTGAGGATCTCGCCGATGGACATGACGACGATGCCCAGCACGAAGAGCTCCCAGGAACGCGTGAAGCCCACGATGGCGAAGCCCACGGTGGCGAGGGCGATGCCGACCGCCATCACGCGCAGGGGCGGCCAGCCCATGCGGGAGACCAGGGCGCCGAGGGGCAGGCTCAGCAGGATGACGACGCCTGGGTCGATGGATTGCTGCAGGTTCGGCGTGAACCAGGAAGGCAGCGCCACGAAGTCGGCGAGGTAGAGGGGGACGAAGCTGAAGTTCATGCTGTAGACGAACCAGAACCCGGAGTAGATCACCAGCAGGAGGAGGAACCGCGTGTCCGAGAGGATGGCGAGGAAGGTCCGCAACGCGTTCTCCTGCGTTGCCCTGCCCTCCGTGGGCCGGGGGTCCCTGTACGCCACGGCGACGAGGACGAGGTTCGCTGCCACCATGGCGGCGGAGAGGAAGAAGGCCGCCCGGTAGCCGTGCAGGAGGAAGGCGATGAGGATGGGTCCGACGAACGCGCCGAGGTTGATGGCCCAGTAGTACACGCTGAAGCCGAGGTTGCGTTGCGCCTCCGTGGTGGTGAGCGCGATGGTGGCCGCGGGGACGGGCTTGAACACGCCGGCGCCGACCCCCACCAGGACGATGCCGAGGAGCAGGGGGACGAAGGACGTGAACAGGCCCAGCAGCAGGAACCCTGCCGTGTAGATGGCGAAGGCCACCAGCATCGTGGGCTTGTACCCGTGCCGGTCCGCCAGGGGCCCCACCACGAGGTTGACCAGGTACGGCAGGGGCAGCAGCAGCGCCAGCATGGGGCCGATGACGGTCGACGGGTAACCCAGGGAGGCAAGATAGAGCGACGTCACCGACAGGGCGCCATAGTAGGCCAGGCGCTCGATGAGCTCGATGAGGTTCACGGCCAGGAAGGGGCCGGGCCGGAAACGCTGCACGGCCTCGGCCTGCGGCATCAGGGCGGCGTGGGGCGCGGCCCAAAAAGCCGTTGCGTTCCAGATGGGCGTCAGGGCCTCGCCGAACAATGGATAAAGGGGGGGAGTCGTGGGAACCCCGTGACCCGCGCGGTCCTCCTGGGCACCGTCCTCCTGCTCCTGGCCCTGGCCCCCCCGGCCCAGGCCGCCATCAACGGGGACCACCCCTACGAGGCGATGCTTCCCTACCAGGATGGCCTTGGCGCGCAGGGCGGGTCCTTCACCCTGCTGTCCGGCTCCATGGAGGCCATCATCGTGGACGTGCGCGGCCCCTACGGCATCTTCCAGTCCGACCATGCCCGCCTCGAAGGCCTCACGCGCGTCTGTTTCGCCAAGACCTGCCTCAGCAGCCCGGGCGGCAACCTCGCCATCGACGTGGCGGCCGGCGGCTCCTTCGGCCTCAAGTTCCCCCACGCCACAAGCGCCAAGGCCCACGCGGACCACGTCCTTGGGCTCCTCGTCGACTTCGAGGGCTCCCGCGACCTGAACACCTTCACGATGGGCAAGACCCTCATGGCGCCCTCCATCCTGGGCTCCTTCGACCTCACGGACGTGCCCGCCATCCCCACGACGGCAGGCATCCCCGACGCCGCCTCCGCGCACGCCAACGCGGGCGGGCTGGTCGGCCTCGACGCGCAGACCGTCATCCAGGTCCTCGACGGCAGCCAGGTCAGGCACTCGTTCGCCGCAGGCAAGACAGACTCCATCGCGTTCCAGGGGAGTCCCCGCCTCGGCACCCTCCACCCTGGCCTCATGCTGCTGCCCTTCGAGGCCGGCAGCAGCGTGCACATGGAGCCCGCCGCCCAGGAGGCCGCCGACGTCGGCCTCGACCTCGCGCGCATCGCGACCCTGGGGACCAACGTGGATGCCGCCAGCAAGGCGGGCGTCACTGGAAAGGCCCCGGAGATCAACCTGGGCCCCCTCGAGCCCCTCATCCCGAAGCTCCTCAACGGCGCCGTCCTGCGGCTCCCCGCCAAGACGGACGAATCCACGAACCCTGCCAAGGCCGTCGGCCTCGTCCGCTTCGGCTCCCTGGACGTGCAGAGCAACGGATCCGAGATGGCCGTGCGCGGCGAGGGCCCCCTCACCGTGCAGGACGGCGAGGTGGCGCACGCGTCCCCGCTCATCGGCTTCGCGGTCTTCCAGCTCCCGTGGTGGAGCTACCTGCTCTGGATGCTGGCCATCGGCGTCTTCGTGGCGCGCCTGGTCGTGAAGCCCCCCAAGGAGCACCCCGTGTACGACCGCTACCGCTGGGTCGGCATCGTCTGCAGCGTCGCCCTGTTCATCCTGTTCTTCATCCTCTGGGACATGGAGGTCAAGGCGGTGTGGGGGGTCAGCCTCCTGGACGGCTCCGCGTCGGGGGAGGCCGCCCTCATCATGGCCGCCATCGAGCTGGGCCCCATGTTCGCCGTCATGTTCGCCGTCATCACCCCCATCCGCGTGATCCTGAAGAACAGCACCTGGCTCATGCACGGCGGCCGCTTCATGGGACTCCCCGGCGCCTTCGCGTACCCCTTCGGCTACATCCTCGGCGCCCCCCTGCTCCTGGCCTACCTGAACGTCGGCCTCAAGGCCGTCGCTGGGACCTGAGGCCGGATGGAGGAGAGCGGGCTCCATCCCCGCCTCACCGCGCTGCTGCGCAGCCAGGGCTGGAGCGGGCTCACCGAGGCGCAGTCCGCCGCGGCCGGCCCCCTCAGGGCCCGCAGCCACGTCCTGCTGGTGGCCCCCACCGGGCACGGCAAGACGGAGGCTGCGCTGCTGCCGGTCCTCAGCCGCATCCTCGAGGAGCGCGACGCCCTCGCCGCGAAGGGTCGACCGTGGCCGAAGGGCTTCAAGGCCCTCTACGTGACGCCGCTGCGCGCCCTCAACCGCGACCTCATGGGCCGGCTGCGGTCCTGGGCCGAGGCGCTGGAGCTCGGGGTGGCCGTCCGGCACGGCGACACGCCCCAAGGCGAACGGACCCGGCAGGCGCGCGACCCCCCGGACCTGCTCATCACGACCCCGGAGACCCTGCAGCTGCTGCTGTACGGCGACACGCTGCGGCGCCACCTCGCCACCGTCCGCTTCGTCATCGTCGACGAGGTGCACGAGCTGGCCGCCTCGGAGCGCGGGGCCCAGCTATTGGTCGCCCTGGAGCGCCTCGAGGAGGCCATCGCCCAGCCGGCCGCATTGCGCAGCACGCCCGCGCGGGAGCGCGAAGGCCCTGCGCGGCCGGTGGCGCGGCCCGGAGGAGGCTTCCAGCGCATCGGCCTCAGCGCCACCGTCGCGGACCCGCCGCGCATCGCAAGGTGGCTGGCCGGCCGGGACCGCCCCATCGACACGGTCCTGGTCGAGGCGCGCAAGACGATTGTGCTGACGGTCGTCGAGCCGGAGGCACGGCCGGAGGACCAGCAACTGGCCTCAGAGCTGGCCCTGCCGCCCGCCGTCGTGGCCCAGGTCCGCACGGTCCGCCGCATCGTGCGGGAGCATGGGCGCGTCCTCGTCTTCCACAACACCCGCGACGGCGCCGAGCTGCTGGCCAGCCGCAGCGCGATGCTGGATTCCCGTGCGTCAGGCCACGCCGGCCCCAACCCCGGTCCTGTTGCGACGCACGAAGGAAAGCAAGGCCCCGCGCAAGAGGAGCACGACAGGCCAGGCGACCCCCCGTCCACCCCCCTGCTTGGGTTGCACCACGGCAGCCTTTCCGCGGAGCACCGGGCCGACGCGGAGGAGCGGTTCAAGGCAGGGGAGCTGCGCGGCCTGGTGGCCACGTCGAGCCTGGAGCTGGGCATCGACGTCGGCGCCATCGACCACGTCGTGCAGGTCGCAAGCCCACGCAGCGTCGCCCGCCTGGTGCAGCGGCTGGGCCGCAGCGGCCACCGCGTCGGCGGCATCTCCTCCGGCACCCTCGTGGCCACCGGAACCGAGGACGCCATGGAGTGCGCCGCCGTGGCGCGCCGCGCCAGCGAGGGCCGCCTCGAACCCCTCCTCGTCCGGGACCTGCCCCTCGTCGTGCTGGCGAACCAGCTGGTCGCGCTGGCCAACGAGTACAAGGATGTGCGCAAGGAGTGGTGCCGCGAGGTCGTGGGCCGAGCCGGATGCTTCCTCGACCTCGACCCGGCGCTGTTCGACGCCGTGTGGTCCTGCCTGCAGGAGGTCAAGACCCTGTTCCCCGCCGAGGGGCGCGGCGGGGCGGACCGGATGGCGCGCTCAGGGCGGGCGCGCCGCCACTTCCTCGAGCACATCAGCCTCATCCCGGACGAGCGCACGTACCGCGTGGTCGACGAGGCCTCGAAGCGCGCCATCGGGACCGTCGACGACGCCTTCGTCGCCTCCAGCATGGCGCCCGGGGCCCTCATCGTCATGGCGGGCCGCAGCTGGCGCGTCCTCGAGGTCGAGGCCGAGGCGGCGCGCGTGCGGGTCGCCCCTGTGCGCGAACTCGGCCCCGTGCCGCAATGGGCGGGCAGCCAGCTGCCCGTCAGCTTCGAGGTGGCCCAGGAGGTCGCGGCCCTGCGGCGTGTCCTCCTGGAGGGCGGGGTCGCCGGGGCCGGGGCGCGGGCCTACCCCTTCGCGCCAGGGCTGCTGGACCGTTGCGCCAAGGTGCTGCGCGACCACCAGGCGCTGGGCCTCGCCGTGGCTACCGACCAGGTCGTGACGCTCGAGGTCGCCAAGCGCCTCGTGGTGGTGAACGTGGCCCTGGGCACCAGGGGCAACGAGGCCCTCGGCAAGATCACGCAGGGGCTCCTGTCGCAGAGGCTGGGTGCCCCCGTGGCGATGGAGTCGGACGCGTACCGCATCCACCTCACCTTCCCCGAACAGGTCCCCGCCCCCATGCTCCTCGAGACCTGGCAGGCACTGGACCCCGGGTCCCTCGACCTCCTTCTCTCCATGCTGCTGCGCGAGTCCCCGCAGGTCCGGCACCACCTCGTCCACGTCGCCAAGCAGTTCGGCGCCCTGCCCTCCCAGCTGGACCCCAACCATGCCACGCGCAGCCGCATCGATGCCCTCCTGCAGCACCCTGCCCTGGAGGAGGAGACCCTGTCCCGGCTCCTGCACGACCGGATGGACCTCGCCGCCGTGCGCACCTTCGTGGCAGCCGTCAGGGAGGGCCGCCTCGCCTTCAAGGTGCAGGGCACCGGCCCCCTCACGTTCCTGGGGCAGGACACGGCACGCCACCTTCTGGCCAACCCGCGCACGGACGACGCCCTCCTGGCCGCCGTCCGCAAGCGCATCGAGGAGTCCGACGCCCTCATGGTGTGCTGTGCCTGCGGCAACCCGTGGTCCAGCCGCGTCGACCTGCTGCCCAAGCGCATCGCGTGCCGGCGCTGCCAATCCATCCAGGTGGCCTGCCTGCGCCCCTGGAACGAGGAGCAGGCCCGGCTGCTGCGCATCAAGGGGGCCACGCCCGAGGAGGCCGTGGAGCGCGAGCGGCTCCTCCGCAACGGGGCCCTCGTCGCGAGCTTCGGTTCGCTGGCCTGCCGGTGCCTCGTGGCGCGCGGCGTCGGGCCTGACACGGCGGCCCGCATCCTGCAGAAGGCCAGCGACCCGAGCCAGGGGGCCTTCTGGCGGGAGATCCTGCAGGCCGAGCTCACCTTCGCCCGCACGAACGCGTTCTGGCGCCGTTGACATAAACGGAACCTTGCCAAGCATTATCAAAAGGGCGGGGTTGGGCGGTGCGATGGCCAAGGGAACCGCCTCCACCCCATTGCAGGGCAAGATGACCTTCGAGCTGCCGGACGGCAGCCTTGTCCGCATCCAGCCAGGCCCCTATGGCAAGGGTGTCAGCGTCACGCCCCTGGGACGGCCCTCTGGGCCTTCGCAGGGCAAGGGGCGACCGCCGCGGCCCAGCACGCTGGAACTGCGCGAGCGCCTGGCCGCGGACCAGGCGGCGGGCCGCCTCCGCCCCGCCACGGAGTACGTCGACTGGGTCGCCGCGCGCGACCCCAAGGCGTCCCGCACGGGGCTGCAGCAGACCGTGTACCGCGAGCTGCGGGCCATCGGGGGCGGCAAGGTCGGCAACGGGCGGCGCAAGGCCCGGGCGGCCGCTGCGGGCGGGGGGGCTGGTGCGGGCAAGGGTCCGCGCGGACGCGCGCCCAACCCGGCCACGGTGCTGCTGCGCGAGCGACTGGCCAAGGACCGTGAGGCGGGGGGCGTGAAGGAGGCGGCGGCCTACATCCGGTGGCTCGTCGAGAAGTCCGACCTGGGGCTCAAGAAGGTGCGCCCCATCGTGTACCGCGAACTGCGGGCTGGGACGTAGCCGCTGGGACGAAGCCGCTAGGACAAGGGGACTGGGCCGGCCTCGTTTTTCCAGGGTTGCGCAGGGGCGGAGGCGCGGCCGGCCGCCGAGGCCTGTCCGTGAATATGTGCGGGGACCGAAAATCCGTCCCAACTTCCCTTTGGATGCGGTCCGATGAGCAGAGTCTGTGGAACGCATGGTGCGCCCAAACTCCCGCCGAAAGCTAGCCTTGACGACCGCCCTCTTCCTGTTCACGGGGCTTGCCCTCGTGGCCCTTGGGACGCCCGCGATGGCCGCCCCCGTGTGCGACGGCGACGATGACGCCGCCGACTGCAACAACAACGGCACCGTGAAGGTGCACACCGAGGGCGACATCGGGGAGATGGAGAACGACCCCCACGTCGACTGCCCCTTCTATGTCGAGGGCTTCAACATGGACGCCGAGCACGGCACGATCGTGATCAAGTCCTGGCCCCCGACGGGCGACAAGACCGTCGTCCTCGAGGACACCTACACGGCCGACGACCAGACCGAGGACTCCCACCACTTCCTGAACGGGCCCTACTCGCTCCCGTCCGGCCACTACAAGCTCTTCGTCAGCGACGAGCAGCACGAGAAGATGAAGGTCTTCTGGGTGGAGTGCGAGGAGAGCACCCCGACCGGCACCGAGACGACCCCGCCGGGCACCGAGACGACCCCTCCCGGCACCGAGACCGGCCCCAGCACGGAGATCCCCGTGTTCCCCTCGGTCGGCGCGCTGATGATCGGCACCGTGGGCGCCCTGGGTGGCAGCCTGCTGATGCTGCGCCGCCGCCTGTAGGCAAGCCGCAGGTCCCCTTTTCCCCTCCCTCTTCCCATCCACCGGGACCCCCACGTCCCCTTCCCGCTCCCCGGACACCTCCCTTCTCCCTATCCTGGACACCTTCCTCCTCCCCCTCCCTCTCAACATCCCGATCACCTGGACACCCCTCTTCCCTTCCAATCCTCGGACACCTCCCTCTTCCCTCTCCTTCACTTCCCGTCACTTGGACACCCCTTTTCCCATCCAATCCTCGGACACCTCTCTCCTCCCTTTCCTTCTTCCCGCTTGTACGGTGAACGCGCCGGGATGACTAACGCAGGATCCTGGAGACGATGGTGGGCAGGTCGGCCGGCTCAGGCAGGACCACGCGCGCCCGGCCAGTGACCTCCGGAGGCGCGAAGCAGGCCACCGATGCTCCCACGGCCTCGAACACCGGAACGTCGTTGACGCCATTGCCGACGTGGCACACGTCGCCCGGGTCGATGCCCCACTGCCCCAGGCGTTGCCGCAGGTTCGCAAGCTTGTCGAAGCGGGCCTCGATGGCGACCTGCCGTCCCTCCTTGACCGTGACCGGGCTGCAGATGGCATCGGTGAGGCCCCACCGCCCAAGGAAATCCGTGAACGTGCTGGGCTGGTCCGTGAGGAGGCACACCTTGAGCCCCGCCTCCTTCAGCTGCCGGACCCCCTCGCCGATGCCGGGAAGCCAGCTGGCCTTGCGCAGGGCCCGGTGGATGTCCGCGGGCGACAGGGGCTTGACCCACGCCCACTGCTCCCAGAAGCATTCCGCCAGGGTGGTCTTCCCCGCGAAGTAGCGCGCATCCGACTCCTCCACCTCGCGGGCCCTGCCGTTCTCCCGCAGCACGGCGGCGAACACGGTGTCGCGCGGGATGAGCGTCCCGTCGAGGTCCAGCGTGACGAGGCGAAGGGGCATGTCACACCTTGAGGTCGAAGGCGAAATGCGCTTCCTGCGGCGAATAGTTGCGCACGACGCGGACCGACACGGCGTGCACGGGGCGGCCGTTCCAGGCCATCTCGCGCTTGAGCTCCTTCTCCCGCTTGTCCAGGCCTTCGACGGAGGAGATCTCGTGGTAATGGACGATGCCTCCTGGTTTCACCAGCTTGCAGGCGACATCCAGGAAGTGCCGCGCCCCATGGGGGAGGTTCATGAGGACGCGGTCGGCGGGCTCGAGGGTCTTGGCGACCTGGCGCGCATCCCCCTCGTGCAGCCGCACGGAAGCCTCGACCTTGTTGGCCTCCACGTTGCGGCGCGCCAACGCCACCGCTTCGGGGTTGAGGTCGATGGAGTCGACGACGGCTCCACGCAACGCCGCCTGCACGCCGAAGGGCGCGACCCCGCCGAAGAGGTCGACGACATGCTCGCCGGGGCGGACCTGGGCAGCGACACGGGCGCGCTCGGCGGCCAGGCGGGGGCTGAAGTACGCCTTCGAAAGGTCGATCCACAGCTTGACGCCGTTCTCGCTCACGAGGGTGAGCGGGCCGCCCTCGCCCGCGATGAGCTCGAGGTCGCGCACGCGGAACTCATCCTTGACGCCCTTGTCGTGGAAGACGGCCCGCGCGCCGTGGAACCTCTGCAGGGCGGCCCCGATGAGGGCGCGATGGGAGGCCTGCGCTGGCGGCACCTTGACGACGACGATGTCCCCCACGGCCTCGAAGGCGCGCGGGGCCACGTCCTGCACCTCGGGGGGAAGCAGCTCGAGGTAGGAGGCGGGCCGGATGGTGCGGGCCTCGAACTCGAACGGCGCCGTCGGCATGCGGGGGCCGCAGGAGTCCAGGACGGGGAAGATCACGTCGTCGCCCTCTCGCGCCACGCCCAGGTCGATGCGCAGGACGTCCAGCTCGACGAGCCGGCGGCGGGTGGCCTCGGCCTGCGAGCGGGGCACACGCACGCCGGAGGCCTGGACCATGCCCTTGCGACAGCGCCCTACGGGAAAAGCTTGAGGCGGCGGCGGGCCACGACCACCACGGCCAGGCCTGCGACGGCTAGCAGGAAGGAAGGGCCAGGAACCCCCACGGCGACGGGGCAAGGCGAACGTTCCAGGGTCACGGTGCCATTCTGGCGGTGCAGCGACGCCTGCGTGCAGACGAGATGGCCACCGAGCTGGACGGGGGGTGCCTTCGGGTCCGCGGGGTCTGGGACCTCGACACGCCAGTAGGCGTCCACGCCGGTCGAGTAGCCGCGCTCCGGCAGGAAAAACGTCGCGGATGGGCCGTCCAGTTGGTGCACCCGCAGGGTGGTGTCCGCCGTGGCCATGCGCGCATCGCCGCTGTGGACGGCTGCGTCGACCCGGACGTAGGTCTCATTGACCAGGGTGGCTGACACCTGCAGGTCGGCTGGGACCTGCCAAGACGAAAAGTAGGTCTGGGCCTGGTTCGCGGGGACCGCATCGCCGCCGTCGTGCCCAGACCAGCCCACGGCACAGCAATACGTGGAGAAGCCGGGGTGGTCCGGGGCGAACTGCAACGTGGCACGCCAGAAACCGGTGCCGACCACCTTGAGGTGCCAAGAACGCGTCTGCGGGCCGACGTCGCCGACGAGCCAATCCGGGTCGTCCTCGACATGCAGGATCGGGGAGGCGACAAGGCGCGCGGGTTCCCCGAAGTACGCCTTCAGGGTCACGTTCAACGTGATCATGGAGCCAACACGGGCGTCCCCTTCGACGGTGGAACTGTACGGAGGGGCGGGGGACGTGGCCACGACCGATGGCAGCGTCACTGCAGCCAAAGCGAGGGCCAGCAACGGCCCGGACAGCCGCATCCAAGGACCAGGTGGGGGCCAGCTCATGAACGTTCTTGATGCATCGCAGAACTTGCGGCGCCGAGGCCGCACCTTTCAAGGGTTGCCTCCCTCCCGGGAGCGTGGCGCTGCATCTCGTCGGCCTGGGCCTGCACGACGCCAAGGACGTCTCCGTCAAGGGCCTGGAGCGCATCCGCGCCGCCGACTCGGTCTACGCCGAGTTCTACACGGCCATCCTCACGGGGACCCCGCACCAGGAGCTGGAACGGTTCCTCGGCAGGCCTGTCCAGGTGCTCGACCGGCTTGGCGTCGAGAAGGGCGGCAAGGACCTGGTGGAGGAGGCCCGGAACAAGGAGGTCTGCCTCCTCACCGCAGGGGACCCGCTCACCGCCACCACCCACACCGACCTGCTGGTGCGCGCCCAGGCGGCAGGGGTCAGGGTGCGGATCGTCCACGGCTCCAGCATCTACTCCGCCGCCCCGGGTCTCCTGGGGCTGCAGCACTACAAGTTCGGACGCACCACGACCTTGGTCCGGCCCGAGGCGAACTGGTCCCCCACCAGCCCCTTCGACGCCCTGGCCGAGAACCAGGTCCGCGGCCTGCACACCCTGGTCCTCCTCGACATCAAGGCCGACGAGGGCTACTTCATGACGGCCAACGAGGGATTGCGCATCCTCCTGGAGCTGGCGCAGCGCACCGGCAATGCCTGGTTCGATGGTCAGACGCAGGTCGGTGTGGTGGCCAGGGCAGGATCCGACGAGGGCATCCGGCGCACTGGGCCCGTGGCGGAGGTGGCCGGCATGGACTTCGGCAAGCCCCTGCACTGCCTCGTCGTGCCTGGTGCCCTGCAAGTGGTCGAGCAAGAGGCGTGGGACCTGCTCCGCTGACCCAAGGGCCGCGCGTGCCGCGGGTCCCACCTTCCTGCCACAGCCGTTGGCGGACCGGACGTTCGCAGGACCCAGCCACACAGTTCATCCCTTCGACCCTGAATCGGGCAGCGTGCGGGGACGGGCCATCGCTGCGTTGGGGCTCGTGGCGGCAGCTCTCGCCTTCGCGCTGCTGGGCCGCATCACGCTGGGGTTCCTCCTCGATCCCCTGGCGGGTCTCCTCCTCGTGGCCGCCGCCTGTGTCGGAATCTCCCTCCTTCCCTTCTGGGCCACGATGCGCGGTCCCACGATGCCGGGGCTCTTCACACCGCCCCGCGAGGGCCAGCGCTGGTGCACCGTCTGTGGCCGCCCCGCCCCCCTCGGGGCTTGCCCGCGCTGCCGTACGCAGGGCCGGCGGACGCGTCGCCAGGCGCGCGGGCTCCAGCGGAAATAGCGCTTTGGCGGCCAGGAGAAGAAACCGCAAGCCCTTCATAGGTCGCGGGTGGATTTCCCTGCGGGATTGCACCGGCGATGGACCTCCGCTCCCGAGACGACAGGAAGACCCATCTCCTGACGCGCGGCAACGTGGACGGCATCGTCAGCGCCGCCCTGTTCCTCGCGAAGGACCCCGCCACCAAGGTCAGCTTCGTCCCCAGTGGGGACATGGCCGTCGACGTGCTGCGCAAGGACATCGCGAGCCACGACTTCTACCTCGTGGACCTGGGCCTCACGCCGCGCCTCATCAAGACGCTGAATGACAAGGCCAAGACGCGCCAGCAGGTGCACTACCTCGACCACCACGAGCAAAGCGGCCTGCACCTGGACGAGCTGGACGGGGAGATGGAAGGCATCGTCCGCCAAGGGGTCTCCGCCGCCGGGGTCGCCTACGATTACCTTGGCCTGAACGGCGCCCACCGCCACCTCGTGGCGCTTGCCGACCTCGTCGAGTACTGCCCCAGCCCTCTCCTGCAGGAAGTCGAGGCCGACGTCGGCACCGACCGCCTCGAGGAGGAGGCCCGCATGATCGACTTCGCGTGGCGCTACCGCGTGGACGACGACCGATTCCGCTACGCCGCCGCCCTCAAGCTGGCCTCCGGCAAGTGGCCCAGCGAGGTCCCCGAGGTCAAGGCCCGCTACCTCCAGATGGTCAACGAACAGAGGTGGGACCGCGCCCTCGACCGCGTCCGCGAACGCATCGAACTGAAGCACAACGTGGCCCTGCTACGGTTCGGCCGCCGCAAGCCCAGCCTTTTCGGGTTCGGCAGCCGCGCCCTTGCGGAGGTCGCCAAGGAACTGGGAGCCTCCGTGTCCATCCTCCTCAACCGCCGCAACGAGCTCAGCAGCATGAGCCTCCGCCGCACGGGACGGGGCGCCGAGACGGACCACCTGAACCTGGGGCAGTTCGTGACGGATTTCACGGCGCAGCACGGCATCGTCGGGGGCGGACATCCCCACTCGGCGGGAGCCAAGATCCCCACGAAGGCAGTGGGAGAATTCTTGCACGACGTTTACTGCTTTGCCTAGCGGCCGAATGGCCTGCGGCCATTCGTCCGAGAGCCAAATCCTTCGCAGGTGCTCCGCCCCTGCACCCCGAGGAGAGGGCGGTCGCACCAGCGTGGCCGCGCTCATCGCGCGGCCGGCTTCGTCCCTCGTCGCTGCTCCTCGGGGCCGCTGCGCGGCGCGACCGCCCAGGCCGAGAAGGACTTGCCCCGCCCCCACAACATGAGTCGAGCAGATCAGTGCATACATCCGAGGCCTGCGCAGGCCAATGAGGTGCACCGCAGGACTGCATCCGCGAACGCAGGACTACGTAGCCCCATGCAGCCTCATGTAGTCGAATGCAGGACTTTGGGTCCGCATCTTGCCCTTAGATGGCCCGGCGTTGATTGATGGCCTTGATGACGAACCACGCCACGACGGGGGCCAGAAGGTCCCCTAGCAGCGCTCCGTAGAGGCGCCACTTGATGCGGGCGAAGTCGACGGGCGCGAGCCGCTGCTCCGTGATCTGGATGAACCACAGCAGCGCGATGGCGGTGGCGGCCGCCAGGGCGATGAACAGGCCGAGGATGAGGCGCTCGGCCTTGACGGTGCCCTCCGGGGGCACGGGGCTGGCGCTGGCGGCAGCGATGGGCGAAGAAGCGGGGGGAGAAGGAGAGGGAATGGAGGAGGAGGGAGCGGGCGTACGCCTACTCCTTGATCTGGGAGTCGAACTCGCCGGCCTCGATGGCCTTCGAGACTTCCTTGGCGATGCGCCCCTCGACGGTGACGCCCATGGAGCTGCACGTGCCGACGACTTCCTTGACGCGGGCCTTGAGGGAGCCACCGAGCATGGTGTTGCCCTTCATCTTGGTGATCTCGATGGCCTGCTTGATCGTGAGGTTGCCGACCTGGCTCTTGTTCGGGGTGCCCGAGCCCTTCTCGATCTTGGTCTTGTTCAGCACGAGCTGGCTCACCGGGGGCGTGCCGACCTCGATGGTGAAGTCCTTCCGGTCGCCGATGACGATCTTGATGGGGACCTTCATGCCCGCGAAGGGCTTGGTCGCCTCGTTGATCTTCACGATGACCTGGCCCATGTTGACGCCCGTGGGACCCAGGACAGGGCCCAGGGGGCCCGCTGCTGCCTTGCCGCCGTCGACGACGGTCTCGATAGTCTGTGCCATTGTGGTTGTCTCCGACCCGTATTCGAGAGCTCAGATCCCGCAGATTCCCTGACGGGATGTCGCAGACCGGCTCTCGTCCCGTGGTAGTCGCCCGCAGCCCAGGGGGACGCGGACGCACAGGGATGGAGGGCAGACCGCTCGACAAAGGGGACGTATAAAAGCCCTGCCGACCGAAAGGCGGCCAGCCCTTGCCGCGCGCCGGGGACCGCCACCCGAGGCACCACGACCGCACCGAGCCTGGTCGCGGTTGTATAGCCACGCGGCCATGGCCCCCCGTGGTCGCCCGCCCACCCGCCAGCCCGGCCAGCACGCCCCGCCTGGCCCGGACCCGCCTCGTGCGCGCGCCGCAAGGGGGACGCGCGGCAGAGGCCCCGCCCCGCGAAGCCGCCATCCAGGTGATGGCGCTCACGAAGCGCTACGCGTCCACCACCGCCGTCGACGGCATCTCCTTCGAGGTCCCCCGCGGCGGCGTCACCGGCTTCATCGGCCCCAACGGCGCCGGCAAGACGACCACGATCCGCATGCTGCTGGGCCTCGTGCAGCCCACCTCCGGCACCGCCACCGTCCTCGGGCACCCCATCACCCGCCCGCGCAGCTATCTCCCCCGTGTCGGCGCCCTCATCGAGGCTCCCGCGTTCTACCCGCAGCTGTCCGGGGCCCGCAACCTGCGCGCCCTGGCGGTCCTGGGCGGCTTCAGCACCGACCGCATCCCCCGGCTCCTCGCCCAGGTGGGGCTTGGTGACCGCGGCCAGGACTCCTACAAGATGTACTCCCTTGGCATGAAGCAGCGTCTCGGCATCGCCGCGGCCCTCCTTCCCGACCCGGAGCTGGTCATCCTCGACGAGCCCACCAACGGCCTCGACCCAGGCGGCATCCACGAGGTGCGTGACTTCCTGCGCGGCCTGGGCGACGCAGGGAAGACCGTCTTCGTCTCCAGTCACCTGCTCTCCGAGATCCAGAAGATGTGCGACCACCTCATCGTCGTGCGCAAGGGCCGCCTTCTCTACCAGGGCGGCCTCGAAGGGCTCGTCCGCAAGCAGGGCCTTGTCGTCGTGGCCGAGGACCGCACCCGCCACGCGGCGCTGGCCGACCTCCTCCGCAAGGCCGGGCACCCCGTCGAGGCCAAGGATGGCACGCTGCACGTCCACGCCGGCCCCGAGGCCTCCGCCGACATCAACCGCCGGGCCATGGCGGCGGGCATC
The DNA here is from genome assembly GCA_035526765.1 of Thermoplasmatota archaeon. Lineage (GTDB taxonomy): Archaea > Thermoplasmatota > E2 > JACPAO01 > JAHFTW01 > JAHFTW01. The sequence continues at coordinate 209,801 of DATLBS010000030.1, read as the reverse complement.
GTCCTGTGCGAGCTGCGCCCCAGCACCAAGGACCTCGAGGAGACGATCCTGCGCATGACGGGGAGGGGCGCGCCATGATGAGGGCCTTCTCCAGCGAGTGGGTGCGCCTCATGCGCCCCGGCGTCCTCCTGGGCGGTGGGGGGACCATCGTGGCCCTCACGCTCCTGATCACCGGCCTCATGTTCGCCATGGCCAAGCCGGAGGCCGACATCACCCGCGAGGACCTGCTGAGCGGGCGCGGCACCATCACGCGCGAGATGCTGCAGACGGAGGGCGGCATGGTGCTGGCCTTCGCGCTCACCGGCCAGCTCATCGGCATCGTCTCCCTCGTCATCTTCGCCCAGAACCTCGGCGCCGAGTACAGCCAGGGGACGCTCAAGGCCCTCCTGGCGCGGGAACCCCGCCGCCTGCGCGTCCTGTTCGGGAAGGCCCTCGCCCTTGCCCTCCTCGTCACCTTGGCGACCCTTGCCGCCTTCGTGCTGCAGAGCCTCCTGGCCGCCGTCCTTGCCGCGGCGAAAGGCCTCGACGCGACGCCGTGGTTCACGCAGGGCAGCCTGCGGGACGCGGGGCTCCTCGTGCTGCGCGTCATCCTGGGGGCCTGGGCCTGGGGCGTCATCGGCCTCTTGCTTGCCATCCTGCTGCGTGCCTCCGCTGCGGCCGTCGGCATCGGCATCGGGTACACGGTCGTGGCCGAGCCCATCGTCAGCCTGGCGTTCAACAAGGCCGCGAAGTACCTGCCGGGCCGGACGCTGCAGAGCTTCATGTCCTGGGGGGCTCCGCCGCAGCCGGGGCAGCCGCCGGGACTTGACGGCCCCATGGCGGCCACGCTCCTGCTGGTCTACATGGGCATCATGCTGGTGGTCGCGGTGACGCTGTTCCAGCAACGGGACGTCGCCGGCTGAGCGGGTCGGCTAGCGCCAACGCTTCAGGTCAGGGATGCCCTTGGTGAACCGGCGAGCCATGAACCCCGGGATGTGCATCTCCTTCATGCGGCCCATGACGCGCTCCTGCATCTGGCCGACGGTGAGGTCCGGCTGCGTGAACTCCCCCGCGCGGTAGCAGTTGCTGCAGTACTCCGTGCTCTTGGTCCAGTCCTTCTCTGTACCGCCCCCGCCCTTGTCCTTCGAAAGGGGCATGCCGCAGCTCTGGCAGAAGGGACCCTTGGGGCCGAACATGCGGTTGGATTCCAATTGGGGGTTTCAAGCCATCGCGTCCTCGCCCGCTAAAACAGGGATTACGGGGGTTCCGGGGACCACGGTCGTTGCAAGTTTCCCCGAAATCCCTGTTCGGTGGGCCGGTCAGGCAGGGATGCTGCCAGCCCTGATCTTCGAGGCCAGCAACCGCCCAGCGGGCGTGAGGTCCAGCGCCTTCGTGCGGCCGCTGGGGGTCACCATGACGTACTGCTTGAGGTAGTCGTTGGCGGGCTCGCCGTCGCGCAGCAGCCGCCCGATGGTGGGGGCGCTCAGGCCGGAGGCGCCGACAAGCTCGCTGGCCAGCACGACGCGGCCGCTGACCCCGCGCTCCGCGACCTCGAGGATGATGCGGTGGGCCGACTTGACGATGCGCAGGTCGAGGCCGTCGGGCTGCATCCAGCCATCGGTGCGGCGCAGGGCCAGTTCCGAGGCGCTGGGCGTCTCGGTCTGCACGGTGAAGCCGGGGGCGTTGGCGGCCACCAGCTCCTCCTCGTCGAGGGACTCGGCCAGCTCCTGCAGGACCCAGGCGGCCAGGTGGCGGCGCGCCTTGGGGGGAAGGTCGACCTCGGGGGCGGAGTCCAGGCTGATGGTCAGCTTGACCTGGTACCCCTGGAGGGGGAAGTTGGCCTCGCCCAGGGTCTCCTTGCGGGTCAGCTCGAACAGGAACATGCTGGTCGCCGCAGGCCGGGGGCTGCTTGAAAGGGTTCCGGACAGTGCTTGCGTTGCCGAAGCCAACCTTCCCCTTCCACCCAAGCCTTATGTCGGAGGCCTGAGTCGCGCGCCTGAATGGCCGCCCAGAACGTCACCCCGACACGCTCTGAGCTCATCAACGTGAAGCGCAAGATCGCGTTGTCCAAGTCGGGCTACAACCTGCTCAAGAAGAAGCGGGACGGCCTCATGTACGAGGTCTTCGCCATCCTTCCCAAGGTCAAGTCCATCCGCAGCGACCTCGTGAAGCGCTACCAGGCCGCCCAGGAGTCCATCCAGGTCGCCTCCGCCATCGAGGGCGCCATCACCGTGCGCTCCGTCGCGATGACCGTCACCCACCCGCCCCAGGTGCAGCTGAAGGAGCACAACATCATGGGCGTGAAGGTCCCCAAGATCTCCGCCTCCTCGGTCCGCCACCCCCTGAGCCAGCGCGGCTATGGACTGGTCGGCACCAGCCCCGCCATCGACGAGGCCGTCGGGTCCTACGAGGCCCTCGTGGAGCAGCTCATCCTCGCGGCCGAGCTGGAGACCGCCATCAAGCGCCTCCTGGACGAGGTCGAGAAGACCAAGCGCCGCGTCAACGCCCTCGAGTTCAAGGTCCTGCCCGAGCTCGAGGAAGTCCGCAAGTTCATCGGCCTGCGCCTCGAGGAGATGGAGCGCGAGGGCCTCTTCAGCATGAAGAGGATCAAGGCCAAGTCGAAAGTGAAGGCCGCGGCCGCGCAGGCCTAGATGGCCCGGCCGTCCCCCGAGCGGCACACCTGGCAGGGCCGCCCGGTCCTCTGCCCCCACTGCAGCAGCGAGCAGAGCATCCGGTCCCAGGCCTGGCTGCGCACCTCCGCCCGCGCCGGCCCCCTGCTCGCTCCCTGGCGCTCCTTCAACCGGTTCGAATGCGCCCGGTGCGGCCACAGCCAGATCTTCCGCTAGCAGCATGTTTTCAGCGGGCGACCCGATGCCCTGGCCCATGGGGCTCCTTCCCGACCGCATCCCCGAGGACCAGCCGCAGGCGTTCCGGGTCGGCGGCAAGGACCTTGCGTGCCTCGTGTGCGGCGGGGGAAGGTTCTGGTCGAAGCGGATCCTCCTGAACACGGCCGGCCTCACCTTCATGAAGCTGGACTGGGCCAACCGGGACGCCGTCGCCGTCATCTGCTCCGCGTGCGGCTACGTGCATTCCTTCGCCCACTGAACCCCCAGCCACAAGGCAAAGCCTACAAGCATGCCTCCCGCATCGGGGCCCGATGATGCCGGCGCCCATCCGGTTGCGCGCCGCCCTTGCCGGGTTCCTGGCCTTCGGCGCCGCGATGGCCGCCCTCCACTTCCTCAACTGGGGCGCCCAGCCCCGGCACATGAGCAACTTCGTCTTCCAGAGCGGCGGCTGGCTCTGGAGCCTGGCCATCCTGTCCATCACGCTGGGCCTGGCGAGCCTTGCCTCCGTGCTGCGCGAACTGTCGCCGCGGGACAAGGACGTCCGCCTCGGCACGGCCCTGCTGTGGGGGGCGGGGGCCACGTTCCTCCTGCTGGCCCTCTTCCCCACCGACCCTACCGACTGGCCCACCACCTTCGGCGGCTACCTGCATGTCCTGGCCGCCATCGCCTCGATCACGCTGGAGTCCTCGGCCATGCTGGTCCTCGTGGACGCCGGCCGCCGCGACCCGCGCCTCGGGGCCGTCACGGGGCGCTCCTACGCCTGGCCAGCCACCATCATGGGCGTTGGGTACCTGTGGGGGTTCAGCGACGGGCTCGAATGGGCCATCAACCCCCTCGTGCAGCGCCTCATGGCCGTCCTCATGGTGGGGTGGCTCCTCCTTGTCACGGTCCGCCTGCAGGCGTCCCTCGCGTCGCAGGCGGCTCCCGCCAGCGGCGAGGCCGCCCCGGCCGGCCGCTGAGCTCAGGCCTTCGCGGGTGGCGCCGCGGGCGCCCCCGGGGGTGCGTCCGCCGGCCCCCAGCGCGCGCGGTGGCCGGCCACGACCTCGGCCGCCACCGCCCAGGCGTTCAGAGGGTCCCGCCAGATGGAGGCGGCCTGCGGCGCGGCCTCGACCCATTCCGGGCTGAAGGCGCCCGACGGGAACGCGCCAAGCACGAGGGTGAGGTCGCCGGCGGCATCGGCGCGCCCTGCGAGGTCCGCGGGCAGGATCAGGGCGCCCCCCTCGTCCAGGCGCAGGACGGGCCCCCTCGCGAACGCGTGCAGCGCCTGCGCAGGGCTCATCTCGTCCTCCACCCAGATGAGGGGCTTCTTGTCCTGGCTCCGCCCGTCGCGCAGGACCTTCCCGATGAGACCCTGGAACCGGGCCTCGCCGCGTGGCAGGCGGGTCTCGGGCTTGATGCGGATGAGGAGGCGGTGCCGCGTGTGGACAGCGACCTCCAGCCCGCCCGCCTTGCAAAGGGGGGACTCGAGCAGGGTCAGCAGGCAATAGTGCACGATGTCGGGCCGGCCGCGGCGCGCGCCCTCGTCGAGCTTGCCCAGTGCGGCGCCGTGCAGGTTCTGGTCCAGCAGCACGAGCCCCGGCCGCTTGTCCTGCGCCTTCGCGCTGGCCCGCACGGCGGGGTGGCCCGCGATCTCGGGGGGCGCCAGTTCCAGTTCGGCCTCCGCAAGGAGGATGCGCAGCACGCGCCGGCCACGCGTCACGGGGGCAAAGCCTCATGGGTGGCCCGCGTGCCGGTGGATGTGCCCTTCTCCAAGTTCGAGCCCAACCGGCCCATCGAGGCACGGCCGGAGGGAACAAGCCCGTCCGCGGTGCGCCGCAGCCGCATCCTGCGGTGGGTGACATGGGTCGCGTGGGCCTATACGGCGGTGGGCTTCGGGTTCATCGCGTACTGGCTTCTGCGCTGACAGCGTCTTGGAAGGCTTTGATGCCTCACCGGGTGCTGGCTTCTGCGCGGGCCGCGTCCTGGAAGGCCTTGATGTCAGCGAGGTCGTCGGCGTCGAAGTCGTGTCGCGGGATCTCGCGGGGGTCTACCAAGGAATCAAGAGGGATTGAGTCCAACCCCGAGAACATGATGCTACGGGTGTTCGAGGAATGGCAGCGGCAGGGTTCCGACGCGTCGACGTGGCTGTGCACCATCGGGATGCCATTGTTGACCAGCCCCATCGCATGTCCTGCCTCGTGGAGCAGCACCTCGGTCTCGTAGACCAGGTTCCTTTCGGCAGCGTCCGAATAGGGGACTCGCACCGGCCCCACACTGACGAAGGGCCGGTCCCGGAACGTCTCTGGGTAGATTGTGATCTGGTCGAACCCGTATGCGCCCGCGGCTTGCCCGTAACTAGTGTCCCCGACCTTGCCATCGAGGTAAAAGACGCGAAGATACAGGATGTGGTCCGAGCGCTTTCGGGGGATGTCGTCCGTATCCAGCGATCGATCCCTGGTCCAATCACGCCCCTTCACGCTGGTCCACGGAAGCTGGAGGGGGGGATCGAGGATGACTTCCTGCTTCGCGGTGAGTTCCTTGATGCGCGATGCCAAGGTCTCCAATGCTTCTGGCAAAGGCGCGTTCCCTTCCATGTAGTAGGTGAGGATCTCCAGGCTGGGATACTCCAGGTTAGTGAGCATATTCCGCTGGAACGGCGGAGTGTGGGCCACAATCGGGGGGTGGGTGCATCCGGCCAAAAGCAGGGCGACCATGACCAGCGCCACCGCGTTCACAAGGGGGGAAGATGGAAAAGATCACATGAGCCCTTTGGGCCACCGGTTGGCCTTAGACGCCGCAGGTGAGGCGGGTGACCATGACGCCCGCGTCCTCGGACACCGTCTTGGTGCAGAGGGGGACGAAGCTGTAGCAGGCCGAGCCGACGCAGGAAAGGCCAGCGGTGCCGTTGGCGTCAATCCTCATGGAGACGGAGTGCGTCCGGGAACCAGTCTCCGTACCCCCGATCAGATCCCTCAGGAAGTTGATGAGCTCGCAGGTGAGGGGGACATCGCAGGTAGGCACAGGCGGCTCGTCCTCGATGCTGGAACTGCACCCCCAGCTCACACCGTCAGTGAACGCCTCGTCCGTGCTGATGTCGCAAGTGCCCGCACCGGATCCCCGATACGTATCAGTGTCATCGCACGAATCCGTCTGGTTGCAGTGCAGCTGGCCACTCGCGCAAGTGCTGTTCAGGGTCACCGTGGCATCACTGTCGTCGGCATCGACCCATCCGCTGATGCTTCCCCCAGGGCCAGGGCACGTGTAGGCGCAGCTGTCCTGCAGGCCACCGAAATAGTCGTCGTTGGCGTCGTTGTACGCGGGGCAGTGCGTGGGGTCCTTCGCCGAATCGACGGTTTTGACAGCCATTTGGGCGAGGTTGCGCGCGTTCGGCACTTCCTTCGGGGGTTGGGGGATCGCGGAGGCGCCGGGCAGCACGACAAGCAGGGCCACCAAGGCCGCCATCCCCAGGTTCAGTTTCGTGTTCATGGTCATCACGGGCCGCAGCCCAGGCCATGATTCATGCACCGCACGTGGCCTCGCTCGGACATGCGCTGGCCGATTCCTTTCGGCAGGCCGGCGAAACCCCTGCGAATCCCAGGTGTGTGTGGGCGTGGCTGCCAAGTGCAGGGGTACGGCGCTATCCCAGGATCTTGTCCAGGCGCCCCGTGGCGGCCGCGAGCTTGATCTCCTTGGCGATGCGGCGGCCCGTGCTCATGCCTGGCTCGATCATGTCGGAGTACGGGGACCCGCCGATGAACGGGTTCGTGCCGGCCACGATGCGCGCGGAGATCTCGAAGACGCGGAACTCCAGCTGGTCCGTGACGACCGTCTCCAGGCAGAAGGGGCCCCACAGGCCGCCAAAGCGCTTGTAGGCCTCCTTGACGACGGCCTCGCCCATGCGGAACACCTCGGGCAGGAGGGACTCGCGGATGACCATGGGGATGTTGCCGGTGACGACGAAGGTGGGCGCGATGCCCATCTCGTCCATGTCCTTGAGCGACCCCAAGCGGTTCATCTCGTCGATGTTGGACTCGTCGCGGCGGTCGATGGAGAGCATCTGCAGGGAACCCTTGGCGATCTCCTTGCCCTTGGCGTCCGTGACCTTGACCGCGTAGCCGTCGGGGACGAGGGGGCTGTAGAAGTAGTGCAGGTAGTAGCGCGTGCCCATCACGAACTCCTGGATGGTGTACGGCTGCCCCTCCTGGATGTGGCGCTTGAAGTCGTGGTACGATTTCGCGATGAAGAAGCCGCGTCCGCCCTTGGCGCCGTGGTACTTCACGATGGCCGGCTCGAGGATGTCGGTGGGGTCGCCGATCTTGCGGGGCATGCGGATGCCGGCGGCCTCCAGCCATTCGCGCTGCTTGTCGCGGTCGGACTCCCAGTGCAGCACCGAGCGGTTGCCGTAGATGGGCAGCCCGATGTTGATGTAGTTGTCCGGGCCCAGGTACTCCACGAGGGATCCATGCGGCACCAGCAGGGTGTTCTCCGCCCGGAGCTCCTCCGCCATGGCCAGGAGGTCCGTGTACTTGGGGAGCTTCAGGATGCGGTCCGGGCGCGCGCGCGGGAAGGCGTCATAGTAGCGCACGTCGCGGTCGCCGGCGGAGATGGCCAGCGTCTTGAATCCCTCGGCCTTGGCGCCGTGGAAGATCTGCAGGCTGGAGTGGCTCACCGCGGTCGCGATCGTGAGGTCCGCTGCGTCGTAGCCCTTCAGCCAGCGGGCGACGTCCTGTCCCATGCCGGCGCGACGCGAGGATTGCTCATGAGCGTTCCGCCCTGCGCGACTGCCAGCCGCAGAGGTCGCAGAGAATGGGAGGTGCGGTTTCCTGTTGCGGTGTTGCGCGACCTGCCGAACCCACAGATGCCACAGATGACTTGGATGGGTCGCCCTGGTCCCGGCACGACCCATCGGTCCGTCGTAGACCCCCAACCAGTCAAACACTCCTGCGACGGCGGCGCGGCCGGCTAGCCCAACGGGTTGGTATTGCAAGCGATGGATTTGGGGCGCGGCGCAGCCGCGCCGCCGAAGACGTCACGCGGAACGCACGGAGAACGCGGACTCGTGGTGGCGGCGTCTGGCTCGGGGGGGCAAATCTCCGCGTGTTCCGCGACATCCGCGTGAAGTCGCAGTGGCGCCTTGCGGGGCCGTTCAATATTCGACGGTGACTTCGGCCGTGTACGTCCCCACGCCAGACTTTACCTTGAACGTCATCTTCCATTCACCAGGCGACATGGATACGTCGTCGAAGTAGCAATTGTCGGAAGACGTGTCGCTAGCAGAGACGCTATCGATGGGTTCGCGCCCCATCATCACGCCAGGGCCCTTGAGGGTATATCCAAAGTGGTCGCCCGTGTAGGTTCCGGCGGGGCCGGCCAAGCAAAGCGAGACCGCCGACTTCGTGGACCCCTCGGAGACCGTCCATGTCCAGCTCCTGTCGACACCCGTAGTGAAATTCCCCTTCTCGTGGATGTGCACCGCGACTGGAGGCGTGGTGGAAGCGTCTGTGGTCGAGGATCCCAAAGGAGTGCCACGCGTCGCGGTTTCCCCATTCTCCGTACCGTTCCCCAGACAACCCGCCAAAAGGATACACACCGTTATCGCGACAAACCGCATGGTGGGGCCACCGGGGGGGGGGGGGCCAAGGACTTTTCGCGGCACGGCGGTGCAGGTGCGTGGATGTGCCAGCCCTCAAGCGCGCGATGCGGGCGGACATCCGCGCCCGGCTGCTCAAGCTGTCCCCCGCAAGCCGCGCGTTGCAGGAGGAGCTCCTCACCGCGGCCATCCAGGATTCCCCCGAGTGGCGGGCGGCGCGCTCCGTGCTCCTTTACCGCAGCGTTCCCCCCGAGTTCTCGACGGTGGGGTTGGCCAATGGCGCGTGGCGGGCGAGCAAGCGCGTGCTCTTCCCCCGCGTGACGCCGGACGGGCTCTCGCTGCATGCCGTGGACGGGTGGCATGGGTTCGAGGCGGGACCGCTAGGCATCCCGCAACCAGTGGGGAAGGCGCCGGTGGCGCCGGAGGAGATCGACCTTGCCACCGTTCCAGGCGTGGCCTGGGACCGGGCGGGCGGACGGCTTGGACGGGGCGGTGGCCACTACGACCGGCTGATGCCCCGGCTGCGGCTTGCGTGGGGGATCGGCTTCGACCAGCAGCTGGTGCCCCACGTCCCCCGGGAAAGTCATGACCGCCTGGTCCACAGAGCCTGGGCGCCGCTTCTCCTGGAAACGTGAACATGTTCAGGTTGGATTGATTTGTTCGGCTCTTGCCGGCGCCGCAGGGACTTCGTTTCGCCTGCCGCCGTGAACCCCGCAGATGGGCTTAAGGGGGCCTCCCTCCCTGGTCGACTCCCGGTGGAATGCATGCCCGAGACCAACCCGATGCAGAACCTGCTGCGCCGCCACCTCGGCGTCGACGCGTTCGCCCTCGACGGCGACGACACGGACCTCACTGAGTCCTGGTTCGACAAGCCCCGCCGCCGCGAGCAGCTGGCCCAGAAGTAGCACCTCCTGGGCGGGGATGCTCCTCGTCCTCCACGACCACGTGCCGCAATCCCAAAGTCGCGGCGACGCTTCGCGGCCCCCATCCGCTTCGTCGCCATCCACGGTCTCGGCTGCTCCGCCTTGCAGGGTTGGCCCCGCGTCGCCGCCGCCCTGCGCCCAGACCATGAGCTGGTCGCCGTCCCCCTGCACGGGGCGGACGGTCCCACTTCGGCCCTGCCCTTGGAGTGGGGCATCCTGGCGCAGGCGCGCCGCATCGCTGCCCAGGTGCGGCCCGCTGACATCCTGGTCGGGCACTCCATGGGCGGCACGATCGCCATCCGCGTGGCGCAGCTGGCGCGGCCCCGCATGCTGGTCCTCGTCGAGCCCCACGTCGTGCCGCGCGCCGGTTTCGTGGTCAGGCCTACCCTGGAGCTCGGCCTGACCCCAGATGCCGAGGCCAGGGCCGGTTTCCTTCGCAGGATGGCGCCCATCCAAACGGGCGAAGGCACCTACGCGGAGTGGATCGCAAAATGGGACTGGCGCGTCTTCCACGCCATGAGCCAGGAACTTGCCACCGGGGATGGCGGCAAGGAGTCGTGGATGGAAACGCTGGAAGGGCTGGGAGGCCCTCGTCACCTCCTCTGGGGTGCGCTGAGCGCCGACCACGGGGAGGACCACCACAAGGCGGCCCTTGCGCGACTGGGCATCAAACCAGAGATGGTGCCGGGGTCCGCGCACTTCATCCCGTCGGAGGCGCCCGCGGGGCTGGCCACGGCCTTGCGCGACCTCGCCGCGTCGTGAGGCGCCGCTCACTCCTTCGCGAAGGTCCCCATCACGTCCGCCTGGGCGACGACGCGGCCCTGCAGGGCGCGGCGAAGGTCCTCCACGGTCGCCGTGGACGGCAGCCCGAGCCTCCCCTGGACAGCGTACAGCGTGAACACGTAGCGGTGCGTGCCCGAGGGAGGGCACGGCCCATGGTATCCCATCGTCCTGGCGCTAGTGATGCCCTCCGTGGCCTTGCGGAGTGTCGCCTTCTCCCCCTCGGCCAGGCCCGTCACCGTCGCAGGGAGGTCCCAGAACGTCCAGTGCGTCCACGTGCCACGCGGGGCGTCAGGGTCGTCCAGGATGAGCGCCAGGGTGTCGGCTTCCTTCGGGACGTCCTTCCAGACGAGGGCAGGCGAAAGGTCCCTTCCCTTGCAGGTGTGCACCGCGGGGATGGGGCCATTGGGCTCGAAGGAGGGGGAGGAGATGCGCATGCCGGGGCATCGGCCGGCGCGACTTAGGCCAACCGGTGTCCCAGGCGCTTCAAGTGCGTGGCTCCAAGGTACTTAGCATGCACTGTGGACGTCGAGGTAGGCTCCACCCAGGAGACCATTGGCTTCCACGGTGAGGTGCCATTCCCCGTACGCGAGGCCTTCCTCCGCGGTCGCCGAGTAGCGGATGGACGTGTGGTCGAAGGGCAGCGCGTACCCTGAGCTCGAGGAGCTGGCCACGACATCGCCGTCGCCGTCCGTCAGGAGCACGCGTGCGCCGCCCCCCATCGGGACCCAGGTGCCATCGACGTTGAGGTCGACGGTGAGGTTCGTGGTGGCGGTGCCGACCATCCAGGTCCACAGGATGCGGGTGGGCCCCTCGATGTCGCGCGAGTCATGGATCTCCACCCCGCAGGTGGGCGGGGGGGCCGTCTGGTTGGTGGCGGGCGGCGGCGAGGTCTGGTTGCGGGTGTGGTTGCCGGAGGGTCCCTGGTGCCCACCCAGCGGCGGGGGCAGCGGCGAGGTCTGGTTGCCGTGCGTCGAGTTGTCCTGCCCACCGGTCTGGTTGCCGCAGGAGCCGATGCACCAGCCACCGATGGCGATGCCGGGTCCGTGGTTCTCGTCGGCAGCCGTCGTCCCAAGCAGGGGAGGGGCGGCCAGGATGCCGGCGGTGGCGGTGGAGGCGACTAGCACGAGGGATGAAACGAGCGTCAGCAGGTTCATGGAGACGGCAACGGCTTCGCGCGAAATATAAGGAACCTAGTCACGGCGTGAAATCTCGAGCGAAGTCTGGGTCGCTGGGAAATTCCCACTGAGACATTGTAGGTAGGGCCGTCAAGTTGCCAGTGCCGCCCTACGGTAGCTACGGAATCCACGGAAGCCACGGAGGCGGGTTGCACGACAGAGTCCAGGGGTCCGTCATCACAACTGGTCCGGTCCGTGGGTTCCGTGTGCTCCGTGGCGTTCGGAACGCGGCAACCACCCACCCCCGTGCGCAACGGCCTTCTCTTTGCACGTCTGCGATCCACCCATGGACCACACCCCGACCGTGCCCGCCGGGGACGACCGCCCCCTCCGCCTGCTCGAGCGCGCCCCGGTCCCGGAGCCGCACAGGCAGCTGCTGCAGGACCTGGTGCGCACCGCTCAGGCGTGCGCCAGCGACGCCGGCGCCGAGCTGCAGTCGGAGTTCGGCAAGGAGCACGTGGCGCTCATCGTCGGCTGCAACCAGTTCGTGCGCCTGTTCCGCGGCGGGGAGCACCCGGGAGCGGTCGAGGTCTTGCTTGACCCGGCGCAGAGGAAGAGCCTGGAAGGGTCGGGGTTCACGCTGGGCGAGCCCGAGGGCGCCGTGTTCAAGCTGTTCGGCTGGGTCCGCGTCGACCCCATGCAGGGTGACCGCAAGGGGCTGGAGTCGGCGGTGCAGGCGGCGTTCGCCAAGGCGAAGGCTTCCGGCAAGAAGTGACTCAGCACCGCCTCCCGCTTCGACCAGCCGCAGAGAGCGTAGAGAAGGGGAGTGGTGTGGTTTGCTCGCCGCGACGTCGAACCTTCTCTCGGATCTCTGCGTCCTCTGCGCTGGGCAGTGGCGAGTTCACCCGAACAGCAAGTACAGCGCCAGCGCCGCCATGCCGAAGTCCTCCACCAACGTCACCTTCGTGAGCGGGACCTTCAGGAACGTCCCCAGGCACGAGCACTGGAACTTCTCGCCCTTGGCCAGCTTGATGGCGACCCCCAGCCCCGAGAACGCCATCACGACGACCTCCGCCCACAGCAGCCACGCAGGCTGGTAGCCGGCCAGCATCATCACCCCGAAGGCCAACTCGATGAACGGGTAGGCGTAACCGTACGCCTCGACGCGGCGGGCCAGCAGGTCGTAGGTGCCGTAGCCCTCCACGAACCCCTTGAGGTCCATCAGCTTGAAGCCCGCGAACACGAGGAAGAACCCCGCCATGAACGCGGCCACGATGGGCTTGGGGTGGACGGAGCCATCCCGGAGGCTCCCCCAATTGGCGGCGACGGCGGACGCCGCGATGAGGAGGATGACCACGAGGAGGGGGACGTAGCTGCCGAAGGTCGTCTCCTTCGCCACCTCGGGGGCCGGTGACGGCATCGGGAGGCCGCCGCGCGCGGCACCCTCGACCAGGCGCATCCCGCACACGGGGCACCGGCCCGGGCCGACCTGGACGACTTCCGGGTGCATGGGGCAGGCGAACGTCATGGGCGCGCCGACCCGGGCCTCAGGTTTTGCCTTTGCCATGTCCTTTGCCTGCGGCCCTGGCCGTCCCCTTGGCCTTGACCCACTGGCGGCGGACCTTGGCCGCCTGCGCCTTCCTGCCGCTGCGGTCCAGCCACTCCAACAGGTCGCCGATGTGCTCCTCCCCGACGATGTAGCCACGGCACCGCCTCGACCCGCACCGGCACACGGGCGGTGGCTCGACGAAGCTGAAGTTGTAGTCGTACGTGATCTCCGAGCTCTTGCGGATGTCCTTGATCGCGACGATCCAGATGCGGCGTCCACGCTCGTTCTGCGACTCGCAGTTGGGCTCGCAGCTGAAGTTGGCCAGCCGCGCAAGGTTCGACCGGATGGAGCCGTCGAGGTCGAAGCGCTTGTTCAGCTCGAACGTGTAGACGCGCCCGCGGGCCCACTGCTCGTCCGTGCGCCGCGTGCCCTCGCGCTTGCCCATCCGCTCGCCAAGGTACTCCATCACGTACGTGCCCTTGGGGAGGTCGCGGGCCGCGAACAGCCCCCGCCCGTGCAGGTTGCTGCGCCGTACCTCGATGTACTCCCAGGCGTCCGGGGCCGGCAGGGAGGCGGGCATGCGGGGCAACGCGGGGGCCGACCTGGGGCGACGGAAAAGGGGTTGGGTTGCGGGAGCAGATTCAAGCCGCGGCGCCCGTTGGGTGGGCAGTGCGCCGGCTTTTGGCGGGGGGCATCGTCATCGCCGCCTTGCTGCTGCTGCCCAGCCTCGCGGCGGCGTACCCCGATGCTGGCGCCGCGCCACGCTATTTCCCTTCGGATTGTTTTCCTGGCGCCGACCGCCGCTTCGTGCACGACTTCATCGGCCTCATGGACGAAGGCGAGGCGGCCGTGGTCGAGGCCCGTGCCTGCCTGCTCTACAACGAGACCTCGGCCCATGTCGTCCTGGCGCTCGTCCCTGGCTTGGAAGGGGAATCCCTGGAGGGCTACGCGACGCACCTGTTCGAGGCGTGGGGCATCGGCGCCAAGGGCCACGACGACGGCCTGCTGGTGCTGTACGTCCGCGACGACGGGTCGGGCAGTGGTGCCGTACGGGTCGAGACGGGCTATGGCCTGGAAGGCACGATCAATTCCCTCATCGCGCGGCAAGCCGTCGACTCCATGGCGCAGGTCAGGCAGCAGGCGCTTGCCAACGGGTCCACGGAGCCGCAGGCGACGGCGCACGCCTTGGCGGCAGGCACCCTGGGCCTCGTGGGGTTCCTGCGCGGGAACTACCGGGACGGGCACTTCACCGCCGTCGAGGACGAGCCCGAGGACAGCGAGTGGGACTGGCCGAGCCTGCTGCTCGTGGCCGTCGTCGTCCTCGTCCTGGGCCTGGCAAGCCGCAGGCGACGTGGCCGCTTCGGCGGCGGGGGGTGGGGGGGCCGTGGTGGCTGGGGCGGCGGGATGGGCGGTGGCGGCTGGGGTGGCGGACGTGGCGGCCGCGGCGGCGGAGGGTTCGGGGGCGGACGCTCCGGTGGCGGCGGATGGGGAGGCCGACTGCAGCGAACCTGGTCCGCGGATGGTCCCGCGGGCTTCCGTGGTTCCGTGGCCTAAAGGCTGGCCGTCGGATTCAAGACCGGGACGTCACCATCGGCCCGCGTGGCCATTGACCGCAAATGGATCATCCTGGGCGCTGTCGGGCTCGTGGTCCTCCTGCTCCTCATCGGCACCGTGTCGGCCTACAATTCCCTCGTCCAGGAGCGCCAGGGCGTCGAGACCCAGGGAAAGCAGGTGGACGTCCAGTACCAGCGCGCCTTCACGCTCCTGCCCCAGATCCAGGACCTCGCCCAGCAGTACCTCCGCAACGAGAGCGCCGTCCAGACCAAGGTGGCGGCACTCCGCAGCGGTGCCTGCGCCAGCCCCCAGACCATCAACGAGAAGGACCAGTGCAGCTCGCAGGTCACCGAGACCGGGAACCTCATCATCAAGGTCGTGAACGAGGACTACCCCGACCTCAAGTCGGTCACGCTCTACCAGAACGTGCAGACCGAGACCATCAACACCGCCAACAAGGTCGCCACGGAGAAGGGCCGCTACAACGAGAAGGCCGGCGCCTACAACGCCCACATCCAGAAGTGCTGCCTCCCGGCCCTCACCGCGGGCCTCTTCGGGTTCCACAAGGCGGAGCTGATCGGCTACAGCGACCGCCCTGACCAGTCCAGCTTCCCCAGCGGCCAGCCACTGTAGCGCGACCGCGGCCCCACGCCCTCGCCCGCCACGGTTAAGCAAAGCGCGGGTCTGGGGCCCATCGTGAAGCTCGCGACCATCCCCGACGGAAGCCGGGATGGCGCCCTCGTGGTCGTGCTGCAGGACAAGGGCCTCGTCGCCCGCGTCCCCGCCCGCATCACCCCGAACCTGCGCACCGCCCTCGAGCAATGGGCGGCAGTCGAGCCCGAGCTCCGCCGCATCGAGCGCCAGGCACACGAAGGCCGCTGGCCCGAGGTCCAGCCCGTGGCCGACATGGAGTTCCTGGCCCCGTTGCCGCGCACCACCAGCTGGCTCGACGGCTCCGCGTTCATCCAGCACATCCTCCTGGTGCGCAAGGCCCGCAACGCCGAGCCGCCCAGCGACCTGCGCACGGTCCCCCTCATGTACCAGGGCGTGGGCGATCCCCTCCTGGCCCCGCGGGCCCCCATCGAGGCCACGAGCGAGGAGCACGGCATCGACCTGGAGGCCGAGGTCGCGGTCATCCTGGACGACACCCCCCAGGGCACGGCCGCGGCCGACGCCGCCCGCCACATCAAGCTCCTCGTCCTGCTGAACGACGTGAGCCTGCGCGGCCTCATCCCCCGTGAGCTCGCGGCAGGGTTCGGCTTCTTCCACGGCAAGCCCCCAAGCAGCCTCGGCCCCTTCGCGGTCACACCCGACGAACTGGGAGCCGCATGGCGCGAGGGCCGCCTGCACCTGCCCATCCGCGTCGAGGTCAACGGCCAGCGCATCGGCGAACCCGACTGCGGCGAGATGTTCTTCTCGTTCCCCCAGCTCATCGAGCACGCCTCCCGCACACGCCCCCTGCCGGCGGGCACCATCCTGGGCTCCGGAACCGTGAGCAACGCGGACGAGTCGCGCGGCTGCGGCTGCCTGGCCGAGGTCCGCACGCTGGAGACGATCAAGACGGGCGCGCCCCTGACGCCGTTCCTGCGCTTCGGCGACAGGGTGCGCATCGAGGTCAGGGACGGCGGCCGCAGCGTCTTCGGCGCCATCGAGCAGGAAGTGAGGCGACACGCATGACTGGACTGGACACGCTGGTGACGGGGCTCTTCGACTACGCGGGGCTCTTCCCCCCCGCCGCACTGCCTCTGCAGGACGCCCTGCGCGAGGCCGCCAAGGCGCCGCGGCTGCGTCGCCCCCGCATGGTTGGCGCGGACTTCGTGGTGCCCCTTGCCCAGCTCGACCTCGTGACACGCCACGAGCTCAGCTTCGCGGGCTTCGGCGACACCATGTGCACGCTGGCCGTCGTGGGCGTCGACCGCAAGGACCTGGCTGCCGCCGTGCGCCGCGTGAAGTCGTTCAACCGCAAGGCCGCCCCCTGGGCGCAGGTCGTCTCGCTCGAGGCGCACGCGGCCGCGTTCCCGCCGCAGGCGCTTGCCTCCCTGCGGGCGGCGCAGCGCGCCCTGGCCCCGGCGCGCCTGTACCTGGAGCCCAAGTGGACGCCTGCGCGCTGGAAGACCGGGCAGGCTGCGCTGCTGGGACTGCTGCAGAGGCTGGGCGCCGGGTCCCACGGATTGCCTGCCGTGGGAATGAAGGTCCGCTGCGCGGGCCCCACCGCGGTGAGCCGCACGACGCTGCAGGCCCTGCTGCCCGCGCTTGCTGCCTCCGCGGTCCCCCTGAAGGCGACGCAGGGGCTCCACCATGCCTTGCCCACGGGTCGCGAGCAGGGGTTCCTCAACCTCGCCATGGCCTTCCGCCTGCTGCAGGTGCACGGCGCCGGGTTCCCCAGCCAGGGCCTGGCGGAGCTGCTGCGCGAGACCGACGCGAAGGCGTTCTCGTTCGATGACGGGGCGGACTGGCGCGGCTTCGGGATGCATGTCGACACGCTGGAAGGCGCCATGTCCCGGCTGCCGTTCACCATCGGCAGCTGCAGCCTAGAGGAGCCCGACCAGGAACTTTCCAGATTGTTCGGCTAGGCATCGCATCAGTCGCCGAGCATTCCCGGCGCCGGGGCAACCCCCTCTCTTGGGTCCTCGGTGGCTGGTGGTCGGTGGTCGGCTGGGTGGCCCACTCCACCAACCCTTTGCGCCTCCACGCTGCGTCGGGGGCATGGACCGAACGCTCCAACGCATCGCCACCGCGCGCCGCACCCCCGAGGGGGACGGCATGATCGTGCACCGCGCCTTCCCCGGCCAGGAGGTCGGACGCATCGACCCCTTCCTCATGCTGGACGAGATGGGCCCCATCGACTTCGAGCCAGGGGCACGCGCCGGCTTCCCCGACCACCCCCACCGTGGCTTCGAGACGGTGACGTACATGCTGGAGGGAGCGTTCCAGCACAGGGACTCGCACGGCCACGCCGGCAAGCTGGGCCCGGGCGACGTGCAATGGATGACGGCGGGTGCGGGCATCGTGCACTCGGAGATGCCTCATCCTGAGCTGCGCAAGAACGGCGGTCGCCTGCATGGATTGCAGTTGTGGGTGAACCTTCCCAAGGCGGACAAGATGATGCGGCCGCGCTACCAGGAGATCCCCGGCGCGCAGATCCCCTCCGCCACGTTCCCCGGCGGTTCCGTGAAGGTCATCGCGGGCAAGTTCCAGGGGCACGCCGCCGTCATCGACACGCGCACCCCCATCCAGTTCATGCACGTCCGCCTCGACGCCGGCGGCAAGGTGCGGCTCCCGACCCCCCAGGGGCACGAGGGATTCCTGTACTGCCTCGAGGGCACGGCGACCGCTGGCGGGCAGCAACTGTCCATCCACAAGCTGGGTGTGCTGGGCGGTTCCGGGGACGGGTTGCAGGTCGATTCCGGGGCGACGGGGTTCGACGGGGTCTTCGTGACGGGCGTGCCCCTCAACGAGCCGGTGTTCCAGTACGGCCCCTTCGTGATGACGACACGGGACGAGATCGTGCAGGCGGTCGAGGATTTCCAGACGGGCAAGTTCGGGACCATCCCCGCGGCGTGACCTCGCCCGTCCGAAAAGGACGCAGAGACCCAGAGGACAGGGCAGGTGCCGAAGCTTGCGTTCGACCCCTTGTCTCCCCGGCTCTGCGCCCTCTGGGGACGGTGGTCGGCTACTTCGCGCCAGGCACCTTGACGACCCAGCCCCAGTCGTTGGCCTTCGCGGCCCAGTTGATGACCGTGAGCGCCATCCCCTCCACGTAGGGAGCCATGCTGGCGTCGCCGACGTCGCGCACGTTCCAGCCGAACTCCTTGAGGAGCTTCGCCGCCTGCTCCTTGGCCTTGGCGTCGTCGCCGCAGATGAACTGGTCGCCCTTCTCCTTCGGGTCCACCATCTGGCTGCCCGGCGTGCAGTTCCACGCCTTCACGAACCGGGCGCCGGGGGCCGCGCGCTGCGCCGTCTGCAGGCAGGAATCCTTGATGCCCTTGGGGATGTGCGCGCCGTCGGGCCCGAACTCCAGCGGGTTCGTGGTGTCGAGGACCAGCTTGCCCGCCATGTTGTCGGCGCCTGCCTGCTTCACGGCTTCCGCCACTTCGGCCCCGTGCACCACGAAAGCCAGCACCTCGCCGTGCCTCGCGGCCTCCGCCATCGTCACGACCTTCACCCTGGGGTTCGCCTTCGCCCACGCCGACAGGGGAGGCTGTCCCTGTGGACCTGCCTTCGTCTCCGCGAGCGCCTTCTTCGGGTCGCGGGTCCCCAGGACGACGTCGTGCCCCTTCTTCGCGAACCCTGCCGCAAGGGTCTGCCCGACCTGTCCGCTGCCGATGATGCCTACGCGCATGCCTGCCGCACCGACCTTTCCGTCTTACGGCTTTGCCTGGCGGCCACCGCAGCGGCCCAGTCTGGCGCATGGTGAAGGGGCTTCGGGTCCGGAAGGTCCTGCCAAGTCGCGCAGGGCTGCCAACCCAATGTTCATGTCGGAGGAGGGCTCGTCCGATCGCATGCGCATCCTGCCTTCCCTCTGCATCACCGCACTCCTGCTGGCGGGGTGCACCGGCAAGGTCCCCGACAATCTTGGCGTCACCACGCTCACGCCCGAGATGCCGGCCATGAACGCGACCACCGTGAAGGCGCACGTCCCGGTCGCCAAGGCCGTCAACCTCACCGCGGACGGGATGCTGGCCAGGACCGTGGGTGGATGCATCTTCGTGCCCACGCCACAATGCCAGTTCCAGAGCACGGGCACCGACAAATCCGAGTTCGACCTCGAGATGAAGGGCAACCTGACCGGCCTGGTGGCCACCATCACCTGGACGGCCGCGACGCCTGCGACCGACACGTTGGCCCTTTCCGCCGCGCTGTTCCCGTGCGATGGCTGCCCCGGGCACGGCACGTTCCTGGGCGAGGCCACAGGCACCTCCCCGCTCAAGCTCACCATTCCCGCCAGCACACCGGCGGTCCAGCTCAATGCCACGAACCGCCTCCACTTCTTCGTGTACAACTCCAAGGGCGCCGTGTTCAACGAGCAGGTGCCCGGCCACGCCTACGTCACCGACGAGCAGGCCTTCAAGATCGACGCCGTGGCCAACCTGCTGGACTAGGCTCGGGCCGACGACTCGGCGTGGGCCTTCAGGCCCTCAAGGACGGGTCCTTTCGACTTGCGCCTGCAGTCGATGGAGCAAGTCGTCGTCCTGGCGTTCGACCTGCCGCATGATGGGGCGCGTGAAGAACGACATGAGCCGCTTGCCCCGGCCGTGGCAATGGTAGTCGACCTTCGTCGCGGCACCGACGGGAAAGAGGTCGAAGCCGAGGTCCATCCCGAACGGCCTGGCATCCACGCGCAGGTTGAGCGTCCTGTCCTTCACGAACCGGACGACCTTGATGTCGGCCCTCACCGAGCGCTTGCCGTTGCGGCGCACCTCCTCCCATTGGGCGCCCGGAGCCACCTTGTCCCCCACGACCCATCGCGTCGACTGGATCGCCGGCATCCACTGCGGAGCCCTGGCAAGGTCGGTCAGGACGCCGAACACCTCCGTCGGAGGAGCATCGATGGTGAGGGTGCGGTTGAAGCCGCGCATCCAAGCCACAGCAGGGGTCTCCGCGGATGAGGGTTAGCGTTGCGGCCCGGTCGGCCCGTCGAACGAGGTGGCTTCAAGGTGGTCGCCCATGATGCGGACGTCGAGCGCAGCAAGACGGGCAGGGGCCGGGGTCGCGGGTTGGGGGGCGCCGCGGTGGAAAGCGTCCCATTGGCCATGATGGCACGGGTCCATGACCCGCCCGTCGTTCCTCCCGTCACCGTCGTAGTCCGCGATGTCCATCGAGGCACCCAGCTCCGCGTTCCAGCCGACGATGCAGCCAAGGTGCGTGGACGTGGCGGAGAGGACGAACAACCGCAGGTCCGGATGCCCAGGCACGGCGACGGACGGCGTCGCCTCCCCGGCACCACGCCTGGCCTCGACGCCATCCAGTTCCTGCGCGGTGGCCACGAAGACCAGCACGGGCAGATGGTTCCAGGTGGCACTCAAGCGACCAACACCGGTCGGCACCGGGATCGGGGACCCATCCTGGTCCATGATGGCCGCCGGTCTTGCCTCGGCGACGTTGCCCTTGTCCGCCGTCATGAACAGGATCGCCAGGAGGAACGCGCAGCACAGGACCACGGAGGCTCGCACGGCCAGGCGCGGCAGGTCCATGGCGAAGGCATCCGGCAGGGGACCCATACGCCTTTGGGTGCCGGCACGAACATGCAGGGTCTCGGCCGGCCTTAAGGACGGGGCGGGGATGCGCAGAGGGGACCCATGGCGGAGACGAAGGAAGCCGCAAAGGGACGGGAGGAGAGCCGCCGCCTCTACCTCATCGTCGGCATCGGGTTGGGCGGCAGCGCGGTGCTCTGGCTGGCAGGCTTCCTCCTGCTCCGCCTCTTCCACATCAAGACCGGCGCGTGGAACGCGGTGTGGGGCCTGGCGGGCATCTCGTTCCTCAGCGCCGTCCTGCTGCCCTTGCCAGGCGCCACGACGGCCGCCCTCACGGCTGTGAAGGGGAACCTGTTCCTCGGCACCCTCGGGGTCCTGGGCGCCGCGGCCGGGGGCACGATCGCGGCGGCCTTGCTGATGGGCCTGGGCGGGTTGGGCCGCCGCACCCTCGCGAAGCACTCGCACAGCAAGTGGCGCAAGAAAGTCCTGGAGTGGAGCAAGAAGGCGGCGCAGAAATGGACGTACGGCGGCGTCTTCGTCCTGCTGTGCGTCCCCTTCATCCCGCGCAGCCCGGTCCTGTACGCGGCCAGCCTGGCGGAGCTCAAGCCGATCCCCTACCTGATCACCGTCTTCGCGGGCACGCTGGTGCGCAACCTCATCGTGCTTGGCGTCGTCGTCCTGCCGTTCCTCCATTAAGAGACGTGCGTCGGCTTCCGGCGCCCACTGAACCGCAGATGGCACAGATTGAGAAGGTGCCCTTTCGGTTGCATGGGCAGACGGCAGGCGCCCTGGTTCCGGTCCCACGAGCAAAGCTCCAAATCCCCTAGCCCCGCGGTGGCTCGGTGGTGGCGTAACTACGTCACGATCGCCTTCACGCAGTCCGCCTCGACCGCGCGCTTGACCTCCAAGGCGACGCGCCGGCCCGTGCTCATGTTCGTGCGCCACAGGGCGTTGCCGTACGGGTGCCCCGTCGCGACGTGGACGTTTGTTCCTCCTCCGATGCGGGGGGCGACGTCGTAGATGTGGAAGTTCATGTCCTTGTCCACGCAGGTCTGCAGGCAGAAGGGCCCGATGATGCCGGGGTCGTAGTGCTCCTTCGCCGCGGCCACCCACTTCTCACCGAGGGCGAACACCTTGCCCAGCAGCGACTCGCGGACCGTGGCCGTGTTGTGGCCGACGACGGTCATCTCCGGGACCAGCTGGTGGGCGGGGAGCGTCATCTGCTGCGGGGCGGGGATGCGCACATGGCCGTCCAGGGAGGACTCGAAGCGCCAGTCGATGCCCAGGAGTTCCAGGGGTTCGGCCTGCCGCGTCTTCTTGCTGACGGGGCTGTAGAAGAAGTTGAGGTTGAACACGGGCCCGATGACGTACTCCTCGATGTGCGCCGTGGCCAGCGAGTCCTTGTCGATGACGCCCTGCTTCAGGAGCGTCGTGGCCTTGGCGTCGAACTCCTTGGGGGAGGCGCACGTGAAGAAGCCGCGCTCCAGCTTCTTCTTGGCGTGGTGCAGCTTCACGATTGCGAGCCGGTCGATGTCCGCGGGCTCCTTGATGCGCTTGGGGAACGGCAGCCCCGCCTTCTTGAGGAGCCAGTAGTAGTCCTGCTTCTCGCCGCGGTTCTCGGACCGCAGCATGTTCCGGCTCCCCAGCAGGGGGACCGCGAAACCGTCCTCCACGCCGTCGATGCCGCAGTACGAGGTCCAGGCCCGGTTCGGCACCCAGAACGCGTGGTTGGCCACCAGCTTCTTCTGCTGCGCGGAAGCCATGACCCCATCGTAGCGGGGGTAGACCCACGTGTCGTCGACACAGCCGCGGATGCGCTTGCCCTTGCCGTCGCGCAGCGTCTTGAAGTAGCGGCGGTAGACCTCTTCGCGCCCCTTCTGCGCCACGGCGATGGACCGGTACCCCTCGTCCACGGCGCCATCGTACACATCGAGGCCGGAGTGGCTGGCCACGCAGGCCAGGGCCAATTGCTTGGGGTCGTAGCCTTCCGCGACGGCCTGCATCGCCTTGCGGTCGATCATCGCGTCCCGCCAGCGGGCACCCGCGCATAAGGCCGCGCCAGGCCGGCCACGGCGTCAGCCGGGCGGCACGCCACCGTGGCATGCCATTGCAGCCCACGGCCACCCACGGGAACCCAAGGGCACCCGCGGAAACCCACGGTATCCCATGGTGCACCATGGTAAGTCCCCGTTTCATCCGCGCCCCCAGGTGGCCAAAAGCTTCCAGCGACCTTCCCTATTCGTTCACGGCGAACAGGTCGTCATCGCCCTCAGGGTAGGTGTCGGGTCGCACGACGGTCATGGGCACGGGGGCCAGCGTCACGAAGGTGCCGAAGAGGACGAGTCCCAGGCCGAGGAAGGGGCGGCCGTGGTCGAACAGCATGATGGTGCCGGCGGCGAAGAGGAAGATGCCGGCGACCTTGGTGAACAGCGTGAGCAGCTTGTAGTCGCGCTCCGACAGCACCAGGGCCATGGGTGGTTCGACCTCCCCCCGATATTTGGTGGTTGCGGGCCCGCAGGGAGCATCAGGGTGAAGACGTTTGTCGGGGGGCGAGGGCGAAGGACCAGGCGAGGCCAAGGGTGGCGACGGCCGCGAGCGCCGCGAACCACCCGAGCCCGGGGTTGGCCAGCAGGGTCAACTGCTCCCCGGTGCCGTGGTCCAGCAGGAGCGAGCGCCCGCCCCAGAAGGGCAGCTGCACCTGGTCGATGGGTGCCGGCCACAGCATGGCGGAGGCCAGGGCTGCAACGCCAAGGCTCGCGCAGGCTCCCAGGTCGCGGTGCCAGACGGCGGGCTCGTGCTGCCAGGCCTTCGACGCCACGCGCACGAACAGCCACGCGGTGCAGACGAGGATGAGCCCGAGCGTGACCCAGCGCGCCCAGGCATGCACGATGCCTTGCGGGTCGCCGAAGAGGGAGACAGTGGCAAGGGGAGTGGTGCTGCCGCCGACGGAGTTGGACACGACCCACCAGGGAAGGAGGAGGCTCGTGACCAGCAGCAGGAACGCGAGCCCTGCCACGAGTCCGCTGCGCCGCAGCCGCAGGGGGGCTTCGCCGTCCGCGTGCGTCCCCACCGGATCCGGCATGTCCTGGCCAACGCCCCGCCCGCCTTAGGGTTGCGGTTCCATCTGGGGTTCCTTCCGCCGCGGGTACTCCTGGGTCGCCGCGGGGACGAACTGCCCGCCGTCCCAATCGCGCCGCTCGACGCGGATGGCGTCCTGGGTGGCCTCCACGAGGTTGTAGCTGTTCGCCTCCCCCCGCCCCCGGACGCTGGTGGCCGTGCCGGCGCGCACGACGACGACGCGGCGGGGGCCCTCGATGGCAAAGGCGCGCGACTCGGAATGGCCCGCCAGGTGGTGGTGGCCGGTCAGCACGAGCTCGACGCGGGCTTCCTCCATCGCGAGCATTGCGGCCTCCCAGCCGCGCACGAGCGAGTGGCCCCCTGCCTCGGGGCGTGAGAAAGGGTGATGGGCGACGATGGCGCGCAGCCGGCCATGCGTCTCCTCGGACCAGGCGCGCAGGGAGGCAAGCTGGCGCGGACGGATCCGGCCTCCCTTCCACACCCAGTGCCAAGCGGTGTTGAGGCCCAGCACCGCGATCCCTTCGCCGAGGTGGCGTGGCTCCAGGTCCTTGGAGATGAAGCGCCGGTAGCGGCCGAACGGCGACCACAGCCGGCGGCCGAGGTTGTGCAGCGGGATGTCGTGGTTGCCCGGAACCGCCAGCCATGGGCAGGGCAGGTCAGCCAGGAACGCGGCGGCGGCGGCGAACTCGCGGCCGCGCGCGCGCTGCGTGAGGTCGCCGCTCACGGCCACCAACGCGGGCCGCTGTCGCCGGAGGTCCGTGAGCAGGCCCTCCACCACCGACGGGTCGTCGCGACCGAAGTGGAGGTCGGAGATGTGGGCGACGCGCGTCATGCTGCGCCCCCCCTCGGCTCCGGTCGTGCAGCGGAGGCGGAAGCAGGGGCGGCGGGGGACCCCGTAGGCCTTGGCGCCATGACCCGGAGGTGGCGCGGGCGGATGCGGTACTCTAGCGGGGTCTCCAGGCTCAGGACCTCGCCGTCGAGGGCGACGCGCATGGAGGTGCGCGGGGAGTGGATGGTGAGCCGGAGCGCCTCGTGCATCTCGAGGTCGCGGGCCGAGTCCAGGCGGTCCACGAGGGTGCGGGCGGCAAGCGCGAGCATGGAGGTGCGCGAGGCGTGCCGCGCGTGGTACACGCAGAGCCGACCCTGGGTGAGGGAGGCCCGCGTGCCAAGGCGGGCCAGGCGGGTCTCGTAGACGTTGTTGCCCACGAACACGAAGGGCGTCGTGCGGCGCACCGGCTGCCCATCGACGGAGAGGACCACGTGGTGGGAGGGCAGGCGGCGCAGGACCGTCCAGGCTGCCCCCAGCATGCTGAGCTCCTTGCTGCCCCCGGGCTTCCGGCGGCGCTCGCGCTCCCGCACGGCCCGCGGGTAGACGCCGATGGAGGAGTTGTTCACGAACAGGTGCCCGTTGACCTCGGCGGCGTCCACCTGGGTGGGGACGCCTCCGGCGGCGATGGCCGCGGCCTTGCCGAGGTCCGCGGGAAGGCCCAGGTCGCGCGCGAAATGGTTGAGCGTCCCCAGGGGCAGCACCGCCAGGGGGGTCTGGCTGCCGGCCAGCACGCCCGCGACCTGGTTCACGGTGCCGTCGCCGCCTGCCGCCGCGACGACGTCGGCGCCGTCGCGCAGGGCTTCGCGTGCGCGCGCGGCGAGGTCGCGCCCGTCGACGCACCGGACGTCGAGCTCGGCGGGGATGCCGGCGAAGGCCGACTCGATCTGGGCCACGCGTTCCTGGGCGGCGGCGAGGGCGCCGGGGCCGGAGGCCCGGTTGGCGACCACGGCGATGCGCACGGCCTGCCACAGCCGCCCTGGGCGTTAAGCCCTGCGCCGGCCAGAGGTGTCGGCCTCGTCTTTCCAGTCTTCACTGTCTTGCTGTTGGTTGCCAAGGTGGGGCTCTTGCCCGCACCACTGGCCTTTCGGGGAGCCGGACGTGTGCGTCGTCCTCCTCTTCCATCGACCCGCCGTGATTTCCATGCCCCCCTCCCCGACCAGCCGCAAGCGCCACAGCACGACTGCAACCGCCGCGACCTCCGGCCGTCCCGCACACCCCGCGCCGGTCCCCGAGGGCACGCTGGAGGGGCTGACCATCCAGTGGACGTTCGACGACGGGCCGACCAGGGGCACGACGTTCGAGCACACCTTCAACGCCGACGGCAGCGTCGACTTCAGCATGGTGAAGGACGGCAAGCCCGGCAAGAAGACCCACGTCGGGGAGTGCGCCACCGTGCAGGCCGGCAAGGGGGTCTTCCTGGTCTCCTATCTGGCCGAAGGCGGGTACACGCTGACGGTCGCGCTCGACTTCGACGACGACACGGTCGTGGGCTTCGCGTCCAACGAGTCGGACTGGTCGCAGCAATCCGGCACCTTCGAGGTCGTCCACTCCGGTGCGCGCCCGGCAGAGCGGTCCAGCAGCAAGCGGCCGAAGGCGCGTCCGACCTAGCGCGTGCCTTCACGATCCCGGGGATCCTATTTACCTCCTTCAAACCGTCCCGGCGCCATGGCCAAACCTGCGTTCCTCGGTCTGCGGACCGTCATCTATCCAGTCGACGACCTGGCCAAGGCGAAGGCGTGGTACACAGGCATCCTGGGCCAATCCCCCTACTTCGACCAATCCTTCTACGTCGGCTTCAGCGTCGGCGGCTACGAGCTGGGCCTCGACCCTGATGTCTCCGGGGTGCGCCGTGGGGACGACGCGGTCGCGTATTGGGGTGTGGCCGATGCGCGCAAGGCCTTCGACCGCATCGTGAAGGCTGGAGGGCTCGCGGTCTCCGAGCCACGCGAAGTGGGGGAGGGGATCCTCGTCGCGACCCTGAAGGATCCCTTCGGCAACACGTTGGGGATCATCGAGAACCCCACCTTCCAGCTTCCCTGACGTCCCATCCAGGCTCGGCGGACTCGGATGGCTGCAGAATCCCCTAAGACCCGATGCGTCCTGGACGGACGCGTGGAGCTGACCGGCCTCCTCTCCGGCACCGGAGCCAAGATGAAGGGCGACATCGGGGAGGACCACGTCACGTTCCGGGGGGCCTTCAAGGCGGACGTCCCGTTCGAGGAGATCGTCGCGGAGGCCAGGGGCACGCTCCTGGTCCTCTCGTGCCGCGGCCACACCATCGAGCTGGGCGCAGGGGCCAAGGCCGGCGCCCTCGCGGCGAGGATCCGCAGCCCCCCGGGCCGCCTCGACCGCCTCGGCGTCCAGCCCGGCATGACGGCCGCCGTCGCGGGGGCCATCGACCCGGCGTTCAAGGCAGAGCTCGGCAGCCGCGCCGTCGTGGCCCCGGGTGCGCCCCGCCAACCCGTCGACCTCCTCGTCTTCGGGGTCGCCTCGGCGGCCCAACTGGAACCGCTGCCGAAGCTTGGGGCCCTCGTGGCGCCCGGCGGCTCCCTCTGGGTCGTCTGCGCCAAGGGGAAGGCGCCCACCGAGGCCCAGGTCGCGGCCGCCGCACGCCTCGCTGGCCTCGACGCGAGGGGTTCCGCCCGATTCTCCGCGGACCTCGTCGCGTTGCGGTTCGCGCGTCCCGCCGGTTAGCGGCCGGCCTTGCGCAAGGCGTCCGCGTACGCGAGTGCCGCCGCCTCGAGGGCCCTGCGCGCCGACTCGACGTCCGTGGTGGGGACGGAGGCTTGCGCCATCGGCTTCGCCTGCTGCGCGGCGGGCGTCGCCGGGGCTGCCCGCGTGGCTGGCGCAGGGGCTTGGGGGCGTGGCGCGGCAGCCGCCTGGGGTGGGGGCGCGGGTGCTGGGCGGGGTGCCGCTGGAACAGGTGCTGCCTGGGCCGACGCGGCCGGCGCGGGTGCTGGCGGCCGTGCGACGGATGCGGCGGGCGCTGTCGCCGGCGGCTTGCTGGCGGGTCCCGCGGGCGTCGCGGTTGGCGGCTTGGCGACGGAGTCCGCAGGTGCTGCGGCGGCCGCCGGCGCGGCTGGTGCGGCGGGCTGCGCGGCCGCCGAGATGGGTCCTTTCTTGGCCATCTCCGCGTTCTTCGCGGTGAACGGCTGCATGGGCGCGGGGACGTCCGAGTCCGCGTAGATGGCGTTCACCGGGCAGGTCGGCACGCACGCGCCGCAGTCGATGCAGACGTCGGGGTCGATGTAGTAGTGCTCGCCGCCATCGTGGATGCAGTCGACGGGGCAGACCGCGGCACAGCTTGCATCCTTGGTGCCGATGCAGGGCTGCGTGATGACGTGCGTCATTCAGGCCACGGTCACGACGGTGGCCATCCCGGTGGTCATGGTGCCATGGAATCGGCAGAAGACGTGGTACGTTCCCGGGGCCGCGAAGGTGTAGTTCACGGACTGCCCCGGCTGCAGGGTCTGGTCGAGCTTGTAGGTGGTCAGCGCGTCGCCCACCCAGTGGACGGTGACGGTGTGGCCATGCAGGCCCTTGTTGGCGTACTTGATGTGGGTGCCCACGGCGAGGCCGGTCTTGTTCCCGTTGGCGAAGGAGTCGTCGTGCAGGTCGACGCTCGCGGCCAGCGGATCGGCCGTCCCCGTGGCACCCGTGGAGCCGCCGCTCGTGGTCGTCCCGCCCGTCGTGCCGGTGGTGGGGGTCCCCGGGGAGTCGTCGGTGTCGGTGCAGCCCGCCAGGGGCACCAGGAGGCAGAGCGTGATCAGCACAGGGATGCGTCGCATGGGGACTCGCGCCGGCATCAGGAAGCGTGGCGTTGAAGGTTCCGGCATGTGCAGCGCGGGCGCGCGTTCCACCTTTGCGGCAGGGCAGAAGGGGCTAAGGGGCGGCCTCCCTTGCGGCCCTGCTTGACGACATCCGCGGCCCTGCCGCCTGCGACGCCGTTCCGGGCCGCCTGCATCGACGTCGGGTCCAACGGCATCCGGTGCGCCGCCGTCGAGTGCGTCGGCGCCGTCCACCGCTCCATCCTGCAGGAGCGGGCCCCCGTGCGCCTCGGCCAGGGCGTGTTCCTCGACGGCTCCATCGACGCCGCCGCCATGGACGCTGCCGTCGCGGCCCTGAAGCAGTTCCGCATGCAGCTGGACAAGCTGGCGCCCCTGACGGTGCGCGCCGTGGCCACGAGCGCCGTGCGCGACGCCCGCAACCGCAAGCGCTTCCTGCGCCGCGCCCGCGACGAGGCGGGCGTCGAGGTCGAGACCATCTCGGGCCAGGAGGAGGCCCGCCTCGTCCACGTCGCCGTGGCCAAGCGCATCCCGATGGACGCAAAGCCGTGGGTCCTCGTGGACGTGGGCGGCGGCTCCGTGGAGGTCAGCCTCGGCAACGCGGAGGGGCTGCAGTGGACCGAGTCGCGCGGCATGGGCGCCGTGCGCCTTCTCGAGCAGTTCCGCGAGGTGGAGGGGAACGCCCGCAAGGTGCGCCGCCTCATCGAGGAGACCGTGGGGACACTGCGGCTCCCCGGGATCAAGGGTGGCGAGGTCGCGGGGATGGCGGCCACCGGAGGCAACATCGAGGAGCTGGCCCGGCTTTGCGGCGCCAGGGAGGGCAAGGACAAGGTGCAGGTGCTGCCGGCCAAGGCGCTGCGGGACCTGCTCGACGCCATGCTGGAGACGGACCTGGAGGAGCGCGCCAGACGGTGGGACCTCAAGCGCGACCGCGCCGACGTCATCCTGCCCGCCGGCCTCGTGTATGCGCACGTGGCCCGCCTGGCCGGAGCGGCGGACATCCACGTGCCGAACGTGGCGCTCAAGGACGGCGTCATCGCCGAGCTCGTGGCGCAGGCGGACCCTGCCGTCGCGGCGGCCGGCCCTGCCCCGGAGGGGAAGGCGCGGCGCTCCGCCCTGGGGCTGGGCCGCCGCTTCCAGTTCGAGGAGTCGCATGGTGTCCACGTCGAGCACCTCGCGCTCAGCCTGTTCGACCAGCTGGCCGACCTCCATCGCCTGGGGCCGCGCGACCGCACCATCCTCGCCAGCGCCGCGCTCCTGCACGACGTCGGCCGGCACGTCTCCGACAAGCGGCACCACAAGCACACCTACTACCTTGTGTCGGAGGCGGAGCTGCTGGGCCTCACGCAGCCGGAGGTGGAGCTGGCGGCCCTCGTGGCGCGCTACCACCGGAAGGCCGAGCCGAAGCCCAAGCACAAAGGGTACGCTGCCCTCACGAGCCCCGACCGTGAACGCGTCGAGCGCCTTTCCGCCATCCTCCGGGTGGCGGACGCCCTCGACCGCCAGCACCGCGGCCACGTGCGGGAGGTCCGCTGCGTCCACGCCAACGGCACGACGCGGCTCGAGCTCCAGGTGCAGGGGGACGTGCAGCTCGAGCAATGGGCGGTCGAGAAGAAGGGCGGCCTCTTCGAGCGCCTCTTCGACACCAAGATCCAGGTCGTGGGCGTCGGGGGCGAGGCCTGATGGGGGACCTGCGCGGCGCCCTCGTCGCCGTGGAAGGGGTGGACGGGTCGGGGAAGTCGACGCAGGTGCGGCTGCTGCACGAGTGGCTCAAGGCGCAGGGCTGCAAGGTGTTCTTCACGGAATGGAACTCCAGCGACCTCGTCAAGTCCGCCACCAAGCGCGGCAAGAAGGGGCAGCTCCTGACGCCCACCACGTTCAGCCTCATCCACGCCACCGATTTCGCGGACCGCTACGAGCGCCAGATCCTCCCCCGCCTCGAGGCCGGCTTCATCGTGCTCTGCGACCGCTATGTCTACACCGCCTACGCCCGCGACCGCGTCCGCGGCTGCGACCCCAAGTGGCTGGAGTCGGTCTACTCCTTCGCGCACAAGCCTGAGATGACCTTCTACTTCGACGTGCCCCTGGAGACGTCGCTGCACCGCATCCTCGGGGGCCGGCCCCACCTCAAGTACCACGAGGCCGGCATGGACCTGGGCCTCCACCCCGACATCCGGGAGTCGTTCAAGCTGTTCCAGGGCCGCATCGTGGAGGCGTACCGCTCCATGGCCCGTCCGCACGGCTTCACCATGGTGGACGGCACCCGCCCCATCCACGTGACGCAGCAGGAGATGCGCCAGCTCGTCGGGGCCCGCATCGACCTGCCGGCGTTCCGGCGCCGCGGGCACGTGGGGGAGGACGCGTGAAGCGGTTCTACGCGAGGCCACCCCCAGGCGTCGAGCCCAGGGAGCTGGAGGGCATCCTCGTCGTCATCGAGGGGCAGGACTCCTCCGGCCGCTCCACCCACGTGCGCCTGCTGTCGCAATGGCTGCAGCAGGAGGGCCACGCCGTCGTGGCGGTGGGTCTGCGCCGCAGCGAGCTGGTGGCCCCGGAACTGGAGGAGGCGCGCAGGGGCAACACCCTGAGCCCGCGCACGATGAGCCTGTTCTACGCGACGGACTTCTACGACCAGCTGGAGAACATCATCGTCCCTGCGCTGCGCGCCGGCACCGTCGTGCTGGCCGACCGGTACATCTACACCCTGATGGCACGCGACCTCGTGCGCGGGGCCGACCCGGCGTGGGTGCAGAGCCTGTACTCGCGCGCCATCGTCCCCGACGCCTGCTACTACCTGCAGGCCTCCGCCCAGACGCTCCTGGACCGCCGCCTGGAGGACCACAAGGGCCTCGACTACTGGGAGTCCGGCATGGACCTTGGCCTCAGCCGCGACTGGCACGACTCGTTCCTGGCCTACCAGCGCCGCATGCGCAAGGCCTTCGCCCCCATCCGCGCCGAGTTCGGCATCGAGGACGTGGACGCCAACCGCGGTGTGGCCACCGTGAACCGCGACCTGCAGGACCGCATCCGCGCCGTCCTCGACGCCAGGTGGAAGGTGGACGCGTGAGCGGCTCCCTTCGCGCAAGCCGCGCCGCGGCGGGCCGCCGGACGCCCGCGCGGAGGCGATGATGCGCCTGGTGCTGCTGCGGCACGCCGATGCGTTGGACGACGCCGGCCGCCCCGATGCCGAGCGCCGGCTGAGCGGGCAGGGCCGCGGGGACGCGGTCCGCATCGGCGGGGCGCTGGCGGCGCGCGGCGTCCGCCCCGACCTCATCGTCTCGAGCCCGGCCAACCGCGCCCTGTCCACGGTCGTGCTGGCGGCGCCCGCCATGGGGTACGGCATCGACCGCATCGTCACCGACCCGGGACTGTACCAGGCGACCCCGCAGGAGCTGCGCGAGGCCGCCCGCAGGCATGGCGGGGCCGGGCACTGCCTCCTGCTGGCCGGCCACAACCCGGGCCTGCGGCAATTGGGCCTCTCCCTGGGCGTCCCCGCCGAGTGGACGATGCCGAAGGCGCACGCCGCCCTCTTCGCCGTCGACGCGTGGGACCGGCTGGAGGGCGCCCGCTTCGAAGGCATGGTCCTGCCGCAGCCCCCGCCAAAGCCCTAAGGCCCCGGCCCCATCGCGCCGCGTGCAGCGCGCCGCCGCCTGCGCCCTCCTGCTGGCCTCGCTCCTTGTGGGCGGCTGCGCGTTCCCGACCCTGGACGGGTCGCAGCGCACCGGCTGGGCCTTCGCCGCGACCGGCCTCGATGCGCTGCAGGACCGTGGCCTGGACGGCAGGGGGGTCACCGTCGCCATCGTGGACACCGGCATCGACCCGTCCCACCCGGCCTTCGAGGGCCTGCACATCGTGGCCTGGACGGACCTTGCGGACGGGCGCCCGGACCCGTATGACGCGGACGGGCACGGCAGCCACGTGGCGGGCATCCTGGCGGGCCAGGGCCCGTTGCGCGGCGGCGCCCCCGCCGTCGGCCTCGTGGTCGTGCAGGTGTTCTCCCCGGATGGGCACGCCAGCGACCAGGCGGTCGCGGACGGCATCCGGTTCGCCGTGGGGCACGGGGCCCAGGTCATCGGCCTCTCGCTGGGCGGCGGCACGTTCCCCATCCTGGGCACCGCGTCGGAGGGCGCCGCCCAGTCCGCCATCGACAGGGGCGTGCTGGTGGTGGCCGCCGCTGGCAACGACGGCCCCGGCAACCAGGACATCGCCTCCCCCGCCAGCCTCAAGGGCGTCATCGCGGTGGCCGCCCTCGACCGCCAGGGGGCCATCGCCTCGTTCTCCAGCCGCGGCAGCCCAGACACCCCCCTCCTTGCTGGGCTGGGCACGCCGCGCTCGGCGCCCGACCAGAAGCCCGAGGTGGCGGCCCCCGGCGTGGCCATCACCAGTGCCTGGCTGGGCCACGGCCATGCCTCGGCATCCGGCACGTCGATGGCCGTGCCCTTCGTGGTGGCGGCGCTGGCCCTGCTGCTGCAGGCGCACCCCGGGGCGGCGCCGCACGACGCGGCCGGCGTCGAGAGGGTCAAGGGGTGGTTGATGGAGACCGCGGGGGCCGTGCAAGGGGCGCGGCAGCCGCATGACGCGGCCGCCGGTTACGGGTCGCTGCAGGCCATGGCGCTGGTCGACAAGGCCAGGTGAACCAGGGCAGGGTCTGGCCATGGACCTTTGCGAGAAACGAAGGGGAAAAACGAAGGGGAAGAGAAGGAAGGTCCGCGGGCTCCCCGCGTTGCCTGGAGACCAGGCTCAGCGGCCGAGGTGCTGCGTGAAGCCCTTGCCTGCGCGGAACTTGACCTTCGTGCTGGCGGGCTTCGGCTTCGTGACGTAGGAGGCGCCCGTGAAGGGGTTCGTCGCCTTCTGGCCGCCCTTGGAGGCGGGGCGGACCGTCTTGGAGAACGCGCCGATGCCGGTCATGGTGACGCGGTCGCCCTTCTTGAGGGACTTCGCGATGCCCTCGAAGGTGGCGTTGACAGCGGTGCGGGCCTCCTTGAGGCTCATGCCGGTCTGCTGCGCGACGTACTCGGCGATGTGGGTGGTCTTCGCGCTCGACCCGGACTTGGCGGACTTGGCGGCCATGAAGCGGGCAAGGCGGCCCTGTTCATGAGGACGACCCCATGTGCAAGGCACCCGCGTCGGGGCGCGGTGGGGTCTTGGCTGCCCGGCTTTTGGCGCGACGCGGCCCCTCAATGGGCCAAGGGCGCCCGTGCCGCCTCGGCCGCCCCGGGGCTGGGTTCCCGCAGCCAGAGGCCGACCCCCGCCGCCACCAGCGCGCAGAGGGCAGCGCCGACGAAGGCGAGGTGGTAGCCGCCCAGCAGGGCGGCGGGGTCGTCCGCCCCGCCGAGGGCGCCGGTGCGGCTGGCGGCCAGGCTGGCCAGCACCGCGAGCCCCAAGGCCCCGCCCATCATGAAGGCGGTGTTGACGAGGCCGCTGGCGAGCCCTCCTTCGGCCGGGGTCGCGTCGCTCATCGCCGCCAGGAACAGCGGGTTGAACGCCATGCCTGCGCCGATGCCCAGCAGGAGCATGCCAGGCAGGACGTGGGCCAGGAAGGAGCCATCCGCGGGTGCCACGGCGAAGAGCGCGAGGCCGGCGGCGGCCAGAAGGAGGCCGAGGGCGACGGGGCGCCGGATGCCGAAGCGGCCCACCATGCGTGCGGACAGGCCGATGGAGAAGACGGCCATGAGGAGGTCCGCGGGGACGAAGGCCAGCCCGGTCCTCTGCGGGTCGTAGCGCAGGATGTTCTGCATGTACAGCGAGGAGAGGAAGAACCAGGCGAACATCGCGGCCGCCCAGAGGATGCCGATGGTGTTGGCGGCCAGGATGTTGCGCTTGGCGAACAGGCCCAACGGGACCAGCGGCACCGCGACGCGGCGCTCGATGAGGACGAACAGGAGCATGAGGGCGGCGGCCCCGGCCAGCCGCAGCAGCGTCGTGGGCGACGTCCAGCCGTCCTGCTTGGCCTGCAGCACGGCGTACACGGCCAGAAGGAGCGAGGCGGTGACCGTGAGGGCTCCCCCGACGTCGAGGCGCCCGGAGGCGATCCCCTTGGGGTCGGGCACGAGGGCGCGCGTGCCAAAGTAGACGGCGATGCCGATGGGGACGTTGATGAGGAAGTTCCAGTGCCAGTCGAAGTGGGCCGTGATGAAGCCGCCCAGCACGCCGCCGAGGGCGCCGCCGCCGGAGGCGATGAAGGCGAAGACCCCCATGGCCTTGGCGCGGCCGGGCCCGTCGGGGAACAGGTCCATGATGAGGGCGAGGGAGACAGCCGTGATGACGGCCGCCCCGAGTCCCTGGATGGCGCGCGCCACGATGAGGGTGAGGGGCGACTGGGCGAGGCCGCAGCCGAGCGAGGCCAGCGTGAAGGTGACGAGGCCTGCCAGGAACACGCGGCGGGAGCCGAAGAGGTCCCCCATGCGCCCCGCCAGCAGGAGGAAGCCCCCGAAGGTCAGCATGTAGGCGTTGATCACCCACGCGAGGCCCGCGTCGGTGAACCCGAGGGTGTCGTGGATGGGCTTGAGCGCGATGTTGGCGATCGTGGTGTCCAGGACGTTCATGAGCGTGGCAAGCCCGAGGACGCCGAAGGCGAGCCAGCGTTTGCGGTCGGTCGCCGTGGGCGCCGTGGGCGTCGTCGGTGTCGGCGTCGTCGTCGGTGTCGTCGGCGTCGTGGCCGCGGGGAGCGCGCCGGGGTCCGGGAGGGTCTCCTGCATGCCTGGGGGTCCCGCCTCCGCGAGGTTCGTGCCGCTCATGGCCTTGTGCCTCAGGCGGTGGCCTGCATGGGGGGTGCCGCCCGGAAGGCCTCCACCAGGACGGGCGCGATGGCGGCCGCCTTGATGCCGTGGTTCGACCTTGGCACGAGGCGGTGCTGCGCGCCGGGGACCGCCCTGGATGCGGCCAGGGCGGCGGCCTTGAGGCTGGGCGTCGTCTTCTCGCCGGCGGCCAGGACGGTGGGCACCCTCACCCTGGCAAGCCGTTGCCCGGGGACCTTGAAGCCGGCCATCACGGCGGCGTCGTAGGGGAGCGTGTGGGCGACGCCGCGCATGACCTTCCACATGGGGAGGAGCCGCATGATGCGCACCACGAAGCCGGGCACGCCGACGGTGCGCATGAAGTACGCCACGGCCTCGTCGCGCTCTCCCCTGGCGATGTGCGCCTTGAGGGTCGGCTCGAAGCCCTGCGCGTCGGTCTTGTCGGCGGGATCCGCCTGCGTGTAGGGCGGCTCGTACGCCACCAGGCCGGCCATCGGGACGCCTGCGGCGGCGGCCTCGAGGGCCAGGGAGGCGCCCGAGGACTGGCCGAAGACGTACGGCTTGCCTCCCGCGGCCTGGCAAAGGGCGGCGAGGTCCTCGACCTCCCTTTGCACGCTGTACGGCGGGGTGTCCGTGGAGTCGCCGCGGCCGCGGCGGTCGTAGTTGTACACGGTGAAGTGCGGCGCCAGCCCGTCGGCCATCTTCTGGGCGAAGGTGAAGGTGCGGACGCTGAGGGCGCCGTTCACGATGACCAGCGGCGGCCCGTTGCCCTGGACGTCGTAGGCGATGCGGGTGCCGTCCTTGGAGACGACGGTCTGGTGGGGCTTCGGGGAGCGTCTCGTCATGCGTGTCGGCCTCCTAGAAGGGGAGCTCCTGCTCGCACAGGCTCGCCAGGTTGTCGAGGCTCTGTCCCCAGCCGATGGGGGCCCCGGAGGCGGAGGGGCCCTTGGGGATGCCGGCCTGCGTGATGTCGACGCGCGTTCCGCCCGCGACGGGGGTGAGCTCGATCGTGACCGTCATCTCGCCCTGCTGGGAGGGGTCGTCCGTCTCGAAGTGGTCGGTGTGGACGATGCGGGAGTACGGCTTGAGCTCCCTGTAGGTGCCGCCGAAGGACTGGGTCCAGCTGCGGCCGATCGTGCTGAAGCTCATGCGGAAGCTGCCGCCGACCCTGGGTTCCATGCTGTGCACCTTGCCGGTGAAGCCGTGCGGCGGGAGCCACTTGGCGTAGGCGTCGGCGTCGAGGAAGCATTCGTAGATGCGCTTGGCGGGCGCGTGGATGGTGCGCTGCAGCCGGAGCGTGATGGTGTTGGGGCGCGGGCCGTCCGACACGGTGTGCGTGGTCTTGCCGGGGGCCGCCTGGGGAGCGGTCGTCGTCTTCTGGCTGCTGGTGGTCTGGGTCTTGTCGTGGGTCATGGAGGTCACTTCCTTGTCTTGGTCGGTCGGGCGGAGGGGGGAGAGGGGCGGGAAGGTTTGGGTGCGGGTGACTCGAGCCGGCGCGCGATGCTGTCGAGGGCGTCCGTCCAGAACAGCTGGTACTGCACCAGCCATCCGAAGGCCTGG
Source organism: Thermoplasmatota archaeon (assembly GCA_035526765.1). Classification (GTDB taxonomy): domain Archaea; phylum Thermoplasmatota; class E2; order JACPAO01; family JAHFTW01; genus JAHFTW01. The sequence continues at coordinate 173,303 of DATLBS010000030.1, read as the reverse complement.
CCAAGGGGCTGGGCCCTGAGGCTGCAGCGCCGCACGCGTCCATCTGGCGTCTGCTCGAGCAGGCCGGCCTCCTCCAGGACGCGCAGGTGCTTCGAGATGGCGGGGGCCGTGACGTCGTGCGCCTGGGCCAGCTCGCCCACCGTGCAGTCACCCTCGGCCAGGCGCTCCACCATGGCGCGCCGGATGGGGTGGGCGACGGCGGCGAACACCTTGTCCAGGTCGGCCATTCGTTCCTTTACCATCTGGTTAACCATTAGGCGGCCTGGATACTTAACCGTTTGGTGAATGATGCGGGGAAGGCATCCCCAGATGAACCAGGTTCCCAGAACGGCAAGCGCCAAGCAAGCCTGGAGCGACGGGGGCGAAGAAGGGGGGAAGGAGGCGGAGGGGTCGGAACCGGGCAGGGACGGACTCGGCGATCGGGGGGAGCGCTACGCCAGCGCCTTCTCCAGGTGCGCGAGGTTCTGGATGACGCCCTGCCGGCTGCCCTCGGTGAACTCGGGCCGGGCCATGGGGCCCTGCGTGAAGGTCATCCGCGTGGCGGTCTGGCTGGGGTCCATGCCGGGGACCTCCTCCAGGTCGATGGTGATGGCGATGGGGTACGGCTTCTCGCCGGGGGCCAGGAAGATGTCGAACTCCCAGCGCTGCGCCAGGCGCTTGTTGGGGACGACCTCGGTGTAGGTGCCGTGGTTGTGCAGCTCACCCTGCTTCTTGTTGGACATCTGGATGTCGTACCCGCCGCCCACCCGGACGTCGAGCTGGTTCACCCTGAACTCGTAGCCCATGGCGTTGGCGGAGGGGCCCCACCACTTGGCAAGGCCCTCCTTCGTGGTCCACATCCTCCAGACCCGCTCCGGCTTGGCCTGGAAGTAGCGCTCGATCGTGAAGCCCTCCCCCGGGCCGGGGAGCTCGACCTCCTCGGCAAGTCGGTCGGCCACCATGCCGAAGCCCTGCACCGCGCCCTCGGGCTGGTACGGACCCGTCGTGGGGAACGGCCCATGCCGGACCTTCATGAGCGTGCCGCCGTCCTGCGCGATGAACTCCAGGGTGCCCGTGGCCTCGGCGCCGGAGCCGTCGGGCCAGATGTCCCTGATGGTGATGCTCCTGTTGGGGACGATGGCGAGGAACTCCCATGTCGCCGTCCAGGGCTGGGTGGTGTGCGCCATGACCAGCCTGCCGCCCGGCCTGAAGGCAAGCTCCTCGATGCGGCCCGTGCCCAGGGGCCAGAAGAATCTCGGCAGCAGCTTGGGGTCGCTCCAGGCCTTGAAGACCTTCTCGGGCGGGGCCTTGAGCCAGCGCTCCACCAGGACGTAGCGGTCCTTCGTGACCTGCCCCTTGGTGGCATGGCGCTCGGGGCGGCCCACCTGGGCAGACAGCTTGTCGAGACCGGCGTTCCAGCCCTTCGTCGCCATCGCATGGTGCTCGGCGGGGACTCCCTGCACCTGGACGGTCATGCGCGTCTTCCGGTCCTCGGGCTTGCCCACAGGGGAGAAGCGGACCGTCAGGAGGAACGACCTGTCGGGGGCGCCCGAGACGATCTCGGTGCAGGGTGTCAGGCTGTGGAACACGCCCTCCTGCGGGTTCTTGTTGCCGTCCGGCTGCGGCATGTCGAAGCGGATCCTCCCGCCGGCGCGCGCATCGAACTCGTGGATGACGAGGTCCGCCGGCGAGGGGTTGAACCACTTGGCGTACAGCTCGGGCACGGTCCAGTAGCGCCACAGGCGCTGCGGGGTGGCGTGGAACACGCGTTCGATGGCAAGGATCGGCGGGGTCGGGACCGCGGCGGCGGGGGTTGGCTTCTGGGTGGTGGTCTTGGTCATCGCGGTCACTCCTCTTCGTCTGCGTCCTCTTCCAGCGCCTGGGCCAGCCGGTCGAAGGCCGCGTTCCAGCGCTTCTCGGATTCCCTGATCCAGTCGGAGGCGCGCTCCAGGCCGTGGGCACGCAGCCGCACGTGGCGGCTGCGCCCGTGCTTGCGCGTGTCGACAAGCCCGGCCTCCTCGAGGACGCGGACGTGCTTCTGCACGGCCATGAGGGTCATGGGCAGCGGGGCGGCCAGGTCGCTCAGCGTCTTCTCGCCGGACTCGAGGCGCGACAGCAGGGTGCGCCGCGTCGGGTCGGCCAGAGCGGAGAACGCCCGGTCCAGGTCCATGCTATACCGTTAGGTTGAGCGTTGATGTAAGGCTTTCCGTGGCGGCACGGCGGGGTGGCCGCACCGTCAGAACGCTTAAACGCGGCCGGGCCCCCCTCCCTCCCATGGCTCCCGTAAGGCCTCTCCTGACCGTTTCCCTCCTGTGCCTCCTTGCCCTCGCAGGCTGCATGCAGCCCAAGGACGCGCCCGCCGCCGGCGGCCTCCCCACCACCGTCCCGGAGGCGACCACCGAGATCGCCCGCCTCGTCGAGACCGCCGGCAAGGTCGCCATGACGTTCACCCAGTCGGTCGTCACCCCCGCCAAGGGCCTCGGCAGCGACCTGTACGAGCCCACCATGGAGGTCTCCGACACCGGCACCCTCTACGTCGCGGCCCACGTCATCGGCGCCGCCACCACGGGAACCCCTGCCTACTACAGCAACGACGACGGCGCCACCTGGAAGGTCCTGCCCATGGCCGGCCCCGTGGCCGTCCCCTCCCCGGGCCAGGGCTCGCAGCCCCCGCCCGGCGACGAGGGCTTCATCGTGGCCGGCGACGGCGGCCAGGCCTGGATGGCGGACATCTACGCCGCCGGCTTCTCCGTCACCGGATGGTGCGACGACGGCGCCCGCGAGTGCTACGACAACCGCTACGCGTACGACCGCGTGCAGTCCACCACCACCAGCTGCGGCGACGGCGCGCGCCCCGATCAAGGAACCACCGCCGCCAGCCTCAACGACCGCCCGTGGGCGGCGTACGCCAAGGGAACCCTCCTGCTGGTCAACAACCCCGGCGGCGGCCCCATGCAGATCGGCGTCATGAAGGTCCCGCCCGCGACCCCGGTCGGCCTCTTCGACCCCGTCACCGGCCCCAAGTGGAACCTGTGCGCGAGCCCGGACGGCTGGATCCCCGGCGTCCCCGCGATGCGCCCCGACCTCTTCTTCGCCGTTCCGCAGATCGCCGGCAGCGGCGCCGACCAGCGCCTCACCATCGTGACCGGCAACGCCGCCAGCATCGGCACCACGCAGGTCCGCGACGCGTTCCCCGTCACCAGCGCCTCGGGCGGCACCTCCAACGGCGGCCGCACCGCCTTCGACGCCACGGGCACCCTCTTCGTCGGCGCCTACAACAACACGAAGGCGGACGCCAAGGACGGCAAGTCCGGCCACTTCATCCTGGCCACCAGCACCGACAGTGGCGGCTCGTTCCGCAACGTCACCTTCGCCACGACCAGCCCCTTGCAGTCGCTCTACCTCGACAGCAACCTGAAGGGCGCCGGCGCCCTGCTGACCTGGTCGCAGGTCGGCTCCACGGAAGGCCGCGCCGACTGGTACGTCGCCCACGTCTTCGTCGGCCCCAACGGCGAGCCCGAGCTGCGCAACGTGAACCTCGCCGTCGACGAAGGGTCCCCGTACTCGGCCCACGTCATGGGTGCGGCGGTCGGCCCCGATGGCCGGGCTTACTTCGTCAACTTCAAGGACGCCTCCGACCCGCTCCAGTACGCCGGCAGCACGCCCCTGAGCGTCTGGGTGCAGCAGGACGGCCCCACGTTGCCGGTCGCCTGAAGCGCGCAGGATCTCTCCCCCTTTCCCCCCTTCGCACCCTTCCCCCTCTCCATCCTCCTCTTTTTTTTTGTCGCCGCGCCGCCGGCCCCTTCTTTACCGGCACCTGTCTGCCGGACATGGGCAGCCCCATGGCGACGAAGAAGACGACGAAGCCCGCCTCCAAGACCAAGGGGAAGGCCCGCGCCACCGCGGCCCGCACTTCCTCCAAGCGCGCCCCCAGGGCCCTGGCGTCCGGCAAGCGTGCACCCAAGGTCCGCATCGCAGGGGGCCCCCGGGTGACCCCCTTCCTCATGTTCCCCAACGGCTGCGCCGAGGCCGTCAAGCTCTACACCTCCACGTTCAAGGACGGTCGCATCCACCACCTCGGCAGCATGGGCAAGGGCCCTGACGGCACCGAGCTCGTGAACGCCGACTTCGAGGTGGGCGGCCAACGCTTCACCGCGATGGACGGCGGGCCCTCCTTCAGCTTCGCGCAGGGCTTCTCCCTGTTCGTCGGCTGCGCGACCCAGCAGGAGATCGACCACTTCTGGAAGGCCTTCACCGCGAACGGCGGGGAAGCCGGGCGCTGCGGCTGGCTGACGGACAAATGGGGCGTCTCCTGGCAGATCGTCCCCGACCACCTCGGCAAGATGCTCGGCGACCGGAAGTCCGGCAACACGGCGGCCGCCATGCAGGCCATGCTGCAGATGAAGAAGCTCGACATCAAGGCGCTCGAGAAGGCATACCGCTCCTAGCACGGCGCGACCCGGTGCACGGGTTCTTGTCCTTCGCCCCGATGCAGGTCCGTGCCCGTGCCACGCGCGTCCCGGCCCTGCTCCATCACCCTCGTCCTCGTCGGGGCCTGCATCCTCACGGGTGCCTTGCTGCACCCCTGGCTCCCGCAGGCCATGGACGCGCAGATGCGCCTCATCGCGGACGCGCGAGCCTGGGCCCCAGCGCACTGGCTGCTCACCCTCGGACAGGCGGCCGCCATCCCGGCGCTGGCCCTCGCACTGGTCGCAAGCGGCGCGCGCGACGCGCGGGCCCTAGGCGCGGCGGCGGCGCTGGGCGCCGGGCTCATGCTGGGCACCCTGGGGACGCTGGTGGCCGCCACGCTCCTGCCGGAGCTGGCTCGCCATGGGGACGCTGCGCTGTTCGGCATCGTGGCCGGCGCGGACCTCGGGCTCGGGTGGCTCTGCCTGCTCCTGACGGCCGCCGGCGCGTTGGGCCTGGGTTTGCACGCGGGGGCCGCGGCGGGCACGACCCTGCGCCGGCTCGGCCACGCCGCCGCACTCGCCTCCGGGGCCCTCCTCCTGACGGGGCTTGCGATCCCGTACGACCACTGGTGGACCCACCAGTTCGTCCTGCGCGCGGCGGCGGTGGCCCTGGGCGGCGGCGCCGTCGCCATGGGGCTCCTGTGGCCCCGCATGGCGCGGTCGGTGGATGCAGTGGAGGCACCCCCGGCCTGAGACTGCCGATGCCCACGCACGCGCAACTGCCCGCATCCCGGACCCTTTGACCCTCCCGCTGGTGCGCCCTGCATGCCGTCCGGAAGGCATGAATCGCTGTGGATCGCGACCGCCCCGGGCACCCGCCACCCGCCCCTGTCCGGCACCGTGGAGGCCGACGTCGCCGTCGTGGGGGCCGGAATCGTGGGGGTCACGGCGGCGTACCTGCTCAAGAAGGCGGGCAAGACCGTCGCCCTGCTGGACCGCCAACGCCTGTTGTCCAGTGTCACGGGAAAGACGACCGCGAAGGTGACGAGCCAGCACGGGGTGGCGTACCAGAAGCTGGTGAAGCGCTTCGGCGAGGAGGACATCACCCGGCACGCCTGGGCAAACGAGGATGCCATCCGCTTCGTCGAGAAGACCGCCAACGACCTCGGGATCGACTGCCACTGGAAGCGGGCGCCCAACTACGTCTACACCACGGACCAAAAGCACCTGGAGGACCTGCGGAAGGAAGCCGACCTTTCCCTGAAGCTGGGCCTTCCCGCCTCCTTCACCGCGGACACCGACCTGCCGTTCCCCGTCAAGGGCGCGGTCCGCTTCGACCAGCAGGCCCACTTCCACCCGCGCGAGTTCCTCCTCGGCCTCGTGGACCGCATCAAGGGCAACGGCTCGCACGTGCACGAGGACTCCCCCGTGACCGCCATCGAGGACGGCGAGCCCTGCAAGGTCACCACTCCGGGGGGGACCGTGAACGCCCGCAGCGTCATCGTGGCCACCCACATCCCGATCCTCGACAAGCTGGGCTACACAGTCCGCATGGTCCCCAAGCGCGAGTACGGCATCGCGTGCCCCGTCGGCAGGAGCGACATCAAGGGCATGTACGTCAGCATGGACGACCCGCGCCGAAGCGTGCGCCCCTTCGACGGTCCGGACGGCCCCATGCTGGTCTTCGTGGGCGAGACGCATCCCGAGGGCGAGCGCGCCGGGGAGGACCACGTCGGGCGCCTGGCCTCCTTCGCGCGGGAGAGTTTCGGGGCAGGGGAACCCTCCCATCACTGGTCCTCGCAGGACTCCTACCCCCTCGACGACCTGCCGTTGGTGGGCACGCATGGTGCACGCTCCAAGAACACATGGGCCGCAACGGGGTTCCGCGCGTGGGGCATGACGCAGGGCATCGTGTCGGCCCGCCTGCTGGCCGACCGCGTCCTGGGCAACGACAACCCACTGGCGGACCTCTACGACCCGTTCCACGCCAAGCGCATCGTCAAGGAGCTCGTGACCCCGAAGCTGGTGGAGGGAGGCGTCACCGCCGTGCGCCAGCTCGTGGTGGAGCGCCTGAAGCCCCAAGCCAAGGGGGAGCTTGTCCCAGGCATGGGCCGCGTGGAATCGCGTGGCCTGCACAAGGTCGCGGTCTACAAGGACCGTGACGGGAGGGAGCATTGCGTGAGCGCCTCCTGCACCCACATGGGCTGCATCCTCGCCTTCAACCCCATGGAGACCAGTTGGGACTGCCCCTGCCACGGCTCCCGCTTCGGCATCGACGGCGAGGTCCTGCACGGGCCCGCCACGGAGCCGCTCAAGCCCCACATGGACCAGGACGAGGCCTAGGCTTGCCCCCATGACCAGGGCTCGCGATCCCCCAGGGCGACCCACTCGTTGCGGCCCCCGGTGACCTTGAAGACCAGACGCGCCCGGCTCAGTACTCGTCCGAGCCCTGGACCCAGATGAAGGATTGCAGGTCGATCATGTCCCGTGGCAGGAGGTCCGCCAGGTCCTTGCGCACCGTGCCGGCGAACCGAAGAAGGCTCTGGTAAGTGGACCAGTCGGGGCGCGAGGCGTACTCGAACCCGAACCCGTAGGCCTGGGCGGCGCGGCGCGTGACGTTGGGCTTCAGGAAGATGTGGCGGTCCGGCTGCGCCAGGAACCCGAACACGGTCACCAGGGGCCATGTCAGGACACGGGTCTTGCGCCGGGGCAGGCCGGCCACGACGTCCCGCCACGCGTCGAACCGCTCCTGCGGCCCACCCGGGCCGTGCAAGGACCCGTACAGGCCCTCAGCGAACCTGCGGGCCCCCACCGGGTCGCGCACCGCATCGCGCACCGCCATCTTCTCGAAGGAGAACAGCAGGTTCGTCCGGGACTCGATCCGCACGGCCTGCGCCGCGACCTCCGCGAACCGTCCTTGCCGCAGGAGGGCCTGGAAGGCCTTGGGGCCGAGATGTTCCTGCCACGCCTCGTGCGCCTTCCACTTGTAGCCGCGTTCCCACGCGATGTAGGTCTCGTCGGCAAAGCCCCCGGGGAAGAAACGCAGGAACTTGCGGCGGCACCTCTGCGCGGAAGACGATGCGGGACGCGTGGCGCGCCGCGGCCCGGCGCGGGAGCGGCGGGCAGGGGCCCCTTGCGTCCGCGGACCTGGGGCGCCGCGTGCGGGGGTGGCGGCCATGGCCCCGACATGGATGCGCCATTCCAAGTCCTTCCTGGGGGTGGACATGTGAGGCCGCCAACGCCGCAGGGTCCCCGGCTGCAGCGAGGCTGCGGGCGCTGGCGGCGGAGCTGGCCCGACTGCGGGGTCCGTGGCCCAAGCCCTCCCCGCAGCATGGAGCCCGGCAGGTTCACGTGACGGTCCCTGGCTGCCAGGGCGTTGGGAATCGCCGCGCTGCGCAAGATCCTCCCCCCGGCCCCCTTCGACGTGGCGCAGCTGCGTGGCAGGACGGTCGCCGTCGACGCGGACAACCTCATCTGGTCCTTCGTGACCGCCCTCGCCGCCTCCCCCGACATGCCGAAGGCGCCCGACGGCCGGCCCATCACGCACCTGCTGGGCCTGCTTTCCCGCCTCACCCTCTATGCCAGGTGGGGAGCGCGCAGCGTCTGGGTCTTCGATGGCATCCAGCCCGGCCTGAAGGAGGCGACGCTCATCGGCCGCGCCGAGCGCATCGAGGCGGCGCGCGTGGCGGGCGACAACGCGCAGGCCGCCGCCTCCGTCACCGAGGAGGACCTGGAGGAGTGCCGCGCGCTGCTCACGGCACTCGGCATCCCCTGGATCGTGGCGCCGGGGGAGTCGGATGCGCAGTGCGCGCAGCTCGTGCAGGCCGGCCGCGCCTGGGCGGCCGTGACGCAGGACTGGGACATCGCCCTGTTCGGCGCGCCGCGGGCCTTGCGCAACCTGACGATGAGCGAGACCCGCAAGCCCGAGGTCCTCGAGCTGGGCGTGGCCCTCCAGGCCGCCGGGCTCACCCGGGCGCAGCTGGTGGACTGCGCCATCCTCATCGGCACGGACTACAACCCGGGCATCGCGGGGTTCGGGCCGGTGAAGGCCGTGAAGGCCATCAGGAGGCATGGCACCGCGGAGGCGGCCCTCGAGGCGATGGGGGCCTCCATCAGGGAGCTCGACGAGGTCCGCGGCCTCTACTTCTCGCACCCGGTGGACAAGGGGTTCGTCCCTGCGCACAAGGCTCCGGACCCTGCGGCGACCAGGGCCTTCCTGGAAGGCCGCGGCATCGGTGCCAAGCGGGGACAGGAACTCATCGATGTCCTAGCCCGGTCCTAGCCGGGTCCTCGCCGGGTCCTCGCCGGGACTGGTCTGGTCCCAACAGCCTCAAGGCCCGGCAGGGCGACGGAACCCCATGATGGAGGGCTGATGCCGCGCGGAAGCGGCCACCCCGACCTCTCGCAGCGTCCGCGCCGCGAGGCCCCTGGCATGCTGACCGGGCTTGCCATCCTGGAGCGCGAGCTGGGCCTCAACGAGTACGCCCGCCACCAGATCCAGCGCAGGCTCAGGGGCAAGCGCCCGGCCGCCGAGGCGCGGAGGCTCAAGGCCGAGCTGCAGGACCTGGAGGAGCGCCGCGTCCAGACCCTCAGGCTCCTCGACGACCTGCACGAGCAGTGGGACGAGCGCCACGACGAGGACTAGTCCTGCTTGCCTGCCACGCCGATGGTGCCGTGCGGGAAGGGTTCCCAGAACCTGCCGCAGCCGTAGCAGAGGTGCCGCTTGTGCGCGAACGTCGCCCATTGCCCCTTGTCGACGTGCTGCAGCCCGCAATGGGGGCAGTGGAGGACGACGGCGACGTCGGGCGGGATGCCTTCCCTACACGAAGCGGCCTCAAGAGGACGTTGATTTCCGCCGCGTCACTTGGCCGCGGCGTTGAAGGCGACCGCGGCACGGACGAGCGCCTTGAACGCCGTGGAGTCGACCGTGTCCCCTTCCTGGATGTCGATGGCTCGCCGCGTCGCGCCCGTGTCCTTCGCATTGAACAGGCCCCCGGGGTCGTCCAGCGCGGCCCCCCTTGCGAAGGTGAGCTTGACCTTGTCCTTGTAGGTCTCCCCCGTGCACACGATGCCGTCGTGCGACCAGACGGGAACCCCCTGCATGGCGTTGGAGGGCTTGCGCCACTTCACTTCCTCGAGGATGTCCGGGTCCGCCTCGCGGATGAGCCTGCGCATGCGGTCGATGGCCGCCGGTTGCCAGGCCCCGCGTCCGGTGTTGCGTGCGCCTTCAGGGACCGCCGCTGCCTTCCGGGTGGCCTTCACGGCCGTCCCGCTTCCCCTGGTGGCCTTCTTGCTGCCCCCGGCGGTCCTGCTGGCAGCCTTCTTGGCGGCGACCTTCCTCTTGGTGACAGGCTTGGTGCTGGGTTTCGTCATGGGTCCACGTCCTGGTCTCTTCGGCGTCGGGGGATGCAGGGGAGGGGGTCGCGGGGACTTCATGCGTTGCCCCAGCCCGGGATCGATGCGGCCTGCTTCACCCAAGCCACCATCTGCCGCTCGTCCAGGTCGTCCTCGTGGACGTCGATCCACCGTGCGTCCTTCCCCGTCCCGCCGGGCGGCACCGGGACCAAGGAGGTGCCCATGAAGAACGTCACCTTGACGTAGTTCGTGAAGACGTGGAGCGAGACGAACCAGCCCTGGCCCTCGACCCCGTAGAAGGGCGAGTTCCACTTGACGGCCTTCCGGGCCTGCGGGGCGGCGCGCGTGATGAGGGCATCGAGACGCCGGGCAACGTCGCGTTTCCAGCCAGGGACCGCCGCGATGTACGCCTGCACGGGGGCGTCGCCGTCGGCCTTCGCGACCTGGGGGTTCCCGCCAGAGAGCAGGACAGGCCTCCTGCCCGTTGCGGACCCGGATGCGTCCGCCGGCACCCTCGTCCGGGGGGACTCCCTGGCCGGTTGCCTGGCGGACTTCCTTGCAGGCTTCCTTGGTGCCTTGCCGACGGGCTTCTTGGCGGACGCCTTGGCGGGCTTCCTGGCGGAGGCCCCGCGCGTGGCAGGCTTGCTGGGCACGGAGGCCCGAACACGGGCCCGGACTTTACTCCCGCGCCTCGGGGCGCGTCCCGCGGTAGCCCCGCGATTCCATCAGGATGTGCTCCAGCGCGAGGCGGGCGAAGTCACGGGCCTCCTGCTCGGTCCCGGGGGAGAACTGGTGCCACGCGAACTGGTTGGTCTTCCCCGGCCGCTTCACCGCCAGGGCGAAATCCTCGCCGCCACGCCACCCCATGGCGATGTAGCCTTCGTGGCCGTCCTTCGTCGTGAGCTCAAGCAGCTCCGCCTGCCTGAAGGGAAGGTGCCCTCGCGGGGCCGTCGAGCGGCGGCGGACGCGGCACCCGCTGCCTTCCGCCAACTCGGATAGCTCCGCCAGGCAGGGCGCAGCCACCCGGGCAAGCCATGCGGCAGCGTCCTCGTCCTCAGAGGTTTCCGCCGGCTTCCTGCGCTTGGCCACCAACCCGGTTCACCGTTGCGCCCTAGTTAGGGGTTGTTCGGGTGTTTCCGATGGAACCGCATGGGGGTCGACCGCCCTGGTCTCTGGGACGTTGGGTCCGACCCTTGTCCCTTCTGCGCCGGTCTCCGCGAAGCGCAGGGCCTCCGCGAGGGACCCGAACGGGAGGGCGGACTCCCTCTCCGGCGTCCACCGGCGGTCGGGCGCCAGGAAGCGCAAGGCCTCGCCATCGAACTCCACCACGTTCCAGGCCGCGTCCATGCAGGGTCTGCAAGGGGGCGGCCGGGAGATAAGGCGCGGGTCCCCGAACTGGTTCACTTCAGGGCATGCGGTTCCGTCGACCCTCTCCTTCCGTTCCCGAGGCTTGGTCCAAGGCGGGGACCGGGACCTCGATCGGCCAGGCCTCGAACTCTGGAGTCTTGTTGGCGGCCCCGTCGAGCACGGCAGGCAATCCGGAGCCCAGCATCTTCCTCCACCCAAGCCGCGCGCCAAGGCGGACGAACCAGCCCTTCGCGCCCGGGAACCCGCTCTGCACCATCCGGACCCGTGTGCCCTCCGCGGTGGGTTCGAGCGTGAACTCCACGCGCACCGGGTTCGCGTCCTGGTAGGGGCTGTGGGCCCACGTGTAGACGAGGCGTTGGCCGGGTGCGACCTCCAGCACCTTGCCGACGACGTAGCCGCGCCAGCCCCTGGGGGGTGCCTCCATGCGGTACGCGGTGCCGGCGACGGGGCGGAAATCGGTCTTCATCTCCCCCGGCGTCTGGTCGAAGTTCATGATCCAGAGACCCATGAGCGTCGGGTCGGTGAGGGCTTGCCAAACCTGGCCGACGGGGTGCGGGACCTCGACCTCGTTCCGGAAGCTCCGCGTCATCGTTGCCGCAGCCGCGACCCGGCACATGTAGCTTCTCGACCGTGGGCCGCTACCTTGCGCCCCCACAGCGCGCCCTCACCGCCGCCGTCGCCGCGGCCAGCGCCTTGAGCCGGCGGCTCTGCAGGGTGTGCTGTGGGGTGCCTGGCAGGAACCGGGCCAATGCCGCCTCCGTCCTCGTGGCCATCGCGTCCAGCGCGGCGAGGGCGGCCAAGAGTTCGCCACGCGCGAACCGCCCCGGGTCTTCCTTGTCCGGGTCCAGGAGGGCAAGCCCGATGCGCAGGGCCGCCAGGTCCTCCTGCAGCATGGTGTGCTGCCACGTCCCGGCCGCCAGCTTCGACTGGGCCTTCTCCGACTTCGAGGCCAGCGAGGCAAGCGGCCGCACGATGCCCGCGAGGTCGTCGCCTCGGTCCTGGGCCATGGCGGGCCCACGTCGCGGCTGCCCAAGAACCCTCCATCCGTCCCTCCGTTTCCGCCCCCAGCTTCCGTCTTCGCGCAGCAGGTGGGATGCCCTGCGCCGCGTCCGGCGGCCACGGGCCACGTCTGGCCCCAAGCGAACCAGCAGCCCAATGATAACCAAAAGGTTATGATTGACGGGCGTCCATCGGGTCCCCATGCCCCGCAACGTGGCCCCGCCCGCCTCCACCCTGACCCTGCCCTCCGACACCGAGATCGCCCTCGTGCGCTCCTTCGCAGCGCCGCGCGAGCTCGTCTGGCGCGCCTTCACCGACCCGAAGCTCATCCCGCGGTGGAACGGCCCAGCCGAGCCGCCCATGACGGTGTGCGAGATGGACGTGCGACCCAACGGCAAGTTCCGGTGGGGGTGGGGCACCGCCTTCGAGACCGGCGGCGTGTTCCACCAGGTCGAGAAGCCCCGCCTGCTCGTGATGGAGAGCATGTTCCCCGACCCGACGCCCGAGGTCCGCTCGCACACGTTCGAGGAGCGGGGGGGCCGCACGACGGTCACCATCCGCATCAAGACGGCGACGAAGGCCCTCCGCGACGAGCTGCTTGCCAGCGGGGCCGTCGAAGGCCTGGAGCCCACCTACGTGCGCCTCGACGCCCTCCTTGCTGGACTCGCATGAGCAAGGCCCTCACGCTGACCTTCCGCGCCTTGGCCGACCCGACGCGGCGCCAGATCCTCGCCCGGCTCGCCGAGGGGGAAGCCACCGTCCAGGAGCTCGCCGACCCGCTGCCCATCTCCCAGCCCGCCGTCTCGAAGCACCTGAAGGTCCTGGAGCAGGCGGGCATCGTCGCGCGCCGCCAGGAGACGCCGAGGCGCTACGCCAGGCTGCGCGGCGAACCCATCCAGTCGGCCATCACCTACCTCACGGAGTTCCAGCGTCGCTGGGACGAGAACTTCGCCCGCCTCGACGCGCTGCTGGACGAGGAAGCGCCGAAGAAACGAAGGCGCCGTTGAGAAGCGCTGGGAGGAGGTTCCGCATGGTTCGATGCACGGCTCCGAGTGGGGCGCGGACCCATGCCGGAAGGCACGACGGTGACCCCGCAAGTCCCGATTTTCCCTCCGGGTCGACTTTACCACGGCTTTGCCTCTCCGGCACCCAAGGCCATGGGAGCAAGCCATTCCAGCACCCGCGAGTTCACGACCGTGGACGTCTTCACGTCGACCCCGTTCGAAGGCAATCCTCTGGCCGTCTTCCCCCATGCCCAAGGACTCTCCGACGACGCCATGCAGCGCATCGCCCGTGAGACGAACCTGAGCGAGACCACGTTCGTCTTCCCCGCGACGACCCCGCAGGCGACCTACCAGGTCCGCATCTTCACGACCGCCTCCGAACTCCCCTATGCCGGCCATCCGAGCGTCGGGACGGCGTGGCTCCTCGCGAAGATGGGCAGGCTCGCCCTGAAGCCGGGGTCGAACCGCTTCACCCAGGAAGTCAAGGCGGGACTGTTGCCGATCCACATCGACGCGGACGCCCAGGGAGCGCCGGTCACGGTCTGGACGACGCAAGCCAAGCCGTCCCTTGACGCGCCCCTGGCCGACCGCAAGCGGGTCGCGGCCGCCCTTGGCCTGGGGATCGAGGACCTCCACGCGGACCTGCCGATCCAGAAGGTGTCCACCGGCCTTCCGTGGTTGCTGGTCCCCCTGCGCGACGCCGATGCGCTCGACCGGGTCCGGCCGAACCTCGCCGAATTCTCGGGGCCAGGCTCACTGTACCACAACGTCTACCCGTTCACGCTGAAGCCCAAGGACACCCGCATGATGAGCGAGGCGCGAGGATTCCCGCTGCGGGAATTCGAGGACCCCGTGACGGGATCCGCCAGCGGCTGCCTCGGCGCCTACCTGGTCGCCCACGGCCGGCTCCGCCCTGACCAAATCCTGCGCCACGCCCAAGGCCGCCACCTCCATCGTCCGGGGCAGGTGATGGTCAAGGTCACCGTCTCGGCGGAACGGAACCCTGAGGAGGTCCAGGTGGGAGGAAACGTGGTCCAGGTGGCGGAAGGAAGGATGGCGGTCCCTCCGCAGCCGAGCAGGACGCCAGCCCTGGCCAGACCAGCCGTTCAGTAGAAGGCCTCCGGGATTCACGTGGGTCTTGCGCTCGCCGTCAGACGCCTCACAGGGAGTCCTCGCCGACGGCGTCCTTGATCCACGTGACCAGCGTCTTGTAGGTCTCGACGCCCTTGGGGGTGATGGAGATGGCCTCCCCCACGACCACGAGGCCCTTGCGCTCCATCCACTCCAGGTAGCGCTTGTAGACGGTGTAGTTGAGCCGGACGGCGAGCTGGAGGTCGGTGCGGCGGCGGGGACGCTGGTCGCGCCACAGCGAGTCGAGGAAGCGCGCCAGCACGTACAGGTCGGGGCGTTCCAGTCGGTCGTCCTCCAGCGGCATCAGGGGGCCTCTAGAGGGTGTCCATCAGGTGGGCTTCGCGGGTCCGCAGTTCGGCCAGGCGGGTCCGCCAGGCGGCCAGCTCGCGGTCGAGGCGATGGAGTTCCTTGATCCACAGCGCGGTGAGGATGGCCAGGAACGCAAGGACGATGCCCCCCACGGCCCAGGGGAAGACCGGGCTCTCCGTGGTGCGGTCCGCCTGCCTCCAGGCCCAGGGGACCAGGATCGGGTACCAGAGCAGGACCCCGAGGGCGCCGGCAAGGAACAGGTGACGGCGGGTGCGCTCCAGCTGGGCCCCCATGCGTTCGAGCAGGGCGCGCAGGACCTCCAACGGACCCTGCTCCTGGCTGGGCACACCCGTTCCCTGCAGCCTCGTGCGGGCCCACGCGAGGCCGCCGGCCAGCGCGAGGACGGCGCCGGCGCCCATGATGGCCAGCAGCAGCCCATAGTTGCCCTGGTCGAAGGGGCGGTGGTTGAACGCGACGGTGGCCGTCGGCCGGTTGGCCTCCGGGGCCTGGTCCCCGACGGTCCACTGGAACGCGATGGCCGGGTCGCATTGCCGCGGCAGCCCCGAGGCCGAGTCGACGATGACGTAGGGGCCGGCCGCGTCGGGCAGCGTGCGCTGCGAGACCACGAAGGATCCCTCCCTCAGGTCCGTGAAGGCCATCAAGGGTTGCGCCGGGGCATGGCCATGCCGCATGGAATCCAGGTCCCTGCAGTCGACGTAGTAGGCCTCGCCCGGCGCCAGCGGGAACGCGTACGACACCAGCAGCCGGCTCGAGCCGATCCCGTAATACCACGTGGGGTACGCCAGCACGGCCGTCCCGTTCTCGCTCGTGAAGACGGCCGGGTCGAGCGGCTGGGGGTCCAGGCCCGCCGACTCGAGGTTCAGCACCAGCAGCCCCACCGCGAACAGGAGGACGCCTGCCAGCAGGGCGGCAGGCGGGAGGAGGCGACCGGATCGACCTGCCATGCAGGTCTCACCCCGCCGTCGCCCATGAGGCCTTTGGTGCCGCCGGCCCCTGCAGGAGGCGAACCAGGGATTCCTCGAACGCTTCCTCGGTGGCCCCGAGGTCGCGCGCGGCCCCGCGGTAGGCGATGCGCCCCGAGGCGATGACGGCCAGGTCGTCGCACAGGGTGCGGATCTCGCGCACCTCGTGGCTGGACACGAAAAGCGTGACCCCTTGGGCGCGCACGGTGCCGCGCAGCCAGGCCCACAGGTCGCGCTTGGCCGGCAGGTCGAGCCCCCGCGTCGGCTCGTCGAGGAAGAGGATGCGGGGGTCCCCCAGCATGGCGCGGGCGATCTCCACGCGCCGCCGCATGCCCGTGCTGTACGTGCGCATGGGGCGCCGGCGCCACTCGGGGGCGAGCCCGACCTGGTCCAGCAGCGACGCGACCCGGGCCGGTGCCTGCGGGAGGTCCCACAGGGTCGCGAAGTAGCGGAGGTACTCCGTGCCCGTCCAGGCCGGATGCGCCTGCGCGGCCTCAAGTTCCGCGATGAGGCCGACCTGGCTGCGCACCGCGAGGATCTCGCGGACGACGTCGTGGCCGGCGACGGTCGCCTCGCCCTCGGTGGGGGGAAGGAGGCCGCACAGCATGCGGATGGTCGTGGACTTGCCTGCCCCGTTGAGGCCAAGGAACCCGTACGACGATCCCTCGCGCACGTCGAGGTCGATGGCGTCGACGGCGGTGACGTCGCCGAACCTGCGGGTGAGCTTCCTGGTCGAGATGGCTGGAGCCATGGGTCACCTCGTGTTGCGCTTGCGCACGATGCATCCCACCAGGGCGGAGGAGGGAAGGACAAGCCCGGCGCCGACGAGCTGCCATGCGACTCCAGGCGCTTCGCCTTGGAGGATCACGCGTCCAACCGACGTGTAGTACCGGCCGTCAGCCGAGAACTGGGTGTGCACCTCGATGGGGGACGGGGAGACCCCGAGCGCCTCGAGGGCGACGACGCGCAGCGTGACCGGCACGCGGTACACGTGGCGCTGTCGGCCGTCGTTGGGTGCGGGCGCCTGGCCGTCGGGTTGGGCCGCGCTGCTGGTGCGCCTGCCGCCCTCCACCACTTGGATGACGTCGCTGCCCCGCACTTCGATCTGGACGGCGCGGGGGCTGGAATTGGCCGGCGCCAGCAAGAGCACGAGGACGTCCACCTCGACGTCCTGCCCCGCCGGCAGGTCGGGGTCCAAGTAGATGGCCATCTCGCTGAACGAGTCGTCGCGGATCGGGGCGCCGTGGTCCACGACGGCCACCCAGGTGTTCGCGCCCGGGACGTATCCAGCGTCATCCTCTCCCGACCCCTGGAACGTCAGCTCCGCAGTGGCCACCGGGGCGGCCACGACGAGGGCCACCAGGCCCAGCACAAGGGCCCGGCCGCGCGCCGATTCCCAGCCAAGGGGGCCCTGCCACCGCGTGTAGGACAGCCAGGCGGCGCCGGCGAGGCCAAGGATCAGGGCAAGCAGGCCGACGACGGGTTGCCACGGGTCGTCCGGCGCGACCCCCGCGAACCCGAGGCCCGCCGCGTCCCCGGCAAGCGACACGGGCGAGAGCGACGTGATGCGGAGGAGCAGCTCGCGTTCACCCGTTGGGGGGCCTTCCAGCACGACCTGGTGGACCATGAAGAGGATGAAGGACAGGAACGACAGGCCCCCGGCAAGCCCCGCAGCGGCCAGCGGGGACGAATCGCCCACGACGATGCCGCAGAAGAGTCCCAAGGCGACGGCGCACATCGCCACGGCCAGCGCCCCCAACGCGAAGGCGCCAAGGGTCGAGGGGATGCCAAGCCACGCGACGAAGACGACCAGGAACGGCACCTGCAAGGCAAGCACAAGCAGGGCAAGCATCGCTCCGACCAGGGCCTGGACCGCGAACCAGGTGCCCTGCGTGAGCGGCGTCGTGTACAGGCTGTCGACGAAGCGGGTGCGGCGCGCACTGGCGACACGGGCAGCCACGATGACGGACACCACCAGCGGCAGCACGTACCACGCGAGGAGGAGCGTCTCCATGAGGCCGGCCGTGCCGGAGTAGAGGAACGAGAGCGGGACCGCGAGGATCCCGAAGACGGCGGCCACAGCGGCGAGCGCGAACGTGTTCCGGGGCAGGGCCATGAGTTCCGCGCGCAGCAGGCTCGCCAGGCGGACCCGGCGCAAGGTTGGGGCCATGCATCCCCAAGGGTGGCCGCCAGGGACATGGATTGCTCCACGCGGATACGTATCCTGGATACGTCACCACGGCCTCTGCACGGGTCGCTGCCTTGACGGTCGCTTCCAGTCGCCCTCCTTCAGCCTTCACGCGCAGCCAACCCCAGGTGCCCGAACGTCTGGCCCGCACCTGTTGCAAATCCCCTTGACCTGTCAAGTCAGGGCGGCCCAAACAGCGTCCGCTCCTGACGAGCTGGCGACAACCCGAGGATCGTCATCTGTCGGGGAAGGGTGGCATTCTTTGTGGACGCCCTTTTCGCTTGATAATGCACCAGAGTGCGGAATGCAGCCATACATGTTCGGCTGCCATGCCTGCCGTATAAGTCATCCAACCCCAGCCTGACCCAAAGTCTCTTTGCCTGCACAGGGCCGTGTCTCGGCGTGGTTGGCCTGACGTCGGATGATCATC
Source organism: Thermoplasmatota archaeon (assembly GCA_035526765.1). Taxonomy (GTDB): domain Archaea; phylum Thermoplasmatota; class E2; order JACPAO01; family JAHFTW01; genus JAHFTW01. Next base: position 155,148 of record DATLBS010000030.1, on the reverse strand, counting down.
GCCAGGACGCCAGGCAGGGCCCACCCAAGGCCGGGAACGAGACCCCGGACCTTGAGACCAGGAAGGAGGCACGCGAGCGGCTCCCATCTGCCGGTCCGGCCCAGGAGCCGGGGGCATCCGGACGGATCATGATTGCCGCCCGCCCATGGACGGAGGCCGCCCAGGTCGTGTTCGAGCGCGTGCCCCGGCTCGTTGCCGTCCTGGATTTCGAGGGCCGGTTCCTCGAGGTCAACCCGCACTGGACCCAGGTCCTGGGCTGGCAACGGGACGAACTGATCGGAGGCTCTGCCCTGGACCTTGTGCATCCCGACGATCTCGAGGCCGTCCGCCATGAGAACCGCCGCCTTGCCGAAGGCGCGGTCGTGCATGGATTCGAGGCCCGGCACCGGTGCCGCAACGGCCGCTACCGCACGCTGCGCTGGAGTGCCGCTGCAGACCCGGGGCGACGGCTGCTGGTCGCCAGCGGCCATGACGTCACGGCGGAGACCAGCCTTCACGCGGACCTGGCAGCCAGCCGCCCCATGGACGAGGCGGTCCTGCCAGAACTCCAGATGTTCTGGCGCGCCTCGCCCCTGCTGCTGGGCATCCTGAGCCACGACGGCGTGTTCCAACGGGTGAACCCGGCCTGGGAAAGGACGCTGGGATGGAGCTCGGCCGACCTCGTGGGGCACCGCTACCAGGAGTACATCCAGAAGGGAGACCTGGAGCGTTCGGCCCGGGAGGCCGACCAGCTTGCGCACCAGGCGGCCAGCACCGGCTTCGAGAACCGCTGGCGCCACCGCGATGGCAGGCTGCGTGTCATCCGTTGGACCACGTCCCTGCTGCCGGAGCGGGACCTGCTGCTGTGCGCCGGCCAGGACGTCACGGACGAACGCCGCATCCAGGACGCGCTGGCCACCAGCCAATCCAGGCTGGCAGCACTTGCCCATGAAAGCGAGCTGGTGCTTGCGAACTCGAGCGACGGGATCTACAAGCTCGACGCCCAAGGCCGTGTCACCTCCGTCAATCCTGCGGGTGCCGCCATGCTTGGGTATGGGGCCCTTGAACTGGTCGGCCTGGACCTCCATGCAACCGTCCATCACAAGCATGCGGACGGCACTCCGTACGCGCGCGCGGACTGTCCCGTGCAGCGGACCCTGGACGGCGGCGGCCGCCAGACCTCGCCCTCGGAGCACTACTGGCGCAAGGACGGCACCAGCTTCGAGGCCGAACTCGTGAGCGTCCCGGTGCTCGACGGAGAGCGCATCCTTGGGGCGGTCGTGACGTTCCGCGACCTGAGCGAACGCCGGCGCGCCCAGGAACGTTTCAGGGGGCTGCTCGAGGCATCACCCGACGCGATGATGGTGCTGACCCTGGACCGCCTCGTCCTGCACGTCAATGGCAGGCTTTGCCGGCTGTTCGGCTACAGCCAGGACGAACTGCAGGGCTGCCCATCCACCCGCCTCTACGCGGCGGCGACACAGGCCCGCCTTCCTGCCTTGCGGCGCGAGATGGAGCAGGCGCTGGCGGAAAGGGGGGAGGCCACCGTGTCGACGCGGGGGTTGCGCAAGGACGGCCGCGAATTCCCGGCAGAGGTGCAGGTCAGCCGGATGCATCACGGCGACCAGGACGTCTACGTGTGCGCCGTCCGCGACGTGACCCCCCAGATGAAGCTCCTGGAGGAACTGCAGGAATCCAACCGGGAACTCGACGCGTTCGCCCACTCCGTGGCGCACGACCTCCACGCCCCGCTTCGAACGATGCGGGGATTCACCGAGGTGCTGCTGCTGGATCAGGGTCTGGTCCTTTCCCCCCAGGCGCGCCGCATGCTCGCGGACGTCGCCAAGAGTGCCCGCGAGATGGGCGCGCTGGTCGACTCCCTGCTGGCCTTCGCGCGCATCGGACGCCACGACCTTGCGCTCGAGGACGTGGATCCCGGACCCATGGCCGGGGCCGTGGTGGACGACCTGCGCGCGCAGGCCCCGGGACGCCACATCGACGTCCGCCTGCACCCCATCCCACCGTGCCGCGCCGACCCCGCCCTCCTGCGCGTGGTGCTGTGGAACCTTCTGGGCAACGCATTCAAGTTCACGCGCGACCGCAGCGATGCTCGCATCGAGGTGGGCTGGGATCCTGCACCCGCGACCGCCCCGGGAACCCCGCCAGGAACGACGCCGGGCGCCTACTTCGTGCGCGACAACGGGGCTGGCTTCGACATGGAGCACTCCGGACGCCTCTTCGGGGCCCTCGAACGGTTGCACACCGCGGACCAGTTCGAAGGCACCGGCCTCGGGCTCAGCATGGTGCACCGCATCGTGACCCGGCACGGCGGCCGCGTCTGGGCCCACGCGACTCCCGGAGCCGGCGCCACGTTCTGGTTCAGCCTGCCGGGGCCCTCTTGAACGAGGCGATCCAGGTCCTCATCGCGGAGGACCGTCCTGCCGACGCGGACCTCATGGTCCGCGAGCTGGCGAAAGCCGGGTTCGCCCCGGACTGGCAGCGCGTGACCACGGCTGGCGAGTTCCGGCGCCGCCTGACCCCCAGCCTCGACATCATCCTGCTGGACCACCACATCCCGTCCTTCGCCTCGGACCAGGCCATGGCGATCCTGAAGGAAAGCGGCCTCGACGTCCCCATCATCGTCGTGACGGGATCCCTCGACGATGTCACGGCGGCGCAGATGCTGGCCAGCGGCGCCACCGACTACGTGCTCAAGGACCGGCTGGCCCGCCTCGGCTACGCGGTCCGCCGCGCGCTGCAGGAGCGTGCCGTGCGCCTTGAGAAGGAGACCGCCGAGGCCGCGCTGCGCGCCAGCGAGGAGCAGATGCGCGGCATCCTTGGCAACCTCGAGGACGTGGTCTGGTCGATGGACCCCGACACGTCGAGGATGCTGTACCTCAACCCAGCGGCTGGGAAGCTGTTCAGCCGCCCGGTGGCGGACCTGCTGGCCACGCCCCGCCTCTTCGTGGAAGCGGCCCATCCCGACGACCGGATCGCCGTGGAGGGGTTCTTCGCGTCGGTCATCAAGTGGGGGACGGCGGAGGGGACCCACCGCTACCTGCAGCCTGGTGGCTCCATCCGCCACGTGCACGCCCGCGCCTGGACCGCCTTCGACCCGGGTGGCCGACCTTCCCGGCTCGAGGGCATCCACAGCGACGTCACGGAACGCCACCTGGCCGAAGAGCGGCAACGACGACTCGACGAGGTCCAGCGGGACCAGGAGCGCCTGGAGCAGGCAGACCGTTTCAAGACGGACTTCATCCGTGTCATGGCGCACGAATTGAACAATGCCTCGGCGCCGCTTCGTCTCGATGTGCGGCAGTTGGCCAACATGCCGCCGGGTACCCTTGACGCAAAGCGGCAGCGTGCCTTGGCCAGCCTGGACCGGGGTTTGCAGCGCATGACAGCCTACCTGGGCGAGCTTCTTGATTTCACCCGGCTGCAGGCTGGCGCCCTCGTCCTCCACCTCGAGGACGTCGACCTGGGTTCCATCCTTGACGCCTGCATCCTGACGGCCCGGCCGCAGGCGGAGGCCGCCGGCGTGGGACTGGCCAGCCAGGCGCTCCCTCGCCTTCGCCTTCCCGCGGACGCCCGCCGGCTTGAGCACCTCTTCAGCAACCTGCTGGTCAACGCCATCAAGTTCACGCCGCGGGGCGGGGCCGTCCGCGTGGCCCTCGAAGCCGGCCCCTCCGAAGCCGTGGTCACCGTCCAGGATACCGGCTGTGGCATCGACCCCGCCGACCTGCCCCGGTTGTTCCAGTCGTTCAGCCGCATCGGCCACCCCGAGCAAGGCGCCCACACCGGCACCGGCCTGGGCCTGTACCTTTGCAAGGGCATCGCGGAACAACACGACGGAAGCCTCGCTGCGGCAAGCCCTGGTCCCGGCCGGGGATCGACCTTCACGGTGCGGCTGCCGCTTGCCGGCCCCGGCAACACAACCGGCGACCATGCAGACGAAGGAAGCACCAAGGCGCCCCGCCAACCATCTGGGGAAGCGATGGCTTGAGCGGCACCATCGACATCCTGCTGGTCGAGGACGACCGCACCACCGTCGACCTGACCCTGCACGTGCTCAGGATGCACGACCTGGCCGACCGGGTCTACGTCGCGCGGGACGGCAAGGAGGCCATGGAGTTCTTCTTCAATCCAAGGGCCAGGGGTGCTCCGACCCGCCCCAGGCTGGTCCTGCTGGACCTCAAGCTCCCGAACGGCCAGGGACTGGACGTGCTGCGCCGCGTCAAGGAGGACCCCCGCACCCACGCGATCCCCGTCGTGGTCCTCAGCGGGTCCTACAGCAAGCAGGACATGGTCGATGCCTTCGATTTGGGCGCCAACAGCTTCGTGCAGAAGCCAAGCGGCCTGGACGACCTGGTCGACCTGTACAAGGGGCTCACGTTCTACTGGCTCACGCTGAACAAGCTCCCTGCCTAGATGCCCCGCCAGACATGGCTGCGGCCGATTGGATCGTTGGGCAGGCTCAGCCAACCTCGTGGAAGGTTGGGCGCATTTTCTGCACAGGCCCCAACAGCAATTGTTGCCCCTACGGATACGGCCCGTTCGGGTCGCTTGCATCCCAAAGGCTCGCCCCGGCCCAGAAGCGGCCGACGACGCCCTGGCCTTGGCCGGAGACGCCTTCGCCCTGCGGGCTGAGGGTGCAGCCGGGCGGGCATGCATCCACGAGACTGGCCCACGCCGTCCCGTCGGGGCCGATGCGAACATCCAGGAAGTCGTACACGGCCGAGCAGCGCAGCGGTCCGCAATGGCCGCGCACGAGGGGGTCGCCAGGCGGGTCGAGCGCGGCGCTCCAGAACGTCGCGTTCTCCCCAAGGGCGTCCCAGCTGACCGTCAGGACGCCGTTCCAGCTGACGCTGCCGTAGCCTCGGGCAGGGCCTGGCACCGGGCATTGGGGGGGCAGGTCGCACACGGGCCAAGGCGGGCCAGGAGAGTCCTGGCTCTGCATCGACACGAACGCGATCTTGCCGACGCCGCCGACGGCCAACTGGGGCAAGGCGGCCTCGACCACGCCGGGCATCCCGATCATGCGCGGCGCGGACCAGGTCGCACCTCCATCCCCGGACGTGACCAGGTATGGGAGGCGGTCGCGGGCCACCCAGGTGTAGTACAGGTTGCCCGCCGGGTCGACGCCCACGTCCCCTTCGTGGTCCTCCAGGCCGGTTTCATCGAAGAGCATGCCGAGGTCCGCGACCTGCATGCGGGTCCACGTCGCAGCTTCGTCTTTGGAGACGGCAAGCCAGGGCTGGCCGCAGTAGCCGCGCGGCATGTACAGCCAGCCCCGCGCATCGACGACGATGTGGCCATGCGCCCCAGCGCAGGTCTGGCTCGGGACCGGGGGGCCCGGCGGAAGGAGGGGATACTGGAATGCGGGCTCGCCGGCATGGAGCCAGGTCATTCCCCCGTCGAGGCTTTTCTGGCACGTGGAGGAGGACGAGGCGCCGGCAAGGGCGACCAGGTTGATGGCGCAGCGGTAGACGACATTGGGGTAGCCCCGGGTGGTTGAGGTGACCGGGGGCCCTGCCGCCATGCTCTGATGGTCGAAGGCGGTGCAGCCGGCGACCGTGTGCGTCCAAGTCGCGCCCCCGTCGTCGGAGAAGGAGAGTCCGCCGCAGTTGAAGGCCGGCAGCAGGTCCTCCACGAACAGGCGACCCGTCGCAGGGTCAAGGTAGAGGTACGGGTCCTCGGTGGCCGGATGCGTCGGCACGGGTCCGATGCGCGGGACCAGCAGGTCCCAGGTCGCTCCGTCGTCGCTCGACCGCATCGTCCCGACCCCGCTTGGCACTTCGCGAAGGGAGGGGTAGAGCACGACGTCAGCGGGATACGTGAACAGGTTCCCGTCGCGGTCGATGCCGATGGTGGGCTCCATGCTGTTGTGGCCCGTCGCCACGAGGCAGGGGATCGGCGCTTCCACCAGGTCCGCGTGGGCCGGCTCGCCGCCGGCATGGTGGGCGACGGCCGTGCGGTTGCCGTCACACCCCGACGGCAAAGGGCCAAGCTGCGCAAGGCGCGGCGACGGCCCACCAGGCGCGGATGGCTCGGGGAGCGCGCCGGTCTTGTCGGCAAGGCAGCCTGCGACCCCGACGATGAAGATCAAGAAGGCCGCGACCAGCCGCATGCCCCTCCAAGCAAGGCTTGGCCAGATGACGGTTTTGGTCGCCTTGCCGGGCGCCCTCCCAGGACCTCGGTCACGGCACGGCGGAAACTCGGCTGCGCCGGGGAGTCCTTTCCGCAGCAGAGAATTCGGCCAGGCTATGGCTGACTAGCGAACCTTGTAGTGGGTTTGGCGGCCATAGACGACAAAGCGACGACAAAGGGCCATGGGTGCCAGCCGGGCTGGGGGGCCCGCGGATGAATGCTGGGGTGTCCAAGGCAATGTCGCGGCTTGGAAACCGCAGTTCGAGCGTTCTAGAGGGCTCCACCTGCGAACATAGCTTCCACGACCCCTGACTCATACTTCGCCTTGGCCTCGAGGGGCGCGGCATGCTTGAGCGCCTCCAACCGCGTTTTCCAGTTGTGCAATCGCATGGCAATGGGCAAGTGCGGAGGATGGTCCGGCATCACACCGAGTACCGGCCGCAGCATTTGCACCCCGTTCTTCGTGGGTACGGCCATGGGCTCACCCGCTGCCGCAGTTGATGGGACCGCCGGATCCAAGACCACTCCCAAAGTCTCAAGGGACTGTTCAAGCGAGAAGGCGCGCACAATTCCCTGCCCCAACGTTACCCGCTCCTTCGGATAGTGCCAGCTACGACCAACCGCGATAGCCCCACGCAACGGCAAATTGGCTTCGAAGGCTTTCCTGAATAGGGTGTTGGCGTAGAGGCAGATTTCGTCGAGGCTCTCCGACGAATCGTCCTCGGTTAGCAGGAAAATCGAGTCCGAGAACACGATAGGACCGCGAAGTTTGCGAAAACCCAAGGTCACGTCGCGTAGGTATTGGTGGGTTGCGGCGTCACCAACTTGGACTTGGATACGAAGGCCGCCAGCTGCTCGGCCCACATTGAGCAGGTTGCGGTATGCTTGCACCAACTTGGACTCGTGATTGGCAAGGAGGGTCTTGAAACCGAGAAGATCCAGGCACCCGACATATGTGTTGCGCCCTTCGATTGGCGCGACAACTGGCTGGTCCTGAGGTGCGCCAACGTTTTCACCCATGCAACGCGGAGACCAAAGGCTTGGCTTGAAGGTATCAACGAGGTGAGCTGAGGTCTTGGCCGCCTGCGTGTTTCTCCCGATACCGGACAGATGTCTTTTCTGCCATGGCGTACTGAAGCAGGTAGAGATTGTGCCTGCGATTGCGGAGAAGTCCATGTCCACCCTCGACTATGATATCGCGTTGTCCTTCGCCGGCGAGGACCGCCCCTACGTGGCTGAGGTTGCCGCATCCTTGCATGAATTGGGCATCCGGGTGTTCTATGACCGGTACGAAGAAGTCGATCTCTGGGGGAAGAATCTCTACGCGCATCTTGACGACGTCTATCGACGTAAGGCCAAGTATTGCGTGATGTTCCTGTCCCAGCACTATGCCCAGAAAAACTGGACCAACCACGAGCGCGCCAGCGCGCAAGCGCGTGCCTTCGAGGAAGGGCGCGAGTACATTCTGCCGGTTCGGCTTGATGACACCGCGATTCCCGGTGTATTGCCCACGATCGCCTACCTCGATGGCCGACGTCACAGCGCGGCGGCCCTTGCTGTAATGATTGCCCAGAAAACTGGACTTGATACTGACTTGGCCGAAACGATAGAATACCTGTCAGACGCGCTTCCCGCGTATCGCATCTCCCTTGAGGGAACGGAAATTCGGTTCACGTGTGACACGGAAGATTGGGACGGGACCTTCCCAGCCCGTCTTATGGTCGAGATGTACCTCGCCGGCCAAATCGAATACATGTTCTTGATGCCAGCCATTGTGCCGCACTAAGGAGAACGCGCTGGCGCTGATTCATGGCCGGCCCAGCATCGGACAACACAGAACAGTCTTTGGTCGGTACGACCTAGGTTGACCGTGGAAGGATATCGGTGGGCCCTCTGGTTGGCCTTGATAGGTGTCATGGGATTGTTCTGGCGCCTGGTCATTTGGCTGCCCATCAAGATGTTCAGCTTCGAAGAGAGCCCAAAGCCCCTGACCCTACTCATGCCGACCGGCGACGTAGACCATGCGCTCGCGTCGATTGCCATGGCTGAATGGAGCAAGATCATCGACGTTCAGCAGCACTTCAATGATCTCATTCTTCGCTTCCGAACGATCGTGCTGACGGCCTTTGGAGCAGGATTCAGCATCCTGGTTTCGGTGTCAGGCACGATTTCCATCGGCAGACACGAACTGTTGGTCGTCGGCATCGGCCTCATGGCGCTCATGCTCATTGCCTACATCATTGACGCAGGGTACTACTTCCGGCTCCTCATGGGCGCAGTTAGAGCGGCCGACAAGTTCGACACGAGCGATTTGGCGCAAACCAAGGGGATGTTCGGTCTGACGTCATCGATCACGAAGGTAACTCACTTGCCTTGGGCCATCTCGATTCAGAGCATCTTCTATCTAGCGCCAGTAATGGTTGGAGCCGCCCTTCTAGGGTGGGTTATTGGACCTGTGTGGACGTAGGCGTTCCTCGCAGACCTGGAGCCGGTAGCGCTACCCCGGACGATCCCGGCGCATCTAGATGTTCAATCTCGACGCCATGCCGCGCGTCGCCACACGGGCAGGTGCGCGGAGCGCCGCCACGAGGTTCGCGCGGCGCGCGTTGGCGGGTGCCACCATGTTCAAGGCGTCGGTTTTCAATCTGACTTTCCTCGACAGCCAAGCTGCGGCGGCTACAAGGTCTGCGGCCGCTTGGTGCTGAGTCCCAAGATCCCCCACCAGTCCGGTCGGATACATCGCCGCGGAAAACGATGCATGAAAGTCGTTGGCCGCAACCATTGCTTCGGGGGTCTGGTAGTTTACCTTGTTTCGGGCAGAAATTAGCCAATCTCGCTGCCCTGAAATCGGCGTCAGGGCGTTGGATAACGACGTCGGAAGGAGCGGCGTGACTGTGCTGGCGCCAGCGTAGAATAGAAACCAAAACGGTTTGTGAGTACCACGAGCATTGTTCGCCAAGCGCCGAATTTGACTTTCGCTCCTCAACACAGACACTTCCTGTGCCCCAGCCTTGCTGCGGGCAACATCCACCAATTCATTGGGGGCGTCAACCCAACAGCCAAACATGGCCGCGATCGAGCTCGCAGCAAAGAACGACGAATAGTAAAGTGTAACCTGTGCCCAGGCGGCGGATGCCGGCGTCAGAAGATCATGGGACCTTCGGAAATTCGTTACCGCGAGCAGCAAACGTCTGTCCGCTTCTCTCAAAAGACAATCGCGATATCCATCAAAGGCAGGTGAACCCTCGGTCCAAGAGGCCCCTGCGGTTTGGCCGAGGAACGCCTTCATCGATACATTTGGTGTGATGGCGCTGCGGCCGAAGCCGCGGCCGAAAGCCCGAGCACCCCGAAGGTCGAAGAAGCGCATCCTACTTCTCGCCGAAGATGTCAGCGTGAATTAGGTCGTAAATCGCCTTGATGCCAGCCGCACCTTGAATGGACGCAAGCTTCTCTTGCGTCAGATTCTTGCGCTTGATTTTTCGGAGGTATCGGCCGAATTCTTCGGCGGAAATCTTGTCGGCTTCCTTGCCTACGGTCTGGACGATTTCGTTGAAATTCCGAATTGTAGCTCTCAGAATCCGATTGCGCAGGAACGGGCTCGTTCCATCGGCCCATTCGTCTGAGTCAACGTCCCTCAATCCTTCGAAGAAATGTAGGAGGCCATCGTAGCGTGCCTCATAGCTCAAAGCCTTCAGGGCCCCAGTCCGACCGGCGACAAGGGCGCGGATTTCGGGCGCGATCGAGCCTTGCTTCAGCCTCAGAAGCGGGTTCTCGCCGGTCAGATCAACGCGCTGATAGAGTGGCGTTTCTTCCGAGCTTACCAGGTCGTATAGTAGCTCCGTTGCGGCGATGGAATCCAAATCGTCATCTGGTCGAACCAGCCGGAAGAGGTCCCAGCGGAGGGATGATGGAACCCGTCGCTGAGTGTCGTTGATCTCCAGGAAGAGTTCGGCCATCTTGGCCTCCGTGAGGCCAAAATGAATCACACAAGTGTAGGGCGCCTCGAAGTTGGAAAAGTTTTGCGCCCACATGCGGTGTTGTCCGTCGATTACGAGGAAACGCGCCGTTTCAGGGAGGTCCAGGGTCGGACCGCCTCCATCCGGAGCGGCCATATCAGTCGCCAAGACGATCGCGTTTGGGAAGGTTCGCCCTTGGGCAAGGACCGCGACTGCGATCTCCTTCGCGCGCTTTTCCTTGACCACTCGATTGAAGCCCTTGATGGGGTCTTGGATGCGCCAAGACGGCGTCGTGTGTTGCAGCAGCCACTTCCCAGGTATCGATGCAACCCAGATTGGCGGTTTCGCCTGGGCACGGAATCCGGCGGCCTGCATGGGCTAGGGAAGGGCCGCCGCTATTAGGGAACCGATCCTGGACGCGGATCAAAACCCATTCATGCCGCCCCCCCTTGGTCAGTGTGTGCCCCACATTCTCGAGGCTAGCTGTCCCAAGTGCGGCAAGGTTGCGGACGGTTACGACGAGATTGAAGCGATGTTCGGGTTCCGTAATCTGGCCGGCAAGAATCAGCCGCAGTCATGGTGCCGGGAGTGTCGGGGCGGAAAAAAGGCGCCCGCCTAGGTTCCGGCCTGCAACGATCTCCCAAGCCTGTGACCGGTCGCCGTCGGAGCTGATGCGGCGGGGGGCGTGGCGGAACTCAAGGTCGAAACCGTACCGGGCATACAACTGCCTGATGCGTTTCGTGAAGGAGTTCGAGAGGACTACTGGTCCGGGGTGGTTCGCGAGGAAGCGTGCTAGGTCTTGCTGCTGCTCCCATGTGAAACCGTCCGGCGAGTAGTGTCGAAACTCCGTGTCGTAGGGGGGGTCAGCATAGACAAAGTCCGTCCTCTTGAGGGGCACCTTTTCGAAGGAAACGTTGGTGAATTGCCATTTGGCGAAAGCTCGCTTGTAGGCCTCGAGGTCCTCGAGCATCTGCACGGTTTTGTAGGACCCAAAAGGGACGTTGAAGAATCCCGACTTGCTAAACCTGCAAAGTCCGTTGAAGCACGTCCGATTCAGGTAGTAGAACAGTTGGGCCGCTTCGGTATTCCGTGTGTCCTCCTCCTTGACGAGGGTATTGAAGCGAGTCCGGTTTCTGTAGTATTGGTCCTTCGAGTTGGTCCTCTTGATGTCCCAATTTTCCCAGTCCCAGCCTTTTCGAACCTGTTTGTAGAAGTTGATCAGGTGCTCGTTGAAGTCGTTGAGCAGCGCGCGCTCGGGGCGCAGTTGAAGGCTGATTCCGAGACCCCCGCAGAACGGCTCGACGAGGCGCCGTTTGCGGTAGGGTTCGTAGAGAATGTTGATCCGGGGGGCGAGCCACCTCTTACCTCCGGCCCACTTTAGCGGGGACGCAAGGGGCGGCAACCGGGTCGTTTCCCCCTCCGACTGTTGGAGCTTCGTTGGGGCGCTGCGCCTCGCAGTAGTGATTTCGGCCTTGGGCTTAGCAGTCAAGGGAGCACAGCAGGGCGTCTTGCAGGGATTCGCATTCGAACTCGTTCCGATGAGCCTTCTCGGCGTCCTTCACTCGAGACTCAAATTGTTCCAAGACCCAGCTCTGAAGCTCGGCGTCGAATGCGCAGTGGAAGTCCCAACCCGCCACCTTCCACTGCCACTCGAGGCCTCCCCTTTCCAGGCATTCCAACCCGTCGATGTGTTTGCGCTTCGCTGGTGGCACCATGCTGGGGCAGCTCTTCTTGATCTTTGATCTTTGCCTAGTCGTCGCGGGCCGCTTTCAGAGCACCCGGCGCTTGGCAGATGCGACAACGCGACTGGGGTTGTGGGGGATCCAAGCCACGGTTCCAGCCGAACCAGTTGTCCACCTGGCCGACAAGGCCGCATTGGGAGCATGTCGTGATCGGCATGTGCGACAGGGCGACCGCGTAGTCAGCATAGGCAGGGAGAAGGGCAAGCGCGGCCTGGAATTTTGGGTGCTCCTTGAACGCCAAGGAGGGAGTCGTTCGAGGAATCCCCAAGTCTGCAAGAGCAAAACGCCGCAGGTAGGCTTCGATGGACAGGAGGCAGTCATTTAGCGCGTGCTTTCCCCCTACAGTTGCGGGCTTGAACGAGAAGGGTTTGTCGGGTACCAGTTCGAAGTAGCGTTCGGCATAGCGCCGGCCGAACTTGTCCTCAAGTGCCTTGGCGAAGAACTGGGCTACTTCGTGCCTTCGCGGAACGTTGTCCTCGGTGGCCAACCAAAGCAGGGTCCCTGCCATGGGCGGAGAGATGGCGGCGACATCGTCCACAGCAATCACGCGGCCGCCTCTCCGTACTGCTTCAGTTTGTCCTCCAGGGTCTGGAATGCGCGGGTTGTGGACGCTTGCCATGCTTGCGTGGTGGGGTCTACTTTGAGCCATTCGAGCGGCTTGGCCTTGAGGAGCGCCTTCGGATCACAGAATTTGGCATTGATAGATGGGAGAATGCGCAAGTCCGCGGATGCCAAGGCCCGGCTCTCTTCCAGACCACGGAGAGCAGCAATGGCCTCCAGTCGCTCGCGTTCGAGTGCTTGGCTATCGTAGAGTTGTGAACGGGATGAGGTGATGGGGGCCGGTGAAAAGGGCGACCCCTCCAGCTTGCTGAGCTTATCGGAAATCACTTCAACGAGTTTTTCGTCAATGCTGCCCGCCACGTGGAAGTTGTAGACCAAAATCTCGCTCTTGGTTTGCCCCACTCGGTCGATACGGCCAATGCGTTGTTCAAGGACCATTGGATTCCAGTGAAGGTCGTAGTTGATGACGACGTCGCAGAACTGAAGGTCGAGCCCTTCGCTGCCAACGGCGGTGAGGAACAGGATGCCTCGCGGGTCTTTGCGGAAGCGCTCGAGGATCTCCATCCGACTCGGGCCGGGCACGTCTCCGGTTACGACGTAGCAGGGTAGGTCGGGCAAGGCATTCGTGAGGTAACTGATCGTTTCCCGGTACTGACAAAACACGATGGCCTGGCGGCGGAGGTCGCCCACCAGTTCAATCAATGCCGCTCTCTTGGAGTCAGGAATGTTCAGGGGGTCGGTTGCGGTGGATTTTGCAAAGGCTGCTGGCGAGCTGGAGGCCGTTCTGTAGTAGGTGATGGTCTCAAGGGGGAAACGGCCGCGTCCGCCACGACGGCCCGTCAATTCGTGGACGGTTTTGTTGACGTGGTCGGAATATGATTCAGGGTAGTCTACGATGACCTGGCGGATTTCGCGCCGGGCAAAGTGGATCTTCAGCTTCTCTTTGAGGAAGCGCGTGATCAATGCATTGAGGACGCCGGTTTCGCGCTGGCCCCAAAGGTGACCGAGGGCGGCATCCACGACGATGCCCGGCGATTCCGGACAGAGAATGGCGTACTCATGGAACAGGTCGTCAACTGAGTTGTTGACGGGCGTAGCCGTGAGTCCAATGCGTTGCGTTGCCTTGGCCGCTAGAGCCCGCATGGAATTCCAAGACTTGGTTTCGTTGTTGCGGAAATTGTGAATCTCGTCCACAACCAAGAGATTGTACTCTAGGTCCATCGGAAGGTCGATCCGCGAGAAGGGTAGGACGTAAACCCTGCCTTGTCGGGATAGCTCGCTCTCACGTTCTGCTGTACGCATCTCTTCCGCTGATCGGATCGGGTGGGCTTCCAAATCGAACTTGGACCGCAATTCGTTGACCCATTTGTCGACTAGGCTGACTGGGCATACCACCAATGCTGTGTGCCCTTCGCGGGCCACTGACCAGTAAATGCAGTAGCCGGCTGCAATGGTCTTGCCGACTCCGACTCCATCGGTGATGAGGAGCGGAGCTCCGCGGGTCACGAGTGTTTTGGACAGGGCCACCAGCTGGTATGGTGCCGGCCTGATGCTAGGCATCGCCCAGCTCCTTCCAGAAGTTGCGGTCGAGCCGAAGGAGATCAAAACTCTCGGCTTTCACTCCATGCTGACTATCCAGATGCCAACGGACGACATCGTCGAGTGTGTAGCGGTGGATCCGTGTTCGAGATTGGCTCGCCACCTGCTCGGCCTGCGCCGTGAAACCAGAGGTTGCGATGTAGATCCCCATGTCGGGACGCGGTGAATGGGTTTCCAGGACACCCACGAATTTCTGCATCTCAGGTCCACCGACCTTGGATCCCCACCGCTTCACCTGGCCGACAGCTAAGTGCTGTCCGAAATCCGTTTCGGCGAGGAGAGTGAAGTCAACGCCGCCGTCGCCGGCGAGCTTGGTGTGTTGGACGCTAACGACTCCAGGGATAGCCCGGAGCGTTTCCGCGATCAGTCGCTCAAAGTCGTATCCGTCCATGCCGCCAAGGCGACTTCGTAGCTCCTGCATGATGCGAGCATTGCTGAGCTCGATCCAGCGTTCGAGTTGGTCTGGGCTGGGAATGCGCTCACAATTGAATGTGGTCGAAAGGGGGCTGTAAACAATACGCCAGCCGCCGATGACCAGCGGCTGCCGGAAGTGAGCCTCTTCGGCCTCAAACGCCAGCGCCGCTTGTGTTCGGTCAACGCCGTGGACCTTGGCGTAGGCAACTAGGATTTCGGCCTTGTCGAGCTGACGCTGCGTATCGGTCGGCGTTTCGCCAAGGAGGTGTTTGATGATCTCCGCGAACGCTTCCACACTACTTCTCCAGCTTCTTCAGCAGGCGCTCGACCGCTTCTTTCAGCTGCACAAGCTCAATCTTCAGACGGGGCTCGTGCTGAATCATGGCCAACTGTGTGTCGTCGATGCTTGACAGCTGCGCCGACCAAGTACCAATTCTGCCGAGGAAAGGAGCGGCGAGCTTCAGGTTGTTCTCGCGGGCGATTTCCATGGCCTGTTCCATGCCGACCTTCTTGTTCGTGATGAAGGCCTTCGTAGCTTCCTCGTCTTCCAGCACCTTAGCGAAGTCACGCAGGCCGCCCGTGGTAGCTACGGAACGAATCTTGTGCGTGGGCGCGCCTGGGGAGATCAGTCCGAAGTAGGTGTGAAGGTTGTCGTCCGACCCTTCGAACCACTTGCGGACCTTGGGCGGTGCCTCGTGGAAGTAGCTGTAGCGATCCGGGTCGGTGTCCTTCGTTGCGGTGGAGTACTGCCGATAGTACTCGAAGTCGCGAAGCCGGTCCTTGACCTTCTTGACTGACAACTGCAGCCGGTCTGCGATATCGTCAAGTTCCATCTTGTAGGTGTAGCGGAGGCGGTGGACGTATGCGGCGTCATTGAAGGCGCCCCAAGACTTCTGACCTTCCTGAAGCACGCCCTTGAGCACTTCCACATCCGCCGCATCGACGCCGGCGGGGATGACGCGCGCGGGGACCTCTTTGAAGCTGATTCCCTTTGGAGGCTTGGCGTTCTCGCGGGCAAGGAGCTTGAGTGTGACCGTACGCCGATTGCCGTCGACGACGAGGTAGGTGCCATCCTTCCGCTCCTGAACGACAACCGGATTGAGCACGCCCTCGCGGTGGATTGCCTTGCTCAACGTCATCGTGGCGTCGTCCTTGGCGATCTCGGCCTCCATGAGGGCCTGCGTGAGGGTCTTCTGGCCCTTGAGTTCCAAGTGCAGGAAGCGGGGGTTGTGGGGGTCCAGGTGGAGCTTTTCCAGCGGGATTCGGCGGAGTTCGGCTTTCGTGATGTCCATGGTTTCACTTTCCTAGACGCTTCAGGAACCTGAGGGCTTTCTCGTAAGCCGTCGGTTTGACAGTTCTTGCTTCGGGTCGGGCGGGAGCACCAGTTGGAGGACCCAGTGCAATGAATTCTACCGGCGCCGGACTGGGCGAAGGCCGGGCAGCACCGTTTTGCGCCAGGCGCGCCGCCCTTGGCGAAGCGGGGGGTTGCGGCCCGATAGTTCCGGGTAGGGATGAAGCCGGTCCGGTCGTCGGGGGCAACGCGGCCACGGGCAGAATCGATGACGCCTGAACTGGCGACGGCTTTGGTGGCGCCGCCGGGGGGACTTGCCCAACAGCCTCCGATAGTGTCAAGGTAGGAGGAAGCGCCGGAACCGGTGACGTCGTGGCACCCTTTGAAACTGGACTCCTGCTGTCTCGCTTTTGCCGCGCAATGCGGTCCTTGCCCAGGGGACCAGCCGGAATCGAAGCTTGCCGTACCTTGGTTTTCGTGGCGGCCCCGGCCGGCTTTGACTTGGGTGAAGGTTTGGCGGCGGTGGCACGGCTCTGAGTCCTTACCCCCTTTGCCAGCCCCGTCATGGGTAGGGGGGTGAGTTGCGGCGAGACGTCACTCCTTTCCCCGGCGCCAGCAAGCGCCGAAGCCAGATATTCCGCGAGAATTTCCGCGCTGGTGATCTCAGCGATTCCAAGCGTTGCTGCCAGGCGTTCAATTTTGTCTCCGGCATCGCGGAGACCAAGCAACTGGACAACTTCCGGACGTAGCACACCGAAGTTGGCCTTGCCACCGGTTTTGACCAAGTCCCAGACGGCATTCGCGTCGTTGGCGAAGTCATGGCCGGCGACGGATTCTTTCATGGAGAGACCAGCTGCGATGTGCTTCACAAGCGCAGCTTGTTCCTCCGATCCGTCGGCTAGACCTGGCAGTTTCAGTAGCGAAGAACCAAGGTGCCCAAACAGTGGCGGACCAGGATGTCGGAGGCCGGGGTAGAACCGGGCAAAGCCTGCGGCCCGCCGAGCAGCCATGCTACGCACCACACCACCGGTTTCATCTGGAATGGGCACCGATCCTAGGGGTCAGGTTATAGCGGTGGCGATCGCCGGGCCAAGCCCGATCAGGAGAGGGGCTACCGGCGTCGGCTCTGGTCGCGTAGCGCAGCCACGGCGGCTTGGACCGCGTGGGAGTAAGACGAATATGGCTTGCCTACGCCGACTTGGCCTTGGAGCCAGGTGTCTAGCTCCGGATCAATCGTAATCGATCGACGCTCCTTCGAGGGCGGCGCCTTGAACGTCGTGGGGCGGCGAGACATCGACCAGAGCGACTTGATCGGAAGCCATAAGATGGAGTCGGATTTGATAATACTCGCAGTGGGGCGTCGGCAAGGGACGGTGAACGTCCCGAAGTTGCTGCTCGAACGCATCGAGCGGGCCATGGAGCGCGGGTGGACAGGGGTCCTCAGCCGCGACGAGTTCGCCCGCCAGTGCATCGAGGCCCGCCTTGAGGCACTCGAGCGCCTTCAGCTCGATTCCGGGATGATGCGGTCGGACTTGTCGAGCTCGAAACCTCGGTCCAACCGGTAGACTTGGAAGTACATCCGAGCGCGGGGCTTGCCGTTGCGCCCATCCATGCGCTTGCCGCTGCCATCGATCCACCGCCAAATTTCCACCGAGGCATGCATGGGGTCCCAAGGGACCTCTGCGAGGTCTCGCTTTTTGCGGCCTACGTCCCGCCCCGCCGTGCATTGGATGAATCGGATCCTCTCCCCCGGTTTGAGAGCCAAGATGTCGATGCAGCCCAGGAGATCATTGGCATTGCTCCCCCACTGCCCCCGGTAGAAGTACGGCGTTCGGATTGTATGGTGAATGGCGTAACCTTGCTGGCGCAACACCTTGATCGCGATGCGCTCGACGATGAGCGCCTTCTCGTTGGTGCTCGTCATGGGCGCGCCCCGACCTGGATGACCCGGTGGGCGAGGTGACTGAGTTCCTCCAGAATCTTGACGGCAGAGGGCTCGGCGGCCCGCGCGCGCTCGGCGTCGTTCACCACGCGCCCTCCAAGGGCACCTGCTTGGCGAGGCGGCGGCCGGCTTCGCGGCGACGGAATTCAGGGTCGGCGGGTGCCAGGGAATCGTGGCAGGCAGGGCAAGGGCCCTTCAGTTCGGCCACCGGCTCCTGGCAATGCGGGCACTGGTGGCCTAGGACGCCTTGCGTGTAGCCGCCGATTTCGCGTTCCTGCAGGAGGTACTCATCCTCCATGCCGATGTACCGAATTGTCATCGGGGAGCCGATAACGTGGCCCGTGGCGAGTTGCGCGAGGCGGCGTGGGAGGGTGATGGTGGCGGTCCGGAAGCGGCTGCGCCGGTAGGCGTTCGGTCCGATGTGCCATGAAATGCCGAGAGGCGCCTCGAAGCGGCGCATCATGTTGTCGAACGTTGACTCTTGCAGATGGAGCCCCTCCTCAATGTGCTTGGGGTCGATCATGAGGATAACGTCGGGATGCTTGGCCAGGAACTCCATGGGGTCGAGATGGCCGACATTCATAGGATGCAGGCGGAGCACTTCCACGAGGGCCTGGCGGCTGGCATGAATCCGCCAGTGGATGCGTCTCTTGTTCGGCGGGCCCTTACTGGGCCTGAGGCGCGCGATGACTCGGATGCCGGAGGCGTTGAACTTGCAGGTGAGGTCTCCGAGGATGGAGTGCTCCATGCCAGTGAACCGCCCTCCATTTTCATGCAGGCCGAGGTGGATGAAGCGGAACAGGGCACGCGTGTACGGGTCGGTCCAAAGGAGAGGAATATAGTAGAGAATGAGGGCCAGCATGTGAGAGGTGACGCGGTGGCTGCGCAAGTCACCGTGAGTCCCGTAGGGTCGGGCCGGCCCCAAGCCGGAGAACAGCAATTCATCCACGCGTTTGGCGTCAAGGCGGCCCTCCAACGATTCGTCGTCGGGACGGTTTGGTCCTTGGTAGAAGCGGCGGATCCAGACTCGCTCGTCGCTAGTGAATCCTCCATTTTTCTTGCTGGCGGCCGCCACGAGGGCGGCGTCGATTTCATCCACGCTGTTGCCCGAAGAATGGATGAGGTCGGCCATGCGCAGCATGCCGTGGATCGTGCTAGCGCGGCGGCCCCGATCCGCTTCGCCTGCTAGGTGCGGTTCAACCTCGACCCATGCCGCTTGACCGTTGGCTTGGTTCCAAAGCTCGACGTGGCGGCGCTGCTTGTCGGTCATGGCCGCAGCATCGCAAACATAGCTGATTCCGTCTTCCCAGGCCGTGTTGGTCATCGCGACTGGTGCTCCTTCATGAGGGGCAGGACGGTGTCGTGGAATCGCTTGGCGTGCTTCTCGGGCGTGTCGCCCCGTAAGGTAAGCACATCATGGAAGATGGAGACGGCGGCAGCGATCCAGGTCTGTCGTTCCGGTTCGGCGTCGAACTCGAACTTGCAGCTGCCGCAGGTTCGCATTTGGAGCAGGGTTTCCATCTTGCAGAGGGGGCAGCAGCGGTATCCTGGGGTGGCGGGGTGGGTCCCGGGTCCTTCGATTTGGGCGAAGTCGCCTTCGAGGATGCTCAACTGGACCACATCGTCCATGTGCTGCAGGCGTTGGCTGGTCTTGCCACCTGATTGGCCGAGACATTGCATGATGTATTCGATGGAGAAGTTGCGTGCCAACCCGTCAGCGACGCCGGTGCGGATGACGTCCATGACGTCAATGTCTTCGCGCCGCAGGGCGATGCGCAGGCGTTCCAGGTGTTCCTCGTGAGTCATTTCGCGCCACCTGCCGCCCGCGAGGACACCGAATAGCAGCGGGTCGGGATCGTCCTCCGTGGCCAAGTCCTTCATCCGGTTGGCTTGGCCCTTGATGGAGCCGCCATGCGGGCCCAACCAGATCTTGGCGCCCCACGGGGTAATGATGGCCAATGCGCCCAGATAGCGCTGCACCCAGCTGACGCGAATCCAGCGGATGTGCTCGGGGCTCATGCGGATGAGGTGGGTACTCAGGAAGGCGTGCGCCTCAGGCAGGCATCCAAGGGGGAAGGCGAAATCAAGGAGCCACGTGATTTCATTCGGAGCGGGCTGTTCTTGGTTGGTCTTGCGGGGAAAGTGCAGGCCGGTGACGTTGTAGCCCATGAGGGCGAGCAGGGCCATGGCGCGGCGCAGTTCGCGCTTCATGGTTTCGGCATCGCGTGGTCGCTGGCCCGAGGGGAGCCCGGCCTTGACGACGATGCCGGTCTCGGGGTCCTTTTTCTGGTTCCACATCGAGCGACGCTGGTTGGGCTGGAGTTTCCGCTTTCTGAGATAGGGCGTCCATTCCGACATGCCTGCGTCGAAGGGGTGGTCGAAGTCGCGGACCGCCAAAACGAAGACGCCCGCCGTGGAAACCTTGCTTCGGGGTTGGCCCGGGAACGCCCAAATGACCTTCCAGCTCGCCACCCGGTTGTAGGTCAGCTTGACAAGGCGTGTGCTTTGCAGCAGGGACACGCATTGCGCAACGGCCTCGGCGTCGAGGTCGGCGGCCGCCACGACGCGCAGCCAAGCGGCCTCGCTCTCGGCGATGTACGTCTTGGCCCCTAGTACGCCGTCCAGCCACGGCTCCAACTCCGGTTGCGCCGGTAGGACCAGGGGCTTCATGGGGCCGCCTCACCCGGGGACCCTTCTTGGTTCTCCTGCGGCTTCGGGGCCGCAGAATGGGCCTCAAAAGCCGCCGACTTTGTCGCGGGGGGCCTACTTAATTCCATTCCTGCCTTTTTGAGACCGGTTTCGTGGCTGGCGAGGCGGAGCCGAGCGCGTACGGCCTCGGCGTCCCGGTGGCACGGCGCTTCGGCGGCGACGAGGGCGAGGATATGGCGCAGGGCACGGCGCGCCATCCATTCGTATTGAGCCTCGGCGCCATCCATGATGGGCACGCCGAACACGGTGAGTTCTTCGCCTTCCGGCACGTCTTCGCCGAAGGGCACGAAAGGGGATGCGGCGACAGCCTCGAGGTCGGCGGCCATGAGGATGGGGATAATGAGGGGCGGGTGTCCGCATTTTTCGTGGATGGCCTCAGCCAGCTTGAGGGCCCCCGCGTGTCGTCGCCACTCGTTCACGCGGACTCGACCTCTGGCGGCCGCGACGCCTTGGTCGGTGCGGCGGGTTGGGTGAGGGCATCAACCTGGGGCCAGACGTCCTCCTTCAGGATCTGCCGAGCGATGTCAAGGGGGCTGCCAATGCCGTGTGCCCCACCAGTGGGGAGTCTCCTGGGAGAGCCCGTTGGCGGCTTCCCCCCTTGGCCTTTCGTTTGCACGACCTTGCCGCTCCATGGGGGGCCATATGTAGCCACCGGTCAACGGGATGGCCCTCACACATGCTTGTCGCTCGATTACGGTCTACGCATTTGCCGCACGCGCGCATAGGTGGTGGCGGCACATTCGCCATCTGCCGACTGGTCACAAAAGCAACCCCAGTTGTTTTCGTTGATGTTGAAGGCCGCGTGGAGAAGCCGGCGATTGCTGTCTCCGAGGATGAGCACCTTTCGGTCGGCGTGCTCTTGGACGACAAGCCCGCTGAGCTGTTTGGCGACATGGTGAATCAACCACTGTGAAACAGGCCTCCGGCCAATTCGTGAACCGTGAAGTGCTGGCGATAGCGCCTTCTACGACGGGAGGTTGGCCGTAAAGAACTCCACCAGCGGTTTGGTGAGATCCCGATAAGCTTCCATTGCCCCAAGTGTGTCGCTGTCGTTGAAGGGGATGGCTTCCTCGAAGAAATTGACGTCGGTCGCGAAGGTCATGTGGCCGGCGCCATGAAGCGTCACCTTTAGACCTACAGTGCCGCCCCGAACGAAGCCTTGGCGGGCAGCTTGGTCAAGTGCGGTCACCGGGCCATCATCCGTGAAGAAGAAGACGGGTCGTTTGAGGGCTACGCCGCGCGCCTCGGCACCAAGGGAGCCGTCCATGTCGCCCACAGCACCAATGGAGACTTCGCGTGCGGCCGCGGAGGCGGCTGCCGCACCGCCCAGCGAGTGTCCGAATGCTCCGGTGGATGTCGCTAGGTGTCCTGCCGTTGTGGGATCAGTCCGAATGTGCACGACGGCCGCCTGGATGTCGTCGGCGACGGTTGCGATCCGAGCATCGAACTGTTCCATGGCCGCCTGCGGCCCGCTGGGGGGAACAGGGTCCTGCGAGGCAGCCATGGTTCCGTCCGGGTAGGCGATGTAGGGTGTAAAGCCGGGATGCGACAGGGCTGCCACGACAAATCCATGGCTTGCTAGCTCGGTTAGCATCGAACTGTAGTACTGGGGTTGGACGTCAGCTCCAGGCGAGAAGACGATTAGCGGGAACCTGCCCACTGCCCAAACCGCTCCATCGGCACTGTGCTGTTCGACTCGGGCCCACGGGTCGGCCAGGGCGTCGAACCCGCCTAGGTCCCGCGCCGCGGTAGGCTGAGCAATTGCTGCAGGCATGTATGGGCCCGCATGCCCTGTTCCACGCACAGCAGGGTAGTACAACGTGTACGCAACATGGCGTGCGTGCGCCTCGAAGTCACCATCGTTGCGGCCGACCGCGTACTGGCCTTCCGGCGAGGGTAGGTCAAAGCGGAGCGTTGCAATCCAGATGGCGGGAACCGCCAAGAGTCCAACCACGACGGCTGCTGCGATCCAAGCCCGCTTCTTCCAACTCACAGCGTTCAAGATGGGTGGACGTTGATGTGCTTTCCGTTCATGTTGGGTCGTACAATCGGTGAAGGTTTCGTTAAGGAGCCAGTTGCTTTTGGTGGCCGGCGGGAGTTCAATTTCAAGGCCGTAGACGCTGCTGTTGGGAGATGGATCCCCGCAAGGCCTGGCTAGCGGTCAGGTCGTTAAGCCCTAAGCACGCCAGTAACGTTTCCATGGACCGTGCGAGGAGCCCAACGTAATGCTCGATGCTGGGGCGCAGAGGTGGGCCGCTAAACGGCCCTTCGCGGTCGAGGAGCTGCACTGGCACGGCACGCATGTCCGCCGCGGATTCGCTGCCGCGCAGCACAACGTAGCTGACCGCCTGGCCCGGCTGGACCGCAATACCGGCTTGGCGCAGCTTGCGCAGCGCGATGCGTGTGTGGGTCTCCTGTGCGTACTCCTCCACGTCTTTCGTGACGGTCACCGTGATGGCAAGATCCTCTAGGGGGACTGCGGCCAGCTCGGCGGTGCAGAGCTTCGCCTCGCGCAGCGCCGCCGGAACGAGGCGGTGGAATTCGCGCGCGTTGCGCGCTCGGCTGAGGACTGCGAGGACGCGCTCCTGCGAGCGGCGGAGCCAAGGGCTGGTGTTGTGGCGGCGGACCTCGATGCCGCGGACCTTGAGCTCGCCGTTGTTGCGTTTGCCGTAGTAGCGGTTGGGGACGCCGATGCCGGGCACCATCTTGCTGGGTAGCAGGACCACCCAGTCGAACTGCGCGTCGATCTCCATGGGCACGTCGGCTTCGCGGGCGATGCGGCGGGCGAGGGCTTCGACCTCGGCGCGGTTGGCGCCTGGCTTGCGGATGATCATGCCGTCGGTCAGCGTGTGGAGGCGCTCGAAGCCGTTCTCCTCGGCCACGCGCTTGGCCCGGGTCATGCCGTGCCGGCCGAGCGCCTGGATGGCTTGGTGGACTTCGGCGCAGCCGAAGCGGGCGTGCTTGTAGCGGGCATAGCCAAAGCAGACGACGCCGATGGCCTTGAGCTCGTCCTTGATGGCGCTGGCCCAGGCGTGGCGATGCGTCTGGTCGCTGCGGCGGAGGATGGCCTTGACATAGCGGCGGTGCTCCACGAACGGCCGGAGGGTGCGGGCTTGGTGGCCGTCGCGGCGCTTGCAGAGGTGCCAGTCCGTGCCAGGCACGGTCTTGTCCGAGTCCGGGCAGCAGTCGCAATTGATGGTCTCCGAACTGAGGTTGTGGGCGACGATGAGACTGGGGTAGTAGCCGCTGAAGTCGCAGCTCCACGCGTTGTCATACACTCCGGGCTCGGGCACGTGGACTTGGCCGCCGCGGTCGACGTTCACCATGGTCGTGAGGGGCTTGAGGCGCTCGACGAGGTTGCGCTTCCATGGAATCTGGACGCCCTCCTCGCGGGCGCGGTCGATCTGAGTCTGCTGGATGCAGGATCCCGGCGAGTTGCGGGCGAGGCGCTGGGGGTCCGAGTTGCTGGTGCGAGCGAGGTAAATGATGCCGTGCAGGCTTGTGCGGTCCTCGGAATCGGGGAGGAACTTCTTACTCAGGTCGATGTGGAGGCGGCCGCGCAGGAACCAGGCGTCCGTGCGGTAGACGATCTTCCCGTAGGTGCTGAAGCTGCGCTCCTTCTGGCTGGCATCCTGTGGGTCAGGGAAGCGGCCGAGCTGGACCTGGTGGCGCAGGTTGTGGCGCTCAACCCGGGCGAGGAGATAGGGGATGTCCCAGCGGTCGCCGCCGACGGTGAAGTAGACGTCCGGGTCCTCTGCGTCGATGAGGGCCTGCAGGTCTAGGAGGGCGTTGCGTTCCCGGTCGCGCGCGGGGATGACGCGGCCTTCCCAGCGGATTTCGGCGATGGGGTCCGTATGGCTTGGGACTACGCCCTGGACATCGGGGAGGACGGTGAGGCGGACGCATCGCAGGTCCGGCACGTCGTACGGCATGGCCCAACGGTCGTCGATGCTGGTGATGGCGCTGCCATCAAGACGGACCTTGGCGAAGGGGAAGATGTCGTTCTCCTGTGTCCATCGGCTGGGGAACGGGATGTCGACGTTGTACAGCTCGTAGCTCGTGCAGCCGAGGTCCTTGCGGACCTGGACGGCGAGCTTCTGCAGGTCGGTGAAACGGTGCGGCTGGATTTCCAGGACCTCCTGCGGGTGGCCCTTGAGCCACAGGATGGCCTGGGTGCGCCGCATGGCCTTGACTCGTTTGTCCTTGGCGAAGAGACGCTCGACGTCGCGCAGCGGCCGGTGCAGTGGGGTGACGAGGAAGCTAGGCTGGTACGGGATGCGGACCGGCGTGGTCCTCGAGCCTTGCTTGACCCATGCGATCAAGCTCGCTCCCGACGGGGCGGCTTCCACGCTGAGGAGGTAGCTGGGTTCCATGGTGGTGCTCAATGAACTGGGTGACCGCGTGGAGCAGGTTGCGTGTCCTGGCGAGTTCGCGGTCGAGGTTGTCGATCTGGAGCTGCTGGTCAAGCACGACGGTGAGGAGGAGGGGGCGCTCAAAATCGATGTCCGGGAACCGGTTTAGTGCGGTGCTGTGCTTTCGGGCCACACGACGGATGCGCTCAAACGCCGCGCGCGCCTGACGGCTCGGCAACTCGTCCCTGAAGCCCCGGTAACGCCCCTCGAAGCGCTCCATCATCATGGTGATCGTGTCGGTCGGATCGCCCATGATGGCTGGTTCAAAGCGGCAGACTCATGGTTATTATTGGGGGCAAAGGGAATCTACTGGCGTCCGTGAGACCAAACGACGGACTTTGCACACACCTGAAAATGGCTAAGGCCTCCATGGAACTTCGAAATACAGTGCCCGAGGATCGCTGGCTCGTTTCCGTCCGCACACGGTCGTCCGTCCGCTTGGCGAATAACGAACCGCTAATGCTCTCGACTCACGGAAAGGGCGGAATTGACGGATTCAAAATTCGCAACACCCACGGCCTAGACCTGCAAGGAAGGCCGGTCGTCGTCGATCTCGTCTGTGAAGGCGTAGGCCAGTTTGAAACGATGGAAAAGGCAGTGGAAGTTCTGTCGTGGCATGCTTTCAGGTTCTTTCCACTAATCGCATTGGCTGCGAATGCCACTGTCGATGAAGCAATGGATCTAGAGGCGTACAAGCTCCCCCACAACGAAAGCGAACTCGCCCCATTCTACATCCGGCGCCACTCGCATCCACGCGAGCCAAACGTCGCCGTTCGCGACCTACGCTGGCAAGATTTGGCCGCGCTCATCGGAGCCGTCAACTCTCATCCACGAGAGGACAGGCTTGAACGAGCCGTCGGCCACTACCAACTTGCCCTTTCCTTCCTAGATGGAACCGGGTACGTTCTTGCCGCGGAACACCTTTACATCGCAGTAGAGAACCTCACCCAAGTCATTGTCGAGCGCTTAGCACGGGCCGCTGGCATCAAAGATGAAAAGCCAACCACCCTCCTCGCCAAACAAGCTGGGCTTGGAGTTAGACAGTTCCAGAACAAGGTACGAATCGAACACATTTTCGAAGGAGATTTTGCATGCTTTGACTCGCTTGTTGAGGCAAGCGACAAACTAGAACACGGCTACGGCAGCTTTTACGAAGTTCGCGAGCGCGCCACACGAGCTGCCATGCCGGCGTTCGTCTTCATCCGTCGGGCCATCCTTCGAGAACTTGGAATCGCTGCGGAGTCAAACTTGCTGTCTGGGGCATATTCGACGCCAGTACCAGCATGGCGACCCAATGTCGAACTCTTCGGTCGAGTTGGGGGAAGCGGCCTCCCGACATCTGAAGCGTTTTCCAAAAACGTTGCCGAGACCTGGCCCTGGGTGCAAACACCGCATGTTGATGCACTGATCCTGAATGTTTCCGATGGCCCTGCCGGCCGAACTGGTGAGCTTCGCGTGGATATCCGCGACGACCGTCACGCGCTGTACTTCGACAAATCCTACTGGCACGTCCCTGCCGGCAACAGCCCGCAATCGAATTGGAAGGCCGTTTACATCCAGAACGGAACAGACATTTCCTCCTTCTTCCAGCCATTGCCGAAACCGTCCGGTCAAACCTCCGCCAAGACTCCGAGTTGATGCCGGCCCTAGCAGCCGCATGATCAGCACTCGAGGTCAACCCCATCGCCTTGGCTTGGCTGTGACCGGCACTGGTTCGATTTCCGCCTGCTCCCACACAACTTCCTTCGGGTCCTTGTCGTGCCTGAAGCCTTTGAATGAGGGTTGACGCAGGACGCCTTCGCGGGCCAGACCATTGAACTCGGCCTCGATGACGAGTTTTGGATTGAGGCGGTGCCAAGGTTCGTATCCTTTCGGGACGGAGAGGAACGGGTCCTTGTTGGCGGCGAGTTTCTCGACCTGGTCCTCAAGGTACTCCAGGTCGGCCTTGCGCAGGCCGCTGCCGACGCGTCCGATGAAGCGCAGCTTGCCGTCGCCTCCCCCGCGCTCGGCGTAGTAGCCGACGAAGAGGCTACCGACGGTGCCGTTGCGGCTGCCTTCGCCCTCGCTCCAGCCTCCCACGACGAACTCCTGGCGGGGGCGGTTTCGTAGCTTCAGCCACTTCTCGCTGCGGGCGCCAGGCAGATAGGGGCTGTCGAGACGCTTGGCCATGACGCCCTCGAAGCGGCGCTCGCGCATGGCAGCAAGCATGACATCGCCGTCGCCCTCGACCATCGGTGTTGTTGCCCAGTTTGGGCCACCGAACTTCAATTCTTCCAGGTGCTTTCGACGTTGCCAATATGGAAGCCCGGTGAGGTCCTTACCGTTGGCTTCGAGGACATCGAAAGCGATGAAAGTGGTCGGGCTCGAACGTGCTCGTTTCTCGATGACGGCCTGGTCAGTGAGGCCGAAGCGCAGCTGAAGTTCACCGAAGATTGGTCGACCGTCCTTGTCGAGAATGACAATCTCTCCGTCAAGCATGAGACGTCCCTTTGGGTACGCCTTGGCGAGGCTAGCGTATTCGGGGAAACGCCGGGCTTGCTCGTTGCTGTTGCGGCTAAGGATGCTCAGTTTGCCCTCCGCGATGGTCAGTAAGGCGCGCATCCCATCCCACTTGGGCTCGAAGGCGTAATCCGCCTGTCTAACGGGCATGGTGCCGGGCGTGGACAGCATGGGCTGCCAAGGAGTGCGCGGCACGACGTTCAATGGAAGCCATGGGCTTCAGGGCTGCGGAAGGAACAAGCCCGGCAGCCTCAAGCCCGCCCTGAAGACTGGCACCCCGTGGTCAGGGTCATCAAGGTCAAGGGGCCCCTCATGCTCGAATTCCCCGATGGGACGCGGGTCCGAATCGACCCCGCGAAGGCGCCGAAATCCGTAACGGCCCC
Organism: Thermoplasmatota archaeon; assembly: GCA_035526765.1. Lineage (GTDB taxonomy): Archaea > Thermoplasmatota > E2 > JACPAO01 > JAHFTW01 > JAHFTW01. The sequence goes on along the minus strand of DATLBS010000030.1, from coordinate 127,511 downwards.
CGCCGGGCGCCCCGGTCGGCCACTCAGCCCTGCGACGGTCGCGATGAAGGCGGCCATGGAGCACGACAAACGGGCCGGGAAGGTGCGTGAACGGACCCACTACTTCGGCATCCTGCGTGATTCCGGCCACACGGGTAGCGAGGCAAGCGCCTACCTCATCGTCAGCCGGGAGGCCAAGCGCGTGTTCGGTACTAGTCTCCCGCGCCAGAAAGGACTGAAGCGCGCCCGCCGAGCCGGAGGCGGCAAGCGCGGGCGCCGACCGTCGCACGAGACTGAACTGCTTCGCGGCAAGATGGCCGCCGACAAGGCCAGCACTGGCCTCAAGGACGCGCGCCAGTACCTGGCCTGGCTCATGGATCAGCCTGGCGTCACGCTCGGCTTGAAGCAGGCGCGCCCCATTGTCTACCGCGAGCTCCGCGCAGCTAGCCCCTGACCTCGAGTTCAAGTTCTTCCGCCTGGGACACCCAAGCATCGAGCGTGATGAGCCGGCCACTCGGCGGCACCAACTCCATCCCTTTCTCGTCGAGCAATGAGAATCCACGAGGGTCCCATGTCACGCTTCGCCGCGGCAGGCCGGCGCGCAGCAGGATTTGGCTCGCGGCGGGGTGCGTGCGTGTCCAGCGGGCAAGGTCGAGAGTGAGGATGATGGGCACCTTGTGCAGGTGCGCCATGCGGCGCGCGTAGCGCAGGCTGGCGGCAACGTAGTCCTCCTGCTCCCAGTCGACGAGGTCATCCTTGTTGAATTGCAGGTCGAAGTGCGCCGCGACGACAAGGCTGGGGGCGTGGGCGTCGAGGGCGTCGTGGAGCTGGTCCATGAGCATCTTTGCCCACTGGAAGGGCGTCATCGCGCGGCAGGTCAGAACGCGGTCGGCGCCATGCGCGCCGGGGTGGCCGCGGAGGAAGTTACGCTCGCCGAAGTCGTAGGGGTTGAGGCAGTGGGCACCGTCGAGGAAGATGACGGGCTTCGGGCTGGACTCGAGGGCCTCGATGACGAGGTCGTGGTGGTAGCCGTTGAGGACTGCTGGATGGCCATTGAGCACACTGACGCGGTCCAACGGGAAGTGCAGCAGGTGCATGATTGAGGTTCGCTGCGCGCGGCCTAGACCTTGCTTGAGGGGGCGGCGAAAGGCTCCCTTACGAAGCCTTCCGGCCTATTGCCGCCTCAACGACTGCCAATCGACGATTGTTCTCTATCGCGCTCCGACTCCAATCGGCATGATCGCGCTCACGCTGCTCGGGCGTCCGATCGCGGTACCAGTTCGTCCCCTCAAGGGCCTCTAAGGGCGGGCATTCCATCTTGCCCTTGGTCTTAGCGTGATGGCAAGCACGGCAAAGGAACCACATGTTCTCCGACGTGTAGGCATCCTCGATTGTCTGCCCCGCTCTGACAAACGATAGGACGTCGACGACGTGGTCCAGGTGAAGGTCCTTGCTGGTTGATACCGTGCTGGAGCAAGCCCCACATGGCGGCAAGGGCTTGCCTGCAGGTAGCAATTCCCGCCGGTACTTGTTTTGGAGCGTGCGCCGCTTTTGGTCGTAATCCGCCCTGACTTGCGCCCAATGTTCCTTACGTTGTTCGACAACCAAGCGCTCTTCCGGAGTAAGGTGGCGGAGGCAGGCCTTCCAGTTGCGTGCTCTGGCTACCTTGCAAGCAACGCAGGATTCAGGGGGCGGCAGGTACACGCTCGCGATTCTGCGGGGGGCCTCAAATGCCCTTCGAGCTAGCGTGGTTTCACCGGCCTCGGGCCCACCCCTTTCGATGGCGTTGGGCCTGGGTCGACCATGGCCTACTGCGATCTTGGAGAGCATGAGGTCCCCATCGTGGACACGGACGACGACGGCATGCGCTGTTGTCCGGGCTGCGAGGCGTTGACGGATTAGGCCAATGGCCGTCGGGGCAGTTCTAAATCCCTGGTCCGGAACGGCTTTTCAAGGCGCTCGTCCACTCGTTGGCCCATGTGCAACCGCGCGGCCGCATTGTTGAAGCCGGAGGCGTTGGGCCAGCTCAAGCTCAGCAGCTTCGGGGTCGACGTCCTTCCGCGCCCCAACATCGCCCCGACCGACCCGCTGCCGGTGGTCGTGCACGATGGACAGGGCGGCCTCTGCCTGGTCAGCGCGTCATGGGGCAAGCCCGACGCGGCCATCGCGACAATGAACGCACGTGACGACCGTCTCCTCGAGAGCCCGATGTGGAGCACGCTCGTTGCCAACAAGCGGACGCGTGGGGTCATCGTCCTTTCGCACGGCTTCGAGCCCTTCACGAAGCTCACCATGGAGCAGATGGGCCCGGACGTGGCGCGCGCCAACGTGGGTGATCAGGCCATCAAGGAGGCTGTGGCCGGCAAGACCGTCTGGCATGGCTTCAAGCGCCGCGACAACCAGCCCATGCTTGTGGCCGCCCTCGTCAACGTCGACGAACAGCAGCGCCGCTGGGCTACTATGGTGACCACGCAGGCCGGCCCCGTCTTCAGTCGCATCCACCGCGCCAAGGCACACGGCGAGGAACGCGAGGTTGCCAGCCTCCGCAACTCCGAGGAGGTCAACGAATGGCTGAGCGGCTCCCTCGACTACAAGCACCTGCTGCGCGGCGCCGGGGACGATTTCATGGAATCGTGGCGCTGCCCGCCGGACTGCATGAAGAAGGACGCTGACCCCTTGCTCAAGACGCAGGCTTGGGTTCCGCCTGTGGAGAAACAGAAGACGCTATTCTAGCGCCGAACTGCCCTGGGTTAGGGCAGCCTGCCGCCCTCGAGCGCCAGCACGTAGAGAAGGACCAGGGCGGCATGGCGATCTGGATCGGTGTCGGAGGGATTGCACGTGCTACATGTCATGCGGCCGGCCTCCTCCGAGACGTGAAATAGACCGCCTGCCAGCTCGTGCACCGTGAAGCTCTGCCTGGATTGACGGGTAATCAAGGCCTCGCCGAGGATGGTTGCTGCCAGCTGGACTAGCGCTAGTCGCTGCGCGTCCAGCTGCCGCATCGTTTCGGGCCGAAGCGGCGTCCTGGATTTCCTTGGCTCCTTAGGCGATGAGTCGGGCGCGTTCACGTTCAAAGCGTTCCTTCGAAACCAGCGTCAATCTCAGGCTCTTGGATGGGATCGGTTGGTTCAGGTCATGTCGAATCAAGGGTTTCAAATGGAAACGGTTGGGACAGTCTTGGACGTGGCGGAGGTAATCGACGACGAGGAACGGCCATGCTTCGTCCTCCCAGCTCACGACCGTGTTCTTGCCCCACGTTGCGGACTCCGCGAAAAGGTGGTAGCGCTCGCGTTCAATGGCGAGGCAATCCGGACCAAGGCCACCGCCCGTGGGCACACTGGCTTGCAGCCCTTGCCTGATTATTGCCGCCAACTTGCCGCCCGGTAAATCAGGCCTGAGAACCCGGCGATTCATACGATGATGCACATTGGCTCCCTTCTTGGGCTTCCTGCGGTTTTCAGACCGCAAATCCGGTAACTCAGCTCATGGCGTCCAATTGGCCCGGAAAAATACGATCGAAGTCCTCCAAGGTTTGCTCAACATCGAGTCCCGTCGCGTTATGAGCCTCCATGTCGCCCTTCTTCGAGGCGAGTTGCGATTTCTTGCGCTTCTTGGAACGAGGCTTGCCTTGACGACCAATGCGTTTGTTCGTCAACCCGGTAGCACGCCTCCTTTGAACGGCTCGGTGCCCTGCTGCAATACGAGTTGCACGTCGTCCGGGAGGCACCAGGCGCAGCCGCGGTGGCTGGTCATGTAGTCCAGCATGGGCTTCAGGTACGAGATGCGGCAATTGTTGCCCGTGGGGAGGCTGGCCTCCACGACGCCGAACGGTGAGCCGGAGCTCGTCAGGACGGGGCTTCCGCTGTCGCCGCCCAGGCACTGGCCGACGAAGTTCGCCGTCGTGGTCCAGGCGTCGCTCAGGGTCGTGGGGCCGAGGAAGTAGCCCTCGCGGGGGCGCGTCTGCTCCAGGACGGGTGGGCCCTGGGCGTAGCCGCTGCCCGTCTGGCGGTACGGCCACGTGCCGCCCACGGTGTACGCCTTGGCCATCGCCGCGGGCGGGGATGCCGCCGCAACGGCGCCCGTGACGCCGCCCCAGTGGTCCGTGCTCGGGTTGACGAGGTGCAGGTACGCGGCGTCGACCTCCATGACGGCGAAGTCGTTCTCCAGGCACGTGAAGCGGTCCGACTCTCCGAGCTCCTTCATGGCGAGGTTGGAGTTGTACACGATGTGGCCCTTCGCATCCGACGGGAACGCGCCGCCCGGGTCGAGCGGCTCCCACGTCAGGTTGGGGCCGGAGGTTGGGGCCGAAGAACACCAGGTGCTGGTCGTTCACGGGGTCCACGGGGGCCGGGTCGGGCAGGTTCGAGCAGTACTCCGAAGAGGACGGGCCGCCGCTCGGGTTGGCCGCCGGGGGCGCCGCGCAGTGGGCCGCGGTGCCCACGAAGACTCGCGTGGCGTTCGGGTTCGTGAAGACGAAGTTCGTCGTGCAGCCGCCGTGGTACGACATGACCTGCACGCCGCTGAACACCTTGGCCGAGGCCACGGGAGCCCAGCCGTCGCGCGCCAGGCTCCATGGGGGCTGCGGCGGCGTGGGGTTGGTGTCGTTGACCGGCGGCGACCCGGCCGGGTGGCTGGGGTTGGACGTCGGCGATGAGCTCGCTGAGGGGGCTGAGGGGCCGCGGGTTGTGGTTTGAGTGGTGCCATGGTCGCTGTCGGGAGTGCCGGTGTGGCGATTGGCGGCCGGTGGACTTCCGCAGCCTGCTGCGAACACCAGCAATGCAACGAGCAATAGGGCCTTCACTTTGGTCCCCCCGGTTGCTTCCATAGTGGTGCTGTTTCACGGGCGCGCTTCAGCCCGCGCGCCAAACAGAGCCGGATCACTCCGCTCCTGCCTTCGGCACCTGGGAGGAAGATGGCATCCACGTGCCGCACCAATTCGCGGGGAATCGAGGTGTCCTCTGTCTCACCCAAGGGGATGCGCTTCTTCCGGCGGGCCCGACTCAGGGGCTTTCCGCGCCGCGGCGCCGCTTCGAAGAGGCTCAGGCCGTCCTTGCGCAGCAGCGCCCCGGCATACCGCATAAGGTGGCCCGCCGGGTTCTTGCGTTGGTATTCCCGGACGTCGAGAACCATGGTTTCCATGCTCTGGATGAGGAAGGCGGTGAACGTGGGGGCATAGGTCAGGCCGGCGCGGTGGACCTCCTCGTATTCCCGGATCATGCTGACCGGGATGTGGACGGTGAGCGTCCGCTTCGGCAACGGACCATTCCCAGCCGGCTGCCAACCATATCCTTGATGCGGCTTGGAAACCGCACGAACGGAGAGGAAAAGGTGGGAAAGGGGGCGGCCTACTGGATGTCGAGGACGGGCCCGAATCGGTGGTACAGCCCGGCCAGGCGGGGCCGGTAGTTGTCGTAGCTTCCAGCCGGCCCGCCGACCTTGTCGCCCATCAAGATCCAACCGTCAATCTGTGGGCATCCGCGGTCGTTGGCGTAGGATAGGGCGAAGGAGCGGAAGGCATGCGTCGTAACGCGTTCGCCTCGCTCCTCGTCGCCGTCCATGATTTCGAGCCGGAGGGCGTCCTTCTGCAGGGCTTCCCGGTTGAAGTTGCCCTCCGCGTACCGGCCGCGGTATGGTAGACCGAAGTCCGTGAGGGCGATGCGCTGGGTGACAGGGACGCCGTCGTCGTCCTTGCGCACGTTAGGCTCCCAGTAGGAGGCCTTGTAGGCGCTGATGTAGTTCTTGGCCTCGCGGTCCAGGATGACGGTGTGGTTGCCGCGCCGCTTGTGGGGTTCACCGGGCAACCCGGCGGGAATCAACATCCAGCCTTCCTTGAGGTTGCAGTACTGGGGGTCGAAGCTCATGCGCAGGGCTTCATGGATGCGTAGGAAGAACTTGCCCGCCATGAAGTAGACAATCGCGTGGCCCGGCGGGGACTTCTTCACCAGAGCCCGAACCTCCTCGATCGTGAGGTCGCGGCGATTCGGGTGGTCCGCCAGTTGGTCGAGGATCGCCCGGTGCTTTTCGCGGTAGGCACGCACGACGGGGAGCATGGGGTTGCTGCCGCCGGGGAGGCGTTGCTGCTCGCGCATCCACTCGTACATCTGGTTGATGGTGTCCAGGTAAGCCAGGACGCCGCGCGGCCGCAATGCGTGGTACTTGACGCACGACGTCAGTGGCTGGCCGGTCTGCATGGGGCAGGTGGCCACGTCAAGGCCCCGCCTGCAGGTGGGCGGGTCGCTGGCCATGTAGCTGTTGCACTTCGGTTCGATGGCGTCCACGAAGTTGTGGGCGTCGTCCTCGCCCAGGTGGGAGACGAGGGCGGGGTGGAACATGCGCAAGAAGACGGCCGGGTACACGGTGAGGTTGCGGCGCGTGTTCGCCTTGGGCCGCTTGCCGACGTGCCCCATCCATGCCTTCCACTCCTGCTCCTGCGTCGTCCAGGGTTCGCGGTCCCGCGGCGGGGCCTTAGGGATGCGGGGGTCCCACTTCATGCGTCGGCCCCCTCGTCGGTCTCTTCGCCGCGCTCGCGTGCTTCGCGGGCCTTCGCAAGGCGCTGCGCCAAGTCCCGCAGCTCGTCGACGAGATTCTGCGCCTTGCGAGTGTTCTCCGCGTTCTCGGTGGCCAGCTGCCCGACCTGGAGGCGCAGGTTGTCGCGCTCCGCGGTGACCCGCACGATCTCGTCCTCCAAGAGTTGCTCCTGGGGAGACTTGTCCATGAGGCTCAGGTTGGCGCGGTGCACCAGCCACGGCCCCAGCGTCATGCCCTGTTCGTGGGCCAGCCGATCGAACACTTCCAGCTGCACGGCCGGGATGTAGATGCCGCGCCGGCAGGGCGCGTACTTTCGGTCCTGCGCGGCCAGGACGGCGCGCTCCGCGTCCGTGAGGGCTTCGCCGGCCTTGCGGCGCTTCATCAGCTGCCACGGCGTCTGGGCGGTCGCGTTCAGGTCAGGTGTGGGCTTCTCCGAGACTTCGGGGGGCATACAGGTTCGTTCCTGCCGCCATCGCTCGATGGTGTCCCATATGTAGCCAGCACGTCGCCGACCCCGTCTTTGTCACACAAAGAGGGGGTCTTTGTCGTCCGTTGCTACCTTACCCTGTAGTACGTCGCATTCAGCTTCGACTCGTACTTCGGCCTGTGCCTCTGCAGGAACCAGTACGCCAGGAACGTGCACAGGAGGGTCTGGTGGATCGAGAGGATGCCGAGCCAGTTGATCAGTTCCGAGGGGTCGGGCACGTTGATGGATTCGAGGATCCAATGCAGGTGTCCGTGGAACGGCTGCACCTCGTAGGCGAAGATGATGTCGGCGATGGCGACGATGCTCATCCACCAGATGAACGCCATGCCGAAGACGCCCATGGCCGCGTTCATCGGGCCTTCGACGGGGCGACGCGCCTTGCCCTTGCCGATGAAGGGCACGAGCATGATGGCGACGAAGGCGACGTTGACGAGGATGGTGCCGAGGAACTTCGTGTCGACGAGGGGGTCCGGCAGGAAGGGGATGCCGGGGTTCGGGATGGGCCACTTGGCGAGGAAGATGGGGCCCAGCGACCAGAGAAGGTACCAGTCGGGCTTGACGTAGCGGGGGGGCTTCGTGACGTCGTAGCCGGGGTGCAGCGGCGGCGGCACGAGGGCGATGAGGAGGAAGATGGCGCCCAGCATGAACGCGATGAGGGCTCCGTCGCGCATGAGTTCGTCGCCGAGGCTGATGCCCTCGACGGCTTTCTGGCGCTTGGGGGGGCCGCGGGCGAGCTCGAGGCGGTCCTTGGCATCGACGTAGAGTGCGGTGAGTTCCTTCATCTTCATGTCGTCAACACCGCCTCAGTGTGGTTCCGCCATTCCCTGCAGCCAGACGATGAACATGTGGAGCACCATGAGCCCGAACAGGACGAACGGCAGGATCCACACGTGCAGGATGTACATGCGGGGGATCAGGCCCGCGTTGATGTCGGTGCCGCCGAACATGATGCGCGCCAGGATGCTGCCGGCGCCTGGGATGCTGCCGAACATGTTTTGGCCGATGGTGGCGGCCGCGATGGCCAGCTGGTCGGCGGGCAGAAGGTAGCCCGAGTACGCGAAGAAGAACGTGATGCCAATGAGCGCGACGCCCAGCACCCAGTTGAGCTCGCGGGGCTTCTTGTAGGCGCCCACGAAGTAGACGCGCATCATGTGCAGGAAGACGCACGCGACCATGAGGTGGGCGCCCCAGTGGTGCACGCCGCGCAGGACGTAGCCCAGCGTGACCTTGGTCATGATGAGGTTCACGGAGTCGCGCGCCTGGAACTGCTCCTGCGGGACGTAGTTGGGGATGTAGTAGAGCGCCAGCACGACGCCGGAGATCGTGAGGATGATGAAGGAGATGAACGCGAGTCCGCCGAGGCAGTACAGCGGGTACCAGTACCAGATCGTGCGCAGCTTGTAGCGCTCCGTGTGGCTGCGGGGGAGCTGGCGGTTGATGCTGAGGCTCGCCTGCTTGGCGGCCTCGATGTGGTTCCGGATGCGGATGGAGTCGTCGAGGTAGGCCAGCGTCATCAGGTAGACGCGGGCGACGATGCCGAGGCGCTTCTCCTTCGCAAGGGTCTCGTAGGCGCGCTTGCCCTGCTTGTGCGGGCGGTCTGAGGGGACCACGGCGACGGGGACGGGGGCTGCGGCCGGGGCGGGGGTCGTGGGGGTGGGGTCGGCCATGCTACGCCTCGATCTTGGGGTCGGTCGCCTTGCGGAGCGCGAACGCCGTGATGCCTTTCTTGCCGTCGAGGTCCGCGTCCTTGTACTTGGCCTGGTCGACGCGCACGACGCCGATGATGGCGTTGGAGGCGCTGGGGACCTTGCCGTCCGGGTCGGAGTAGTCGTCGACGTTGATGCGGATGACGTTCAGCGGCTCCGGCGGTGGCGTGGCGGGCTGGTTGCGCGCCAGGTTGTAGATGTCGTACTGGCCCTGGTGGCAGGGGCAGAGGATGCGGCCGTCGTTGATGCCGTCGCCGTCGTAGTCCTCGAGGCCGACGTCCTTGTTGATGGCGGCGCCCAGGGCGCCGTTCCAGCCGACGGTGCAGCCAAGGTGCTTGCACTTGCCGATGTACGCGATGATGGCGTGCGCGGGCTCGGTGGGGTGCTCGACGGCGTGCTGCGCCGTGTTGTAGCCCTGGTGCTTGGAGGAGCCCTGGAGGGCCGCGACCTTCACCTTGTAGACGACGGCGGGCAGGAAGTTCCATTCCGCCGTCAGCACCACGGGGGCGGGGCCCGCGAGGTCGTCGATCGTGATGGCGACCTTCTTCGACTTGTCCTTCGGGTCGGGGCGCCGGATGATGGGGCCCGCGCCGCCGCCGCCCAGCGAGGCGGGGGCCACCGCGGGCAGCAGCTGCGAGAGAGCGCCGGGGATGATGGCGCCGGCCACCGCGAGGCGGACGGTGTTGCGGATGAAGTCGCGGCGCGAGAGCAGCGGCTCGCCCTTCGGGGACTCGCCGGGGTGCGGCGGCGTGCGGACGCCACGGCCGTGCGGGACGGGGTCGTTGGCCATGGGATCAGACCCCTCCGCCCGGTGCTGCGCACCGGCCGGTCCGCTCGGCTGCCGCCTCGCTGGGCTGCAGGTGCCATCCTTCGCTTCGCTCAGTCATGCAACTGCACCCCCTCATCCTCCCACTTCCTGAAGCGCCGCTTGGCGATGGTGACGTGGTCCTTGAAGAAGCGCTGGTAGAGGAAGACCATGTAGGCCATGCAGAAGAAGATGCACGCGATCCAGAACGAGATGATCGTCTGCTCGTTCTTGAACAGGGTCCCAAGGGGCGCGTGGTCGATGGCAGGGTGATGGGTCGCCGCGTTGTTTGCGTCAGGGATCTTCTTGCCGTCCGAGATGGCGTCCTGGTAGAGCGCCATGCCCAGCAGGGCCATGAAGAGAAGCTGGCAGAGGAAGAGGCCGAGGATCATGGCACCCACGATGGCGGGGCGTTCGGCCGGGCTGCGCCGGATCACCGTCCCGGGGACCTTGCCGGTCTGGATCTCCAGGGTCGCCACGTCTCACCGGTCCTTGGCGTCCGTGTTGTGGCGGTTGCCGTAGCGCAGGAAGATGTAGCCACCCACCATGATGAACAGCATGCCGGCAAGGCCGATGAGGCCGATCCAGTACTGCTGCAGGGAGATGCCGTACTCGATCTCGCCCTCGGCCACCGCTCCCGGCAAGGCGCCGGTCCCGTCCATGAGGTAGAAGCCGGTGCGGTGCACCTGGTCGCCCGCATCGGGGAGGCCAGAGGCGTCGACGTCGTTGACGAAGAGGTCGAAGACGGCGGGGCCTGATTCGGGTGCCGTCCAGGTGACGTCCCAGGTGGTGTGCTCAGCGTTGAGGTGGGTCGCCTGGGTGCCGTCGGTGGAGGCCTGCGAGATGTCGGCCACGCCCGCCAGCTTGCCGGAGGAGGCGCGGAGGTTGAACCCGGCGTGGTGGTTGCTGCCGCCGCCGTCGGGGACGTTCTGCTCCGTGAACGCGATGGTGATGGTGTAGGACTTGCCCTTCTCGTACGTGTTGCCGGAGACGGTGGCCCCGTCGGCGCCCTTCACGGTCACCTTGACGAGGTCGGACCCGCCGGCCGTGTACTTGCCGCCGCCATGGCATGCGGTGCAGCCCTTGGACTCGAAGTTCGGGTCCTGGATGGTGTCCTTCATGGCGCCCGAGGAGAGGCTCAAGCCGGTCGGCGCCGCGGCCAGCGCGGCCAGGAGGCCGATCGCTGCGACGGCGGTGAGCTTGCTCCAGGAGAAGGAGGTCACGGGCGCGGCCAAGTGGAGGCCTGTTATAAGCGGTGCGACCCCGATGGGAGGCCCGTTCCCTCCTGGCGGAGCCCCACGCGCGACGGCGTTCCCCCAACGCCTAAAAGCGGGGGGCCGGTCGCCGCGCCATCATGGCCGAACGCAAGAGCCAGCCGCGCAAGACCGAGGTCGTCGTGGACAAGGAGGCGCAGGCGCGCCACGACCGCTTCCGGCTCGGGGTCCTGCTCATCGGCGGCATCGGGGTCCTGGAGATCATGGGCATCATCGCGATCTTCCTCTCCAACGACGCCGGCGGCGTCCCGATGTGGCTCTACTACGCCCTCGGCGGCACCGTGGTCCTTGGCGCCGTCATCTACCTCATCGGCCGCTTCACCGGTCCCCAGGTCTAGTTGGGCGTGGAGCGCATCCCGGACGCCTCGCGCGCGGTCCCCCGCAAGGGCGAGGTGCAGGAGCGCCAGGAAGACGGCCAGGTCGTGCTGGTCCGGCGCAGGTTCGGGTGGCTGCGGCGCGGCTTCCTCAGGATGGTGCGGGTGGACCCTGACCTCACGGTGCGCCTGGACCTCCTGGGGGCGGCGGCGTGGCAGCTCATCGACGGGGAGCGCACGGTGGCACAGCTCCACGCCGAGCTGCAGCGGCGGTTCCCGGCCCAGGACGACCTGGCGGGCCGGCTGGGCAGGTTCCTCGGCACGATGGTGTCGCGCGGGTTCGTGCTGCTGGGCTAGCTACTTCGACCCAGCCCTCGCCGCTACTTCTGGAGGCAGCCGGCCGCGCGGTAGTGCACGATGGGCTCCACGGAATAGTAGGCCCCGACCCGGGGCTCGCCCTTGGCGCCGGAGCTGATGACGAAGCCGGGGTTCGCGGTGAACGTGGCCTCGAAGCGGATGGCGGCAGGGCTGGGTTCCCGGGTGGCAGGGACGAGGTCGACCTGGAGGTTCGCGTTGCCGATGAAGGGCTTGCCGGGGCCCGCGGAGGCGAACGTCCACTCCATCCTGGAGACGCCGAGGTGGTCCGGGTCGTAGAGGCTCAGCTGCTCGTTCGTGTCGTTGCGGTACACGCGGAACGCGAGGGTGCCGTTCTCGACGAAGATCGGGGTCGCGCCCGCCTGCTGCGCGGGGAAGCGGAGGTTGTAGCGGTCCGCCTTCTTGCCGTTCTCGTCCGCCGGCGCACGGGCGGGGTCGTGGCCGTTGCTGAAGGGGAAGGTGTCGGTGCTGGTGCGCGTCGTCTGGCCGGGCGTCTGCGGGTTGTGCAGCTGGGTGTCCGCGAGGGCCGCCAGGGGATGTTGCGCGACGGTCCAGTTGGGGCACGTGCTGAAGGTGTCGCTGGTGCTGGTGGTGGTGTCGCCCTGCGTGCAGCCGGAGAGCGGGACGAGCATCAGGAGAAGGGGCAGGGCCGACCAGGCACGCATGCCCCGCCATCCAGCGGCCAGGCTTTGGGGTTTTCCTACTCGATGCCGCACACCTTGTAGTGCTCCGTGACCGTGTACTCGACGTGCACCGTCGTCCCGGGCGAGGGCGTCCACGCCAGCTGGAGAGGACCAGGGCGCGCCGGATCCTGCTGCGCGATGGAGGTCAGGGTCGCCTCGAACTCCTTGCCCACCGCGGCACCGTCCAGCACCACGACGGGCACCGACTGGGGGGCCACGGGGCGGAAGTCCCGCCAGTTGCGCTGCGTGCCGCGCGTGCCGTTGTCGGAGGCGTAGGCGCGCAGCTCCAGCGTCCCGTTGGGCACGCTCAGCGCATCGATGCGCAGGCGGAACATGTCGAAGGGGCGCCCCAGGTAGGTGAGGTTCCCCGGTTCCAGGACCTGGAGGCCCGCCGTGCCGTCGTAGGAGTGGCGGTGCTCACCGGGAGACTGCACCCATTGCGGGCAGAAACCCAGCAGGGGGGTCGCCGCTTCGGGGGCGGCGCAGCCCGCGAGCGTGAGGGCCAGCACGGCCACCGCCATCCAGCGCATCGAGGCCGCCACCCGACCTGCGCGGATGAGTGTTGGCATCCGGACTGGGACGTCATGCGCGTGGGACAGGCCAACGCCTGTCCGTCGAGGACAGGATACCTCCGTCCGTGGACATCCACGGGTGTCCATGGTATACCATGGCCAACCCCGCCGACATGACGACCATCAACGTCCCCATTGTCCTGCGCGACCGCCTTGTCTTTGGCCGGGACCATCCGCGCCAACCGTATTTCGAACTCATCGAGGCGGCTCTTGACTTCTGGGATGACAATGGGGGTTGGGACCTGGCGGATCGCCGGCCTCGGCCTCGGACTTGAGCCCGGGAAGGTCAAGCCTAAGGGTCCACTTGGTTTGGGCAGGGCGTGGGTTTGTCCGTCGAGGCGTTGGTGCTGCTGGCACTGCTGACCTTGAGTCCCGGCCCGGACACGATCCTGACGTTGCGGCAGTCGCTGACGGCGGGTCTCAGCATCGCGTTGTGGACGGCGGCGGGCATCAGTTCGGGGGTCGTCGTGCATTCCGCGCTCTCGGGGGCGGGTCTTGCGGTGTTGTTGCAGAGGTTCCCTGCCGCGTACCGGACGGTGCAGTTCCTTGGTGTGGCGTACCTCTGCTACCTGGGTGTGCGGAGCCTTTGGTCGGCGTGGTCGGACCGGAAGGGGTCGGCCGCGCCGGCGGTGGATGCGTCGTCGAGGGCGGGGGGGTTCCGGGACGGGTTGGCGGCGAACCTGCTCAATCCGAAGGTGGCGTTGTTCTATCTTGGGTTCCTGCCGCAGTTCATCGCGCCGGGCGAGGGCTTCTTCGCAACGGCTGTGCTGTACGGCGTCTCGCACGCGCTCATGGGGATGGTGTGGCTGGGGTCGGTCGCCATCTTGGCGGCTAGGCTGCGTTCTCACGTCACGAGGCCGGGGTTCCGTGTCACCACCGAGGTGGTCTGCGGCGTCGCCTTGCTGGGGTTCGCGGTGCGGTTGGCGCTCTGAACTCCTACGCGGAGGGCGCGGATGTGTCTGCGGAGGGTTAGTTCGGCCCGTTGAAGGGCCGTACGGGCGCCAGGGTGGGGTCTGGCTCGCTGCGGACGTAATGGAGCTGCTCCTCGTTGCCCTCGTCCACGGGCAGGCTGCTGTACGCCACATGGATGCCGCCATCGGGGCCGACCTCGACCTGGAAGAAGTCCAGCAGGTCGCGACCAAGGTCGCCATGGAACACGGGGATGGGGTCGGCAATGGCGTCCGCCCAGGTGACGCCGTGGTCGCGGGACACGGCGACGTGCAGCATCCAGAGGTCGGGGCTGGTCGCGTTCGCGCCGTACCATGCGATGGCCGCGGCGCCATCGCGGCCGGCTGCCATCCAGGGCATCTTGTGCGTGCCGGGACCCGAGACGTTGACCGGGGGCAGCCATCTGCCCTCCAGGGTGCGGCGCGCCACGGTGATGGCCTGGCCGGCGTCGCTGCCCAGGTAGAGGTTGCCTGCCTCGTCGAAGGCGCCCACGGGGAAGTTGCCCCCCGTGGCCACCGTGGAGGTCTCGACCTTCCACGTGAGGCCGCCATCCAGCGTGCAGTCGGTCGTGCGCCTGCCGCCCACGTTGCCCCCCACGATGCACAGCGACCCGTCCTTCTCGCCGTGCACGAGGTTGCCCAGCCCGAAGCCGGATTGGTGGATCCAGGTGGGGCTCCAGGTGGCGCCGGCGTCCGTGGACTTGTAGAGGTTGGTGGCGGAGCCCGTGTTGTAGGCGTAGTAGAGGATGCCGTCGCCCTCGGCGCGGATCCAGTCGCGGTCGACCAGGGGCGGTGCGGGCCATTTCGTATGGCGCAGGTAAGAGCCGTCCTTGTCCCACACGGTGACCTGGAACGTGGCGGCGAACTCGATGTCGGCGAAGTACACACGGCCCTCGGCGTCGATCGCGAAGTCGCCCTCGATGCCGAACTGCTCGCGCACACCGGGCGTCGCGAGGTCCTTGAACGTCTTGCCGCCGTCGCGGCTGACATACACGGGAGGCGGGACGGTGAGGCAGCAGACGCCTGAAACGTAAACGGTCCCGTCGCCCGCGACCTCCACCTCGGGTTCTCCCAGGCCGCAGTCGCCGTCCACGGCGGAGTCCTGGCAGTTCGTGCCGGCAGCGGGGGGACGGGCCTTGCTGCCGAGGTCGATGGGAGCGCGGAACTGCAGGCCTCCCCAAGCTTGCTGGTTTCCGGGGGGGCCGGTGGTGCCCGGGTCGGTGGTGGTGCCCAGGCAGCCGGCCACGAGGACAAGGACGGCCAAGAGGGCAAGGGAGCGCATGCGTCGCTGAGTTGCGGGGGCCAGGTTAGACCTTTCCCACGCGCGCCCCCGCCTAACCACAGATGACACAGATTTCACAGAACGGAAGGGTATCTGTGCAATCGGTGAAATCTGTGGTTAGGTAGGTGCGAAACCCCGCCTTACCAGACGGCTTTCACAGTCTGCCCGCCCATGTTCTCGATCAGCGCGTCGCCGAACTCGCTGCACTTGAGCAGCTTGGCGCCCGTCATGAGGCGCTCGAAGTCGTACGTGACGCGCTTCTCGCCGATGGTCTTCTCGAGGCTCTTCTCGATGAGGTCGGCGGCCTCGTTCCAGCCCATGTAGCGCAGCATCATCACACCGCTCAGGATGACGGAGCCGGGGTTCACCTTGTCCTGGTTGGCGTACTTGGGCGCGGTGCCGTGCGTCGCCTCGAAGACGGCGTAGCCGGTCTGGTAGTTGATGTTGCCACCGGGCGCGATGCCGATGCCGCCCACCTGGGCCGCAAGGGCGTCGCTCAGGTAGTCGCCGTTGAGGTTGAGGGTCGCGATGACGTCGTACTCGGCGGGCCGGGTGAGGACCTGCTGCAGCATGGCGTCGGCGATGACGTCCTTCACGATGATGCCGTTGGGCAGCTTGACCCAGGGGCCACCATCCAGCAGCTGTCCGCCGAACTCCTTGATGGCCAGCTCGTAGGCCCAGTCGCGGAAGGCGCCCTCCGTGAACTTCATGATGTTGCCCTTGTGGACGATGGTGACGGAGCGGCGCTTGTTGTCGATGGCGTACTGGATGGCGGCGCGGACAAGCCGCTCGGTGCCTTCCTTGCTCACGGGCTTGATGCCGAAGGCGCTTGAGTCGGGGAAGCGGATCTTCTTGACGCCCATCTCCTCGCGCAGGAACCTCAGCAGCTTCTTGGCGTCCTCGGAGCCGGCCTTGAACTCGATGCCGGCGTAGATGTCCTCCGTGTTCTCGCGGAAGATGACCATGTTGACCTTCTCCGGCTCCTTGACGGGGCTGGGCACGCCGCCGAAGTAGTGGACGGGGCGCAGGCACACGTAGAGGTCCAGCTGCTGGCGGAGGGCCACGTTGAGGGAGCGGATGCCGCCGCCGACGGGCGTCTCAAGGGGGCCCTTGATGGCGACGAGGTGCTTCTGGATGGCCTCGAGGGTGGCCTCGGGGAGCCAGTCGCCGAGCTGGTTGTAGGATTTCTGGCCGGCGAGGACCTCCATCCAGGAGATCTTCCGTTGGCCCTTGTAGGCCTTCTCCACGGCAGCGTCCAAGACGCGCTGGGCGGCGCGCCAGATGTCGGGGCCGGTGCCGTCGCCTTCGATGAAGGGGACGATGGGCCGCGAGGGCACCACGAGGTGGCCGCCCTTCATCGTGATCGGCTGGCCGTCCTTCGGGACGACGGGGGTCCAGGCAGGCATTCTGCTTGCCGGCTGAGGAGGGGTTGGATATGAGGGTTGGGATGGCCCTTCGCCCAGCCACCGAGCCGATGACGCCCGACCACCGGGCCCACCGGAACGTGCCCTGGTCGCCATGCACAGTTGTTCCTCACGAGAGTTGCCCCCCGGCCTCGGTAGCTGGGAGGAATCGCGCAGAGCGTTGGCCGTCACGGCACGATGTCCAGGGTCTTGGGTGATGGCGGGAGCGCCGCTCCGTCCAAGGGCCACGCCCAGGCCCCCCCATCGATGTAGCTCTCGATCACGCCCCTCTCGGCCCGCCGCAGGAGCTCCGACACAGACCCAAGGCTCAGGCCCAGGCGTATGGCGAGTTCGCGCATGTCGAGGCAATGCGGGATCTCATAGTAGCCAGCGGCCACCGCCGAGGCCAGCACCTGGTGCTGCCGTCGCGTGACAGCGGGTTCATCCCAATAGCTGCGGACGACGCGGCAGCGCACCCGATGGGTGGGACGGGAGGCCGGTACGGCATCCCCAAGGCTGCAGATCAGCTTCTGCACCTCGGCGCGTTCCCCCTCGACGAAGAGAGAGGCATACCCGCCTTGCTCGAGGTCGAGATGGTGGACGGTCACCACGTTGGCCGCCTGTTCCCAGACGCTTGGCAGCGCGGTGGACATCCCGCTCACCACCTTCGGGGCGATGCCGGGGGCCACCTTCACCGCAAGCGCGTAAGGCTTGAGCCAGTGGCTCACGGCGGCGGTCTTTCCGCATCCGGTGTAAACCAGGAGGCGCCACTGGTTGCCTGCGGGGAGGAACTTGAGTCGGACATCGGCAGGGGGGGTCTCAAACCCCGCGCTAGAGCAGGGCAAGTCCACTCGGTTAGTGGTCGGAATGCGTGCCTTGGAGCAGTTGCCGTCCCATCCATCATCCCCTGCAAGAGCGTGTCCAACCGAACCCACACCAAGCAGCGTGCACAAGCACGGACGCCGCAAAAAAGCTTGCAAAGGGGCAGCCCTCCATGAAAACAGCTCGCCTCGAAATGAAGCCAACTTTGCGCCACTGGGGCGATGCCGCAACCTAGAGGAACGTGTCCGCGTTGCCCGATGCGTGCGCATCCGTTTCCGTTTCGGGCTCGCGGCTTGGTCGAACAGCCACTTCGACAATGCGCTATACCCCTTGCGCACGCCGCACGCCGAATACCTGCCCCGCTACTCCCAACTCTTCGAGGTGGCGGAGGCCACCATCCTGTCCCACCGGATGCCGGGGCGGCAGATGCTGGAGGACTGGATCGCGCAGACGCCGGCGGGCTTCGAGTTCCTGCCGAAGATGCACGAGGCGGTCACGCACAAGGGCGGCGGGCTGGAGATGGCGAAGACCTACCTCCAATTGCTGCAGCCATTGCGAGACGCCAAGAAGCTGGGTCCCGTCCTGCTGCAGTTCCCAGCCTCCCTGACGCATGAGAAGGGCTTCGACCTCGTCCAGGACCTCCTGCGGCTTGGGGAGCCTGGCTGCTTCGCGGTGGAGGTGCGCAACATGGGGTGGTACACGGACGCGTTCCGTGCCCTGCTGGAGGACCATGAGGCGGCCCTCGTGTGGGGCACCTTCCCGAAGGCGTTCGCCCCGCCGTGGAACACCTCGGAGAAGGGGTACATCCGGTTCACGGGCAAGGTCATGGACCTGCGGGGCCGCTACATCACGCAGGCCGACCGCCTGACGGACGTGCTGGAGATGCGAAAGCGTGTGGAGCAGGCGACGTGGAAGGAGGCCTACTGCATCGTCACGAACCCCTTCGAGGGCAACGCCGTGGACTCCATGCCGCGCATCGTGGGGGCCCTCACCGACGCCGACAACGGCAAGCGCTACATGCACAAGCCCGGCGAGACGCTCCTCAAGGACCCGCCCGGCTACGTGCCACCACCGGAGACCGCCAAGCCGCGGAAGTCCAGCCGGAAGAAGGCCCCGCCAGCCACCGATGGCAGCAAGCAGACCACCCTCGACCACGGCTGACGCGCACGTCAACCTGCGGCGCAAAGCATGTCTACTTGGCACAACGATGCCGCCCCATGGCCGCCAAACCGCCAGCCAGGAAGCCCGCCGAGCCGAAGGAGACCAAGGTCGGCACCATCGAGCACTACTACCCGAAGGTGCACGCCGCGTCCGTCGGGCTCGAGGGAGACCTGAAGCTGGGGGACAAGATCCACATCAAGGGCCACGGCGACGACCTGCGCGAGAACGTCGTCAGCATGCAGATCGACCGCAAGCCCATCCAGGAAGGCCATGCCGGCCAGCACATCGGCCTCGAGGTGCCGATGAAGGTGCACAGGAAGGCCGAGGTGTTCAAGGTCGCTCCCCGTGCATCCCCGAAGGCGAAGAAGGCAGCGAAGAAAGCCGCCAAGAAGGCTCCCCGCAATGCCGCGAAGAAGGCGAGGAAGGCCCCGAAGCGCAAGGTGGCCAAGAAGGCGGGCAAGCGCAAGGCCCCCAAGCGCGCCACGGGCAAGCGCAAGACCACGAAGAAGGCCAAGCCGCGCAAGGCCACCAAGAAAGGCAAGGCCAAGCGCAGGTAGGTTGCGTCCTAGCCACGTAGTCCACGGAGGACACGGAGGTCCACCCTGAAACGTGCCCTCCGTGGGTTCCGTGCGTTCCGTGGCTCATGGCGAGGAGCCGCAAGCGAGCGCTCATGAGCCCGCAGACGGTGCGCGCCTTGTGCCCCCGTCCGCCCTCAAGCCCGTCCCCATGAGCCAGTCGGCCACCACGATGTCGAAGCTCATGACGCCCGAGGAGGCCAACGTCTACGGCAACGTGCACGGCGGCTCCATCCTGAAGTACATCGACGAGGCCGCCGCCGTTGCCGCCTGGCGCCACGCCCGCGTCCCCAAGGTCGTCACCGTCTCCCTGGAGCGGATGGACTTCAAGGAACCCGTCTTCATCGGCGACATCCTCGTCGTGCGCGCCACCGTCCGCCACGTCGGCCGCACATCCATGCTTGTCGGGATCAGGGTCGAAGCGGAAAGCCCCCAGACCGGCGAGGTCCGCCACACCGCCAGCTGCTACATGACGTTCGTCGCCCTCGACCGCAACAACCAGCCCACCCCCGTGCCCCCCGTCGTCGCGGAGACCCCGGACGAGAAGGCGAAGATGGAGAAGGCCAAGCGCATCGCCGAGATCATCAAGGAGAGCCGCGCGGACCCCGTCGACAAGCTCTGAGGACCGCGCGCTGATGCCCGCCCGCAATCATCAAGGAAGGCCGCGCGACCCCGTGGGCAAGCTGCAGTCCGCTCGCGTGCTTTCTGTGGTCCAAGCATTGACCGTGGACAGGCCAGGGCCCGTCCGGCATTCTGCAGCCCTACCTCATCTCGAGGTCCCTCGAGGTTCCTGCAGGAGCCCATGTCTTCCTTAAGGAACCTCAAGGTCGGTCCAGCCCTGGCCTGAGCCCTTTTCCTGTCGCCGCTGTTCTGCCCGGTGCTTGCAGACCTTCCTGCCGTACCCCGACTTCGCCGCGTCGGCCCGCGTGCTGGACCGGCAACGTTTGGGCAAGCAGAGGTTGGAGGCCTTGCATCTCCTGCACATCCTGCGGGGGGTCCGCGAGCCACGGGGCTGGGGAAACCATCCCGCCCTGCGGATGTGGCGAGGGCACGAGAACGCCCTGGCTCGGTATGGCATCGCCATCTGCCGGGAATGGAGGCGGCGCGGCTACGTCGACAACCAGTTGCCCCGTTTCGAGGCCCTCATCGACCGCAAGCGCTCCTTCCGCCGCCCCGCCTGGATGGGGGATGCCGCGTTCCATGCCTCGCACCGGAGCAACCTCCTTCGCAAGGACCCTGAGTGGTATGGGCGATTTGGCTGGGGGGAGGGGCCGGACCTGCCTTACGTGTGGCCCGTGAAAGGTCTCAAAGAATCCCGGCGATCCAGAAAGATACCGCGCAGGAAGTCGCGATCCACAACATGATGAGCACGCGGGACACGACCACGAACTGCGCGCGGCGTGCGCGTGAGCCCGCCCAGCATCGCTTGGCCTGTCCCCATTCGGCAGCCAAGACGTGCTTGAGGGATTCTTCGCGGTAGGTCGGGCGCTCGCTCACGACCTGGCGGGGGCCCTTCGTGGGAGCGGCGCCTCCGTCCCAGTCCTCCAGGTAAGCCTGCATCGAGTATTTCGCTGACAACGTGGAGCAGAGGTCCAAGTGCATCGCCAACATGCAGAACAGCCCGGAGACCTCCAACAACAGGGCGATGAACGGGGCTGTCGTCTTCAATCCGGGGCTTGCGGCGGCCGCCGGCGATTGCACCCACAGGGCGAAGGCCACGAGCATCGTGATGAACACCTGGTACAGGGTGATCATCTTGGAGAACTGCTCGGGCACCATCTGGTTGCGCGTGTGGTACCCTGCATCCGCGGTCGCGTACCAGAGCTTCAGGCGTTCCGGGCCTAGGCTGGCTTCGGGGTGAGCGTCGACGGCAGCCAGGCGTCCCTTCAGGACCAGGTTGTCCGAATCGCCTGCTGCATCGCCCACGCCCAGCACCCTGGCGACGGACACTTAGAGGTTTGCGCAGCCTGAGCGCTTTTCACCCCTTCCCCCGTCGCCCAAGCCATGGCCAGGAAGGCGCAAGGCGCCGCCGAGACGGGATCCGACTTCGAGAAGGGGCAAGGCCCCGCCACCCGCACCGAGCGCGATTCCATGGGCGCCATGGAGGTCCCCATCGACGCGTTGTGGGGCGCAAGCACGCAGCGCGCGGTCCTGAACTTCCCCATCTCGGGCACGACTCTGGCGCCGGAGTTCCTGCGAAGCCTTGGTTTGGTCAAGTGGGCCGCCGCGATGGCGAACAAGGAGCTGGGCGTCCTGAAGGGCCCCATCGCGGACGCCGTCGGGGAGGCTGCCTTGTCCATCTACGAGGGCGAGCACCTGCAGGAGTTCCCGCTGGATGTCTTCCAGACAGGCTCGGGGACGTCGACGAACACGAACGCCAACGAGGTCATCTCGCACCTGGCCACGCAGATCCTCGGGGAAAATGTCCACCCGAACGACCACGTCAACTTCGGGCAGTCCTCCAACGACGTCATCCCCACCACGATGCACGTCGCCGCCGTCCTGCAGTGCGAGCACGAGCTCATCCCCGCCCTGGAGGCCCTGCACGCGTGCCTGGCCCGGAAGGCCAAGGAGTTCGACCACGTCGTCAAGGTCGGCCGCACCCACCTGCAGGACGCCGTGCCGATCCGCCTTGGCCAGGAGTTCTCTGGCTACGCGCGACAGGTCGAGCTCAGCATCCGCCGTGTGCGCCAGGGCCTCGAAGGACTTCTGGAGTTGGCCCAGGGTGGCACCGCGGTCGGCACCGGCCTGAACGCCCATCCCGATTTCGGTGCCGCAGTGGCGGCCAAGCTGGAGGAGGCCACGGGCTTCAGGTTCATCGAGACGAAGAACCACTTCGAGGCGCAGGGCTCCCGCGACGCCTACGTCTTCATGGCGGGCGCCCTCGACACCGTGGCGGCGAGCCTCATGAAGGTCGCCAACGACATCCGCCTCATGGGCTCCGGGCCCGACTGCGGCCTCGGCGAGCTGCAGCTGCCCGCCATCCAGCCCGGCTCCAGCATCATGCCCGGCAAGGTGAACCCCGTCATCTGCGAGGCCGTCACCATGGTGGGCGCCCACGTCACAGGCAACAACACGGCGGTCCGCATCGGCGGCCAGTGGGGCCAACTGGACCTCAACGTCATGCTGCCCATGATGGCGCACAACCTCCTGGAATCCATCCGCCTGCTGGCCTCCGTCTCGCATGCCTTCGTGGACAAGTGCCTGGACGGCATCACCGCCAACGAGGCCCGCGCCACCGCCGCCGTCGAACGCTCCGTCTCCATGGCCACCGCCCTCAACCCCCTCATCGGGTACGACAAGGCCGCGAAGATCGCGAAGCAGAGCCAGAAGGAAGGCAAGACCGTGCGCGAGATTGCTTACCGGGACTCCGGGCTGACGAAGGCGCAGGTCGACGAGGCGTTGGATCCAAAGAAGCAGACCATTCCTTCGGCGGACCGGGTCGCGGCTGGCGGCGGATAGGCACTCCTCTGAGGATTCGGCTTCTACCCCACCAGAACTCCCCAGGATTCGGCTGCTGCCCCAACGTTCCTAAATGGGCTCGCCAATGGTCTCAGCCCCGGTCCTCATGGCACAACCCATTTCGAACCGCGTGGCACCTGGCCGCCGTCTCAAGCGCGCCCTCCTCGCGGCATTGCTGGTCGCGGTTCTCGGTGGAGGGGCTATCGGCCTCGCAAATGCCGCCAACGGTTCCGAGCTACCTGCAACGTTGGCGTTGCCAACCCCCCAGGGCGGGGACGCATGGAGCTACAGCGCGGTCCTTACGGGAGATTGGGTCCTGGGCGGCAACGACACGATCCGCCTTGGGCAAGAGTTTCCGGCCTACGAGTTGCACGCGGGAAGCACAACGATCCGGCTGCTGGACGGCTTCATCCACGACGCGACCCGGGTCGACGTTCATGGCCTCCACTACTCCCCCCTGCTGGCCCGAATCGACCTGGATCCGCAGGCCTACCAGGCTTGGAGCGTGCGCGATGGGACGGCATGGTTCGGGACTTCGGGCCTCGTTGCCCGCGAGACGAATGGTCCCGTAGGGAACGCCGGAGGTTACGCCGGGGCTGGTGCCGGCCCCCTGGGGATCCCCCTCAGCGGCCAAGGAAGCGCCGTCACGGTCGCCGAGCGCCTGCGGGTCTTCGACGGCCCGGAGCCATGCTTGGCCCGGAATGGCCTCCAAGGCCGTGAGGTCTCGACGCAAGGCGACCACCGGCTGTTCCCTGCTTGCCGCCAGGGCGGATCCATGCTGGAGATCGGCGAGAACATGACGTTCCATGCCGCCGCCCTCGAGCAGGTCTCGGGAATGCCGGCCCTGCGTTTCGACGCAACGGACGGCGGCGGGACGCAGGCTTGGTTCAACCCAGGGATCCCCTACCCGGTCCAGCTGGTGCAAGCCACCGGTGGCCACTCCGTCACGCTCCGGCTCAGTGGGTTCCAACCAGGGAGCACGCCCTGGACGGCGGACGAGCACCCCCGTGCCCCGGTCCCCGCGTTGGTCTGGGCGGATGCCAAGCCGTGGGGTCCGGACGACTCAGGCCTCCCCTTGCCGTTCGGCCTCTCGCAGGCCTTCGAGTCCGCTC
The DNA here is from genome assembly GCA_035526765.1 of Thermoplasmatota archaeon. Lineage (GTDB taxonomy): Archaea > Thermoplasmatota > E2 > JACPAO01 > JAHFTW01 > JAHFTW01. The sequence continues at coordinate 104,024 of DATLBS010000030.1, read as the reverse complement.
GGACCGACCCGAGTTTCCCCGACCTGCAAGAGTTCCTCACGGCCCATCCTGACGCCCGGGCCACCGATGGGAGCCTGCGAGTCATGGACCGCGAAATCCAGTATGCCACCTTCTCCCAGCCAGACGGCGCTGACCGCACCTGGTTCTTCACGATCTCCGATAGAAACGCATGCCTGCGGTTCTCCGCGACCCAGGAAGAACGGCCGGGCCAATTGCCCATGACGCTGCCCGTGGGGCAGATGGGTGGCCCGCAGAAGACGTACACCAACGCGAAGCAAGGCAAATGCGACGTCGCGACCCCCGCCGCCAAGTGGCCCACGGCGGCCTCCGCGACGGCCTTGTGGCAAGCTTACGCCAGCCCGGCTGAAAGGGAGCGTGGCGCCAACGGCATCACGTTCAGCACCGACCAGTCGGGGACGACGATGGAGGCCGGTGAGGCTGCAAATGCGGGGCATGAGGTCACCAGGCACGACGTGTCCAATTCGGTGTCCATCACGACATCGCCGGCAGGCGGGCGTCTGGTCCTCATCGATGGCCGGGTCGACCATATCGAAGCTTACGATGCCAAGTACTCCAGCTACAGCGAGTTCGCCGGGATCCGCTCCGAAGACGGCGCGCCGGCACACGCCGCGGCTCCCCTACGGCCCGCCAGTCAGAGTGTCGCCGCGACCTTTGCCATGCCGCCGGAAACCGCCGTGGGGATCGGTCTCTTTGCCATCCTTGCGGGGGCGGTCGCGTGGATCTGGCCAAATGGCCTGCCCTTCGCGGGCCTGTTCAGCCGCGTCCACGGCCACAGCCTGCTTGAGCACCCAGTGCGCGCCGACCTTACCCAACGCATCGAAGCCGCTCCCGGCATCCACTACCAGGAACTGGTGCGCGCCACCGGGGCAGGCAAGGGAGCGATCGAGCACCACCTGCGCAAGCTCGAGGCGTCGGGCCTCGTGAAGGTGCTGCGCACCTCCGGTTACAGCTGCTACTTCCCGGTCGGCACGTCGCCCGCGGTCCGGCAGGCATCCCCTGCTTTGAAGTCCGAAGGGGCAAGGAAGGTCCTTGCGGCCATCCGCGGCCAGCCCGGCATCTCTGGCATGGAGGTCAGGTCCTGCACCGGGTTGGGGGCCGCGACCGTGAGCGAGCACCTCGCGCGGCTGACCGAGGCCGGTCTGGTTTTGCCCGAACGCGATGGGCGAATGGTCCGATTGCGGGCAACGGCCTTGGCGGAGCAGATAGCGGCCGCCTGAAGGCAATTTTCCTGGGCCTGGCGGCTTCCTGGGAAGGTTCGAAGGGTGCTCCAACCACCCTTTATGAGGGGGGAGCGGTCGTCGAACCATGCGCCTGCCTGGTGCCTCCCGCCTGGTCCGGTCCGCCTCCCTTGCCGTGGTGACGGCCATCTTGCTGGGGGCGGCCGTGGGGGCCTCCAATGGCGCCGAAGCCGATTCGGCCCCGGCCATCCACGTTCCGGGACCCGCCATCGGGGACCGCGGCACGTATTCGTTGGCGCTGGACGACAGCTACGAGGCGGGCCCGGATGGCACGCAGCAGGCGTTCCCTTTCCTTTCGTTCGAGTGGCAACCCGGCGGGCAGGTCCGGGCCGCCGACGGGCTGTTGCACGAGGCCGACCGCGTCGCGACCTCGGGGTGGCAGTACGACGGGGGTGCCGCGGCCATGAAGCGCCTCAAAGAGCAGAGCAAGTACCTCGCGGGGATCCCTGACCGGCCGGTGTGGACACGGCATAACGAGTCCCTGCTCCTGGAACGCGGCGGGGTGCAGGTGCTGGCCGTGGATGGCAGCATGCACGACGTCGACTACGCCAATGGCACCCTGCCGACCTCGAAGGTCACGCTGGGCGTCGGGCCGCAGATCTACCACCACCGTGAGGAATGGAAAGGGGTCGACCGCCTCTTCTTCGATCCCCTCCCCACGTGCCTCCTGGTCGGGGCGTTCCAGAACATGACCCTCGCCCAGGGGGACACCTTGGAGGGCCTGGGTGTGTGCGACCTGCATGGGGCGCTCCTGTCGATCCCCTCCGGAGCATACAAGGCGGCGGCTTGGGAGACCGTCGGGGGAGTCCCCGCCCTTCGCATGGACCCGACGCGCACCGGGGTGGCCATGGATGGCCCTACCGGGTTCCACTTCGGGGGCGGCCGCGTCACCTACTGGTTCGCCAACGGGATCCCCTATCCCGTCCGCATGGCCTGGACCTCGCCCGGCCAACCGGTCACCTCCGTCTTGGAGCTCACGGGCTTCCAGGCGGGCACGACCCCGCGCGGCGAGGCCAGCATCCTGTCGGGGGAGGCTCCTGCCATCGCGGCGGCGCCTCCGCACCCGTGGGGCATGGACGAGTCCGGGGTCACGCACCCCTTCCCCATGTCCCAGGCGTTCCGGGGCGCGCGCGACGCCGCGGACTACAGTGGCCTGCGCGACTACCTGAAGGCCCACCCGGACGCCTACGTCGGCGCGGCAGGGTATGCCCAACTCAGCATGGACGATGGGCTTCACCACTACTGGTCGTTCACGGTCACGGATGGCGACACGTGGCTCTCGGTGACCGCGGACCGCCTGCAGGGGACACCCTCCGTGGTCCCCGTCGGCCTGCCCATTGCGGTCCCTGCCGCCACCCAGGCCAACACCACCTACTCCGGCACGGCGGTCCGTGAGGCAGATTCTCCGGGTGAACGGACCTACCCTCTCCCCGCCGATGCCCCGACCCTGCTGCCGACCGCGGCGTCCCTGCTTGGCCGCTGGCAGGCCTTCGCGAGCCCGGCCTACAACCAGCAAGCCGGCAACGCGTGGGCTTTCAGGGTGTCCTGCGACCACTCGGACGATGGCAAGGACGACTCCTGCCACGACTTCCGTGTCAGCGGCTGGGCCGGCCACGTCGACACCGCGTACACGCCCGACCAGTTGGACCAGTCCACCACGCCGCCCACGCTGCGCAGCTCTGGCTCCGGGCACATCAGCCTGCTCTACTTCTACGACAATCTCACCCTCGCGCAGCGCGAATCCACGCTGTCCGTCGAGGAGTCCCAGGGCGTCGCGCCGCCCCCTTCCCTCGCCGAGGCCGCGGGGGCCACGCCGCCGGCCCCGGTCCGTCCGGCCACTCTCGCGAGCTTCGTGCCGACGCCGCAGCAGACGGCCGGTGTCGCGGCCGCCGCGATCACGGTGGGCGTGCTGTACTACCTGTTCCCGCTGGCCAAGGGGGCGCTTGGGTTGTTCTCGCGGCTGAAGCAGCCCGAGATCCTCAACCACCCCGCGCGGCAGCAGCTGCTGCAGCTTGTCGAGGCGCAGCCCGGCATCCACTTCAAGGAGATGGCGCGCCGCACGGGGCTCCCCAACGGGTCGCTGGTGCACCACCTGGAGACGCTGCGCCGCTCCGGACAGGTCGTGGCCCGCCCTTCCGGCGGATACACGCTGTACTTCCTCGGCGCGCATGTGCCCGTGGGTTCGGCGGAGGCCGCCTCCGCGCAGAAGGCCGATGGCGCGCGCAAGATCCTCGAGGCCGTGCGGTCGCAGCCGGGCCTCTCCAGCGCCGACGTCGCGGCGCGCACGGGCCTGCAGCCCTCGACCGTGACCTACCACGTGCAGCGCCTGCAGGCGGCGGGCCTGCTGACGGGGTTGCGCGATGGGCGGGCCGTGCGGCTCCACCCCGTCGAGACCGGCGTGACGGCCACGTAGGCAGCACCACCTGTCCTCGGCCTGCCTCGTCGCCCGCCTTGGGGCCAACCACCATTTGCCCCCACTGGACGCAGATCACGCCGAACAACCGGAAAGTGTACTGGGTTCGCTGCGTATTGGCAAGGTTGGTGAAGCGGGCCATCGCGCAGATCGTGTTGGCTCGTCGTGGAACATCAGGCAACCCAATCTGCGAAATGGCGGAACAGGCCATGCCGTTCGAAGCAAGATGCCAGAAGGGCCCCCAGAGGGCTCTGCGGAATCTGCGGACCCCCATACTGGCCGCGAGGAGCAAACCATTGCAGGAGCGAGGCCTGTCGCTGTTCGTGAGGGCATGATCAATGCGGCGGGATAGGACCCGAGAACATGCGGCCGTCCTGGTCCACGGTCCACATGCGGTCCCTGCCGACGAAGGCCATGGAGGGAGGGACGTTGCCGGCCAGTCCCGTGAAGATGCCGCCGCCGACCGCACCGGGGGCGCCAGTGAGGTGCTTGAGCGGCGCCCCGAGGTCGAACTGCACGAAGTTGACCGAGTCCACCAGGCTGTTGACGTCCGTCACCTGCAGGTGCATGCTGCTGGCGGAGTCGCCGTCGCCATCGCTCTGGAAGAAGTAGTTCGGGATGCCGAACAGGATCAATTCTGGCAGGAAGAGGGGGGTCACCAGGATGTCCATCGCGACCACGGTGCCGCCCGAGGCCTTGGTGCCGTGGCTGTCGACCTCGGCGGACCAGAGGCCATGCGCGTTGGTGCCCAGGTAGGAGGCATGCGCCAGCATGAAGCCGGACCCCTGATGGGAGGCCCCGATGGTGACGTCGCGGACGGTGAGGAACGGGTCGGTGCGAGGGAAGGCGTCGGTGACCTTGGCAGCGTCCGTCTGCAATTCGTTGCCGAAGCCGAGGCCGTTGTAGTTGGAGTAGTAGGCCTCCTGGAAGCCGGTGCCGCGCGCGAAGGCAGGCAGGGCGACCGCGGTCTTGCCTTGCACCAGGTCCTCGGGCGCCGACGAGGGCCGGCCGCTGAAGTCGAAGTAGGAGCGGTTGGTGGCCTGCACGAGGTAGTTGAGGTTGTGCTGGGACCCGGAGCGGGCGGCCAGGACGAAGGCCAGCTTGTCGCCAGCCTCCAGGTCGTGGGCGCTGATGGAGACGTAGAAGGATCCGAGCTGCACCTCGTGCTCGATGGCCTGTGCCAGCACGGCCGTGCGGGTGGTGCCCTTGAGGTGGGTGTCGATGTAGGAGAAGCGCAGGTCGGACTGGTTCTGCTTGACCGTGAAGCCGAGGACGCCGTACTCCTGCAGGTCGGTGAGGTTGCCCAGGGGAACGAAGGCGAGGTCCAGGTGCTTGATGCGGAAGTCCGGTTGCCCGGGGAAGGCCTCGTCGGTGATGGCGTCCGCGGGGATCGTGTAGAGGAACGATGTGAGGTTGCCGGCGGGGCCCGAGCTGGCCTTCAGGAGCATGACGGTGTCCTTCGCAAGGGCGGTCTGTTGCTGGGCCGAGGGTGCAAGGGTGGCGGCGACGTACTGGACCTGCCCCTCTGTCTGCGTGGGGGTGGTGTCGACGTGCTGCGTCGTGTCGGGCTTCTGGGCGCACCCCGCAAGGGGGACCAGGAGGGCCAGGATGGCAAGGGTGGGCAGCAGGCGGGTCATGGGGTCACTTCGCTTCCTTTGACGATGGAGAAGTCGGCGGGAGGCCGCTCGAGGTACCACAGCGTCACGAACGCCTGGTACTCCTGGTTCACGGTCGGCCACACCGCGTCCGGGTACACGTGGAGCGTGTAGTCGGGGTGGGCGCCGAAGTCGAAGGAGCGGTTGGAGAAGTCGAGGCGCTGCACCTCGTGGCGGATGGGGGACGGCCCCTGTCCCGCGGCGCGGGCGTCGTTGCCGTCGACGAGGACCTCCCAGTTGTACTTCGTCGGGCCCGCAGGGTCGGGAAGGACGTCCTCCCACACCGCCTCGACGAGGATGCTGACCAGGGGACCGGTGGATGCGAACGGGAACGCGCAGGTGCAGGTGGTGAGGCCGCCAGCCAGGCGGTCCGCTGCGGTGGTGGCAAGGCCCGCGGAGGCTTGCACGGTGCCCTTGAACTTCAGGGTCTGGTGCGAGGGTTTCACGGCGACCGCCTTCGCGAGCTGGAGACGCGCGTGGACCTCTTTGCCCGCCTCGACCTGCACGACGCTGCTGGCGGGCAGGAACCCCGTGGCGTTGGCCGCGACAAGGTAGGAGCCGGGCGCGAGGCTGCCAAACTGGAAGTCCCCCTGCGGTCCGGTGCGCGCAGAGGAGCCGTCGGGCAGGCGCACGGTCCCGCCCGGGACGGGGCGCACCGCATCATCGACGAGGACGCCGACCATGGTGCCGGTCGTCTTGTCCTCCTCCATGCCGCCGCAGTCGAGGCAAGGGGAAGCGGGGTCGTCGGAGCCTGGCTTCGCAGCGCATCCCGCCAGGGCCAGGCCCACCAGGAGAGCGACCACCCACTTGACCATGACCGGCCAGACAAGCCCCGCTTTGAATCCTTATTGGTCCAATCGTTGATTCGGGGGCGCGTTTCGCCGCTGGGGGAAGGCGGATAGCAGGGCGGGCGGGGGGCGGGGGGGCTAGCCTGCGACGACCGGGTTGCGCAGCCTCGCGATCCCGACCGCCTCCGCCTCCATGTTCATGCCCGGCCGGATGGGCCCCACGCCCTCCGGCGTGCCCGTCAGCAGGACGTCGCCGGGGTTGAGCGTCGTCCACGCGGAGGCCAGCGCCAGGAGCTCCGCCACGGGCCATGTCATGTCCGCTGTCGTCCCCTCCTGGCGCACCTGGCCGTCCAGCGACAGGCGCAGGCGCACCGCCTGCAGGTCGGGGACGTCGCCGCGGGCGAGGTCACGCCACGGGCCCAAGGGGCAGAAGGTGTCGTAGCCCTTGGACTGCGTCCACGGCTGCCCGGCCTTCTTCGCGGCGGCCTGCAGGTCGCGGGCCGTGACGTCGACGGCGACCGTGGCCGCATCGACGTGGCGGAGGGCCTCCTGCGGTGTGCCGCGGCGGAGGGCGCGGCCGACGCGGAGAGCGAGCTCGACCTCGTGGTGCACCTCGCCGATGCCTGCCGGCACCACGACCGCTTCGCCATCGTTCACGATGCTCGAGTCTGGCTTCCAGAACCAGATGGGGGACTCCGGGGTGGCGACCCCCATCTCCCTCGTGTGGCGGGCGTAGTTGCGGCCGACGCAGAGGACCTTCATGCGCACGCGGGCCAGCGGGGAGCGGTTCTTACCGCTTCAGGTCGCCCGGGCAGGGGAGCCCAGCCAGATCTTGGCGCCGGTGGCGCCGGTGCCGAGGGCCAGCAGGAACAGGATGGCCTGCATCGTGGCGTGGATGCCGTCGAAGCCGGTGGCCAGGCAGGTGGTATCGACGGGGCAGCCGCCGGTGGCGGAGGCCGTCATGTCCCACGTGAGGACCACCATGGAGGCCGACCAGAGGGCGAGGAGGAACATCCCGACGGAGCGGTCGCCCGCATGGCTGGTCGGCCCAGCCGCGGAAGGGGTCGCCGCGAACGCCAGGATGTGCACAAGCCGGGCCATCTCCTTCTGGACGATAAGGGGTTCCCCGTCCAGGGACGGGCAGTTTTTCGGCAGGTCGGTAACGTCCACACCGTGAATGCATGGATTTGGGCAAAGGGACCGCGAGACCCGTGCCGGTGGCGCGGCGCCAGGGGAAAGGCTAGACGTCGCCCTTGACGAACGACCAGTCCTTCGGCGCGTCCGCGTGGTACCACGTCGTGAGGAAGACGGTGTATTCGGTGTTGTAGTGCACCCATTGGCTGCCCGTGATGCGGATCGTCCATTCCTGCGTCTCGTTTGCGAAGGAGTCGCGCTGGAACACCTCGTACACCGGGAAGTCGCCGTGCGCGGAGCGGATGTCTTGAGGGTCCTTGCCGATGAACTCCCAATAGATCGTGCCGTACACCGGGGCCGGGTTGTGCGTCGCGGGTTCGCCGATGGCCTCGTACACGAACGTGCGCGCCGCGGGGTCGGGGGTGACGTTGAACGTGCACTGGCACAGGGCCGTGTTGGGGACCAGCAGTTCCGCCACGAAGGAGGCAAAGCTGAGGTAAAGCGCCATGTTGCCCTTGAACTTCAGGGTGGTGTGGTACGGGACGGGGTCGTTGCTGCCCTGCACCTGGATGCGCGCCGACGTGGCCTCGCCCGCCTTCACGTCGACGGAGGTCTGCGTGGAGACGTAGTGCGTCGCGTTGACGGCGAGGAAGTACGTCCCCGGCTGCAGTCCCGTGAAGATGAACACGCCCCCGGCATCGGTGCGGGTGATGGCCTGCTTGCCTGTCAGGACGACGGTGGCCTTGGCGACGGGCCGGATGGCCTCGTCCACCACGATGCCCTTGATGTGCCTGTGCCCGCCTGGATCTCGACGTCGCGGTCCGCCAGGGCCTGCAAGGCGTCGTCGGTCCGCTGCGTCCCGGCGGCTTTCCCCGTGCAGCCCGCAAGGGAGGCGGCAAGAAGGGCGGCCAGGACGGCCAGCGGCAGGCTGCGCATCAAGAGTCCCCCTTCAGGATGGACCAGCCCTTGGGCGCCTCGTCCACGTAGAAGATGGTGAGGTACGCGGTGTAGTCCATCGTGCCGGACTCGGCGGCGCCCCCCGTGACGCGCAGGGTCCACTCCGCCGTCTCGTTGCTGTCCTCGGTCGGCAGGGTGACGGTGAAGGGGAACACGCCGTAGTACGACTTCCAGAGGTCGCCCTCGGCGTCGAAGTACTCCCAGTACACGTTGCCCGTCGTGCCCGGCGCAGGCGGGAAGGTCGCAGTGCCGTCCAGGTCCAGGACGAACGTCTTGGCGTGCGGGGCGGCCGTGAAGTTCCATTTGCAGACGCATTGCAGGGTGCCCGGCGCGAACTCCTCGGCGACGTAGCTTCCCTCACTGGCCCAGAAGTCGATGTGGCCGCGGAAGACCTGCGTCACGTGGTAGGGGACCGGGTTGTAGTCCTGCTGCATCTGGATGCGCACCGTGGTCGCCTCGCCGGCCTTGACCTCGACCGAGGATTGGGTGGCGACGTAGCGCGTGGCGTTGGCGGCGACGAAATAGACTCCCGGTTGGAGCGCCGTGAAGACGAACTGCCCCGAGGCGTCCGTGAGGGTGCTGGCCTGCTTCCCGCCGAGGGCCACGGTGACCCTTGCCAGGGGCCTGATGGCATCATCCACCACGACTCCCTTGATGCTGCCGGTGCCTGCCTGGATCTCGACGTCGCGGTCCGCGAGTGCCTGCAGGACGTCATCGGAGGACGTCGTGCCAGCGGCCTTCCCCGCGCAGCCGGAGAGGGCGCCGGCCAGGAGCAGGGCCAGGACCGCAAGGGGAAGGGCGCGCATCACGCGTCCCCCTTCACGAAGGACCATCCCTTGGAAGCCGGCGTGACGTGGAACAGGGTCACGAACATCTGGTACTCCTGGTTGTACTCCACCCACTCGAAGGGGCCGGTGAGGCGGGCCTGCAGGTGGGTCTGGTTGGCCCAATGCTCCTGGGCGCCCATGTGGGCCAGAACGGGACTGGCGGAGTAGGCGCTCTCGATGTGGCCGGAATCCTCGCCCGCCAGCTCCACTTCCCAGTAGAACTCCGAGGGGCCGGTGGGAGGTGGCGTGTTCTCGGTCCAGACCGCCTCGTACACGATGGTGGTCACGGACGCGTCGTTCTGGAAATAGAGGGTGCAGCTGGGGCACACGGTGACCCCGGTCGTGTTGGCAAGCAGGTCGACCGCGTAGGTGGCGATGCCTCCCGAGAACTGGATGAACCCCTTGTACTGCATCGTCTGGTGGAAGGGCACCGGGTTCAGGTCGGCGGGCAGCGCGATGCGCACGTCGGAGACCTTGCCGGCCTCGACGATGACGGAGGTCTGGGAGGCAAGGTACCCCGTGGCCGCGGCCTTCACGAAGACGGTCCCCGGCTTGATGTTGGCGAAGGAGAACCGCCCCTGCTCGTCCGCGGTGGCGTTGCGCTCGCCCATTTGGATCATGGCCTTGGCGATGGGTCGGATGGCTTCGTCCACGACGACGCCGCGGATGGAGCCGCTGGTGGCATCGGCGGAAACGGACACGGAGCTGAGGTCGAGGGCCCCGTCCGCGGTCGGCGTGTCCGCCGCCTGCGAGGCGCACCCGGCCAGCATGGCCACGAAGAGCATTCCCGCCAGGGCCACCAGACGCATGGATGCAGGGAGCCGGCCCGCGACCATTAGGGATTATGCCGTCGAAGGACGGGTCAACCTAGCCGCCTGGCCGAAACCTGGGGCCTGGGGGTCAGGCGGCGAGCTGGCGCGCGGTGAGGATCATCTCGACCGTGGTCTTCGTCTCGTCCGTGAAGTCGCGCCGCAGCATCCAGCGCAGGAACTCCTCGTGGTGGCCGACGCCGCCCTCGCGGCATGTGTGCGTCTGGATGGCGGGGCAGTCGCGGTAGGGCCCGAAGCCGAGGCGGATCATGCCGGAGGTGTCGCGGTAGAACCGGCGCCCGTGGTCCAGCCACTGCCGCACCCGCTTGTCGCCGCCGAAGTGGCGGTCCACCTTGGCCACCAGCAGGTCGTCCAGCGCGGGACCCGGCAGCGCCGTCGCGTGGGCCGCGCGCTGGCGGCGCAGGACCTCGACGGTGGCCAGGACGTCGGCCTCGCTGCGGTGGCTGCCCTCGAAGGGCGCCCCCACGTAGCGCTTGTACACCTCGGCAAGGCGGTGGGAGTTGACGTGGCGCTCGATGACGAGGGTGTCGATGCAGGGGTGGTCGGGTGCGAGGCCGGGCAGCCCCGCGCGCAGCAACTCCATGTGGAGGAACGGCACGTCGAAGGAGGAGTTGTGCGCGATGAGGACGGCGTCCTTGACGAGGGCCTGGATGCGGGCGGCGTGCAGGGAGAAGGGCGGCTGGCCCAGAAGCATGTCGGGCGTGATGCCGGTGAGGTCCTGGATCTCCTGCGACACGGGGACGCCGGGGTCGACGAGGCGGGTCCAGCGGCCCAGCTCCTGCAGCTGGTCGTCGAGCTCGATGAAGCAGAACTCCAGGATGCGGTCGCGCCCGGGCTCGAGGCCGGTGGTCTCGAGGTCGAAGGCCAGGTACTTCACGGGTTTCCCAGGAGGCGCCCGGGTCAAGAACCCCGCTGGTGGGGGAGCGCAGAACGGGTCGCCCCAGGACGCAGCGCACGGCCCCCTTTTTGCCACCCAACCCACGGAAGCCGCGGAACCCTCCATGGGTTCGTTTTCCGTTAGGTTCCGTGCGTTCCGTGGCCAGGTACGTCGGGCGCGTCTCGCCCGCTTCGATCGACCCCTGGGTCGATGATCTGCGTCCGTTGGCCGCCCATTCCGAGCTTCCCGGGTTGAAGGGTCTGTCCCCTGCTACTTGGTCCGCAGCAGGTTGAGCGCCGAGCCCGCCCGGAACCAAGCGACCTGGTCCGCCGAGAACGTGTGCTTGACCTGGATCGTGTCCGTCTTGCCGTCCTTGTGCCTGAGCTGCACCGTGAGGGGCTGGCCGGGGGCCATCTGCGCGAGGCCGAGGATGCTGACGCGGTCGTCCTCCTGCACCTTGTCGTAGTCCGACGGGTTGGCGAACGTGAGGGGCAGCAGGCCCTGCTTCTTCAGGTTCGTCTCGTGGATGCGCGCGAAGCTGCGGCAGATGACCGCACCGGCGCCAAGGTGGCGGGGCTCCATGGCGGCGTGCTCGCGGCTGCTGCCCTCGCCGTAGTTCTGGTCGCCGACGACGATCCAGCGCAGGCCCATGGACTTGTAGTGGCGCGCGACCTCGGGGAACAGCTTCGTCTTGCCGTCCAGCTGGTCCTTGCCGCCGCCCGCCGAGCCAGTGAAGGCGTTGATGGCGCCGAGGAAGCAATTGTTGCTGATGTTGTCGAGGTGGCCGCGGTACTTCAGCCAAGGTCCGGCCTGGGAGATGTGGTCGGTCGTGCACTTGCCCTTCGCCTTCAGCAGCACGGGCATGTCCAGCAGGTCCTTGCCATCCCACTTGGGGAACGGCTCCAGCAGCTGCAGGCGGTCGGACTTGGGGTCCACGTTGACCTGCACGCTTGCACCGGAGGGGGCCAAGTAGCCGCTAGGGTCCGGCACGAAGCCCTTGGCAGGCACCTCGGGGGCAGGCTTGGGGGCCACAAGGCGGAAGGGCTTGCCGTCGGCGCCGACGAGCTCGTCCTTGAGGGGGTTGAACGAGAGGCGTCCCGCAAGGCCGTACGCGATCGTGATCTCGGGGCTGCCGATGAAGGCCAGCGTCTTGGCGGAGCCGTCGTTGCGCTTGGGGAAGTTGCGGTTGTACGACGTGACGATGGTGTTCTCGGCCTTCGTCTCGGACTCCGCGCGGTTCCATTGCCCGATGCAGGGACCGCACGCGTTGGCGAGGACGGTGGCGCCCACCTTCTGGATGCTGGCCATCTGGCCGTCGCGCTGGATGGTGAGGTGCACCTGCTCCGAGCCGGGGGTGACCAGCAGCGGTGAAGCGACCTTGAGGCCGTGCGCGCTTGCCTGGCGGGCGATGTCGGCGGTGCGCTCCATGTCCTCGTAGCTGGAGTTCGTGCACGAGCCCACCAGGGTGACGGAGATGCGGTCGGGGTAGTTCTCCTTCGCCACGGCAGCTGCGACCTCGCTCACGGGGCGGGCGAGGTCCGGGGTGTGCGGGCCGACGAGGTGGGGCTCGAGCGTCGTGAGGTCGATCTCGACGACCTGGTCGAAGAACTTCGAGGGGTCCGCCAGCACTTCGGAGTCCGCGGTGAGGAGCTCCTTGTGGACCTTGCCTGCCAGCTCCGCGAGGTTCGCGCGCCCGGTGGCCTTGAGGTACGTGTCCATGCGGGCGTCGTGCGGGAACACGGAGGTGGTTGCGCCCAGCTCGGCTCCCATGTTGGTGATGGTGGCCTTGCCCGTCGCGGAGATGGATGCCGCACCTTCGCCGAAGTACTCGATGACCGCGTTCGTGCCGCCGGCCACCGTCAGGATGCCGCACAGCTTCAGGATGACGTCCTTGGGGGCCGTCCAGCCCGATAGGGAGCCCTTGAGGTGGACGCCGATGATCTTCGGGTGCAGCACTTCCCACGGGAAGCCCGCCATCACGTCGACGGCGTCCGCGCCGCCCACACCGGAGGCGAACATGCCGAGGCCGCCGCCGTTGGGGGTGTGCGAGTCGGTGCCGATGACCATCTGGCCGGGGAAGGCGTACTGCTCCAGCACGACCTGGTGGATGATGCCGGCGCCAGGCTTCCAGAAGCCCATGCCGCAGCGCGCCGCCGCGGTCTGCAGGAAATCGTAGACCTCCTTGTTCTGCGTCGTCGCCTGGTGCAGGTCGGCCGTGGCGCCCTGCTGCGCCGCGATGAGGTGGTCGCAGTGCACGGTGGTGGGCACGGCGGTCTGCGTCTTGCCGGTGGTGAGGAACTGGAGGATCGCCATCTGCGCGGTGGCGTCCTGCATCGTGACGCGGTCGGGGCGGAGGTCGAGGTAGGAGGAGCCGCGCTTGAGTTCGGCCGTCTCGGGGGCGTCGAGGTGCGAGTACAGCAGCTTCTCCGTGAGGGTCAGGGGGCGGCCCAGGCGACGCCGGACGATGGCCAGGCGCTTGCCCATGGCATCGTAGGTCTTCGAGACGAAGGCAGGCGTGGACTCGATGGCCGTGACCATGGTTCCCGGGCCCGCTTGAGGTTGGACGCTATTTGAAGGAAATGGGACGGGGCAAGGAGTCCCGGACCCCGAGGAAAGCGCTGAGCTGCCGGGCATCCCCAGATGCCAAGGCTTTCCCAGATGCTTGGCGACTCCTGTGCTGCGTGGAACAATGCGGTTTCTCGTTCCCAAACAGCATCGGAGAAAATCTGAGGAATCTGAGGGTCCCCTGACTCAGGCGACCTTGACGACCTGTGCCCACAGGCCTGACACGCCGTCCTGGGTGCGGTCCAGCCAGAACACGAGGAACCCTTCCGGCGTGTCGGACATCGTCCAGTAGTGGTCGGCGCCGTCGATGCTGCGGGTCGGGATCGGCAGGTCCGTCGGGCCCTCGGCGCTCAGCAGGAGCGGGGGAAGCCAGGACTTCCCCTCGTCGAGGGAGACCGAGAACCACGTCTGGAAGGGAAGGTTCCCCTCGTTGCTGCGCCACAGTGCGCCCAGGCGGCCGGCGTCGTCCACGTGGACCACGGGGCGGGTGAAGTCGCAGCGCCGGCAGGTTGCGGGTGCGCTGGGCCAGTCCAGGCGCTCGAACGTGCGGCCCTGGTCCTGCGAGCGGTGTAGCTCGACGGAGTAGGAGCCGATGCCATTGTTGGCGGCCGCGTCGAACTGCAGCAGGCCCACGAAGACGTGCCCGGTGCGGGGGCTGACGGCGAACGAGGGGAACGTGTTGCCCTGCGCGTGCGTGGGGACGAGGAAGCCGTAGTCGGCGCGGCGCGGGTCGATCCTGCCCAGCTGCGCGGTCTCCGTCCAGTTGGCGCCCCGGTCGTGCGAGACGGCGAGCCGGAACATCGAGAGCCCAAGCCCGGCGTACAGGGTCCCGTCGGGGCCGGCGGCCATGGCGTTGCAGATGGTCTCCTCCCACGTCGTGGCGATGTCGGTGAAGGGGGACTGCGTCCACGTCGCTCCAGAGTCGTCGGAGTAGAGGATGGTGGGGCCCTGGTTCGTCCCCGGGCGACTGCTGCAGTGGAGGAGGCGGCCGCCCGCATCGACCAGGATGGAGGGCCGGTCGTTGCCTGGTGTCGGCGGTCGGGGGAGCTCGCTCCAGCTCGTGCCGTTGTCATGGCTCTGCGCGTAATGGGAGGTGTTGCACACCACGTGCACGGTCCCGTCGGGGGCCCACGCGACCCAGGGGTCGGAGGAGGTGCCGGCGAAGGGCCGGGGCGAGTCCTGCCACGTGCGGCCGCCATCCACGGAGCGCGCGAAGACGCAGTAGTTCGTGTTGTCCGTGGGGTTGAACTCGAGCCGCCCCGACACCAGGTGCATCGGGTCCGAGGGGTCCCGCGACACGGAGAACTCGCTGGTGGGCCGTTGGGGAGCGCTGAAGTGCACCTTGGCGGACACGGGGACCAGGAGCGTCGCATCCAGGGACGGCAACGGGTCGTCCGAGGGAGTCCCGGATCCGGGGGCGCCCGTCTGGCTGCAACCCGCCAGCACGGCGGCCAGCAGCAGGCCGCCCACGGCGACGCAGGGCAACGGGCGCACGCGCTTTCGACGGAGCCAGCGGGGAAGAAGGTTTGTCTGCAAGAGGGGGCGCCCCATCCGTCGCGCAACCCTGCCGCACCAGGAGGCGCAACGCTCTTCAGCCGGGGCCCTCATGGAATCCCGTGCGGTGGCCGAAGGGGGTCGAGGCAACGTCCCGCAGGACCACGCTGGCGCTGGGCTTCGCCCTGCTGCTCCTGGCCGGCTGCAGCAGCGCCGGCAGCTCGGGCGGCCCCGGCCCCGCGGCCGGGCCGGCGGAGGCCAAGGCCGCGGAGGAGCTGCACCTCGTCGCGACGCCGACCACGGGCATCGTGCGCGGCGTCGTGGTCGACGAGGGCATCCGCCCGCTGGGAGGGGCCGCCGTCGTGGTGCTCGATTCGAGGGCCGCACGCTCCACGAACACGACGGCCTCAGGTGCCTTCGGCTTCGACGGCCTCGCGCCCGGCGCGTACCTCGTCAAGGTCCACAAGGCGGGCTACCTCGACCAGCAGGTCAGCGCCCCCGTCGTGGCAGGCCAGGCCGAGCCGCCCTTCGTCAAGGTGCAACTGAAGGCCAATGGGTCCTACATGTCCCCGTACGAGGAGGTGCGCAAGCTGGCCGGCTTCATCGAGTGCACCAGCAACCCCGTGGCGGTCTGCGGCATCCCGAACAACTACCGGCCCACGGCCTGCGGCACGCACCCCGCCCTCTGCTACGGCAACGTCTCGTCCGACCACGCGCTCTTCCAGTTCTCCATCACCGGCAACACCTCCTTCCTGCAGGCCGAGCTGTTCTGGAAGCCCACCTCCGACCTCAACAAGGTGCTCTCCTGGAACCACGTGGCGGGCATGGGGTGCAGCGGCGTCGAGGGACGCAACAACGTCACGCACGGGACCGCCCCCCTCATCGCCCCCATGGTGCAGCCGGAGATCCGCGTCCCCGGGGGCAAGCCTTGCTCCCTGTTCCTGGCCGCCACCGCGGGGCCTCCCGACGAGGCGTTCTGCCTCCCCGTGCAGGTGCCCCTGTTCAACACGCTGTGCCCCGGGTTCGCCTTCGAGCAGGACTTCACCATCTTCGTTCATGCCTTCTACGGCTACGTGCCTCCCCCCGGATGGCGCTTCAGCGTCGACGGGGACGCGCCGCCGCCCCGCTAGGCGCCTGCCGCGCGCGTCATCCACTTCAGCTGCAGACGGCTCGACCGCGCCGCATCGCCTGCACAAGGGAGGCGCGGGCTCCGGGGCTCACGGGTCGGCCGCGGCCCGGAGCCCGGTCCCACCCGTCTGCACGCCCACGGCGGCCCAGGCGTAGCCGGGGCGCGGGGAGTCCTGCGTGCCGCCGTCCGAGCACGCCAGCGTGCACCCGTCGACGAGGGACAGGAGGATGCGTCCCTCGGGGTCCGCGGTGACCTTGAGGAAATCGCCCATCGAATCGACGGGCGAAGCCAGCAGGACGGCACCCTCGGCGGCCGGCTTGCCGCGCGCCAGCGGGTCGCTGGGCAGGTTGGCTGTCGTCGTGGCGAAGACGGGCTGCGCGGCCAAGGCATCCTGGCTCACCGTGACGTACGAGTTCCATGTCGCGCGCGGCCCGTCGGCGTCCGCCATGCGGAAGCCGCCTGCCATGGTGGTGCCGATGCAGGACATCGCGATGCGGCCCGTGTCCCCCGCCACGATGCTGGGGAACGCGCACCCCGTGACACCGGGCACCGACACGTCGAGGCTGGGGGCCCAGGTGCGGCCGTCGTCGCGGCTGATGGAAAGGCGCGGCATCTGGGTCGCGTCGAGGTAGTAGTAGTACACGTTGCCGGCGGCGTCGGCGGCGACGGCGCCGTCGTGCGGGGGGCCGGGGCCGGCGAGGCCGCGCGCGGGACGCTGGTCCACCAGGGATGGGGTCCACGTGCGGCCGTCGTCGCGGCTGAGGGCGACCCACGCGGTGACGTTCTTGCCGGGGCCGCTGCAGGCCACCTGCGGCAGGAAAACGGTGCCGGAGGGCGAGGCGGCCAGGTGGCCCGTGAGGCCCGTGCAGTGGTCGAGGCCGGTGTCGGTGAGGGAGCTGAAGGTGCGGCCGCCATCGAACGAGGCAGAACAGCGCGCCATCGGGGCCCCCGTCGCGGTATAGCTGCTGGCGCAGTAGTGCAGGACGTTGGGGTACCCGGTGGTCTTGGTCATGGGGTCCTGGGGATGGGCCGCGACGATGGACTGGTGGTCGTGCAGGTGCGAGTTGGCCGTGCAGTCCCCGATGATGGACCAGTCCCAGGCCGGGTCGGGGCCGTCCGACCATTCCAGGATGATGCAGCTGGTGCTGAACAGCTCCGCGGAGTAGAGGCGGTCGGTGGCGGGGTCCGCGTACAGGAACGGGTCGGCGTATCCCCCTGAGCCGTCCACCACGTTGGCCACCGGGTTGCGCAGGATGGGGTCCCAGCTCAGGCCCTGGTCGCGGGAGCCCCAGACCTGGGTCTTCATGTTGACGAGGGCGTCGTAGTAGATGCCGCGATGCGTCGCCGCGACCATGGGCTCCCGCGCCTGCGCGCCAGGGATCATGCGCTGCCCGAGCACCGGCAACTCCCCGGGGTACGCCGAATCGGGCAGAACGCGGCCGTCGGTCCCGTGCACGACGGTGCGGCGCGTGGCGGCGGTCTCCGAGGGGGCGTCGGCCACGGTGGGAGGCGTCGCCTCGCGGGCAACCCCGGGCCCGAAGCAGCCAGCGGTCCCCGCGGCCAACAGCAGGAACGCCAGCCCCAACACGGCTCCCTTCGACTGCACGCTCTTGCACCGCCCCCCTCCGATAAAACGGTGCACCGCGGGGGGATTCCACGAAATGACCAATGCCGTTAAGCGCGCCCCTCGGGCTCCTCCCGCATGGTGCGCACGGCCTTGCTTGCGCTCGTCATGCTGCTGGTCGCCGGATGCGCGGCGCCGGCGCCCCCGTCCAGGCAACCTGCCGCGGAGGCTCCTTCCGCAGGACCCAGGCCTGGCCTGTTCACCGTCGACGAGGCAGGCCTGCACGAGACCGAGGACCTCACCGGCCTCACGGTCAGGCAGGAGGGCGTGACCACGACGTACACCCTGGACGTCACGGCCATCCTCGAGGCCAACACCCTATCGATGCTTCTCGTGGAGGCGCTTGCCAACCTGACCGCCAAGGTATCCTACGACGCCGACGTCGCCTACGACCCGATGCTCCAGCCCAGTGGCGACGTGAAGCCGTCGGACGCCATCTGCATCGGCACGAGCCTGCTGGCCAACCCCCGCGACCACGGCTTCTATCTCGACCGCGCGCTGGGCAGGCCGGGCACGCCTCCCGAGGTCCGGGAGGACCACTCCATGGGCAACCACACCGGGCATGGCGTGGGCGGACCCAAGGGCGAGGTCATCGCCCTCTACGGGGAACGCTTCCAGCACAGCGGCCGCGCGACCCTGTCGCTGCGCGTGGGTCAGGCCATCCGCGTGAGCGACCACGTCTCCCAGATCACGCCGCAGGAGGTCCGCCAGCCTGGCAACCATTGGACCCAGACGTGGACGGTCGACGGCCCCGTGCGCATCCTGCGCATCCCCTCCGCCCCCGTGTACTGCGCCTCGGGCTTCGGCGAGTTCGACGGTGCCCAGCAGGTCGGCGTGACGACGGTGGGCGGCGAGCTCCACCTGAAGACGCGGTACGGCACCTCCGTCAACATCAACGCCTACGGCGCAGGCGACGACACGAACCCCGCCAACAGCGCCACGGTCCGCTTCGGCGACCGCGTCTGCCGCGCCGCGGAAGGCAAAGGGGTCTCGCTCAACACCTTCGAGGCCGGCGAGGTGGCCGTCACCGTGGACCGCTGGGTCGGAAGCACGTGGGTGTTCCTGGTGGGCCTCGGGCCATGGCAGGACGTCGTGCTGCGCGACGCCGGCGAGCAGTGCCCCGCCTGAGCCCGCGGGGGGCCAGGGCGGCAACGCTTATCGCGGGCCAGGCCCGCTCCCGAGCGTGCGCGCCGCCCTCCCCGTCCTGCCGGTCCTGCTGCTGACCCTCGCGGCCCTTGCCGGCTGCGCCAAGGCGCCCGCGCCCGCCGCGCCGGCCCCGGTGCGCGCCGCCGACACGCCCGTGGTCGGGTACCTGCACGACCTGTCGCCCATGGCCAGCGCCGACCTTGCCTCCTCGGGCGCCCTCCTCGAGCACCACCGCATCCCCATCGGGGAGGCCATCGAGCTCGACAGCTACGTGTGGCGTCCCGCGACGCAGGGGAAGGTGCCCGTCATCCTCACCGTGACACCGTACTACGGCGGTGGCGCGCCCGCCAACAGCCCCCTGGGCACCCCGTCGGACACGCTGGCGGACGACTTCGTGCCGCGCGGCTACGCCGTGGGCTTCGTGAGCGTGCGCGGCACCGGCGATTCCGGCGGCTGCTTCAGCCAGGGCGGACCCCAGGAGGCCAAGGACATCGCGCGCGCCGTCGACTACTATGGCGGGCTGGCGTGGTCGAACGGCAACGTCGGCCTCATCGGCGTGAGCTACGACGGCACGACGCCGCAGGAGACGTGGGTCGAGGCCCCCAGCCATCTCAAGTCCATCGTCCCGGTCTCGGGCATCTCCGACCTCTACAAGTACAACTTCGTCAACGGCGTCCCCATCAACGTCCAGGGTTTCGGCTTCAACACCTACTACTGGGCCCTCGTCGGCGCCGGACCCGTGGGCCTGTCGGGCGGCGTCGGCCCCTCGGACCCAGCCAGCTTCGCCACCGCCGTCGCGGGCGAGGGCTGCCAGGAGCAGGCCAACGTGCAGGAGGGCGGCGTCAGCAGCACGGCGGACGGCAACAAGGACGCATACTGGCAGCAGCGCGACTTCCTGGCGCGCCTCAAGGCCAACCCGGACAAGGAGCGGGCGCCCGTGTTCTACGTGCACGGCCTGCAGGACTACAACGTGAAGGACCACAACATGGACGGGTGGATCGAGGCCGTCCAGGACACGGGCGTCCCCTTCAAGGCCTTCCTCGGCCAGTGGCAGCACGCATGGCCCGACAACACGCTGGCCGCCGGCAACTGCAAGGTCTCCTCCACGGGCGCCTGGCCCACCTGCCGCGCCGACTGGTGGAACGCGACCCTCGTGGCCTGGTTCGACCAGACCCTGAAGGGCATCGACACCGGCATCTACGACGTGCCGCCCGTGCAGGTGCAGGACGACAACGGCACGTGGAGGCTGGAGTCTCGCTGGCCCCCCGCCGACGCCCGGCCGTGGACGCTCTTCCCCGATGCCTCCGGCGGCTTGCGTGAGTCCGCGGGCTCGGGGCGCGCCACCTACTACGACTACCAAGGCGATGTCGTCAACCAGGCCGCAAGCCCCCCGCCGCAGGTCCCCCAGGTCCCGCGCACCATGGGCCCGACCCAGGCGGTGTTCGTCTCGGCGCCCGTCCCCGCGGACCTGCACATCTCCGGCGTGCCCTGGTTCCGCGGCAACGTGACCGCCACCGGGCAGCGCGCGAGCCTCGTCCTCACGCTGGCCGAGCGGCGCGCCGACGGCACCGAGCACAGCATCAACTTCGCCGGGCAGAGCCTCAACCACGTCGCCGACCTCGCAAGCGGCCGGCAGTCCATCGCGAACCTGCGCCAGGACGTCACGGTGCACTTCCTGCCCAGCGAGGACGTGCTGCACAAGGGCTCGAGCCTCGTGCTCTATGCGGCAGGCAACACGATCGGCTCAGACCGGGGCGGCAACGTCGCGCTGCAGCCCGTGAGCGACGGCTCCACCATCACGCTGGACCTCGCGGGTGCCAAGCTGGTCCTGCCCATCGACGAAAGCATCGTGCCCGAAGTGCCGCAGCCGTTCGAGAAGTAGAGGATCCGTCGACTGGACGCAGGTTCCGCAGAGATCATTGGCGCTCCCCGTTTCGGCCCCCACCGAACCACAGATTTCACAGATTCCACAGAGCGCCCTCCTTGGCCCATCGGTCGTTCGAAGCGAGAAATCCAGGAAACCGGCACCTCCGACGGCGGCGCGCACCACGACCAGAACGCCCTGGGGTTCTTGTCGTCGAAGGCGATGGAATTGGCCCCAAACGAACCATTTCACAGATGGCACAGATGCTTTTCGGCACCCAGCTCCAGCAGTTCTGTGAAATCTGTGAAATCTGTGGTTAGGCCGGCGGCGCAAACCAAGGCCATTCATCACGGGGTGACCGTTTCGCCATCCGGTCCCTGCTTCAGCATCCACACCAGGATGACCACCGTGGCCACTTCCAGCACGCCGGTGATGGCGTCGATGCCGGCCACCGCCTCCACGTCCCCGACGCCGGGGCCGAAGAAAGGGATCCCGAGGGTGCGCGTCACCACGTAGAGCAGCAGGATCAGGACGTTCCCCACGATGCCCGCGCAGACCATGGCGCGCCACAGGCCACGCCACGACTCCCCCGCGTCCTTCGGGTTCACCGCGTTCGTCAGCAGCGCGAGCCCCAGCACCATCTGCGCCGCCGCGGACACCAGGAAGAAGACGCCGTAGCCCCACCACTCCTCGAAGTGCTCCACCGACACGCCGCCATGCAGGGCCGCGGCCGCGATGGAGAGCCCGCCTGCCCAGCGCGTGAGGCGTCGTGGGGCCACCTCCCCCATTCCCTCGCCGGTCCTATATACGGGTGGCAAGGGGCCGCGGGGAGCAGAGGAAACGGTTTTCCTCCGGGAAGCGTAGCCCTCCCAATGGCGGAAGTCCACGTGGGCGAGGCCCGGCTGGCGCGGGGTTCCCTCCTCACGAGGGTGCGCGGATCCCTGCCGCAGGGCCTCGAGCTGCCGCGGCCGACCTGGGAGGCGCGCCACCGCACGGTCCTCTGGGTGCTGGCCCTGCAGGCGGTCGCCTGGACGCTCTTCGGCATCTACCAGCACTGGATGCCCGCCGTGGCGATCATCGAGGGCGGCCTCATCGGGGCCCTGGCCTACATCGCCTCCATCGAGCGCCTCAGCCGTCGCTTCCGCGGCGCCGTGGCCTCCCTCGGCTGCGTCACCTCCTCCGCGGTCCTCGTGCAGTTCTCGGGCGGCGTCATCGAGGCCCACTTCCACTTCTTCGTCATGGTCGCCCTCGTCGCCCTCTACCAGGACTGGGTGCCGTTCCTGCTGGCCATCCTCTACGTCGCGGTCGACCACGGCCTCATCGGCTCGCTGGCCCCGCAGTGGGTGTACAACCACCCCGACGCCATCACCCACCCCTGGAAGTGGGCGGCCGTGCACGCCGTCATGGTCCTTGCCGAGTGCGGCGCCCTCGTGGCGTTCTGGGGCGGCGCCGAGCAGGCCAAGGCCCGCAGCGACCTTGTCCTGGACTCCGCGGGCGAAGGCATCGTGGGGCTTGGCCTCGACGGCACGGTCACCTTCGTGAACCGCTCCGCGGCCACCCTCGCCCGTAAGTCCCCGGACGCCCTCATCGGCAAGTCCCTGGCCGAGCTACTGCGCGAGCCCGGCGGAGGGCCGTGGGCGCCCCCCGGGCACGGCACGCCCGCCGAGGCGCGCCTGCAGCGTGCCGGGGCCCCCGACCTGCCGGTGGAGGCCATCGTCACGCCGACGCTGCGCGCAGGCGCGCAGGTGGGCTCGGTGGTCACGATGCGGGACGTCTCGGAGCGCAAGGCGGCCGAGCGCGAGATCCAGTCCTCCCTCTCCATGCTCAGCGCGACCCTGGAGTCCACCGCCGACGGCATCCTCGTCGTCGATGCAGGGGGCCGCATCGTGAACACGAACCAGAAGTTCGGCGAGATGTGGCGCATGCCGGCGGACATTCTGGCCTCGCGCGACGACCAGCGCGCCCTGGCCTTCGTGCTAGGGCAGCTGAAGGACCCCGAAGGGTTCCTGGCCAAGGTGGAGTCCCTGTACGCCCAGCCCGACGCGGAGAGCTTCGACCTCCTGGAGTTCAAGGACGGGCGCGTGTTCGAGCGCTACTCCAAGCCCCAGCGCATCGGCGGCCAGAGCGTCGGCCGGGTGTGGAGCTTCCGCGACATCACGGAGCAGCGCATCGCCGAGGAGGACCGCCTGAAGAAGGTGGAGGCCCTCAAGCAGGTGGAGCAGCTGACGGAGCAGGACCGCTTCAAGACGCAGCTGCTGAACATGGCCTCGCACGAGCTCAACACCCCCATCGGCGCGCTCCGGCTGCAGGTCCACCTCCTCCGCAACCGCCTGGCCCCGGAGGCCGACGAGCGCACCCGCCACGGCTTCCAGGTCCTGGACCGCAACGTCGAGCGCCTGAGCGTGCTGGTGCGCGACACGCTGGACGTCGCCCGCCTGCAGAGCGGCCGCCTGCGCCTCAACCCGCAGGACGCCGACATGGCGCGGATGCTGACCGAGACCCTGCAGAGCTTCGAGCAGCTGGCCCACCAGAAGACCGTGACCCTGACGCTCTCCGTGCCCGGCCCCCTGGCCCTGCGCGCCGATGTCGGCCGCATCACCCAGGTGCTGTTCAACCTCGTCGCCAACGCGCTCAAGTTCACGCCGGAGGGAGGACGCATCACGGTGGAGGCGGCGCGCTCCGGCCCGAACGTGCAGGTGCGCGTGCGCGACTCCGGACGCGGCATCGAGCCGGCCCAGATCTCGCGCCTGTTCCAGCCGTTCAGCCAACTCGACATCGAGAACGCGCCTCCCGGTGGCACGGGGCTGGGCCTCTACATCAGCCGCGGCATCGTGGAGCAGCACGGCGGCCGCATCTGGTGCGAGTCGGAGGGAATCGGGCACGGGGCCGTCTTCGTCTTCGAGGTGCCGGTGGCAGGCCCCGCCGCCGCCACCCCGGCCCAGGTCCCCTCTGCCGCGCCCGCCGCCCCGGCGCCCCCCCCGCCGCAGACGCCGTCGGGGGCCGGCCGCTTGGCCCACGGCGACGCGACCCCCCCGTCGCAACCGCCGGGCGCCCCGGTGGTCCGCGCCGGCGCGGCGACCCCGGCCGCGGCGCCCGCGGCCGCTCCCGCCGGGCGCCCTCCCGCTCCCGGACCCGTCAGTCCAGCATCGCGGCCAGCGCCACCAGGAAATCCTCCGGCCTGAACGTCTTGGCCAGGAAGTGGTCCACGCCCGCCTCGCGGCGTGCGCGGTCCTCCAGCGACGAATCGGAGAACGCCGTCACGAGGGCCCGGCGGATCCCGGGCGTCCTCCTGCCGGCCTCGGCCAGGAGCTGGATGCCGTCCATGCCGGGGAGCTTGTAGTCGCTCACGATGGCGTCGATGGCGTGGGCCTCCATCACCGCGAAGGCCTGCGGGGCGTCCTTGGCGGTGTACAGCATGGTGGAGGGGAAGGAGTCCCGGATGAACAGCTCCATGAGCTCGAGGATGTCGGGCTCGTCGTCGACCACGAGGATGGAGCGCAGCGGCTTGCGGACCCCAGGCGGGGCGGCGGCTCCCATGGTGTGGGAAGGGGCGCGGCACCAGTTAAGGAGGCGGTTGCCCGCCCGCCCGGCCGGGAAGGCCCAGCACCCTCTGGTTGAAGTGCATCGCCACCATGCCAGCCCGCTTGCCGGACGCCGCCGCAGCCCCGCACCCGCAGGCCATGCCCGGTCCCCCCCATTCCAGGGAGATGCAGGAGGGGCTCGACCGCACGCTCCGCCCGGTCGGCTGGGCGCTGTGCGCCTTCTACGGGCTCCTGCTCGCGTACTGGGCCGTGGCGCTGCGCCCGGCCTACGCCGTCCTTGGCGCCACCTGGGGATGCAGCACCCTCCTGCTGGCCGCCTTCACCGTCGCCGCCCGCAAGGGGGCCGCCCCGCAGGCCCGCCGCTTGCTGGGAGAGATGATGGCCGCCGTCGTCGTCGCGGCCAGCCTCCTCCTCCTCGCGGTCACCGCGGACCCCGCGATGAGCATCGCCCTGTACCTCACGGCGCTCGGGTTCGGGCTCATCCTCTCCTCACGTGTCTCCCTGGCTGCCGTCACGACGGCCTGCCTGCTGGGATGGGGCATCCTCGTGGCCCTGCGCGGGGATGCCACGTGGGCCTCGCGGGGCATCGCCCTCACGGCGTGCTGCGTCATCGCCCACGTGTCGCAGGAGGTGCGCATCCGCCTGTACGCGCGCCTGGCCAGGACCTCCGCCGCCGCGGTGGCCGCTGCGGCGGAGGCGGAGCGGGCCGGCCGGCTGCGCGCCGAGATGGAGACGAAGACCGCCTTCATCCGCCTCGCCGCGCATGAGCTCGCGACCCCCCTGACGACCGTGCTGATCCAGGCCCGCGCGCTGGCCAAGAAGGAGGACGCGCTCCCCGACCCCATGAAGCGGTCCGCCCGCCTGCTGGAGCGCAACGTCCAGCGCCTCCACCACCTGGTGCGCGACATCATCACGATCAGCCAGTACCAGGCGGGGACGATGGCCGCGACCCTGCGCCCCGTCGGCCTTCGCGGCCTCGCGCGCACGGCCGCCCAGGCCTACGCCCGCCATGGGCTTGCGCGGGAGCCCGAGGTGGTCGGACCCGGGGAGGTCACGGTCCTGGCGGACCCCGACCGCCTGGTGGACACGGTGGCACGGCTGCTGGAGAACGCGGCCCGGCACGGCGGCCCCCCCGTGGTCCTCACGGTGGAGCGCCGTGGGCAGCAAGGGGTGCTGGCGGTGCGGGATGCCGGGCCCGGCCTCGTCCCGAGGGAGGAGCTCGACGCCTTCCGCCCCTTCGCCGTCGACCCAAGCCGCGTCGGCGAGGGCAAGGGGGCTGGGTTGGGCCTTGCCATCTCCCGCTTCCACGTGGAGCTGCAGGGGGGGACGCTGGAGCACGCCCCCGGCGAACCGGGGGCGATCTTCACCATCAGCCTCCCGCTGGCGGGCACGACTGCCCTTCCGTGAGCCGGCCCTTCCCGGAGCGGCCTCCAGGAGCCCCGCCAAAGCCAGGCCTGCGCCGTCTCCGAGGGGCATCCCGCCACCTTTTTACCCCGACCCCATGCGC
This sequence comes from Thermoplasmatota archaeon, assembly GCA_035526765.1. GTDB lineage: Archaea > Thermoplasmatota > E2 > JACPAO01 > JAHFTW01 > JAHFTW01. The sequence continues at coordinate 78,413 of DATLBS010000030.1, read as the reverse complement.
CGCCCCAGTAGCGGAGCCCCCTGAACATGATCGACCTCGTGCTTGCCCCCGTGGCCGGGCTGCTGGCCCTTGCCGCCGCCGGACTGCTCGTCCAGAGCATCCTGAAGTCGAAGACGGGCGAGGCCCGCATGGTCGAGATCTCCGACGCCATCAAGGAGGGCGCCATGGCGTTCATGAACCGCCAGTACCGCACCATCCTGTTCGTGGCCCTCGCCATCATCCTGGTGCTCCTCGGCGTCACCTTCACGCGCGGCACGGATGCCGCCCGCACGCAGTGGCTGTGGACGACCGTCGGCTTCGTCGTCGGCGCCGGCTTCTCGGCATTGGCGGGCTACATCGGGATGTTCATCTCCGTGCGCAGCAACGTCCGCGTCGCCCATGCGGCCAAGGGCGGCCTCGGCCCCGCGCTCAAGATCGCCTTCCAGGGCGGCGCCGTCGCCGGCTTGGCCGTGGCGGGCCTTGCCCTCCTCGGCGTCTCGGGCTTCTTCTACTACTTCTCGCACTCCAACAACACGATCCTGATGGCCGACCCGGTGACGCCGCTCATCGGCTTCGCCTTCGGCGCCTCGCTGGTGAGCCTGTTCGCCCGTGTCGGCGGCGGCATCTACACCAAGGCGGCGGACGTGGGCGCGGACCTCGTGGGCAAGGTCGAGGCCGGCATCCCCGAGGACGACCCCCGCAACCCCGCCGTCATCGCGGACAACGTGGGCGACAACGTCGGCGACTGCGCCGGCATGGGCGCCGACCTGTTCGAGACGTACGCCGTCACCGCCATCGCCGCCATCTTCCTCGGCTTCCTGTTCACGCCCCGCGACGCCTTCGCGGCGCACATGGAGCTGGTCACCTACCCGCTGCTGCTGGGCGCCGTCGCCATCCTGGCCTCGATCATCGGCATCTTCTTCGTGCGCCTCGGCCGGAACCAGAGCATCATGGGGGCCCTGTACAAGGGCGTCTACGCCTCCGCCGCCCTGGCCGCCGTCGGCTTCTACCTCGTCACCATGCAGGTCTTCCCCAAGGGCCTGAACCTCGCGGCCACCTTCGGCGGCAACTTCGCCCCCGGCGTCACCTCGACGAACCTCTTCGCCGCGACCCTCGTGGGCATGGCCGTCATGGTCCTCATGATGTTCATCACGGAGTACTACACCTCCACGATGTACAACCCGGTCAAGCGCATCGCCAAGGCCTCCGTCACCGGCCCCGCGACGAACCTCATCTCCGGCCTCGCCGTCGGCATGCAGTCCACCTTCGGCACCGTCCTCGTCATCGCGGTGGCCATGTTCGCGGCCTACAACCTTGCCGGGCTGTACGGCATCGCCATCGCCGCGGTCTCGATGCTGTCCGTCACGGGCATGATCGTCGCGATGGACACCTACGGCCCCATCACGGACAACGCGGGCGGCATCGCGGAGATGAGCCACCAGCCCGAGGACGTCCGCAAGACGACCGACGCCCTCGACGCCGTCGGCAACACCACCAAGGCCGTCACGAAGGGCTACGCCATCGGGTCCGCCGCCCTGGCCGCCCTCGCCCTCTTCGCGGACTACACCCACCGCCTCGCGGCCGAAGGCACCTCCGTGGTCTTCGACCTGAACGGCCCGCAGGCGCCCTACATCCTCCTGGGCCTCCTCATCGGCGGCATGCTGCCGTTCCTGTTCTCCAGCTTCCTCATGGAGGCCGTCGGCAAGGCCGCCGGCAGCATCATCACGGAGGTCCGCCGCCAGTTCCGCGAGATCCCCGGCATCATGGAGGGCACCGGCAAGCCCGACTACGCGGCCTGCGTCGACATCGTCACCAAGGCGGCGCTGCGCGAGATGGTCCTGCCCGGCATCACCGCCGTCTTCGCGCCCCTCCTGGTCGGCTTCCTGTGGGGCCCCCTCGCCCTCGGCGGCCTCCTGATCGGCGTCCTCGTGTCCGGCCTCATGCTGGCCCTTGCGATGTCCAACGGCGGCGGCGCCTGGGACAACGCCAAGAAGTTCATCGAGAAGGGCAACCACGGCGGCAAGGGCTCCCCCGCCCACGCGGCCGCCGTCGTCGGCGACACCGTCGGCGACCCGTACAAGGACACCGCGGGCCCCTCCATCAACGCCCTGATCAAGGTCATCAACACCGTCAGCCTGCTCTTCGCGGGCCTGGTCGCGACGACGCACCTGTTCTGAGTTTCGGCCCCACCGAACCACAGATTGCACAGAACAAACGCATCTGTGTCATCTGTGAAATCTGTGGTTAGGTACGTCGTCGGGGACGCAACGGTTCATGACCCATGACCCAGTGCGCCGCTTCGTGCCCCGCCTGGCGCCCCGGATGAGCCGCATCGTCGGCTCCGCGACCATCGCCATGAACAACCTCGTGGCCCAGAAGAAGGCGGCCGGCATCGACGTCATCAGCTTCTCCGTCGGCGAACCCGACTTCGAGACCCCGCCCCACATCAGCCAGGCCGCCAAGGAAGCCCTCGACGCGGGCAAGACGAAGTACACGCCCGGCCCCGGCATCCCCGAGCTGCGCCGCGCCATCGCCGGCACCGCCCAGGAGGAGCAGCGCATCCCCTGCGAGGCCAAGAACATCCTTGTCGCCCCCGCCAAGCAGGCCGTCCTGTACAGCCTCCTGGCCACCGTCGACCACGGCGACGACGTCCTGCTGCCCGACCCCGCCTGGGTGAGCTACGAGCCCATGGTGCGATGGGCCCACGCCAACCCCGTGCCTGTGCCCCTCGAGCCCGACCAGGGGTTCCGCATGACGCCCGAGGCCGTGGCGCAGCGCATCACGCCACGCAGCAAGGCCATCGTGCTCAACTCCCCCTCCAACCCGACCGGCGGCATCAACACGGCCGCGGACGTCCGCGGCATCGTCGAGCTGGCCATCGACCACGACCTGTGGATCATCAGCGACGAGATCTACCGGCACCTGCAGTACGAGGGCGAGGCGCTCAGCCCGGCGGCGCTGCCCGGCGGCTTCGAGCGCACCATCACGGTGGACGGCCTCTCCAAGTCGTTCGCCATGACGGGGTGGCGCATGGGATGGGCGATCGCCCCCAACCCGGCATGGGGCGCCCTGGACCGCCTGCAGAGCCACAGCCTCACCCACATCACCAGCTTCGCCCAGTACGGCGCCCTCGCGGCCCTGCAGGGGCCGCAGGACTCGGTGGCGGCGATGAAGGCCGAGTTCCGGGCGCGCCGCGACCTCATCGTGGCCGGGCTGCGCGCCCTTCCCGGCGTCACGTGCCCCGAACCGATGGGGGCGTTCTACGTGTTCCCCAGCTTCGACAAGGCGAAATGGGGCGGCCTGCGCGACGAGGATCTGGCCCTCGCCCTCCTCGACCAGGCCAACATCGCGGTCACGGCGGGCACCAGCTTCGGCTCGCGCGGCCAGGGCCACCTGCGGTTCAGCTACGCCACCGGGCAGGAGCGCATCCGCACCGGCCTCGAGCGCCTGGCCGCCTGGCAGGCAAGCCGCTGATGCTGCCGTTCCTGCGGCTGGCCAAGGTCCTGCTGCGGCCCGCGCCGAAGGGAGCCACCGATGCCCTGGCGGGTGCCTCGGTGCGGTTCCGCACCTGGCCCAACGACCTCGACCTGAACCGCCACATGAACAACAGCAGGTACCTCGCCCTCATGGACCTGGGCCGCTACGACCTGACCCGCAAGGTGGGGTTGCTGCAGGCCTGCAGGCGCAACAAGTGGTTCCCCGTGGTGGGGAAGGTCGACATCCGGTTCCGCCGCAGCCTCGGGCCGTTCCGGTCCTTCACGCTGCACACCCGTGTCCTGGGGTGGGACGAGAAACGGTTCTGGCTCGAGCAGCGGTTCCTGCGCGGCGACGCCGTGGTGGCGGAGGCGACGGTGCGCGCCGTGTTCCTGTCGAAGCAAGGGACCGTCCCCACCGCCACGGTGCTGGCCGCCATCGGCGAGACGCGACCCTCCCCCGACCTCGCCAACGTCCTCCCTGCGCCGCCCATCTGACAAATCCCCCCGCGCGACCCGCTCACCTCCCCGGCCCACACCGTGATGTAGTGGGTCCAGCGATGCCACCTGGGTCCTCACCATGCAAGCCCAGACCGACAACGTGCTGCAGAGCATCAACGCCCAGCTCGGGAACCTGTTCAAGACGTCCGGGCAGGCCATGTACGCCTACGTGGACGACCGCCGCAAGGTCTGTAACCGCCGCATGGCGGACCTGCTGGGCTACGCAAGCCCCGAGGCCTGGGCCGCCGTCACCACCAGTTTCCCCGAGGCCTTCGTGCAACCCGACTCGCAGGAGACCCTCGTGGAGGCCTACCAGGACGCCATCCAGCACGGCGTCGGCTGCGCCATCCCCATCACCTGGAAGCGCAAGGACGGCAAGGAGGTCGACACCGACGTCGTCCTCGTGCCCCTGGACTTCGGCGGCCAGCGCGTGGCCCTGCACTTCATCGAGCCGGTCGCGGAAGAGTAGGAGCCTCGGTCGTCCGCCACGGACTCTTCCGGAGCTTTCGCCTGCCGTGCGGCCGTGGGCCAACCCGCGCATTGGGTCCCACTGGACGCAGAAGCGCAGAGAACTTGGAAAGTGACCTGGGTGACTTCGCCTTGGAAGGTCTGCCCAGCAGGCCATTCCGCAGATTGTGCTGGCTCCTGGCGGCCGGACGCGGAAAACAGATTCGGCGAAGAGATGCAACGGCTCCGGGTCCGGTCCTTGATCGTCGGGCGCTCCGCGTTCAGTTCTGGATTGATTCCAGCCTAAACACTCCTTGGCCGGTGGCGGCGTCCAACACAAGCAAATTATTGTTGGTGCGCGGAGCGCAGCCCCGACCAAAACCCGCGGAGATCGCCGAAGGCGGAGCCGCAGGCCCCTCGTGTGGCACGTGTCGGGTAACGTCAGGGAAGGGTGCTAGCGAGCCATGCGTACCAACACGCGAGGGGTCGACAAACAGCCATCCGCGTTCGTGGACGGCGAAGCACGACAGGAAAACCAATCTGCGCCATGGCGAATCAGCCGCACCGGTCCGGACATTCCTACAGGAAAGCCCCCAAGGGATTCCGGGGAATCTGCGGACTCCCACACCCCGAACGTCGTGTGGCGTTGCGAAAATTCGTCCGCTAAGCGAGCGGCTTGCCCATCTTGCCTGCGAGCCTGCTGCCCGCCGGCCAGCCCGCCGTCGTCGCATTGTCTTCAAGACCTGGCCGGATGGCCCCCGTCGGGCAGGCGTCGAAGCAGGCGCCGTCGGCGATGCAGAGGTCGCGGTCGACGCGCGCGATGTCGGTGACGATGGCGGCGTTGGTCGGGCAGGCGACTTCGCAGCCGTTGCACACGATGCAGTCGGCGGCCAGCACCCAGGCCTTCTTCGGCTCCGGGGTCTCGGCGGCCTGCTTCTTGATGGCGGCCACGTCGATGGTCTTCGTGGCGACCTTGGCGACATCGTGGCCCGCGTCGGCCTTCGCCACCGCCTTGACCTCGACGGCCTTGACCGTCAGCACGACGCCCTCGGTGGCGACGGCGCGGCGGAACGAGTCCATGACCTTGGTGACCTTCTCGTAGTCGGGCGCCACCGCGGCCTCGAGGGGCGCCGGGTCGGCCACGTCGAGGGCGGGCTTCAGGCTCCACGGGTCGACGATGCGGCTGCGGACGTAGGCCTGCGCGAGGACCATCTTGCCGCGCATGGTCTGCGTCATGGGCAGCCTGCCGGGGTTGGGGATGGCCTGCAGGCTCACGAGGTCGGCGCCCCAGATGTCGTCGGATAGGACTGCGAGGTCCTGGCCGCGCGCGATGTCGGCCGCGACGTCCGCGGCCTTCACGCCGAGGCTCTTGTGGCGGCGGTACTTCATGGCGCCTCCCACGGTGCGCAGGACGGGGTTCCCCGCGGCCAATTGCCAGCCGAGGCTGGGGGCGGGTGTCGGGCCCTTGACCTGCATCTTGTACACGAACTCGGGGATGGGGGCGGGCAGCGGGAACACCATGCCGGGGTTCATGATGTTGCGGTAGTCGGCCTGGCGCTTGTACACCTTGAGCTGGCGGTAGCGGCTTGCGCCGAAGCAGGACTTGGCCTCCCACTGCAGCCAGACGCCAGGGTGGTACGCGTTGCCGCCCATGCGCTTGGCGAGCCCCAGGATCCAGGCGCTCGTGCCCCAGCCCAAGGGGTAGTTCGGGCGGCGCTCGTCGTCCAGGGCGAAGATGAAGAAGTAGACGCGGCCGTCGTCGGTGACGTGGCCTTCGACGGAGAGCTCCTTGACGGAGACCTTGGCCCGCAGCTTGCGGAGGTACGCGGCCAGCTTGGCGACGGGGACGAAGACCTCGCCGGCGACGAGGCTGGGGCCCAGCTTCTTGGCGCGGATGGGGTAGAAGCGCGCCGCCCACTCCTCGACGGCGGCCTTCTCGTCGGCCAGGGCACCACCGAGGCGGGTGGCCATGCGCTCCAGGTCCGGCTTCGCGGCGTTGAGGTCCGCCTCCTTGAAGACCAGCAGGACGGCGCACTTCCCGGCGAACGGGTTCTTGCGGGCACCCGTGGCCTCGGCGCGCAGCGCGAAGAAGTCCTCGTTGTGGAACATCGCGTGCTTGACCTTCCACTTCTGGGTCGCTTCCTGGATGGCGGCCTGCACCGCCTTCTCGTCCTTGACGGTGAGGAGAACTGGCTTGTCGGGGCTGGCCTCCACGACCTTCAGCTTGATGCGGGTGATGATGCCGGTGGAGCCGCCGAGGCCGACGAGGAAACTGCGTCCGTCCTGGTCGCGCAGGTGGAACCGGGTGCCATCGGGGTTCACGCCCTCGACCTCCAGCACGGACTTGCCGATGCTGCCGGAGCGGGTGGAGTGGATGCCGTGGCCGTCCATGGCGACGAAACCGCCGATGGTTGCCGCCAGGGCAGAGGTGGGGTAGCAGGGAAGCTCCAGGCCGACGTCGTTGAGGCGGCGCTGCAGGTCCCAGACGACGACGCCGGCGTCGACCGTGACGGTCAGGGACTTCTCGTCGATGGCGAGGAACGAGTCCATCGGGGTGAGGTCGATGACGATGCCCTTGCGCTTCGGGACGGCTCCGCCGAGGGCGTTGGTGGCGGCGGCGCGGGGCGTGATGGGGATGCGGCGCTTGAGGCAGAACTGGACCGTGGTCTCGACGTCCTCGATGGTGCGGCAGCGCACGACGGCGTCCGCCTTCCGTTTGACCAGGAGGTCCACGATGGCGGGCGGGGCGCCGATGTCGGTCGAGTAGACCAGGCGGTCCGCCTCCCCGGCCAGGACGTTGTCGCGGCCGACGCGGGCGGCCAGTTGCTCCAGGTCGCGTGCCTTGATCGCCATGGGACCAGGCGGCCGACCCCTGGTTTCCACTTAAGGGATGCGACCCCTCAACAGGAGGGAGACCCGACCGCGTTCGGCCCCTACGGACCACAGGTTTCGCCGAACCTGGCCACGGAACGCACGGAACTTCTCGGAAACCGAACCCACGAAGGATTCCGCGGGGTCTCCGTGAGTTCCGTGGCAAAAAGGGGGACCGTGCGCTCCGCGCACCCATCGGCATTGTTCTGGTTCTCCACGCCCACGTCGTCCAAGGAGTGCAGGACTGGAATCGATCCAGAACCGAACGCGGAGCGCCCGACAATCAAGGGCCGAACGGGCCGGCAAACTCGTCCAATACGGTCTAGCGCGGCGAGCCCTGGTGCTGGCGGTCCGCGCCGTAGTAGAAGTCCAGGACGAACGACAGGTCGAATGGCCGCGGGGTGAAGCCCGACGGGAACTCGATGGCGAGGCTGACCTTCTCCTGGCTTGGCAGGCCATCCTGGATGACCAGCTCGAGGGGGCTTGCGCCCGTGGCGGAACCGAAGACCTTGCCCTCCTCGCCCACGAGGCGGACGGTGACGTCGTTGCCGCCGACGGGGAGGTTGTCCCACTGGGCCAGGAGCACGATCTCCTCGGGCCGCTGCAGCACGAACTTGGTCCAGGTGCACGCGCACGGGCCCTCGAGGGCCAGGTCGGTGTGCAGCTTGTTCTTGAGCGACTCCACGAAGGGCAGGGGGTCGTGGTGGACCAGCAGCTGCAGGATGACGCGCGTGACGGTGTGGGGGCGGACCTCGACGACCTTGATGTCGCCATCCGTGCCGGGGTGCTGCGAGACCAGGGTGTACGTGCCCGGGGGGACGTCGCGGAAGGTGAAGCCGCCCAGCTTGCTGGTCTGGTCGGTGAGGCCCAGGTTGACGAGGGTGACGTTCTGGTACGGGTAGGGGTTCAGCAGGCCATCCACGACGGCGCCGTCGATCTGCCCGGTGGGGGCCGCGGCCGGCGTGCCGGTGGCCGCCGTGAAGCAGCCGGCCAGCAGGAAGGCCGCGAATGCGGGCAGGACGCCCCTCATCATCCTTTGAGTTGGGCCCAGTCGCTTAAACGTTGTTGATAGGCCCGCGAAGCTTTGCCAGACCAGTCAGGATTGCGGCGGCCTGCACGCGGAAGGCGCCGAAACCGGGAGGTTCCCCCACGTGTCCACTCCGCGTCCTCCGCGTGAAGGGCGCGGAACGTTCCCCCACCTGGTCGCTTCGCTCTCCGCGCCCCCGTGGAGTGGACTGGCTTACCCGAACAGGCCCTTCTTGCGTTTCCCGCTACCCATGCGGCTCGCGTCCACGTCCATCTCCCTGGCCAGCTCCTCCAGCAGTCCGCGGGCCTTGTCGCTGACCTTGTCGGGCACGACCACGCGCAGGCGCACGTGCAGGTCGCCCCGGCCCGTGCCGCGCAGGTACGGCATGCCGCGTCCGCGCACGCGCAGCACCTTCCCGGTCTCCGAGCCCGGCGGAGCTTCCACCGTGGCCTCGCCGTCGAGGGTGGGGATGCGCAACTCGGTGCCCAGGACCGCCTCGGGGAAGGAGAGCGGGACCTCCACGACCAGCTCCGTGCCCTCGCGGTGGAACCGCTCATGCGGCCGCACCTGGACCTCGACGTAGAGGTCGCCGTACGGCCCGCCGCGCGCGCCGACCTCGCCCTGCCCGGACACGCGCAGCGTCTGGCCGGTCTCGATGCCGGCGGGGATGCTGACCGTGACGGTCCGGCGGTGGCGGTCGTGCCCCGACCCCTTGCAGACGTGGCAGGGCTTCTCGATGCGGCGGCCCTCCCCGCGGCAGTCCGGGCAGTGCGTCACCTGCGCCATCGTGCCGAAGGCGGTGCGCACGGAGCGCTGCACCTGGCCGCGGCCGTGGCACGTCGCGCAGGACTCCACCTTGCTGCCGGGCTCGGCACCCGAGCCCTTGCAGGTGTCGCAGCCCTCGAGGCGCCAGTACTCGATGCGGGCCTCGGCGCCCGCGAAGGCCTCCTCGAGGGTGATGGCGTGAGCGGTCTGGAGGTCGCGGCCGCGGCCGGGGCCGGATTGGCGGCCGCCGAAGCCGAAGAGGTTGCCGAAGATGGACTCGAAGCCCATGCCGCCGAAGAGGTCGCTGAAGTCGATCGTCCGGTACAGGTCCTCGCTGGAGTACTGAGTGTCGATGCCGGCGTGCCCGTACTGGTCGTAGCGCTGTTTCTTCTCGGGGTCGGACAGGACGGCGTAGGCCTCGCTCAGCTCCTTGAAGCGCTCCTCCGCATCGGCCGCCTTGTTGCGGTCGGGGTGCAGTTGGATGGCCATCTTGCGGTAGGCCTTCTTGATGGCGTCCGCGGTGGCGTCGCGGGGCACCCCCAGCACCTCGTAGTAGTCCTTCTTCCCGGAGGCCACGGCCGGGCGACACGGGGGGGCGAGAAAAATCTGAGGGAGGTGGCCGGCCGTCTGGGGAAGCGTGATGAGGCCCACCCGGTAGTCCATTCCATGCGCAGTGGAGTCCTGGTCCTGGCTTTCCTCCTGGCGGCAGGCTGCCTTCAGGCGAACCCTCCCGTTGCCCAGCAAACCCTGCCTGCGCCTCGCGCGGGCGCCTGGTCCCTGCTTGGCGACGCTCCCCTTCCTGCCCACGTCTCGAACCTGCCCGTGGGGCATGACCTGTACGAGCCCACCATCGGCGTCACCCCCAAGGGGACCCTGGCCATTTGCTGCGTGGACGTCCCCCAGGAGTTCGGCGGCGCGGCCCTGGCCGCCTTGCCCGGTGTGGTGGTGAGCCAGGACAACGGCACCACATGGCCCACCAGGCACACGCAACCCGCCCCCAGCTTCGACCCCATGCTTGCGGTCGACCCGGTGACCGGCCGCATCCACATGCTCAACATGGTGGGCGTCTCCTGCACGGACCTCTCCTTCAGCGACGACGAGGGCGCCACCTGGACCGACCGCCCGGCCTCCTGCGCCGTGCCTTACTATGATTTCCCCAAGCTCGTGGCCGGCCGGCCCGGGCCGATGGCCAATCCCCTGGCAGGAAGGCTGTACCCGACCGTGCTCTACCAGTGCCGCAACGTGAACGTCCCGCCGCTTGCGCCGACGATGCTTGCCAACTGGTGCGCCGTCAGCTACGATGGCGGCCTCACCTGGCCCGTGGACCGCCAGGTCGCGGCGCGCCCGCGCATCGATGGAGCTCCGGGGCTGCCGGGAGACCCCTGCGGCGGCGTCACGGGTTTCCCGACGGTGGCGCCCGATGGCACCGCGGTCCTGCCCATCGGGAACGGCTGCGCGTCGTTCCTCCTTGGGGTCAGCCGGGATTCGGGGCTGACGTGGGAGCAACGCATGGGTCCCGGCACATGGGGGATCGAAAGCCCCACCCCCGAGGCGGAGTTCGACGCCGCCGGGAACCTCTTCGTCCTCTGGCAGGACGCCAACGCGACGATGCGGGTGGCGCGCAGCCGCGATGCCGGCGCCACCTGGGACGCGGTCTGGGACGTGACGCCCCCCGGAGCGCATGCCTTGGCCTTCGAGGCGATGGTGGCAGGCGACGAGGGGCGGCTGGCCTTCGCGTTCTTCGGTTCCGCTTCGGGGCAGCAGTACATTGGCCTGACCGGCGATGAGGCGACCTGGGACCTCTACATCGGGACGGTCGAGGCCGGCGGAACGGCGTCGCCACGCATCGCGCTTTACCGCGCGAACCCGGAGGGGGATCCCGTGCAGGTGGGCCCTGTCTGCTTCGGGGGCGGGACCTGCACCCGCAACCTCGGCGACTTCATCACGGCGGCGGCGGGACCGGACGGCACCTTCCGTGTCGCGTATGGGGACGGCTGCACGGAACAGTGCGTGACGGGGCGTTCGCTGGACTCGGAGGGAGCGCTCGGCGCCGCCGGGATGGTCGCGTCGCTGCGCGGATGGTCGCTGCGCGGCTGAGAAGGCCCTACTTCGCGCCGACGGTGACCAGCAGGATGCCGGCCAGCACCAGTGTCACGAGGTAGTAGCCGGCGTTGATGCCGAACAGCCCCCACGGCTTGCGCTCGAAGGCCACCTGGTTGAGGTTCAGGGGGACGATGAAGCCGAGCCAGGTGAACAGGCCCCCCATGACTCCGTCCATGATGCCCATCTTGTAGCCGCCGTCGGAGTACAGGAACGCGTCGCCGTAGGCCGCGAAGTTGTGCGCGAACACGAACATCATCAGCAGCGCGCCGACGACCATCAGGACCATGGACATCGCCATCGCCTTGCCGTCCATCTTGGGCAAGTTCTTGGGGTCCATCCCCTGGTGCTTCATCCAGCGCGCGCCGGTGGGGGACCAGGACGCGTACCAAACGAACCCGATCACCATGTTGGCCACGACGGAGAGCGCGAAGCCGATCCAGTTGAACTTGGAGAGGTCGAAGGTGGTGGGGTCCATGGAGGCACGTGCCCTGGTGGGCGGGGGGAACTCGGCCTGCTGATATTCAAGAGCCGCAGTTTCGGTTTCCCTATCCCCAACCTTTTTCCAGTGGCGTGACAATCTGTAGGGTTGCCCCTTGGACTCACCTCCAAAGGGCACGGACAACCCGGCTTCGGCCGGATTGGCCCTCCAACACCCAGGAGAGAGGCGCGGCCAACTCGCCTCCAACCCATCCTGCGAGGGATCGCAGGCCATGGGCAAGCGAACCGAAGGCTGGACCTCGTGTCCAGTAGGGGGGAAAACCTGGGTGTCCATCCGCAAGCCCATGCTCTGTCCTCACCGACACCACGGACCTCTGCGCTGGATCCGAAAGGATTGGGGCCGTGGACTAGTCCCCTGCCGCAGAGGACTGGCCCATGAACACTCTCCTTCGTGGCGGTGCCATTTGCAGGGTCCCACCACGCTCCTTTTGTGCCGTTGCTAGGCTTCGGCCCCTGGTGGTCGAAGTGGTCCCCCAGCGTCTTGCATCGCCGTCCGTCCTTGTGATCCTCCTCCTGCTGGCCTCGGCCGTGCCTGTCCAGGCCCAATCCGCCGCTGCGCCGCCCCCCTCCCCGGAGACGACCTCCCTCTACGCGCACCGCTCGACGTCCGACAGCGACGAGCTTGCGGGCTGGATGAACACCCTGCTTGAGGACGGCGACGACACCGCCATGGGTCCGTCGGCCAGTTGTGGCCCGGGAGGGCAGGGCCTCACGGGTGTCGGACCCGTGGACGACCAGCTCACCACCACCGCCATCGACCGCACGTACACGATCGCCCTGAAGCCCGCCCTGGCCGGGACGATGACCCTCGACACCACGAAGGCGGCGAAGGCCACCATGCACTTCGGCGCCGGCTCCTGCCAGGGCAAGGTCCACCTCGCCTCAAGCCTCGCGGCCGGCCCCACCGTGCTAGCCAAGGCGGAGGGCGACCTGACCTACGCCAAGGGCGCCCCCTACCCTGCGCTGGCCCTCGACATGCCGGTCACCGTCGGCACCGTCCCCGCCGGCGAGCCGTTGGTTTGGACCATCAAGGTCACGGGCAAGACCGCGGGAGCAGGCTACCTTGGCGTGAGCGCCGCGCAGGGCCACACCGTCCTTGGGCTTCCCATCCTCGCCGTGGAGGCGGGCGCCGCCGCGGGCTCCTCCACCAAGGTCGACACGAACGCCACCTTCCAGCACCGGTGGGCCTTCGCCAACGCGACCACGCAGAGCCACCGCATCGTGTGGACGCGCGCTCCGGCCGCGGTCATGTCCTCGCTGGGCGTGCACGCGTCCGCGGGGTCGGTGTCCGTGCGGGTCGTCGATGCCGCCAACGCCACACTCCTGTCCAGGAATGCGACCGCTTCGTCCGAAGCCACGCAGTCCCTCTCCGGCAAGGCGGGGAACTGGACGGTCGTCGTGAGCTTCACGGCGTTCAAGGGCAACGCGACCCTGCTCCTCACGCAGCCCGGCTCCATGCCCACCGGCACCGGCACGAAGGCCTGGACCGGCGGCGCGGGGTCCGGCGCGGGGGCGGGGGCTGGGACTGGCGCAGGTCCCGTCACGGGAAGCCCTTCCAGCAGCAAGGGCACGCCAGGGGTCCCGACCCTCGCGGTGCTCGCAGCCCTGGGGGCCTTGGTCTCCGCGCGGCGCCGGCGGTGAGACACCCCAGCCCTTTTGATGCCCAGGGGGGCTGCCGCGCCTGGTGGTCCCGTTGCGCCAGTCGTTCCCAGCCCTGCTCATCCTCTGCCTCGTCCTTTCGGCGGCACCCGTCCATGCCGCGGTCGCCGCCGCATTCATCCCGCTGGGCGTCGATCCCGCCGGCGATTCACTCACCCCTGACGGCAAGGCCCCCCCGGGCACCCTGAAGGTCGTGGACGTCGTCTCGGCAGGCATCGCGACCGTGGGGAGCGAGTTGCAGTTCAAGCTGGGCCTCGTCGCCAATTCGGAAACCGCCGGCAGCTACTGCTGGGCCATGGGCTTCCAGAAGGGCACGACGGAGATGTTCCCCGTCATCTGCGCCGAGTTCGCCGGTGGCACCCTCGTCGGCCAGGTCGGCTGGACGACGCAGGTCTCCTCCAGCCGCGGCACGCAGGTCAGCAGCACCACGGGCGAGTTCGTCCCAGGCGGAATCGTCATGCACATCCCCCTGGCCGACGCCGGACTCAAGGTGGGCGACAAGATCGACGACATCTATGGACTGACCTACGTCTCGCGTGCCCTCAACACCGCCGATACGATCCCGGACGCCAAGAGCGACAAGACCGCGGCCGCCAATCTCGGCAGCTACGTGATCGGCTCCGCCACGGCGGGGTCTGCTGCGGGGCCCCTTCCGTCGCAGTACCAGAACGTCACCACGGCGGGATTCTCCGCCACGCGATCCTTCGCCAACGCCACCACCCAGTCGTTCCGGTACAACTGGACGCAGGGCCCCGCTTCCGCCCTCGCCGCCCTGAGCGCCAGCGTCAAGGCCGGCAACCTCACGGTCGTCGTGCGCGACGCCGCCAACCACACGCTCTTCCAGCGCACCGCGGCCAACGGGACGGCGAACCAGACCCTGACGGGCTCCGCGGGCACCTGGCACATCCTGGTCAACGCCACCGGGTTCAAGGGGAACTTCACGCTGGCGATGGTCCCCCTTTCGGCATCCACGGCCACCACGACAGCCACCACGGGGACCTTCTCGTCGCCCCTCGGTGGAGGCAGCGGCACCAACGCCACCACGACCTCCTCCAGCTCGAAGGGCACGCCCTCCCCCGGCTTGCCCGTCCTCCTCGCAGGCGTGGGCCTGGCGCTTGCGCTGCGGCGCCGTCGCTGAAGTCGCCCTTGCGATCCCACCACGTTGCTTATTGCCCCTAGCGGGACTGGTTCAGCCATGGCCTTCCCCCCTGCAACGAAGGGTCTGCTAGCCCTGCTCCTCGGCGCCGTCCCCCTCCTGGCCCTCTTGGCCCCGGCATCCGCCCAGGCCACCCCAGGCACCTTGTACTTCACCAACACGGTCATCGATGACCCCGGAGGCCCCGGCACGAAGGTGTTCGCGGCCTCCGAGGTCCTTCCTGTCGCCGAGGGCAAGGCAGCGGCACCCGTCAGCCCCGGCCCCGTGACCTACACCACCGCCTGGGACTACACGCTCCCCGCCGCCGCGACGCTGTCCGGCCTGGCCCACGTGGACGCCTACGTCAGCTGCGAGACCCTTTCGGCGTACCGGGCTGGCGTCGCCGGGCAACTGGCCAGCTCCCGCGCCATCCTCCTGAAGGGCACCACCGCCATCGCGCAGGCCGACCGCGCGGACCAGTTCACCCCCTGCACGGGCCCCGCCAGCATCAACCAGCTCAGCTTCGACGTCGACACCAAGGGAACCGCCTTCGCGGCGGGCGACCTCCTCGAGGTGCAGGTCCTGGTGTGGTGGACCAACTCCGGTGGCGTGGATGCCTCCCCCGCCCCTTCGACGCCCCCGGACGCCTACTTCCTGGTGGGGGGTGCCGCGCACACCTCCAAGCTGACCGTGGCAGGCCTCGTCGGGGGCGCCGCCGCCGGAACGGGGACGGTGCGCGTCCATGGCAACCTGACGGGAGCCACCGCTTCCCTTGAACAGTCGTTCGCCACCAGCCGCAACGCCACCTATCTCTACAACTGGACGCAGGGACCCGCCGCGGCCACCATCCGGCTCACGGTGCACGGCACTGGCAACGCGACCGTCACCATCCGCGACGCATCCCGCGCCGTCGTCTTCACGGCCTCGCCTCGGAACACCACGAGCTACCTGAACGTGACCGCCAAGCAGGGAACGTGGTCGGTCGAGGTCAACTACACCGTCTTCAAGGGCGACCTGGCGCTCTCCATCACGCCCCGCACCACCGCCGTGTGCATCGACGCCTGCCAGACTGGAAGCGGGACCGCCTCGACATCGCGTTCCGGATCGACCGGCGGCAGCGGCACGCAGGGTTCCACGACCTCCAAGGGCACTCCAGCCGTTGGCGCCCTGCTGCTGCTTGCGGGCATGGGCCTCGTGGCCGGCCTGCGTCGCCGTCACGCCTGAACGAGGTCGACCAACCTTTTTCACCGGCACGGCCTCGGCGCAGCCATGGTCACCGTCGGGAAGGGCGTCCTTGACACCGCCGTCGCCGAGTTCTTCGAAGGCCTCCGCAGCTACGACGCCGCGCGCGCCGCCAAGGTGCTGGCCCCCGACGTGGACTTCCAGACGCCGTGGTCCGGCGGCCCCCTGCGCGGCCGCGCCGCCGTCGAGGCGCACCTCAAGGCATGGCTCGGCAACGCGCAGGCCCGGCCCACGATGACCATCCGCGACGTCGAGGGCGACGGCGCCGTGTCCCGCCTGCGCATCAGCGTGTCGGGCCGCTTCGGCGCAGCCGCCCAGCGCGGCACCCTGGCGGTGCTCTGCCTGCAGCACACCATCCACCAGGCCGTGCTGACGCTGGAATAGTCGATCGGTTCCTTGCGCTCCTTCACGAGAAGGGGCGCAGAGGCCCTCGCCCCCTTCATGCGGAGGGCGCGCAGGGCGCGGAGAATTGCTGGGCCTGGTCCAAGTCTACCACTGGTGGACCCTGGGGTCGTCTCCTGTCCCCCAGGCCACGGGAAAGGAGGAAGGGGAAACGAGGGAAGAGGTCTACGCGATGCGGCGGCGCACCAGCACGAGGCTAACCGCGATGGCCGCACCCAGGGCCAGGATCCCGGTGGAGGGGGACCCCTTGCTGGTGGACGACGACGTCCCGCCCGTGCCGCTGGTGCTCCGGCTCGTGGACTGGAACGTGAACCCCTGCGTCGCTGTCTTCGTGGCCGTGGAGGTGCCCGAAGTCGAGGTCGGGGTGCCCGTCGCTGCCTTCTGCCCGGACAGCCCGAGGACGACCGTGCCGTTGTAGCCCGTGTACTTCAGCGTGACCTGGAGGGCGCCCTTGGCGTCGCCCAGCGTGAGGTTGCCGGCGTCCCTGGCGGTGAAGGTGCCTTCCTGCAGGGTCGGGTTGCCCGCGACCGTCGCGATGCGGATGCTGACGGACCCGGCCACGGGCTTGACGTTGTACGAGAGGGTCAGGTTGGCGGCAGGGCTCGTCCAGTTGTAGATGTCCGTCTCGGTGGTGGGGCGGGAGAACGACTGCTGGACTGTGGCGGTGGCCCCGGTCAGGGAATAGTACTGGACCTTCCCGGCCGCCGTCCCCGCCAGCGTGTAGGCGCGGCCGGTGTTGGCGTCGGGGGCGCGGTCGTCGAGGATGATGCCGGCATCGGTCTCGCAGTGCGCGGTCACGAAGAGGCCGGAAAGGACGTCGCCGGGGAAGGCCTTCACCGCGGCCTTCGGCACGCTGAGGGTCATCTGGTTGCTGTCATGCACGACGGCGGCGGTCGCGACGCCCTTCGCGGTCGGTGTGCCGTCGGCCGCGACGTCGGCGGACGCGGTGTACGTGGCGCCCCCGAGGACGAACGTGAAGGCGTAGGTGCACTCGTCGTCCACGCCGCCGCCTGCGCCCGAGCCGGCGCCGAAGGACTTCCCGGCCTTCATCTCGAGGGTGAAGGTGAGCGCATCCGCCGTCTCGTTCACGAAGGCCGAGTTGATGTCGGTGTCGGCCCACAGGAAGTCGAAGCCGGGGCACCCGCCGGCGGGGCCGCCCGAGCAGACCTTGCCGCCTGGACCGCTGATCGCGACCTCGTCGTTGTCGTCGACGACCTCCGGGTTGGCCAGGGTTCCCGCCTGCGCCGGCTGGGCCGCGAAGGAGAGGGTGGCAAGGAGGGTCAGGGCGATCAGGGTCGGGCGTACGGGGTTCATGGGTTCACTCCAGGTTCGAGGATGCGCACGAGGCGCGAGGTGATCGTGTTCCTGCCGTCGGGGCCATGCTGGACCCAGAGGTCGACGACGGTGTCGCCGGCCGTCGTGATGCCGAAGTACTCGCCGCCGTCGCGGTGGGTGACGGCCCAGCTCAGGTTCGTGGCGCGGGCCTGCGCGGCGGAGGGGGCGCTGGCAGGGTCGGATGCGATGTCCTGCGCGTCCTGCGCGACACCTGCAGGGTCGGGGAGGAAGTTGCCTGGCGAGGCGAAGGAGGAGTCCATGTCCGTCGTGGCCAGCAGCAGGGGCGTGAGCCAGGAGTCGCCCTCGTCGGCGGAGGCGGTGACCCAGACCTCCTTGTGCAGCGAGTCCGCGGTGGACAGTGTCACCTGGAGGACCAGGCGGCCGGCGTCATCCACCGCGAGGGTGGGGTGGACCTGGTTGCAGTCGGCGCAGGCCTCGCTGGGGAACCTGGGGAGCTGCAGGGGCGCGAAGGTGGCGGCGGCGTCGCGGCTGCGCACCAGGACGGTGTCGGCGGTGGATCCGGTGGCGACGGGGCCGGCGACCTCGGCGTTCTGGTAGCGCTGGCCGGCGACGAAGACCGTGCCCGTGATGGGGCTTGCCGCGATGGAGGGAGCCGCCGCCTGCGGGGCCCCCTGCATGTTCGGTGGCGCCGTCCCGAGGTCCTGGCTGATCGTCGTGGTGCTCCACGAGGCCCCGTGGTCCTTCGTGGTGGCGACGCCGACGGCGGGAGGCGGCGGCTGGGGACGGTCCGCCTCGATGGCGCCGCCCCCCTGCCACATGACGTAGACGTTGCCCTCGGGACCCTGCACCACGCCGTTGCAGCCCGCGATGACGTCCTTGAAGCCGAACTGCTGCCACGTCGCCCCACGGTCGGCGGAATGCATGATCTGGAGCTTGCCCTGCTGGAAGCAGAGGTAGAGGTCGCCGTCCCCGAACGCGCCGATGGCGTCCTTGGCGGGGATGCCACCGGTGGGAACAGGCCTCGCCTCGGACCAGGTGAGGCCGCCGTCCGTCGATTCGCCGAGCAGCAAGCCCACACCTGCTTCCGTGCAGGTGAGGTAACTGCGGCCCGCCGCGTCGACCGCGACCCACGGGTCGGTGTCCTCGCGGGTGCTGGCGTGCCCAGGAAGGGCGGCGACCGCCTTCCACGACCTTCCCCCATCCTGGGAGACGAACGCGGTGCACTGCACGGTGGCATCGGGCGAGTCCCAGTCCATCCCGGCCGCCAGAAGGCGCGTCGTGTTGGAGGGGTCGCGCGCCACCGTGAACTCGCTGGTGCGGTGCCCGGCGACGCTCACGGGGACCGCGTCGCCTAGCGGGGTGAGGCCTTGGGCCGGCCGGATGGTCTTGTTGACCAGGATCGGTGCGAGGGGGGCCGCCGACGTGGAGGAGGCCGTCTCGACCATGGCGGGGGCCTTCGTCCCGCAGCCTGCCAGCCCCAGGGCGCAGACCGCCAGGAATGCCAGGAGCGCCAGGCGTCGCACGCTCCGACCGACCCCAGGAGAATGATAAGCGTTTCCGCGCTTGTCTCCACTGCCCAGCCTTGACGGTTCCTGCCTGGCGGGGCTGGACGGCTCACTGCCTGGCGGGGTGGGATGAGAATCAGGAGAACAGGTCGTGCCAGATGGACTCGAACGGCTCCAGCTCCTCGGGCAGCGGCGTGAAGTTCGCCAGCATCCCCCGCGCGTAGGCCTCGTCGGCGAGGGCGTAGATGCGTCTCTTGCCCTGCATGGCCGAGTCCACGACGCCGCTTCCCTGCAGGAGGTCCAGGTTGTAGCTGACGCTGGCGGGAGCCAACCGGAGGCTGCGGGCGAGGTCGGAGCGCCCCAAGGGGCCAGAGGAGAGCAGCAGCAGGGTGATGTGGAACGCGGCGGCGCGGCGCATGAGGCAAAGGAACCCGACGTCCCGCTTCGACCACTTCGGCTTGCCGAGTGCCAGGAAGTAGCGGGCATACCCCGTCTCCTGCACTCGCTGCACCGCCCCTTCCGCCTCGAGGGCCTCGAGATGGTACGCGGCAAGGCGGCTCGACAGGCCGAGGTGGCGCTCCATCTCGCGCACATGGATGCCGGGGTACTCGCCCACCAGCCGGAGCACCTGCGCACGGGCGGGCATTCAGGTCGCCCTCCGCGCGAGAAGGGGCCACGCGATCAACGCCACCGCCCCGAGGTCCACGAGGCTGAAGGCCAGTTCGAGGGCCGCGCTCTCCGGCGAGCCCGAGGCAAGATGGAGCGCCTTGATGAGGTTCTTGGCCGCCAGCAGCGCGAAGGCCAGGACGACGTTGCGGATGCGCGTGTTGCCGGTCCGCAGCAGGGCGCGCCACGCGGCGACCGCGATGGCGCCGCAGAGCAGGGCCACGAGACCGACGCTGACCGCCGCCGCCTGCAGGCTCGCCTCCATGCGCGTTCCAGCCTTGGGGAGATGAAAAGCGCTCTCTCGCCCTCGCCACCGCGCCAGTGCGTGGCTAGGCCTTCGCCGCGTCCACGACGAGGTCCTTCACATCGACCGCCGCCTTGCCGAGGTCCTTGCCCAGGTGCTTGCGGTCCTTGCGGGTCGCCTTCTCGGCGCGCTTGACCTTGGCCTTGGTGGCCTTGACCGCCTTGTTGGTGGCCTTCACCACGGCTTTCTTCGTCTTCTTGACGGCCTTGCCGACGGTCTTCTTCTGCCGCTTGGAGAGGATTGCCATGGGCAGGCCATCCTGGGTTTGGTGCATGACGCTTTGGGTCACGCGTCCCCGATGAGCCACCGAGGACACCGATGCCACCGAGACAGTGCCGCTGCGTGGACCCGGTGGTTCTCGGTGGTTGGGCGGGGCGCGCCGGACTACTTCTTGCCCTTCTTGTCGCCCTTGTCCTCGGTCTTGAAGTCCGCGTCGATGGGCGTGGACTCGTCGGGGTTGCCGGTCCATGCGCCTCCACTGCCTGCGTTCCCGGGGCCGGAGCCCGGCATGCCGCCCATCCCTCCCATGCCGCCCATGCCCGGGCCGCCTGCGCCTGCCTGGTCGGCGGATTGCTTGTACATCTCCATGACCGCGGGCTCGAGCGCCTGGTGCAGCGCCTCGGTCTTCTCCTTCAGGTACTCGTTGGTGCTGGACTCCTCGTCCAGGGCCGCCTTCAGGTCCTTCACGGCGGACTCGACGCCGGCCTTGTGGGTGCCTAGTTTGTCGCCGGACTCCTTCAGGAGGTTCTCGGCCTGGAAGACGGCCTGGTCCGCCTGGTTGCGCGCCTCGACGCGCTCCTTGAACTTGGCGTCCTCGGCGGCGTGCTCCTCGGCGTCCTTGCGCATGCGCTCCACCTCGGCGTCGCTGAGCTTCGTGGAGCCGGAGACGGTGATCTTCTGCTCCTTGCCGGTGCCCTTGTCCTTTGCGGCCACGTGCAGGATGCCGTTGGTGTCGATGTCGAAGGTGACCTCGATCTGCGGGATGCCGCGGGGGGCGGGCGGGATGCCGTCGAGGACGAACCTGCCGAGCGACTTGTTCTGGCTCGCCATCGCGCGCTCGCCCTGCAGGACGTGGATCTCGACCTGGCTCTGGCGGTCGGCGGCGGTGCTGAACACCTGGGACTTCTTGTGCGGGACCGTGGTGTTGCGGGCGATGAGCTCGGTGCGCACACCTCCCAGGGTCTCGATGCCCAGCGTGAGCGGGGTGACGTCGAGGAGGACGATGTCCTTCTCCACCTCGCCGCTCAGGATGCCCGCCTGCACCGCCGCGCCGAGGGCGACGCACTGCATCGGGTCGACGCCGCGGACGGGCTTCTTGCCGAAGATCTCCTCCACGAAGGCCTGCACGAGGGGGATGCGGGTGGGACCGCCCACGAGGATGACCTTGTTGATCTTGTCCTTGTCGAGGCCGGCGTCCTTGAGCGCGTTCATGCAGGGGCCGCGGGTCTTCTCGACGATGGGTCGGATGATCTCCTCGAGCTTGGCGCGGTTGAGGGTCAATTCCAGGTTCTGCGGGCCCTTCTTGGGGTCGACCGCGAGGAAGGGCAGCGAGATGGTGGTCTGCGTCATGCCCGAGAGCTCCATCTTGGCGCGCTCGGCGGCATCCCGCACACGCTGGAGGGCGCTGCGGTCGCTGCGGACGTCGATGCCGGTCTTCTTGTGGAACTCCGAGCCGAGGTGGTTGATGAGGGCGTCGTCCATGTCGGTGCCGCCCAGCTGGGTGTCGCCGTTCGTGGAGAGGACCTCGAAGACGCCGCCGCCCATTTCCATGATGGTGATGTCGAACGTGCCGCCACCCAGGTCGTAGACGGCGATGGTCTCGTCGTTGTCCTTGTCCAACCCGTAGGCGAGCGCTGCCGCGGTGGGCTCGTTGACGATGCGCTTGACCTCGAGCCCCGCGATGCGGCCGGCGTCCTTCGTGGCCTGGCGCTGGTCATCGTCGAAGTAGGCGGGGACCGTGATGACGGCCTCCTTGACCTCCTCGCCCAGGAACGCCTCCGCGTCGGTCTTGATCTTCTGCAGGACGAGGGCCGAGATCTGCTGCGGCGAGTACGTCTTGTCGTCGATGGTGACGGTGTACTTCTGCCCCATCTTGCGCTTGATGCGCTGGATCGTCCGCTCGGGGTTGAGGACGGCCTGGCGCTTGGCGGAGTCGCCCACCAGGACCTCGCCGGATTCCTTCGAGAACGCGACCACGGAGGGGAAGTTCTTGCCGCCGTACACGTTGCCCTCGGCGGAGGGGATGATGCGGGGCTTGCCGCCCTCCATCACGGCGGCTTCGGAGTTCGTGGTGCCAAGGTCGATGCCGATGATGCGTGCCATGGGAAAATCACCGCGGGACGGGCCCGCTGTCGTGGCAAAGGCAGTTAGGACTTCTATAACTAGATTTTGCCCAGTGGGGACCATCCACTCGGAGGCTATCGCGTGGTCATCGGCTGTGGAATCCTGCTGCTGCTAGTGCATGGTGGTGCTGCCGGAAGGCTGGGGTGGCCAGGACGGAGCGTCAGGCAGGGCAGGCGCGGTCGGAGACCTCGGCGTCGTCCTCGTCGTCGGCCTCGCAGCACTTCAGCCCGTTGCGGTTGTCGGACTCGCAGGGCGGCGGCGGAGGCGTCGTGGCGAAGCAGTCGGCGGCGTTCGGGGCTGTGGCGGGGTCCTCGCCCTGCAGGACCACGCGCAGGCAGAGGCCGGCCTCCTTGGCCATCGCTTCGGCATGCGCAACGGTCGTGCCGATTGCTGCGCAGGAGAAATTGTTGCCTCCGATCGAGACCGGGCTCATGGTCTGGGCGACGCCCGCCACTGCAACGGTGCAGCCCGCGGCATTGGTCAGGAAACCGGCGGCCTCCACACGCATAGGGTCTGCCCCGGCCGCCACGTGGCCGACGGCGGCTCCCGAGTCTCCAGAGGCGATGAGGAGCTCGGCGCCCCACGTCTCCGTCCCGTAATTGCGGAACGTTCCCTCGCGGTTCTTGGTGGCGAACGTCTCGCCGAAGACCACGGCGTTGCCGTGGATGACGATGCGGTCCCCGGCGGCAACCTCGTTCGCCTCGGCCATCGGTCCGCCCCAGTGGGGGATGCTTGGGTCGAGGTCCGCCACGAGCGCGGGCGGGATCGCGACGAGCCCGAAGTCGTTCCCATGGCCGGACTCGTACCTGGCGTAGACGACAGGGCCGAGCGCCACCCAGTCCCCTGAGACCTGCAGGCCCCCCGTGTTGCCTCCGAAGTAGCACTTGGAACGGCAGACCGAGACGTGCACGCCTGTCGCATTCCAGGGATCCGCTCCGTCGGTGCGTTTTCCGCTGGGGACAAAGCAATGACCGGCGGAGCCAAGGTAGAGCACGCCGGCCTGGTCCTTCCAGACGAAGTTCGCGGTGCACGTGTTGGTGTTTCCTGGGACCAGGCCTTGGATGGCAAGCTGCGCGCCAGGCCCGATGCCCGTGTTCGTGCCGTCGCCTGCCACCGCGTCAAGGGCAGGGCCCGCCTGGCCCTGCACCACATTGAAGACGCTGTGGGCAAGCGCGATCGGGTCCGCGCTCGAACCGGCGGATGCCGAGGGCAGGGTGACCAGGAGGACGGCCGCCACGCACAGGGCGCGGCGGTTCAGGAAGGCAGAGGCGGGATGGGATGGACCGACCATCGGCGCGGCATCACGCTGTGGGTTATTTGCACAATTTGGGGAATTCGGGCGCAGCTAGGGGGCCACGCATTCCTCTTCCGGGACCGTCGCTTGGTCGCCGTCCTCGTCGTCCGCCTCGCAGCACTTCAGCCCGTTGCGGTTGTCCGGTTCGCAGGGGGGTGGCGCAGGCGGGGTGGGGAAGCAGTCGGCCGCACGTTCGACGGTGGCGGGGTCGTCATCCTGCAGCAGGGGCTTCAGGCAGAGGCCGCCCTCCTTTGCCATCGCGATGGCGCGGCCCAAGGTGGTCCCCTCGGAGCCGCAGTAGGCGCCCGCCGAGACTGGCAGCTCCTCTTTGGCACCGCAGCCTACCATGACCCCCATGGCCAGGAGGTGGGTGCAAGGCTGGGGCAGTCCAACGCCGTCGAAGCAGGCCCGCCCGTGGGTCTGCAGGCCAGCCAGGAGGACATGGTGGAGGTCCGTCGCGGCGTCTTCGTTCACGACCTGCCCGACGGCCGCGCCCGAGTCGCCTGGGCCGGAGGGGAGGGTCGCGGCCCACGAGTCCGGTCCGTAGGACACGAAGGACCCGATGCGGCTCTTGGTGAGGAACGTCTCGCCGAACGTGGCTCCGTTGCCGTGCATCACCGCAAAGTCGCCGGCCGTGACCTGCGCTGAGGGAGCGGCGGCACCGCCCCACACTGGCATGCGGGGGTTCAAGGCAGGGTAAAGCGCGCGCGGGACCGTCACGACCCCGAAGTCGTTGCCGACGTCATGGCCCGCCAAGGCGCGGCGCGCGTAGCGGACCTCACCCAGGCGCACCCATTCCCCGGGTAGCCTGTCGGCGCCAGGGAGTTGGGGGCCGATCGCAGGGACGGCGGCGCGGGTTGCCGGCGGGGCCAACTGGGGCTCGGCGTCCCCGGCCTTTCCTCCGAGGTAGCAATCCTTTGCGCAGACGTAGACCTTGACGGCCGAGGCGTCGTACAGCCGCCCCTCGCCGTGGGTGGTGTCAGCCTCGTCGGGCATGAAGCAGTGCCCGGCGGTGCCCAGGTGCACGGTGTCGTTCTGGTCTTTCCAGAGCCAGTTGGCGGTGCAGCCAAAAGAGCCGTCCGGCCTGGCCACGAACAGCTGGGCGCCCGGCCCGATGGCCTCGTTGGCGACGACGCCATTGTCGCCGGGCGCCGCCATGGCCACGGTGGTTCCCTCCGGGTAGCGCAGTTCCAGGGGGACGAGGGTCATGACGGGCGCCGGGTGCGGGGTGGCGTCACTAAGGACTGGCAAGGCCAGGACCAGGACTGCGACCGATGCGAGGGCGGCACGTGTTGGGGCAAAGGCAGGCTTCGTGGCGGATGGACCGACCATCGGGCGGCCATCGCGGGGTGCCCTATTTGCGGAATTTGGGGAATCCTGGCGCGGCTGGACGGAACGGCCTCGAAACCACCAGGTTCACGCCCCGTTCATGCAGCCGGCGCAACGGCCACCTTTGCGTACCGCAGCACCTTGTCGCCCAACAGGTACCCGGGTTGGATGACTCGCGCCACGCAGCCGGGCTTGACGCCGTCCACGGCCTCCGTGGCCAGCACCTCGTGCCGGGCCGGGTCGGCGGATTCGCCCACGGTGCCGGTGCGCACGACGCCCTCGCGCTCGAGCAGCCGGTCGAACTCGCGCGCCAGCATCCTGACGCCTTCCGTGAGGGGGCCAGGGTGGGCCTCGGCCTGCTGCGCGGCCATGTGCGCAAGCTCCGCCAGCGGCAGGAAGCCCTCCAGGACGCGTGCCTTGTTGCGGTCGCGCTCGGCCTGGGCATCGCGCGCCGTGCGGCGCACGAGGTTCTCGTAGTCGGCCCGGGCGCGCAGGGCCTTCTCCTTCCATTCCTCCATCTGGGTGCGCCATGCTGTTGCGGGGTCCGGAGGGGCCGCCGCGGAGGGGGCGGCCGCCGAGGGGGCAGCGGGAGCCTGGGAGGGGGTCGGGCCGGTCGGGGGGTCCGCCGGCGTCGGGTCGGGGTCGGCGTCGGGTCCCATCGTTGGGCGCGACAGGGGGCCTCTTGAAAAATCTGGGGTTCCTGCGGTGGCGACTTGGAGTCTGGTCGGCCTGTGTGGTGTCCGCGGCCAGCCTCCTGGTGACAGTGTGGGGGTCCGCAGATTCCGCAGGACACCGAACCCACCGTTTTTTCCCCCTGGCCCGGTGCCGGGCGCGTGAAGGTGTTCAAGGAGTTCCGCGAGTTCGCCATCCGCGGCAACGTGGTGGACCTCGCGGTGGGTGTCATCATCGGCGCCGCCTTCGGCAAGATCGTCACCTCCCTCGTCAACGACGTGATCATGCCGCCCATCTCGCTGCTGCTGGGCAACGTGGACTTCGCGAACCGGTACTGGGTCCTCAAGGGCTCGGTGCCGAAGGGGACGCCGCTGGCCGACGCCAAGACGGCAGGGGCGGTGACCGTGAACTATGGCGCGTTCCTGAACATCGTCCTCGAGTTCATCATCGTGGCCTTCGCCGTGTTCATCCTCATCAAGCAGGTCAACCGCCTGCGCCGCCGCCAGGTGAAGGCCCCCGAGGACAAGACCTGCCCCGAGTGCGCGAGCGCCATCCCCCTGGCCGCCCGCCGCTGCCCCATGTGCACCTCCGCGCTGGCCTAGGTCCCCCCGCGCCGGCCTCCGCCTCGTTCCGTCGATCCGGCCCCAACGTTTTTCCGCGGAGCCAGGGGATGGCTGGGCGTGCGCCTGGTTCCCCTGCTGTTGTCCGCCCTCCTGCTGGCCTCCGTGCTGGGCGGCTGCTCGGGCAAGGGCGAGGGCACGTCCTCGTCCACGCTTGGGGCCGGGGCCAAGGAGCTCCAGGTGGACGACCAGACGGGAGGCATCCGCGGCGTCGTCGTCGACCAGGCCATCACGCCCGTGGCCGGCGCCAAGGTCGCGCTGGCCACCGGGACCGCGGCCACGACGACGGACAAGGAAGGCCTCTTCGCGTTCTCGGGGCTCAAGCCCGGCGACCACTTCTTCACCGTGTCCAAGCCGGGCTACACCACCGTGCAGGCCAGCGCCACCGTCACGGCCGGGGACGCGAGCCCGCCCATCGTGAAGGTCGGCATCGAGTACCTCGTGGGCAGGCAGCCGTTCTTCCAGCCCTACAAGCTGAACGGATTCTACGATTGCATGTTCGGGACGTTCATCTGGGTGGACTCCTGCGACTTCCTCGTCCGCACCGCGTGGGACCAGTACAACGGCTCCACCGGCGGCCCGCCCCCGGCCGTGCCCCGCCACCTGCAGCAGTACGAGAACACGCAGCTCATCCAGGTCGGCGACGACGTCACCACCATCGTGCTCGAGGGATTCTGGAAGGACGCCACGGTCACCTCCATGCAGATCGTCATCGACTCCACCCCCATCGACCCCGTCGGCGACAACTCGGAGAAGGAGTACCTCTACACGGACGGCGCCTCGCCCACCTTCGGCCGCCTCGACAACAAGACCGTCCCGCACGGCCTTCTGGTGGCCACCCGCGGGTTCCTGCCCTTCGACCTGCAGCCGGCGGTCGCGACGAACTTCCAGTTCACCGCCATCACGACCCTGTTCTACAACTGGACGCCCCCCAAGGAGTGGACGTTCGAGACGCAGGACCAGTACCCCCTCGGCAGCTGAGCTGCCGGAACGTCGAGGCCCTGACGCGCCGATCCCGGCGCGCGGGCGATGGTCCACGGCGCAAGGCCGCCGCATCCCTGGCATGGGAGCAGGCCTGCCATACCGCCCTGTCGGGTGCGCAAGGCCTTTCTGGGGGGAAACGTCTCGAGCGGCATGGTCGCCCGACCGTTTGCCTTCCTGGCCGTGCTTGCCCTAGTCCTTGCCGGATGCGCAAGCCAGGCCTCCGACGACTCCGCCACCGGCGGCGTCGGCGGCGGTGCCCCCTCGCTGACGGTCGACTCCCAGACCGGCGGCATCCGCGGCGTCGTCGTCGATGCCGCCATCACGCCCATCATGAACGCGGCCGTCGCCCTCTCGGGCACGACGCTGACCACGAAGACCGACAGGGCCGGCATCTTCACCTTCTCCGGCCTGAAGCCGGGCGACTACTTCTTCACGGTCTCGAAGCCGGGCTACACGACCGTGCAGTCCAGCACCACCGTGCAGGCGGGCGTCGCGGAGCCTCCCGTCGTGAAGGTCGAGATCGCCATGGTCCCCGGCAAGCAGCCCTACGTCGAGTCGTGGAAGCTCAACGGGTTCTACGAGTGCGCGTTCTCCTTCGGCATCCCCGACGTCACCCCCGTCATCACGGACCAGTGCGACTTCGTGGTGCGCACCGCCTACGACGAGGCCAATGGCACAGTCCCCTACCCTGCTCCGCGCAACGTCATGGCTGGCCAGAACACGCAGTACTTCGACGTGGCCGCCGACACCCTGACCATCGTCCAGGAGGCCTTCTGGAAGGACGAGACGGTGCCCAACATGATGGTGACGCTCTCCTCGACGCCCATCAGCAACGACTGCGACTGCTCCAAGACGGATTACATGGAGTCCTACCAGGCCAACCCGAGCTACAACCGCATCGACGCCGACAAGGACGCCAAGAAGATGCCCCTGGGCCTCCGGGTCGCCGCCCGCGGCTTCCTGGACTGGAACTCGCCCTCCTCGGCGCAGAACTTCCAGTTCACCGTCATCACGACGCTGTTCCACAACTACAAGGCCGCCGAGGGCTGGACCTTCGAGACGCAGGAAAAGTACCCCATCGGCGAATAGCCTCCACCGCCCCTCCGCAGCCCGTGAATGTCGCCGTCGGCCCCGCGATTTCACGGGGCGTTTCGACGCCATGGTCGAAATGGTTAAGCGGCAAGCGGGTCGTCGACGTGCATGGATGGCTGGCCCGGTCTACTGTTGGTCGCTTGCCTGGTCCTGTCCGGCTGCAGCGGTTCCGGCGGCGGCAACGCGGACGCCGCGACAGATGCCGCCGCCAGGCTGGGGGAGCTGGACGCGAAGGTCAGCGGCACGACGGGGGCCATCAAGGGCGTCGTCGTGGACGGGTCCATCACGCCCGTCCCGAGCGCCAAGGTGGTGCTGGCGCTTCCTGCTGGAGGAAACAAGACCGCGACCACGGACAAGGAAGGCCGCTTCGTGTTCAGCGACCTGGCTCCCGGCACTTATTTCCTGACCGGCAGCGCCCCGCTCTACCACTCGGCGCAGACTTCCGTGGAGGTGAAGGCCGGGGAGTCCACGATCGCCAAGGTCCAGATCCAGCCCCTGTTCGACAAGAAGCCGTTCCACGTCCCCATCAAGCAGAAGGGCTTCTTCGAGTGCAGCCAGGCCGGCATCGGCGTGTACAGCTCCAGCAACTGCGTCACCGACCCCTGCCCCTCCCAGTTCGATCCTGCCACCTGCAATGGCTACCCGACGCACAGCCTCGACAACGTCACGACCCAGAGCCGCGAATGGCACATGGACGTGGGGGCCGGCTGGCAGCAGATGGTGTTCGAGATGACGTGGGCGCCCACGGCGCAGGGCACGTCGGCCTGGATGGGCATGGTCGTCAGCACCTACAAGCCGACGCGGGACACGACCCACTCCTTCGCCAACGTGAACTCCGCCAACCCCATGCGTTTCCAGCTCGACGTCGGGAAGG
Source organism: Thermoplasmatota archaeon (assembly GCA_035526765.1). Classification (GTDB taxonomy): domain Archaea; phylum Thermoplasmatota; class E2; order JACPAO01; family JAHFTW01; genus JAHFTW01. Next base: position 49,332 of record DATLBS010000030.1, on the reverse strand, counting down.
AGGGCCCGGGAGCCGCCAGTGTCGAACCAACGACCATCCCAAGCGAGGGCATGGAGAAGGTCAGCTTCTTCGTCTCGGCACGCCGCAACTACGACAGCCCCACCTGCGTCGCAAGCTGCCCGCCTGGCCTTTCGCTGAACCAGGAGTTCTCCGTCGTCATCACGCAGTTCTACTACGGCCTGCCACCCGAGGGATGGTCGTTCGTCAAGGGCGACCCGTATCCGTTCTAGCCCAAGACCCAGACCGCGAAATACCGACCCAGGACGGTCGGACGCGAAACCATTAAGGTATCCCGCGGGGCTCATCGCGCATGCGTGGCTGGTCTGGTCTCTTCCTGATTGCTTCCCTCGTGCTCTCCGGCTGCAGCAGCTCCGGGGCCAGCGGCTCCGGCACCTCGTCGGACGTCGCCAAGAGCCTCGATGACATCGATGCCAAGGTCAGCGCGACGACGGGCGCCATCAAGGGCGTCGTCGTGGACACCGCCATCGTGCCCGTGGCGGGCGCGAAGGTCACCCTTGCGGCAGGGGCAACGAACAAGTCCATGGTGGCCGACAAGCAGGGCCGCTTCGTGTTCAACGAGCTCGCCCCCGGAACCTACTTCGTGGGAGCAAGCGCCCCCCTCTACCGCAGCAGCCAGACCTCGGTCGAGGTCAAGGCCGGCGAGCCCACCGTCACGAAGATCCAGATCCAGGCCGTCTACAGCCAGAAACCCTACCAGGTCCCCACCCAGCAGAAAGGGTTCTTCGAGTGCAGCCAGGGCAACCTGTACGGCGCCTTCTACGTCTCGTCGAACTGCGTGGTCGACCCTTACCGCCGGGCGCAAGGCCTCCCGGGGGGGTCCTCCTTGCCCAGCCCCAGCCCGACCCAGTTCGTGGACAACATCACGAGCCAAAGCCGCGAATGGCACTCCGACGTCGGGCCCGGCTGGCAGGTGCAGGTCTTCGAGATGACGTGGGAACCTAGCGCCCAGGGAACCTCTCCTCGGCTGAAGATCGTCGTCAGCACCGACAAGGCGACCCGCAACAGCGCGCACTCCTTCGCGTCGGTCGTGAGCGCGAACCCGATGCGTTTCGAGTTGGATGTCAATGTGACGCATGCGACCGCTGCCACCGTGGAGCCGGTCAAGGTCCCGCCCGAGGGCATGACACGGATGAGCTACTTCGTCTCTGCGGGCGCCTCCGCTGATGCAGTGTGCGATCCCGTCGGGCTGTGGTGCGTGCCGCCCGGCGTCGCGGTCAACCAGGAGTTCAAGGTCTTCCTGACGCAGTTCTACTACGGCATCCCCCCCGAGGGCTGGTCGTTCGTGAAGGGCGACCCCTACCCGTTCTAGGCCTCGTTCCGACCGCGCGACGCGAAACCGTTATCGGGCCGCCCCGGGATGCTCCCGCATGCGGTCGGTCGCGGTGGCCAGCATCCTGCTCCTTCTCCTCGCGGGCTGCAGCGGCGCCCCCAAGGCACCGCCGCTGCCCGATGACGTGACCGCGACCACGGGCGCCATCCGCGGCATCGTCGTGGACCCCGCCATCGTGCCCATCGCGAAGGTGCGCGTGGAGCTCACGCTGCCCACGGGTGGCAACCGCACCACGGCGACGGACGCGGCGGGGAAGTTCTCCTTCAAGGACCTCCGGGCGGGCACGTACTTCCTCTCCTTCTCGCACCTGCTGTACCATGACCAGCGGGCCTCGGTGGAGGTGCAGGAGGCGGTGGAGCCGGTCCCGACGCGGGTGCAATTGGAGCCCGTCTTCACGCAGAAGCCGTACCATGAGCAGGTGAAGCTGAAGGGGTTCCTGCTGTGCGGGTACTCGACGCCGGCGCTCTCGTCCATCTGCATCCTCGACTACACGCAGGTGGCGTGCGGCGGCGGCTGCGTCCCCCAGTACCACGAGACCCTGCAGCACGCCCAGGGCGACCAGCGATCCTTCAACCTGGCCATCGGCGCCAACTGGTCCACGATGGTGCTGGAGGTCGCCTTCGATGCGCCCTCCGCGGGGAACGCGAAGAACATGGTGATGACGCTCAGCTACAACGCCCGCACCTCCTCGGAGTCCTTCGGCAGCACCTCCGGGCCAAGCCCCCTGCAGCTGCGGTTCGAGACCGGCGTCAAGCACCCCACGGAGACGGGCAGCAAGCGCACCATGGTGAACGCCTCCGGGGAGGACGACCTGTACCTGTTCCTCAACGAGGCGACGGACGGCTCCGCGCCCGTGGTGGTCGCGTACCAGCAGGAGCTGCAGGTCTTCGAGTCCGTGTTCTACAACGCCAAGCCGCCCGAGGGATGGTCCTTCGCCCGGGGCGACGAGTTCCCGTTCTAGCGATCCTCGCTGCCAGCTCCCAGGTCTGCTCCGCGTCACGGTGTGGAGTCCGCAGGTTCCGCAGAATCCTTGGTGGCTTTCCTGTTGGAATGCCCGGACCGGTGCGGCTGGTTCGCCATTCCGCAGATTTGGTTTTTCCCGTGTCCGCTGCCCAAGCCATCCATTGAAGGCACAGGGACCCACAGAACCTCCTTTGCAGTGCGTTCAGAGGGTTCAGTGGAAGGTCTAGGGGAACGGAGAGCCAACACGACCTGCGGAATGGCCTGCTGGCAGACCTTCCCTTGGCGAAGTCACGCCAGGTCACTCTCAAAGGTCTCTGCGCCCACCGGCTCTAGCCGGCTCCCACAATCGTCCCGGCCATCAGGAGGGAAGGCTGCGAAACCATTATGACCTCCCTTGGGGACTGGACGCCCATGCGCACGGCCCTCCTCGCAGCCCTCGTGGTCCTCCTCCTTTCGGGGTGCACGTCCTCGGGGAACACGGGCACGACGTCGGACACGGGCCAGTTCAGCGACAAGACGGTCACCGTCTCCTCGACCACGGGCGCCATCCGCGGCATCGTTGTGGACCAGGCCGTCACCCCCATCGCGAAGGTCGCCGTCAGCGTCATGGTGGGCGCCACCAACAAGACCACGACCTCGGACGCGCAGGGGCGCTTCGTCTTCAGCGACCTCCCCGCGGGCACGTACTTCATGGTGTTCAAGCACCTGCTCTACAAGACGGTGCAGCAATCCGTCGACGTCAAGGCCGGCGTCGCGGACCCCCCCATCACGAAGGTGCTGATGGAGGCCGTCTTCGCGCAGAAGCCGTACCATGAGCAGTTCAAGTTCAAGGGCATCATCGCGTGCGGATACAACGCCGTCCTGGTCACCGCACCCTGCGTCACGGACTACACCTCCATCAGCCCCACGTGCCCCGGAGGGTGTGCCCCGCAACTGAAGGGAGCGCAGGGCGACAACCGCGCGTTCATCACCAGCGTCGCCCCCAACTGGCAGACCATCGTGACCGAGCTGACCTTCCAGTCCAACGGGCAGGGCACCTCCGACCGCATGGGGGTCCTGGTCAGCTACGAGAAGAGGACGGCGGGCGACTGGTTTGGCACCGCGGAGGGCCTCAGTCCCATCGTGCTGCGGCTCGAGACCGGGGTGGAGGGCCCCGACCAGCAAGGGGAACCCAAGCTCATCCCGCCCGAGGGCCGCAACGACCTGCAGATCCTGGGCAGCATCGCGGCCGCAGAGGGCCAGGACGCCGGCGTCGGCATCAACCAGGAGTTCCTCGTGTTCCAGACGAACTTCTACAACGCCAAGCCGCCCGAGGGCTGGTCCTTCGCCAAGGGCAACGAGTTCCCTTTCTAGAAACAAGCCCGGACGCCAGTTGGCGGGGGAGGCCTTGCGCCATGGATCCGGCAACGGGTTCTCCTCCTAGATCCGGTGGGGCCAGCGAATCCGAACAACGACGACGCGTCCACGGCGCTTCGGTTGCAACCGCACGACGGCAATTCTCATATCCACCCCTCGCGGCTGGGCCCCGTATGCGCTGGGCCGTGGTGGCCGCACTCCTGCTTCTCCCCGGCTGCATCGCGCACGCTCCCGCGCAGGCCGTCGCCAGCGCCCTTCCCGACGACCCCCTCGCAGAGCCCCCACGCCTGCTCAACTGCACGGTCGAGCACCGTTTCCTCGGCCCCGAGGGCTTCGTGCGGGACCGCGCCCCCCTGCAGCGCGCCACCTGGGGCTGGGGCGTCAACCTCGTGCCGGTCCTCGACGGGCTCGTGCCGACGCGCCTTCTGGTCCCCCTCGTCGACCCCATGCCCGGCGGATGGTCCGCGCTGGCCGTCGGCCTCCAGGTGCGCACGCACACCGGGACCTTCGCGGTGCCGCCGCTCTCGGAGGCCCCCATCTTCCTCAGCGACCCCACGACGTACGTCAGCTTCCCCAGCCCCATGCCCCCGGGCTACACGGGAGGCGCCCGCTCCATCAACCTGGCCTTCGACTCCTCCGACGCGCAGCCCCTGCCCGGCACGCTGGTGTTCGACTCCACGTTCCTCACCACCGGCCCGGGCGGCCTCGACCTCGCGCTCACCTCCGACCCGGGGGCCCTGGATGCGTACGGCCACGAACGGGTCACACGGCTGGATGCCTTCTACTGCGGGGGCCAGCGCCTGGGCACGGCGGACTTCCTGGGCTACGACTTCGACTCGGGCCAGTACGACCGCTGACCGCCCCGGCTTCACCGAAGCGACCAAGACCGCGGGAGAAACATGGCCCCGCCCGCCTGCAGGGATCCGGCTCAGAGCGGCGGGGGGCGCCATTGCGGGGGCCCCGCATCGCCCGCCCACGGCCGCGGCACCGGCTCGTCCTCCACCGCGGCGATGGCGCCGCCCGGTTGCACAGGCAGCCACGCGGGGTCGCGCACAAGGAACGCCATCACCGCCCCCGGCGGGTGCGGGCCCGGCGGACGCAGCAGGGCCAGCGCGCGGTCCTCGAACTGCGCCACGAGCTCGCCCACGGCCTCCGCGCGGTCCACGCGCCAGAGACGCTGCCCCCCGTCGGGCTCGTGCAGGCGCGCGACCTCGTCGAAGGCGTTCGAGGACAGCAGCTCCTCCACCCAGCCGCGCGGGTCCGTGTAGCGCAGCACGGCCGGCCCCGTCCCCGTGGCCGGCATGGGGGGCGCGCCCGCCGTCGCCAGCAGCGCGAGGAAACCGCGCATCGGCCCGCGCGGACCCGTGGCCTCGACGAAGTAGAATGCCGGGCGCGCGTCCCGGCTCCAACGGCCCTCCGCCAGGCCCGCGCGCAGGTCGGCGGCGTCCCGCGGAAGGGGCGTGCCGGCGGGGGCCCGCGCCGCGCGCAGGGGCGCGATGGCGGGCACGGTCACCTGCCGAAGCGGCCGTTGTCGTTGAGGGGGCCCCGCTGTGTCGCCCACTGGCCCGCGAGGTGCTCCTCCCGGTATCGGTGGTAGCGCTCCGTGTTCTGGAACGCCATGTCCGCGATGGCGGGGTCACCCTGCTTCTTGAGCACGCAGGGGCTTCCCACCGCCAGCGTGCGGGGAGGCACGACGAAGTTGTTGGGGACCAGCGTGAGGGCTCCCACGACGGCGCGCTCGCCGACGACGGCGTTGTTGAGGACCACGGCGTTCATGCCGACGAGGGCGCGCTCGCCGATGGTGGCGCCGTGCACGACGGCGCCGTGGCCGATGGAGGCGTCAGGCCCGATGGTGACGGGGGAGCCGCGCTCCGTGTGCACGGTGCAGTTGTCCTGGATGTTGCTGCCGCGCAGCACCCGGATGGGCTCGATGTCGCCGCGCAGGACCGCGTTGGGGCCGATGAAGCAGTCCGCCTCGATCGTGACCTGGCCGATGACGACGGCGCCGGGGGCCAGCACGCTGCTGGGGTGGATCGAGGGGGCGACCCTGGGGCCCGTGCGGGGCGGCTGGTCCATGGGAGGTCGAGCCGGGCTCGCGGGTTTCAGCTTGCCGCCGCTCCCCCCACCCACAGCGGTCACAAGGCCACCGAGGACGGAGATGACTTGGCTCGGTCTTCGCACCCGCGTCCAAGACCTCTGTTGGGCGCTCACCTTCGGTTCTGGATTGTCGGGCGCTCTGCGTTCAATCCTGGATCGTTGACGGTCCAACACTCCTGTGACGGTGGGGGCTTCGAGCACCAGAAAGATGCCTCCGCAACCGGAACCCCAAGCCTTTCTGGCCCTGGTACGCCCCCCGTCGGAGGGGAGGTTGGACTGGAGCCTGCGATGGCTTGCTCAAGGAGGTCGAAGTGGCGCTCCCTTCTGTGGTCCGTTGGTGCCGAAACCTAGGACGAGGAGACCGGCGTGGCCGACGGTGCATTGCCCTTGCGGACGTCGAACTTGTGGCCCTGCGTGCACACGATCTGGCCCCCGTGCCGCGGCATCACGCGGTGGCTGCAGGTGGGGCAGGTCGCCGTGCGGAAGAAGCGGTCCAGCCAGGCCTGGAAGACGGCGGGCTCGTCGTTGTTGACGCGCATCTGCGCGAGCACCTTCTGGGTCTGCGAGTCGCGCGCGAAGGGCGTGAAGGCCCCCAGGTCCACCGCCACGCTGCCGGGGCCCCCGGACCGTTCGTGGCCGGCCTTGGGCAGGACGGTGAGGGCGAGGAGGATGCCCATGGCAAGACCGCCGAAGTGGGCGCCGTACGCGATGTGGGACAAGCTGGACTCGGGGCTGGTGGCCAGGTACAGGACGTAGAACAGCTGGTAGGCCACGTAGAGGAGGGCTCCCACGATGACGCGCATCGGGATGCGGATCAGGAAGAACAGCAGGGGCAGGGGGACACCGACGACCTGGTTGGGGTAGCGCGCCGCGAAGGCCCCCATGATGCCAAAGACCGCGCCCGAGGCTCCCATCATGAGCGTCGCCGAGTCGACCTGCAGGAACGTCTCCACAAGCGAGCCGGCCAACCCTGCCGCGAGGTAGATGGCGAGGAACCGGCGGTGGCCGATGCGCTCCTCGAACGGCATCCCGAAGGCGAACAGCATGACCATGTTGCCGAAGATGTGGAGCAGGCCCTCGTGCACGAAGAGGTTGGTGACCAGCTGCAGGGCCCCGATGGGCCGCAGGGCCACGAGGTTCGGGGTGTACAGGCCCAGTTCCCCGTGGATGGCCGCGATGGGCGCGATGGCGGACGGGCCGTCGACGGCGCCGAGGACGCCGTGGCGCACCGGGCCCAGCAGGGTCAGGACGAAGACCACCACGTTGGCGATGATGAGGGCGGCGCTGGCGAGGAACCTCCTGCTCCACGCGACACCGAGGGCCGCCACGATGACGGCGACGGCTAGCAGGGAGACGGACGAGAAGGCCATGGGCGCGACCGCAGCACCGCCACCACCAGGAGGGCCACCAAAAGGGTTGGCAAGGGGGCCGGGGGAAGCCCGTGCAGGTCCCGCGCGATGGCGCCGACGTCGGCGGCGGGAGCAGGGGGTTCCAGGTCGGAGGCGAACAATTGCCCGAAGGAGTCGGCCACACCGGGGCCGCGCAGCAGCAGGTCGACCTCGCGGTTGGCGCTGCGGCTGTGGTGGTTGCCGTTCATGCTCCCCAGGACGACGGCGTCGTCCACGATGAGCCCCTTGTTGTGCAGGGTGCCGATCCCCGGCCGTGCCAGCTCCCTCGCCAGGACGCCATGCTTGGCAAGCGCCGCCAGGGCTGCCGCGTTGCCGGTGTCCGTCTGCGAGAAGGGGGCGGCCGCCAGAACGCGCACCGTGACCCCGCGGTCCGCCGCAGCGTTGAGCGCCGACAGTAGCGGGTCGTCGGAGCGCCAGCCGAGGCTGTTGGCGGCGCTCGTGGCCAGGTCCAGCTGCTCGACGTCGACGCGGCGGCGGCCCGAATCCACCAGGTGCGCGATGGGGTCGCGGCGCGGATCCTGCGTGTGGTCCGGCGCGATCCAAGGAGTGACCTCGAAGTCTCCCGCAAGCGTCACGGCAGGCACCACCGGAGAGTAGGAACCCGAGTTCGGCGCCATTCGGTCAGGCGGCGAGAAATGCGGGTCGAAGACGGCGATGTCGAAAGGCTTCGTGTCCCATGAAGCACGGTCGGCAGCCATCCATCGCGCGAACCAGTCGGCCATCTCCGCGCTGGGCACGACGGCCCCCCAGCCGCGGTTCCCGCTGGTCGGGTCCTGCGGGACGCCGGATTCCACCCAGTTCTCCGACTGCACGGCCACCTGCTGGTCGGCGACGAGGACCTTGAGGTGGAAGTCGTCGTACCGCCCCGCCCCGCCCAGCGTGACGTTGCCGCCGGCCGCCTCGATGCGGCGCAAGGCATCGGCGGTGGCGTGCCGCTCAGGCGCCGTCTGCCCGACGGGATTGTCGTCCACGAACACCTCGAGGTCCAGGCCGGGGTGGGCCACGCGCGCCGCCACGAGGGCGTCGACGAGGGCGGCCGAGCGCAGCTCGTACACGTGCAGGTGCAGGCGTTCCCGCGCGTTGGCCACGAGGGCGGTGAGGACCCCGAAGCTGCTGTCCGGGGAAGCGTACAAGGTCAATGCCTCCACATGGAAGGTCGGGGCATCCAGGCGGGACTCGCCGATGCGGTGACCGCGCGGCGTCGTCCAGTCGGAGCGGTCGTCGGTGTCCACCCAGGTGCCGTCCATGGTGTGGTCGCGCAGGTAGAGGAGCCCAGGGGACGTGTAGGAGACGAAGCCCGTCATGCCAACCACCGCCTTGTCGCCCCACGCGAAGGCATCCAGGGTCGTGCCCCGTGCATCCACGAGGCGCACATCGTCGCCGCCGTTGGCCAATGCCAGGTCGCCCGCCAGGGTCCCGGAGGAGAGTTCCAGGGCAGGCTCGGGTCCGTTGAACCGCTTCCACAAGGACAGGTCCCCCACCACCCACAGCGCCTGCCCGGCCGCCAGATGCGTGCCCGGCGGGAACGCCCACATCCCCTCGCCGTCCGTCACCCGCAGCCCGGAGAGGTCCGCTCCCACGCTGGAACCTACTGCGAACCCTTCGTCGGCAGGCCCCGGGCCGGGGAGATCGGGGGCGACGCCCACCAGCAATGGTTGTGCAGCCACGCCAGGCAACAGGAGGAGCACCGCGAATCCCAGGGTCCGCACGGCCCAGCCACAGGCAGGGGAACGATAAGCCTCGCCGGACAGGGATGGGCCTTGGGGGCTGCGGCCTTGCCTCCCCGCCAGGTGGGGTCCGCCTCCCGCGTTGTCCGGTGCAGCTGACCAACAGAGTCGATTTCGAGCCGCCGTCGGCATGTCCCCAACACGTTTGCAGCGTCAGCGCGGTGGTTTGTCCGCGGCCTTGGAACCTTCGGGCTTGGCCGTGTCCGCAAGCAGTCTCCCGATGTTCGCCAGGGTCTGCTCCAGGCCGCGTCGCGAGCGCTCCGCCATGACCCCTCCGGCCAGCCAGCCCCGCTCTGTGACGGTCACCTTCGTCCTGCCGTTGCCCAGGTCCACGAACTCCGCTTGCTGCTCCTTGTCCATGGGGGTTTCGGACGGCAAGCCAGCCGCCTCGGGCGGAATCACGCTGCCATCCTTGTCCGCAAAGTTGCTGGTCCATTGGATCAACTTGTAGGGAACGACCCGCGTGTACCGGAACACGTTGTAGTAATCCAGGCCGCCATACTCCTTGGAGGCCCGCATCCCCACGTGGGAGGTGCCGCCTTCCCGCACGTCCATCCTGGCCAGGATGTTGGAGAACCCATCCACACCCCACCAGCGCCGCACGAACCTCTCGTCGGTCCACGCCTCCCAGACTTTCGCGATCGGCGCATCGAAGGTGCGTGTCACGACCAGGTCCACGGTCGTGGCCATGCCATCCTCCGTTTTTGGTCTGCTGGCCCGACCTGGGGGTCAGTCGGACACAAGGGAGAAGGGACCGGTGAGATTCGAACGCGTTCACTCCTGTTAAGGCGAATCGACAGAAGCCCCATTTGGCCGCTGTTGGTTATTGGTCTGAGCCTGCGTGGCCTGAACGGCCACATCTTTTCCCCCTTTTCCCGTCCATTTATCGGATCAACAATGATTACTGGGCCCACGCGCGCACGCGGGCGCACGCGAAGCGCCTCAAATCCGACAGCCTGTATCTAGGAAGCAGTCTGTGCAGTCCAAATAACGAGGTTGCAGCCAAGAACAGCCTCTGTATGAGCGCAACAGCGATTTCTCGCGAACTGGATGCGCACGCGCCTGGCATTCTAGGCCCCCCCGCCAAAGACACCTGGCACACAATCGAAGGTGCAATCCACCCAGGTGCGAATTTTGGCGGTGCGGAGCTTTCAAGAAACCAAGACGGTGGCTTCTTTGGGAGCCGGCTTGGTGTCACGTTTGTGCTTGTGATTCGAGTCCCCCGCCTGTTCGTCGCGGGGATTTTCAGCCTGATTGTCAGTCCGGCCTTGGCATTCTCCAGCCGAATGGCCTCCACCGAGTTCGAACACGCCCTCTATGCCGCCCTTGCAGTAGGGGCTCTGGGCCTTGGCTGCGGCCTTTCGATCTTGGCGTTGGCACTGGGTCACCGACGCGAATCGCCCCTACCTGAGTATGCCGGGTATGTCGCCATTTGTGCCGTGATTGTGGCCATAGGTGGGTTCGTTTTGGCGCTCAACAAGGACCCCACGGTCTTCTTGGCAACACTTGTAGGGGCCCTCGCGGGGGGTATCATTACCAAACTCGAGGCCTTGTCGACTATGCCCGTGCCGCCAACAAGCCCCTCTCGGCTAACCATCGGCAAGGAAACGCCGAAAACGCGAAGAGTGAAACGATTGCCCGACCCTTGAGTAAAGGTTATGGGACAGGGACCACCAATACTGGACTGGATGCACTCCATCAACCAGCGACAGCAACCAGTCTTTGTGCCGCCGTGGGAAACTCCCGGCATCCATGGCCAATCTTGGACGCTCGCGCAGCAGGAAGAGCGGCGTCGACGCGAAGAACAGGGTCTCAGAGAATTGGCGGGGATTGTCGTCGGCGCAGTAGCTGTGATTGGGGTCGCCATCTTCCTAGGCCGAGCGTTCCGCTGAATAAGGAGCGGATTCGCAGGCTGAGGTGACTGTGGCAAACCACCGCGCCACCAGGCTAGGGGTCCCCCCGTTGATTGTGCCCGCCCACCGGGACGTCCCGTGGTTCCGGGGGCGAGCGAGTGGGTCATATCGCGCCTAGGTCTCCCCGTGTCTATGCCGGCGCCCCAACTTGAGGCCCTCCGCCGCAAGATGGACGACGCCATGAGCAACGGCCGTGTTTCGACCCGTGTGTATCGGGCCGTCGTCGCCTGGCACGAGCGCACGGTCGATGCACTGGCGGCGGCCACGGATTATGACCAGGAAACCGTCGCTCGCCAGGCGACTTGGTTGCGCGAGGCGATTTGCCAGTTGCACGATCACGGCCCGCAACCGGCGCTGCGAGACCTCATCGAAGACGGCCGACAAGCCTTGGCGCTCGCCGACCTGGACGTGGTGCTTCTAAAGGGTGTCTCTGACGAGCCAACGACATGGCTCTTGGAAGAGGGGAACGGGGTCGTGGCGTTGATTTTCGATGGCCTGCGGTTCAACATGAGTGGGAACAAGCAAGGGCTCATTTTCCATGAAATGGCGCACGCAAATCCGCATGTTCGCGCGCAGGGCGACGACGGCCGCGTGTCCCGAAAGAAGCGTGCCGAAGCGATGGCCGATCTCATCGCATTGGCAATCGGTGGCACGGGCTTTGCAGGGGCGTTGCGGTCGCTCTACGAAATCGCGGACATGTCGCCTGAGCAAGAACTCCCGAACCACCCGTCCTTTGCGACGCGCGAGGACATACTGCGAACGCGAGCAGGCGCCTGGTGGCCAGCGCCCTACGCCGAGGAGGTCGTCAAACTCGTGGCCCCCATGCGAGGCGCGATGCGGGACCAGGAACTACGGAGAAAGGCGGACGTGGACGAGGGCCACATCCGGACAACCATTGCGAACGGTAAAATAGCGCACGAGGCCGTCTATCAGTGCCGCCAGGGAGAACGCCCTTGCAGTCCCCGCGTGAGGCTCAGCGCCGACCTCCGAGGCGACCTATGAGAGCAGTCGAAGTCCTCCCCCAGCACCGCGAGCTTCATGACAAGCTCACCGACGCGCGCGACTGGCTCCTCCAACTCCACAAGCTGAACGCTCAGCCCGACCAGGAGGAAGAAATCCGAGCCACATGGCAGCGGCTGCGCGAAAGCCTCGACATGAAGCTGGACGACGACGAACTGGCGGCGGTCAACGTATTCGAGACGGTCCTCGCCGAGGGCGGCAAGTTGGAGGAGGAGCACTTCCAGGAGTTCTTTAACGCCCTCGACACGGTTCACGACGACGTGCTGTTGTCGTTCCAAGTTGCACCTCTTCCACGACACCCTGCCAACGCGCAGGCGCGCGCCTTCGAAGCCGAGATTCTGGAAACCCTGCGGGCGTCGGCGAGCGAACTGCGGGAAAAACGTCTGGCATCGCTAAAGACTTACATCTACAAACACCCGGGCCACTACGTATGGGACGTGTATCGCCGCCTTTCGGGAGAAGCGCTGTTCCAGGTATCCTACACTGCCCTTCACTCGTATGTTCGAGATCTCGCCGACCGGGGCGACATCTTGACGATTGGACTTCGGCAAGGCATCAAGCGCTACTGTTTCCCTCATCCGTCCCGCGTTCAGGACCGGAGCCGATACTTTGACAAGCTCTTTCCGGTGGACGGCACAGTCGAGCGCGAAGTCAGCGAGGATTTTTCGACCACTTCGGTCATGGCGCGCATCTATGTTGTGAACCACCTCATGGCGCCCATTGCGTTGGTAACCCCGGCCGACGTGGAACTCCCAGACGAGGTCAACGTTCAGGGCTTTGGGCCCTTGCTCCCGTGGAGCAAATTGGAGCAGCGATACGGGCTGAAGGCGAAAGTCAAACCACCACAAGAAACTGCACAGGTCGTCGTTGTTCAGCAGTTGGAGTACCAGAGCGCAAGCGGACCCAAACACGTTGATGTTTCGCGCGAGTTCTTGCGCCGTTAGATTTCCGGAGCGCGTGGCTGGACCCAGTACGTCATCGTCCCCTCGCTCAGGGCGTAGGTGAACCGCATAAGCCCTTCATTCAGCAGGGCAACTTCAAGGTCGGTCGGAAGGATAGCGTGCCGTGCGCCGAAATCGGCCACACTCGCGAGGTGGACCTTTGTAATCCGGCTGAAGCCCGTCATCGTGGTAGATTGCTTGGCATGGAAGAAACTGGCAGGAGTGAATTCAGGAAATGCCTCCAGCGTTAGGCCGGCGGGGCCAAGCCGAAGGACAACGTATTCCATGTCGAGGAGCGCCAGCGCCGTTATCCCGTCCTCGAGAACGGCGTAGCCGAGCCCTGAAAGCCGGGGAGCGCCCTCGAAGGTGGGGAGCGAAGCCATCCTGATGGGACTCGACCCTTCGCGGCCGAGCTTCCGAGTGGTGCGGTTTGGGGTGGTCAGAACTACAATCTGGAGTCCGTTTGGGAGCCTGGTGAACTCAACTTTCACGGGCTCGGTTTGGTCTTCCCGGATGCAGGTATTCAGGGCACCACGAAGGTGTTTGGCAAGGACCCGGACTTCGAACTCGTCGGGGAAACTGCCTTGCGTAAACGCCCCGGGTTTGAGGTGAAGCTCCGAGAGAATCACGCCCGCCTGTAGGACCCGCAGCCGCAGCCCCGTAGCATCCCACGAAAGCTGGGCCACCTCATCGTCGGCCTGGGGCACGGCGTGGAATAGGGCACGCATTGCCTGGCGGTCCGTGAGAACGGGCATGTGCGGCCAGACTAGACGAAGGCCCTTCAAGCCTCCGGAGCCCTGCCGGGACCACCCCCCGCCAAAGATACCTCAGCCTCATCAGAGCCGCAATTCAGCTAAACACGGATTTTTGCTGATCGGGGTGCGCATCGCCATGGCGGCCTGAAAGGGAATGCCCCTCCAGCAGAGGGCCTAAATCCTGCCATCGAAATGAGACCCTGTGCTCGATTCCTATCCCGCGGAAAAATACGGCGCGGCAGTTGACTATCTTGAATCCAATCGAGGACTTGACCAAGGCCTGCATAAGGCGGCCTGGGAGCTCATGCATGCCGGTATGGGTCGATGGCAGAACCCCGAACTTCGCCAACGCCATGAAGTCCTGGTCCAGGCGCTGCAACAACGACATGCGAAGGCAAGTAGCGCCGACGGGTTGGAATCCAATTATGCCGAGGCCAGGCGTTTGGAGAAGGAACTACGCGCGATTCATAGGGCGCTTCGCGCAGAGGCGAAATTCGCCTAGCCTGGCCCCCGTTGGCCAATCAGCAAAGAGGCGTCGGCCGAGCCAAGTTCACGTAGGTGTTTTCCGCTGACCATCGCGAACTAGGCGTAAGCGATGGAGTACGACCTCCTCCTCACGCAACTCAAACTCAATGAAATCGCCTTGATCCACCGCAAGGAAGGCCATGACCTCGGGCGGCAGCACGACGCGGTTCTGGCGGCCAATCTCCCTTTTGATGACTTTCCGTCGGCCGACACGACGCGAGTACGAGCACAACACCCGTCTCCTCAAAGCCGAGGTCGGCGGGGACTGGCTGGCTCGCGTCGCACGACGCAAAACCGACAGAACGCCCAAAATTGGCGTGTCGATTGGTCCAACAGGAAAGAAGTGAAACGCGCCCGGTGAGATTCGAACTCACGACCTCCGGCTTAGGAGGCCGGTGCCTTATCCTGTCTAGACTACGAGCGCAGTGACCCGGCCAGGGGGGCTGCGATTTCAAGGCTTGCAGCCCCGGCGGATTCGCCAACCCTTTCCGTCTTGCCCCGCATCGCCCCCCGTGCGCGCCTGGCGGGCCCTGCTGCCCCTGCTGCCCCTGGTCGCTTCCGGGTGCTTCCAGGCCCTCCTGCAGGCGCCTGGCAGTTCGACGCTGGGCTTCGCGTGCGCCATGATGGACCCGGTGCAGGCCGATGGCGTTCAAGTGGAGTCCTGGATCGACCCGCGCGTCTCGCTGGATGCCCGCCCCTGGGCCTTGCGGCTGGTCGGTGTCCTGGCCAACGCAACGGGGCGATCGCCCAGCGCCTTCGCCTTCCGCCACGAGGTGGGGCCCCCGCCGCCGCAGGACGGCTGGAACCGCACGAACCTCGCCGATGCCGCGACGTCCTTCATCCACGGCCGCACCGTGGCCCTCCGCATCCTGTGGGTCGAGTCGGTGGCCGAGGAGGCCACCGGCATGGTGGCGGGGCCCGGCAACGTCGTGGTGGCACTCGACTCCGTGCAGGCCGCGGCCTTGCGCATCGGGCGCCCCGTCGGCGATGTCGCCTTCGCGGTGCTGCTGCACCAGGTCGGGCACGCGATGGGCGCCACGAACCTGGGCGTGCCCGTCCAGGACCCCGACATTCAAGACCGGGAAGGGCCTCCTGGGCATGACAAGGACCCTGCCTCCGTCCTGAACGCCGCCTGGGACGACGCGCGCACCGTCACGTGGAGCGACAACTCCACGTATGACCGGTACCCCGCGCCCGTGCTGGCGGACTGGGCCGGCGCGCGGGGGCCGGGGGGCGTCTGCGCGTGACGCCCGGTGCACCATGAGCAACAAACTCTACGAGGACTCCCTCAAGCTCACCATCAACAAGAACCTGAGCGACATCCGCGTGCTCCTGCTTTGGGCGGAGGAGGCCATCGAGGTGCGTGAGAAGGTGCAGCACTCCGAGCAGGCCCTCACGTACCTTGCGGACATCGTCGAGACGCTGCGCGGCATGGAGAAGTAGGTCGCGGCGCCTCACACGAGGTCGTGGAAGCCAGCGGGACAAGGTTGCGCGTTTGCCCTCCGCGCGTTCCGCGTGCCAGGTCGGTGGCAGGACCCCGATCCGGCAGGTTAGACGCAGGATTGCCGGTCGAAGGCCAGCGGCCCGCCGATGTCGCCATGCGGCGGGTCGTGGACGTCCAGCACCAAGGCCGGCATGTCCGCCATGCGTGCAGTTGGGACGCGGATATTTTCACCAGCAACATCTCTGCATGGAGTTGCGAGTCGACTTCTCCCAGCAGACCTACCTGGAAGCGCGAGCACCACCACCAACGGTCGGCGCGGTGCGGGTCAGCTTCACCGTGATCGCGAACCGTTGCTAGCGCTGGATGACCGTCATCGGCGCCGGGTCGACCGCCATGCGGAACAGCAGGCCCGACGAGAGGTCGCACGCGGTCTGGAACCCGGAGCGCAGGTCCGCCTCGGAACCCGCCATCAGCACCATCGTGTCGTAGGTGTCCTCGCGGTGCCAGAAGGGGTAGGCCTGCTTGGCCTGCTGCACCGGGATGTCCTGCATGTTGGCAGGCACGTCGGCGGGGGCCTGGTAGCGCTCGAAGTCGGAGATGAAGAACCCCGTGGGGACGCCGATGTTGAAGAAGGACGCGTAGTCGCTGCGGCCGAGGCTGATGCCCTGGTAGAGGATCTTGTCCTCCGGCATGCCGATCTTCCTGACGAGGTCCTTGACGGCCTGCTTGACCTCCGGCGAGTTGTCGTCGAAGTAGATGGGGGTGTCCACGCCGGGCCAGTTGAGGCCGAACATGTCGAGGTCCAGCATGGCGTGCACGGACACGTTGCCATACGGGGTGAGCCCGTCCACGATGGTCTCGGTCAGGTTCTTGGAGCCCTGCAGGCCGCGCTCCTCGCCGTCGAAGGCCACGAAGGCGACCGTGTACCTGGTGGGCACGTTGGCGTACGCCTTGGCCAGGTGCATGGTCAGCATCGTGCCGGAGCCGTCGTCGTAGGTGCCATGCGTCTGCAGGGGGCCCATGGCGTCGGGGCACTGCTGGCCCACGCCGGCCTGGCTGGGGGGCGTCACGCAGCCAGGCGTCGGCACCACATCGTAGTGGCCGCCCACCACGACCCATTCGTCCCGGATCTCCCCCCACTTGATGCCCACGATGTCGGCCTGGGGGATGCCGGCCGTGAAGTTGTGGCGCCAGACGTCGAGGCCGAAGGAGCGGAACTCGGCCGCCAGAGCCTGCCGGGCCGCCTCATGGTCGGGCAGGTTGTTGGCGCGCAGCGGGAACGAGGAGCTCCACGACTTGAGGTCCGCAAGCAGGGCCACGGCATCCACCTTGGGAGCCTCAACGGGTAGGGTTGGAAGCGCGGACGTTGGAAGGGTCGGGCCGTCGGGGTCCGGGGTGATGCATCCGGCCAGCATCGGGACCAGCATCACGAGGACCAAGGTCTTGCGCATGGGTGCGACCAGGAACCCGCTCACATAAGCGTTGGGTGGATGCTCACGCCGCGCCGTACCGCACGGTGAAGCCGACCTTCTCGGTCGTGCCCGTCGCCACCAATCCACGCGGCAGCCGCCCCTCGCGCACGTCGGGCAACCGGTACACGGCCGGCGCGAGGTCGGCCAGGAGCGGCAGCATGCCGTTCAGGTGCCCGTCCCCCAGCACGGCCAGGCCATGGCGCGCCCCCGTGCCCGGTGCGAGGTGGGCGCGGATGCGGGAGGCCATGCGCTCGTCGCGCTCGCGGATGACGACGCGGTGGATCGTCGGGAACTTCCGCCGCAGCTCGTCCATGACCCCCGTCGGGTCGTCTTGGTAGCGCTGCAGCTCCGCCTCCACCTCCCCCTTGGCGTCGCGGCCGGGCAGAAGGGCGCGGGCGCCGTTGCCCAGCAGCATCCCCACGGCGCGCAGCTTCTCGCGCAGCGTGATCTCCCTGAGGGCACGCCCCAGCGTCTGGTCGGCGGGGTCGTCGATCAGGGCGATGCGGGCGCCCACGGACTGCCCTGCCTGGACGGCGGCCAGCATCTCGCCGCCCACGTCGGCGCCGTACAGGCCCGCGACCTCCTGCTGGAACCGCGCGAGGCGCTTCTGCACCATCCCGGCGCCGCGGGCATCGGGCATCGAGCCGGTGCGCTGGCGGTGCAGCAGCGCGTCCAGGCGCCCCTGGTCCAGCTCGACGAAGACGACGTCCGGCCGCAGCGCCTGGATGGCCTGCGTGATCGCCTGCTCGATGCGGAAGACGTGCCCCGCGCCGATCAGGGTGAGAGCGGGGCGCGACGCGCCCTCGGGCGGCCGGGCGGCGGGGCTGCCCGGCACCGGCGGGGCCCGGGGCACGGGCGTGGCCCCGGCATCGGGCATCGCCGCCGCGGGGTTCGGCGCAGTCGTTCCGGGCACGCGCTTGCCACGGCGGTGGCCTCCTTAAACGACGTGTCCATACCGGGCGCGTGGCCCGCCCCAAGGTCCTGCTCAACTGCGCGTGCAGCCTGGACGGGAAGATGGCGGCCCCGGACGGCCAGTCGCTGCCGCTGTCCGACGAGGCGGACTGGCGCCGCGTGCACCACATGCGCGCCAGCAGCGACGCCATCCTCATCGGCGTCGGCACCGTCCTCAAGGACGACCCGGCGCTCAAGGTCAAGCAGGACCTGGCCCCCGTCTCGCCCACGCGCAAGCTGCTGCGCGTCGTGCTCGACACGCGCGGCCGCACCCCCAAGGGCGCCCGCGTCGTCGACGGCACGACGCCCACCCTCATCCTGCACGGCCCCGGCGTGCGCGGCAACTGGGCGCAGGCGTCGCACGCCGAGGTCCCGGTGGACGCGCAGGGCCACCTCCTGCTCCCCGAGGCTCTGGACCTGCTGCACCAGCGCGGCGTCCGCGTCCTCATGGTCGAGGGCGGTGCACAGGTGCTGCGGGCTTTCCTCAACTCGGACCTCGTGGACCAGTGGACCCTGTACGTGGCCCCCGTGCTGGTGGGCGGCACGGGGCCCAGCATCTTCGATGGCCGCCCCAGCATGATCGGCCGGCGCCTGCACGTGGAGAACGTTGAGCCGCGCGGCAAGGGTGTCCTCTGGACCCTGCGCCCCTGAGGATGGGCCCCTGGACACCCCCGCGGAGGTGGCTTGCCGCGTTGGCTCCGTCGCTTCAGGCCGAAAACCCCAAAACCTATCATCTGGGCCCGGCAGCGGGGCGCATGCGCACCTGGATGGTCGCCCTCATGCTGCTGCCCCTCATGGCCGGCTGCTTCGGGAAGTCCGACCCCACCTCGACGGCCCCGCCCACCTCCATGACCGCCACCACGTCCGGGCAGCAGGGCATCCAGGGCAACGACAACGTCAACGGCCTCCCCGCGGCCTATGGGGGCGGCTTCACGGTCGCCAACGTGGCCACCGGGTTCCATGGCGGCGAGCCGAACATCGGCGTCACCTCGGCGGGGAACGTCTACGCCACCGCGGTGGTCCCCGACGCCATCGCCGAGGCGACGCGCCTCGTCGGCTACGGCGCCGTCATCGTGTCGAAGGACGGGGGCAAGACCTGGAAGGAGGCCACCGACCCGACGCATGACCCGCAGACGCTGGACCCCATGCTGTGGGTGGATCGCCAGACCGACCGCATCTTCAGCAACCAGCTCAACGTCGCGTGCGCCTGGATGTCGTACTCCGACGACGAGGCCGCGACCTGGACCCCGAGCGCCACCGCCTGCGGCCTGCCCGCCGCCGACCACCAGAAGGTCGCCTCGGGACCGTACTCGCCCACGTCCCCGTTCGCGCCGGCCTCCGGCAGCCCCGTGTACCCCAACGTGGTCACCTTCTGCTACAACAAGATCGGCGGGACGTTCTGCGCGGTCAGTTTCGACGGCGGGCTCCACTTCGTCCTGGACAACCTCGTTGACCTTAGGCCCATCAACCCCGCCGTTGGGTCGGACCGCGGCTGCGGCGGCATCAACGGCCACCAGAAGTTCGGCCCCGACGGCACCATCTACCTCCCCTACGGCCTAACCTGCGGCCAGGCCTTCGTCGCGACCTCCACGGACTCCGGCGTCACGTGGACGCCCCACCGGCTCGGCGCCCCGCAGCAGGAGATCGACCCCGCGGTGACCATCACCCCCAACGGCATGGCTTACTACATGGGGCGCGGCGACGACCAGGCGTTCTACCTGTTCCGCAGCAAGGACCACTTCGCCACGAAGGAGGGCCCCTTCCGCATCACGCCCCCCGACGTCAACGGCACGATCTTCGCGGGCCTCACCTCGGGCTCCGACGGCCGCATCGCCTTCGCCTACCTGGGGCACAAGGCCGACCTTGCGCATCCCGGCCGCATCCGCGACCAGGACGACGCCTGGCACATCGGCAACGCGACCCGCTGGTACCTCTACGTCGGGATGAGCCTGGACGCCGAGGCGGCCGAGCCGTTCTTCCTCATCAACCAGGCGACCCCGGACACGGATCCCGTGCAGGTGGGGTGCGTGCAGCAGAACGGCTGCGGCCAGCGCAACATGCTGGACTTCATCGACATGGCCACCGACAAGGACGGCCGGTTCTACATCGCCTACACGGACGGCTGCACGAGCCCGAGCTGCGCCTCGGTGGATGCGCTGCCCATCGACAGCCGCGACAACGTCATCACTGTCACCCGCATGGAGTCGGGGCCGAGCCTGTACGCCGACAAGGGCCGCCTCGGACCGAGGTAGGCCGCGCAGCCGCGCCGCAGTGGCTGGCAGCCAGGCTCGCGGCGGACGGGAGCCGCGCTACCAGCCGCGCTCGGCCAGGCGCGTCGTGAGTTCGCCCACGCTGCGTCCCACCATGGGCTCGCCAAGCTCCTTGCTGACCTCGCCCACCAGGACGGGGTCGTCGAAGTGCGTCGTGGCCTCCACGATGGCCTTCGCGCGCTGGGCGGGATTGCCGGACTTGAAGATGCCGGAGCCCACGAAGACGCCGTCGGAGCCCATCTGCATCATGAGGGCCGCGTCCGCCGGGGTCGCGATGCCGCCCGCGGTGAAGTCGACCACGGGCAGGCGGCCAAGGCGCCGGATGTCGTCGAGGACCTCGCGCAGGCGGCTGCTGAGGGTCTCGTAGTCCATGCCGTTGTAGGCGCCGTCGAGGTCGGCCTCGTCGGCCTCCATGTCCTCGAGGACGGCCTGGTTGAGCTGGTCGTAGCGGCCGACGAAGACGTCGACGAGGGAGTCGAGGTTGCCGTCGTCCATCTCCTTGACCATCTGGATGCCGCGCGTGACCATGCGGCGGTGGCGGACGGCCTCCGAGATGTCGCCGGTGCCGGCCTCGCCCTTGGTGCGCACCATGGCGGCGCCCTCGGCGATGCGGCGGACGGCCTCGCCCAGCTTCGTGGTGCCGCAGACGAAGGGCACCGTGAACTCCTTCTTCTGCACGTGGAAGTAGGGGTCGGCGGGGGTGAGGACCTCGGACTCGTCGATCATGTCGACGCCCAGGGCCTCCAGGATGCGGGCCTCGGCGGAGTGGCCGATGCGGCACTTGGCCATGACGGGGATCGAGACCGAGTCGATGATCTTCGCGATCATGGTGGGGTCGCTCATGCGCGAGACGCCGCCCTGCGCGCGGATGTCCGCGGGCACGCGCTCCAGGGCCATGACGGCCACCGCGCCCGCCTCCTCGGCGACCGTGGCCTGCTCGGCGTTGGTGACGTCCATCACGACGCCGCCCTTCTGCATCTTGGCGAATCCGCGCTTGACGAGCTCGGTGCCCCAGCGCAGCTCGGTCAGGTCCACAGTCATCGGGCTCGCGCGATGCGTCCTGCGTCTTAAACCCGAAAGACGGGGCAGGGGCTCAAGGGAACCCGGAAAACAGGAAGGAAAAGGGTTCGGAAGAAGAGGAGAAGGGGGCAATCGCGAACGCGATTACTTCTTCTTCGTGGTCTTCTTGCCAGTCTTCTTCGCCGCCTTCTTCGTCTTCTTGGCGGTCTTCTTCGTGGCCTTCTTCATCGCCATGTGGTGCAGTCACCCCCTTGAGAGAGAAACCTGAATGTGCGTGTATAAGCCTGCCTTTCTGATTCTTGCAGACGAAATGCTGCTGCAAAAAATCGCGGCCGGCGATCGGTTGGGCGACGCGGCGCGCCCGTTTTTCCATGTCCTTGGCGCGGCGCGTGCACGCGGCAGTCAGCATTATCCGCGACGCGGCGGTCAGCCGATTGCCTCGATGAAGATGTTATCCCAGGATGAGGGACTGATATCCCCACGTGACTGGAAGCTCAACGCTGAGAGGCAATTTTTCTCCTGTTGACACGGCTCAGGCCCGCGGCATGTGCGCGGGGACGCCGGCCTCGACCTGGTCGTGCAGCTTGCGGCGCAGGCCCAGGGCGAAGGCCCACTCCGCGACGACGAAGATGGGCGCCACGAAGACCTGCCACAGGTTGTCGGCGAGGGCCGGCTTGCGTCCCTCGAAGAAGCGGTGGCCGACCAGTTGGGCCGCCCAGCTGAGCACGAACACGCCCGCGAAGAACGGCAGCGCCATGGCCCCGGCGGCGTCGCGCACCTGCAGCGCCGTGACCAGCAGGAACGTGAAGAGCGCCACCATGGCAAGGCCCAATGGGAAATCCAGGCGCAGGTAGTACGCCAGCAAGGCCAGCGCCGCGACGTGGGCCAGCGTCACGGCGAGGCCCCCCACCACGATGGCGCCGGGCACCGACAGCAGCCCCATCCCGCTCCACACGATGAGGGGGACGAAGAGGAAGTGGATCGCCTTGTTCGAGCCGGCCTGGTGGTAGGCGGCGTAGGTGGCCATCTGGTCCTGCAGGCTCTTCATGCGTCGGGAGCACCCCCGGAGGATTTGAGGGCTGCGAGCCCCAAGTATTTGTCCACCACCCCCATGGCCGCGCATGAAGGTCCCCCTGGACGTCGTGGTGCGTGGCGACGATGGAGCCGCGGCCCGCCCGCTGGCCACCCGGCTGAACCGTTTCCTCAACCAGAACACGCGGTGGCGCCATGAGCAGAACGGCACGCTGGCGGAGTTCGACCGGCTCTTCGACGAGGCCGTGGCGCGCCTGCGGAAGGACCTCGGCCGGACGCACCCCCTCGTCATCGATGGCACGGAGGTGCGGACCCGCTCCACCACGACGACGGTGTCCCCCGCCGATACCGGCCTGGTCATCGGCAAGTGGGCCGCCGGCACGCCCAGGCACGCCCGCGATGCGCTGGCCGCCGCCCGCAAGGGCTTCGCCGCGTGGTCGGCGCGGTCGTGGCAGGAGCGCGTCGCCATCATCGAGGCGGCGGGGGAGCTGTTCAACCAGCACTTCTACGACCTCTGCGCCGTCATGTGCCTCGAGGCCGGCAAGACCCGCCACGAGGCCTCCATCGACGTGGACGAGGCCATCGACTTCCTGCGCTACTACGCGCTCACGATGCGCGAGATGGACGGCTTCGACGTCGAGATGGGCAAGCCGTTCCCCAACGAGTCCTGCCGCAGCGTCCGCAAGCCCTGGGGCGTGTTCGCCGTCGTCTGCCCCTTCAACTTCCCCGTCGCCATCACGGCCGGCATGACCGTCGCGGCCCTCGTCACGGGCAACACGGCCGTCCTCAAGCCCAGCGCCAAGGGATGCCTCTCCGGCTGGTGGGTCTACTCCCTTCTGCGGAAGGCCGGCGTCCCCGGCAGCGCCCTGCACTTCCTCACCGCGGGCGACCACGGCATCTCCACGGAGCTCCTGGAATCCGACGCCGTCGACGGACTCGTGTTCACCGGCAGCAAGCCCATCGGGATGAAGGCGTGGCAGAACGCCGCCAGGAACGGCCGCCCCAAGCCCCTCATCGCCGAGATGGGCGGCAAGAACTCGATTGTCGTCTCCGACAACGCCGACCTCGACAAGGCCGTGCAGGGCGTGTTCCGCAGCGCCTTCGGGTTCTCGGGCCAGAAATGCTCGGCGTGCAGCCGCGTCTACGTCCACAAGCGCGTCGCCAAGGAGTTCACGCAGCGGCTGGTGAAGCTCACCGAGGCCGCGCGCGTCGGCCTGCCGTGGGAGAAGGAGACGTACATGGGCCCCGTCATCGGAGCCGAGAAGCTGAAGCTCCTGGCTGAGCTCACCACGCAGGTGAGGAAGGGGAAGGGCAAGGTCCTCACGGGCGGCGTCCCCGCGGGGCGGGACGCCAACGACAAGCCCCTGCTCGGCAACTACATGCGTCCCACCATCGTGGGCGGCCTGCCGGCCAGCCACCGCGTCTTCCGGGAGGAGTTCTTCATGCCCTTCCTGGCCGTGCGCGAGGTCGCGTCCTTCGCCGAGGGCATCGAGGAGGCCAACTCCGTCGAGTACGGGCTCACCGCGGGATGCTTCACCGAGGACGAGGAGGAGGCCAGGCAGTTCTTCGCCGAGGTCCAGTCCGGCGTCACGTACCTCAACCGGGCCGCCGGAGGCAGCACCGCGGCCGTCGTCAACGGCCAGTCCTTCGTGGGCTGGAAGAACTCGGGGTCCACCGGCAACGGGGCGGGCGGGCGGTACTACCTGCTGCAGTTCACCCGCGAGCAGAGCCAGACCATCGCGGTGTGAGCGCCAGGGCGGTGCTAGGCCTCGAGGGCCATGGTGTGGGTCCGCCGTGGGTCCGCGACGCGCTGGCCCGCGAACACGGGCTCGAAGGCCACCACGAACTCCTGGCGAAGGATGCCGTCGCTCGCGTCACGCCGGAAGATCCCCTGGAAGGAAGGCGTGTGGGCGATGAGGAGCATCTGGTCGTCCATCCAGCGCCGCCAGTCCTCGTCCGACACGAGGCCGCGCTCGCGCAGGAAATAGATCTCCTGCGCCACGTCGATGGCATCCAGCATGACGCTGTAGGCCGCCGGTCCGCCCGCCTGCGCGATGGTCTCCTGCACGCGCGCCGGCAGGCTCGGGTTGGCGTGCAGGTTCCGGGCGCGCACCTCCCGCACGCGCGCCGAGACCGCAGAACTGGCCAGCAGCTCGGCCGCGCGCAGCGCCTCCGCGGCCTGCACCCGCGCGCTGTCGGCCACGAGGGCCGCCGCGCGCAGCGCCTCGGCGGCCTGCTCGCGCCCGCTCTGCGCCACCACGGCGGCCGCGCGCAAGGCCTCGGCGGCCTGCGTCCGGGCGCTCTCGGCGACCAGTCCCGCCGCGCGCAGGGCTTCCGCGGCCTGCTCGCGCGCTCCCTCCGCCACGAGGCCCGCCGCCTTGAGCGCCTCGATGGCCTGCTGGCGGCCCCCTTCCGCCACGATGGCCGCGGCGCGCAGGGCTTCCGCGGCCTGCTCGCGGGCGCCTTCGGCCACGAGGGCCGCGGCGCGCAGGGCCTCCACGGCCTGCTGGCGGGCGCCGTCCACCTGGGCATGCGCGCCCAAGGCCTGGCTGCGGGCGTACACGAGCGAAGCGATGCCGGTCATGAACCCGAGGGCCCCCAGGATGATGCCGGTGTCTGCGCTCAAGGACTCGAACATGGGTTGCGCGCATGGGGCTCGAGGCGTGCACAAGGGAAATAGTGGCCTCCTGGGGGTGGGTGGGTAGGTGGGTGGGGGATCCTTGGGGGGAAGGCCGGCATGGCCGCACCCTTTACGCACCGGGGTGGTTCGGCCCCGGATTCCCATGGTTCAGTGCTGCAAAAGGGGGCAAACCCTTTCGCCGGCACCGGCGTGGCCAAGCCCGCGCACCGCCCTTGGGCGCAGGGACCCCCGATGCACACCCGGTCGTTCGCTCTCTTGGCACTGGCGGCCATGCTGGCCGCGGGCTGCTCCGGCCACCAAGTGAAGGGGAGGCAGTCGACCCAGGAAGGGCAGGGCGCGGGCTCCGTGGAGGGCATCGTCGTGAACTCCGCAATCCTCCCCTTGGCCGAGGTCCACCTCACCCTGGACGGCGCGGCCGGGACCGTCACCAGCGCCGAGGGCCGTTTCGCGTTCCGCGACGTGGCCCCCGGCGAGCACGAGCTGCGCGCGACGCGGGCCGGGTACCATGGCGCGGTCCTGCGCGTCGCGGCGGGCACTCCAGCGAAGCTGGTCATGGTCCCGGACCAGGCGGCGCTTGCCTACGTGCAGACCTACGTCTTCAACGGCTTCATCGAGCAGTCTGCCAACGTCGGCGTCACGCGGCACTCCGAGGGCGACTACTATGTCACGTACGACCTGGAAGGCAGGCCCGCGTGGGTCCAGAGCGAGTTGGCATGGGAAGCCTCCGGCCTGGAGAAGACCCTGGACTTCACGGCCGTCGCCCTGTCCGGGGAGGTCTCCAACAAGGTGCTGGGACACGTGGTCGGGATGTCGCCCCTGGCCCTCGCGGTGGACGGCCCCACCATCCGGTCCTCCGGCCTCGAAGGCTCCGCCGGCTACCACCTCCAGGTGTACAGCGGCGGCGAGGAGCCCATCGACGACTTCGCGTTCGGGGTCGCCGTCAACCAGCAGTTCAAGGTCGTGACCCAGGTGTTCCACGGCTTCACCCCACCGCCGGGTTACCTCTTCTCGAAGGACGGCGAGCCCACGCCACCCGCCTAGCGCACCGAATCACCCAAGCCTTATTCCCCACCCGAAATCCCACGGCGTGGCGCTGCGCAACGGCTGGCCGGACCAGGCCCTCGGGGACCTCTACCCCTTCGAGGACCACTCCTTCCAGCTCTCCGACGGCACCCACATGCACTACGTGGAGGCGGGTCGTGCCGGCCTTCGCCGCCCCACGGTGCTGCTGCTGCATGGAAGCCCCACGTGGAGTTTCCTGTACCGCGACTTCATCACGCCCCTGTCGCGCGTCGCCCACGTCATCGCCGTCGACCACGTCGGCTTCGGCCGCAGCGACCACCCCACCGACCCGCGCTACCACACCCTCGACCGCCACATCCGCAACCTGGAGGAGCTGGTCTCCGGGCTGGGGTTGCGCCGCGTCGTCCCGGTCATGCAGGACTGGGGTGGCCCCATCGGGCTGGGCTTCGCCGGACGCCACCCGGACAAGGTCGCAGGCCTCGTCCTCCTCAACACCTGGGCGTTCACCTCGCACCTGCGCGCCAGATTGCCCCGCACCCTGCGGTTCCTCCGCCTCAAGGGGATCGGTGAATGGCTGGTCGGCCGCCGCAACGTGTACGTTGAGAAGTTCATCCCCAAGTTCACCGAGCGCGACCTCCCGCATGCCGTCATGGCGGGCTACCGCCACCCGTTCCCCAACCCCGCCAGCCGCAACGCCCTCGTGCAGTTCGTCCGCATGGTGCCCGACCGCCCCGCCCACAAGGAATGGGCCACGATGCAGGAGGTCGAGCACGGCCTTTCCCACCTCGAGGTGCCGACGCGCATCCTGTGGGCCGAGGAGGACCCCGCGTTCCCGAAACGGTTCGCCTTCGCGTTCCGCGACCTGCTGCCCGGCCACCCCGACCCGACGTTCTACCCGGGCGCGGGGCATTTCCTGCAGGAGGACATCCCGGGGGCCCTGGTGTCCGAGATCCGCGAGTTCGTGCGGGCGTTGTAGCTTCTGGGATGCTGCGCCTTGGAGCCAACCCGCCCATTGGGACCCGACTGGACGCAGATTGCGCAGGGACTTTGAAAAAATGGTCCGGGGGCTTCGGGCTGTGCCGGTTGGGCTAGCAGGCCATTTCCAAGAATGCGTTGGGCGCGTCGTGGCCCCAGGGAAGCTCACACACGGCGCAGGGCCAGGACCACCGCGAAGGCGGCCAGCAGGAACACGACCTCGAACCCCGGCGTCCTCTTCTGCGGGGTCGTCGGCTGCGGGCAGAGGCGCATCTCCCCCGCGGCACAACCCGTCGCCGCATAGTCCGATGGCGGGCTCCAGTTGATGTCCGCCTGGTTCCCCAACAGGTCGACTGCCGTGAGGTGGACGTCGGCCGGCAGGACCTGCCAGCCAACCACCATGGATGCCTCGGCGCGGGTGGAAGTGCGGTTCGGCATCATGTCAAAGGGCAGGGGATCCGCGTCCAGGAAACCCTGCGGAAGGCCCGTCACGTCCCGCACCATGATGTCGAGGCGATAGCTCAGGCGGGTCTCGCCTTCCAGCCCCTGCTCGACGAACGGCGTCGCCTTGACGGTCACAGAGGGTGGCGTGTGGTCGCCCCACTTGTCCTTCGGCACGAACGGCACCGCCAGCCAGCTCGGCTTCTCCTTGCTGCTGCTGAGGGTGACGGCTCCCGCCTCGCGGCTGGAGAAGAACCCGGCATCTGTCGTGGCGACCTGCAGGCCGATGCTGTGGCCCTTGGCCAAGGTGGCCGTGATGCTCTGCATGGAGACATCCACCTCGGTCTCGGCCCCGGTGGCCAGCCGGATGGGCACCGCCTGCTTGAGGATGGGAAGGCCCTTGCCCGATGCGTCGACGTCGACGAGGGTGAGGAACAACCGCACGTCGGCGGATTGCGTGCTGGAGACCACCAGGTGCGCGACGGGGGTGCCCGTGACCTCGCGGTCGGCGTCAAGGGGAGGGCCGGCCATGATTGTCGATGTGCTCGGCGTCGTGTACGGGCAGAAGGCGCCAGTCTGGGACTGGAAGTTGGGCGCGTCCGCGCAGGTCGCTGGGCCCACGGGGTTGACGATCTGCACGGTGGCCGCGGTGGCGGGCGGGTCGGGTCCAAGCCCCTTGGCTCCCAGGAACCCGAGCCAGTATTCGGTGCCAGCGGGGGGCCACTGCGTCTCGCCGACGTAGTCCTTCTCGGTGAAACGGTACCGCGTCACCGGGTACTGCGGCAACGTGGGGGCGAGGTGCCGCAGCGTCACGTTGTACCAGTCGTCCATCTGCTGGTCGACGAAGATGGAGGCCGGCTCGGTGCTTGGCAGGCTCTGGCCGTGGCCGCCCGGGTAATAGATGAGGCGGGCAGGGACGCCACGGGACAACAGGTCGTTGTACGTGGTGAGCGCCTCGTTGGGCTGGAAGAGTGTGTCGCCCCAACCCTGCACAAGGAGCGTCGGGGTGGCGAGCCTCCCCGGATGCAGGCTGCGGGCGTGGCCGATGTCGCTGCGCATCTCCGGGGTCGGGCCGTTGATGGCCAGCGCGGCGGCGTACCATTCCGTGAGCTTCTGGCTGGGACCGCTGAGGTTCGGGTCGCCGGGCTTTCCCGAGGCTGGGACACCCCGCCCGACCGTCTGCCCCGTTGCGTAGAGTTCGCTGACCCACCCGACCTTGAACACGTCCTGCGGCGCAAGGGAACCGAGGAGGTTGTTCCACGTGATGTGCGGGATGATGGAGTCGATGCGCGCGTCGCCCTGCGCGGAGAGGAGCTGGATGCCGCCCGCGTAGGACTGGCCCACCATCCCGACGCGGGGGTCGCCGGGGCCGTCCTGGAGGACCTCAGGCTGCTCGGTGAGGAAGTCCACTAGGGCCCGGGTGTCGTTCTGCTCCTTGGGGCCGTCGAGCTCGATCTCGCCGCCCGAATTCCCCCACCCTCGGCTGGTGAAGCCGAGGACGTAGTAGCCCCCGTCCGCGAAGTGCTCGGCGTAGCGCAGCTCCTCGCCCATGTCGTGGCGGTTGTTCCACCCGTTGGTCTCCATCACGGCGGGGCATGGGCAGCCGTCGGCCGGGACCCACTTGGAGGCCTTGAG
Organism: Thermoplasmatota archaeon; assembly: GCA_035526765.1. Classification (GTDB taxonomy): domain Archaea; phylum Thermoplasmatota; class E2; order JACPAO01; family JAHFTW01; genus JAHFTW01. The sequence continues at coordinate 20,371 of DATLBS010000030.1, read as the reverse complement.
GATGGTGCCGTCGAAGGAGGTGAAGTCGAAGTCGGTGCGCGTCCACTTCGCCTTCTCCGCCGCGGCCACGGCGGGCGCCGACAGCAGGACGACGAGGAAGATGACCAGGACGCGGCCGACGGCCATGCTCTGTTCCAACCCCCCCGGCCACCATAAGGGTTCCCCTGCCTCAGGAGGGGCGTGGGGCCGCATAGCCTTCCTTGGGCCCACAAAGCCTTTGCCCCGGAAGGCTGCCTCATGAGCCATGCGCGCCCTTGCCCTCGTCCTCCTGCTGGTGCCTGTCGCAGGCTGCGCCCAACACGCTGACGTCTCGGTGGCGAAGGACGGCGGCATGGGGCCAGCCGCCCACACGTCCCATCTCAATGCCACGGCTCCCGCCTGGCAGGTGGGGCAGTTCTGGGTGCACAAGTGGACCCTGGTGGGTGACTCCCTCACCTTCCTCGTGAAGACCGTCGTGTCTGAGACGGCGGACGGCGGCTTCACGCTGGCCAGCGACAACCAGACCATGGCCGCCTTCCATGGCGCCTTCGTGTTCCCGACGCTCGGCCACTTCACGCCCGAGCTGGTCCAGAGCGCCGGCGAGACCCGGTTCCCCTGGTACCATTTCCCCCTCACCCCCAACTCCACGTGGACGGACTCCGCGGTCACCTTCGATGGTGTGGCCGAGCGCAAGATGGACGTGCAGGGCAAGGTCACCAGTGTCACGTTCGGCGCGAACCCGGTCTACCACGTCGAGATGCGCTCCGCCGGGGTGCTGGTCGCCTCGTACGACTACGACCCGGGCACGCAGTGGTTCAACGAGGCGCTGTTCTACAACGCCACCGGCCAGGTGCAGTTCAGCCTCCTCATGCAGCAGACCGGCCGCGGCTTCAAGGGCACCACGTACGACGACTCCGGCGTCCAGCTCCTCGACCACCAGGACCTCGTCGTCCCCGCGGGTGGAGTGGCTCAGCCGAACCCCAAGAAGGAGTTCACCATGACCGCGGAGCAGAACCGCCTCCTGGCCTTCATCATCTCGTTCGCCGCGGGCGGCGGGCATGACGCGGAGATCGTGGCCCCCGATGGGCACCGCTATGGCTCGCAGGCCTTCGATGCCGTCCTCTTCCCCCTCTACAACGACTCCCAGGTCCTCATCGCCCCCGGCCAGGCCGGGACGTGGCACACCACGTCGGCGGGCGCCGGCGTGTTCGTGGCGGGCGGCGTCATCCAGGCGTGGGGGCTCAAGGAACGCGCCATCGAAGTCTGATCGGGGACGCGGCCCGCTATTCGCCGATGACCTGGCCCTCGAGCACCTTCGGCTTGCGGCGCGCCACCAGCCAGACCCCCGCGAACACGAGGACGGCGGCCGGGATGACCCGCAGGTTCAGGGTCTGGCCCAGCAGCAGGTAGGCGGCGACCGCCGTGAAGATGGGCTGCACGTAGGTGAAGATCGCGACCGTGCTGGCGGCCACGTGCCGCAGCGCCACGGCGTTGAGGACGTAGGTCAGGACGCTGGGGCCGACGATGATGAGCGCCACCCAGGCCACCCCCTCCGTGCTGAGCTGGGCCGCCTGGCCCCGGAGCCCCATCACCATGCCCAGGGGAATGAAGACGAGGGCGCCGATGAGGAACACCCACGTCGTGAGGCTCAACGGGTCGTAGCGCTGGATGGTGGGCTTGGCCAGCACCAGGAACGCGGCGTAGCTCAGCGCGTTGCCCATCACCAGCAAGTCCCCCAGGGCATGCTTCGGGTCGGCGCGCAGCCCCACCAGCACGATGACCCCCGCGATGGCCAGCACGATGCCCAGGATGCGCTTGGGGCCGATCTCCTCGCGCCCCATCAGCACGGCGATGGCGTAGGTGAAGACCGGGATGGTCGTGATGACCAGGACGGCCTCGGTGGGGTCGGTGAGCTGCAATCCCACCATGAAGAGCCCCATGTTCAGGATCACGCCGAGGAACGCGAGCCCGGTCACCTTGGGGAACTGGGAGCGGATCGGGATGGGGTCCTTGACGAGGACGAGGTGGAGGGCCAGCAGGCAGAACGCGGCGCCCCCGACGCGCAGGGCCAGCAGCGGGAACGGCTCCAGGGGGCCGCCGGGGGCCAGCACCTTCTTCGCCATGACGGGGAAGAGGCCGAAGAGGACCTGGACGACCAGCAGGGCCGTGTACGACGACCGGTCGCTGCGGGCGGGCCCTGCCTCCATGCGCGCGCCAGTTTGCCATCCTACATGGACGTGACCCCATCCGCGGACCCCGTGACCCTTATGGGGGACAGCCCAGTGGCGCGCCCGTGGTCCTCCGCGTCGGCGTGCTGGCGGTGCAGGGTGCCGTCAGCGAGCATCTGGACGCACTGCGTCGCGCCGCGGCGAAGCGGGCCCTCGACGTCGAGGGGGTCGCGGTGCGCACCGCGGCGGACCTCGCTGGCGTGCATGGGCTCATCCTGCCCGGCGGCGAGTCGACGACCATCAGCCGCCTGCTGCGCTCCGGCCACCTGCAGGACCTGATGCTCCAGCGCGCCAGGAAGGGCGACCTTGCCGTGTTCGGCACTTGCGCGGGCCTCATCCTCCTGTCAAGCAAGGCCGTGAAAGACGTCGAGGGAAAGGACATCCAATTGCTGGGCCTGCTGGACGCGGAGGTCGACCGCAACGCGTTCGGGCGGCAGAAGGACTCCTTCGAGAGCCACCTCCAGGTCCAGGGACTTGGCGCCATCCCCGCCGTCTTCATCCGCGCCCCGGTCCTCACGAAGGTGTGGGGCCCCACCACCGTGCTGGCGCGCAATGAGCGAGGCATCGTGGCGGTGCGGAAGGGGAACATCCTGGGGACCGCGTTCCACCCGGAACTGACGCCGGACACACGCATGCATGAGCTGTTCCTCGAACTCGTCGCGGAAGCCGCCGCCCCCGACCTAACCACAGATTTCACAGAACCCTATTGACCTGGCCGGCCCACCATGGCCATCGCGTGTTGGTACAGGCTGAAGAAAACCAGCGCCTTGGACGGCGGCGCGTGGCACCACCAGAACGCGTTGGGGGTTCTTGTTGTTGGATGCGATGGAAGGAGGCGCGCGAAGCGCGCCGCCGAAACCCGCGGGAAGCTACGGGGGCAGTGCGCTCCGCGCACCAGGAACAAAAATGCTCGTGGTGGACGCCCCCACCGTCACAGGGGTATTGGACTCTCGATGATCCAGAACCGAACGCGGAGCGCTTGGCCGTCCAAGAACCGAAGTGGTTCTGCGAAATCTGTGAAATCTGTGGTCCGGCTGGGCGACGAAGCCCCCTGGAATCTGTGGTTCGGTGGGGCCGAGAACCCGACAGGATTTCCTAGGAATCGTGCCGCGCCTGCTTCAGCAACGACTCGAAGTGGTCCACCGACTTGCGGTAGTTCTCGATGGCGAGCTGGAAGTGGGCCTCCGCGAAGTTCCACGCCTTGCTGAGGTCGCCGTAGCGCAGGCGGTACGCGCGCTTGCGGTCCGGCTTGTCCTCGTCCTCGCCCTCGACGTCGATGACGAGGTCCTCCACGAGGTCATAGTCCTTGAGCTTCGCGAGGTGGCGGTAGATGCTGGGCATCGTGGTGCCGCACGTCGAGGCCAGCTCCTCCATCGTCCATTCCTTGGTGGGATGCAGGAGGAAGCAGTCGTAGAACAGCTTGAACGAGATTCCGTGGTCAGGGCCCTTGCGCCCCGTGTACCCGATCATCTGGAAGAACACCTTCGCGAGCCGCTGCGGGTCCGTCTCGCTGGTCAGCGGGGCATGGCTGACCACCTGCAGCTCGAAGGCCATGCGGCATCCACCCGGGTCGCGTTCAAGGGGTTTGCGAACCGTTTGCGCCCGGGGTCAAGGCTCAGGGGGGCCAGGCGGTGGCTGGAAGGGGCCTGGACGGATTCGGCGCCGCAGCAGCCACGACAGCAGGCCGAAGAGCAGGCCCGCGGCCAGCAGGGCGATGGCGATCGCCCCGCCTTCATCGAAGAAATCCATCCCGGGAGGGTCCGAGGGGGCGGCCAGGCTCTTGCCGGCGAAGGCATCGTCCTGCAGGGCGTCCCCGGACCCGGTCGACGCCGCGACCCCTTGGGCGCCCTGTTCCCCGGTCGAGGTCGCCGTCGAGGAGCCGGACGCCGTCGAGCTGGGCGCCGAGGACGCGGTCTGCGTGGAGGACCCGGTGGAGCTGGCGGCGGCAGGGGCAGCCCCCTTGCCGGCATCGGAAACCGTCCCGGCGGCAAGGGTGGGAGCCTCAGGCTCGCCGGCGAGGCCGGGAAGGCTCTGGTCGGCGGCGCGCATGAGGGCGTTGGCCAGAAGGCCCAGCCCGCCGCCCGCGGCCGCGATGCTGAGCCCCAGCAGGACGTTGAACGTCGTCGTCTCCTGGGGATGGAGGAGCTTCTGGCCGCGCCACGTGAGCTCGTAGTAGATCCACTTGCGGCCCTCGTCGTCGCGCTTCTTCACGAGCTCGGCGGCCGTGAGAAGGGCCAGGTGCTCGTGGACGGTGGCCTTGTTGAGGTCGAGGTCGCGGCTGATCTCGGTGAGGGTCTTGCGGCGCTCGTCCAGGGCGCGCAGCACGGTCAGGCGGGTCGGGCTGGCCAGCGCCTTGAACGTCTCGGCATCGAGGGTGATGCGCACCACACCACCCATCCGGGCGCGCATCCAGATAACGGTTTGCTCTTTGTTTGGGGCTTCCCATCTGTTGTCCCGTCGTCATGCGGAGGAGACTCTGGAAGGACTTGCCCCCTTGCGTGCCCAATTCACGCGAAGGGCGCGGATGACGCGGAGACGCAAGGTTCGTTCCCCGAGTTCCGTGTTCCGCTGGAAAGGGGAAGGGGGGGGAGTGTCACACAGAAACGTCGACGCCGCGGAACAGGAGGTGCGGGATGCGGGCCCCGGACATCTGCTTGGACTCGGTGCTGATGCCGTCCAGGCGCTGCAACAGCTTCGGCAGGTTGCCGCCGATGGCGATCTCGGTGGCGGCGCCGGCCAACTGGCCCTTGCGGATGCGCCACACGCTGGGCGCCGTCACGGAGAAGTCGCCCGTCGTCACGTTGGCCGTGTGGGCCCCCAGCACGGAGTCCACGAGGAAGCCATCGTCGACGCCCGCGATGAGCTTGCCCAGCGCCTGGGTCTGCGTGCCGGTGACGACGAGGTGGTGCGTCCCCGTGTCGACGCGCGCCTTGAAGTCGCCACGGACGCCGCTGCGCGTGGACTGGGCACCATGCTCGTGCGCGTCCCAGGCGTCGTAGAGGAAGCTCCTGAGCACGCCGTCCTGCACGATGGGCAAGGGCTGCGTGGGCAGGCCCTCGTCATCGAAGGGCACGCCGCCCACGGCTCCCGGGGCCGCCGAGTCGTCGAGAAGGCTGAAGCGGCGGTCCGCGACGGCCTGGCCCAGCTTGTCGCTCCACACCGTCTTGCCGCGGCGGGCCTCGTCGCCGGTGGCGGCGGACACGATGAGCCCGGTGACCAGCTCCTCGACGGCGTCCGGCCGGAACACGATGTCGCGCTGCCCCCCCTTTCCAACGGGCTTCGGCTTGAGCAGCGACGTGAGGGTCGCGGCGGCCTCCATGGCCACCGCATGCCCGTCCAGCTTGAGGTCGTGGCGCGTCCTGCCCTCGGAGCCCGAGACGGAGCGCTCGCCATCCTCCTGCACCAGCGAGGCGTACACGGAGGCGCTGGTCTCGCGGTCCGCGACGGCGACGCCCTGGGTGCTGGCGATGGCGCGCCATGAGGCGTCAAGGCCCGCGCCGCCGCCCGTGACCAAGGCCTTGGGGGCTCCCTCGCGCGCGCCCGCCAGCACGTCCTGCGCCATGGTCATGGCGGTGTCGACGTCGAAGGCGGCCACGTGGTCGTCCCAGCGGTGCGGCAGGCCCCGCGGCTTGGCGGCCGACGGGAGCTGGAACCCTTTCCTGGGGGCGTGCCGGGACTGGGCCGCGGCCTGCTCGAGGGCGCGCAGGGCGTCCTCGAGGTGCGTGAAGTAGGCAAAGCCGAGACGTCCTTCCTGCACGACCCGCCAGGCCCCGCCGGACCCCTGGCTGGTGGAGGTGCCTGCGATGGCGCCCTTCTCCAGGGAGACGCCCAGGTCGATGCCGCGCTCCAGGTACACCTCCGCCTGGAATCCCCTGGACCCGGCCTGGCCCACGAGGCGCTCCGCCTGCCCCAGCATGTCATCCATCTCGTCGCTGGACGCCATCAGGAGCTGCCCCCCACCAGGCAGTCCTTGATGCGCACGAGCGGGCCGCCGTCGCACACCGGGACCCACTGGCCCTTGCCGCAGTAGCCGGGGTCGCCCATGTGCTGGATGTTTCCCAGGGCGTCGATGTGCATGAGGGTGCTGAGGATGTCGCCGGTGAGGCTGACGTCCCGCAGGGGGGCGCCGATGTTCCCGTCCTTGATCTCGTAGGCCTCCTGCGCGTTGAAGAGGAAGGTCCCTCGCGCCGTGTCGACCTGGCCGCCGCGCGAGCCCTTGCAGTAGATGCCGTCGGTGACGCCCTCGAACAGCTCCTCCTCGGGGAAGTCGCCGGGCTCGATGAGGGTGTTGCTCATGCGGACCAGGGGCTTGCTGTGGAAGTCCTGCGCGCGGGCGGCGCCGTTGGGGAGCGTGCCGAGGTCATGGGCGTGCTCGCGGTCGCACAGGTACCCCGCCAGGATGCCGTCGGTGAGGATGGGCTTGCTGCGGCCCTTGACGCCGTTGTCGTCGTAGGGGAAGCTGCCGAACGCGCCCGGGATGGTGGAGTCGTCCCGGATGGTGAGCCCCTCGATGCCCAGCCGCTCCCCCATGCGGCCCTTGAAGCAGGACTCGCCGGCGGCGATGAGGTCCGCCTCGCTGGCGTGCCCGACCGCCTCGTGCGCGAAGACGCCGGCCAGCTCGGGGTCGATGACGACCGTGCGCCGCCCGCCCTTCGCAGCAGGTGCCCCAAGGGCAGCCACCGTCGAGCGGGCGGCCTGGTAGGCCTTCTCGACCGGGTCCTCCTCGGCGAAGGCCTCCCAGCCCTTGGTGGCCCCGACGCGGGTGGACCGGCCGGCCAACTCCCCCGCGCGCTTGGCGGTGAACGTCGCCATCGCCACGGTGCGCACCTGTGTCCACGTGAGGTCGCTGCCGTCGGAGTTGACGAAATGCTTCGTGGTCGTGGCATCCGCGTAGCTAGTGCTCACGTTGGAGATCTCGGGCAGGGTGCGGACCTGCGACTCCATGCCGCGCAGCAGGTCCAGCTTCTCCTCGACGCCGATGCCGCGGGGATCGATGCGGGGTTGCCACTCCACCTTCGCCTTGAGGGTGGGCACGTCGGCCAGCTGCACCTTGGCCTTGATGTGGGGCACCGTGGCCTTGGCCAGGGCAACACTCCTGGCGATGGCGGACCGCCACGAGGCCGCGGACAGGTCGTTGCTGGACGCAAAGCCCCAGGCGCCGCCCACCAGCACGCGGACGCAGAAGCCGGTCTCCGTGCCGGCGACGAGGCCGCGCAGCTCACCGTCCTCGATCTGGATGCGGTTCTCCTCGCGGCGCTCAAGGCGCACCTCGGCGTACGACGCCCCCGCCTTGCGCGCCGCCGCGACGGCCTGCTCCTCGTCCACGCGCCGCCACCGGGAGGCCGGGGTTAGCCGTTGTGGAGGGAGAGGCCCGCCACGGTGGCCACGGCGTCGCCGGCATCGTCCTCGCCGACGAGGATGGCCTGCCCGAGCTCGTCCTGCAGCCCCTCGAGGTGGCTGATGACCAGCACCTGGGCGTAGAGCCCGCCGAGCTCCTGCAGCGAGGCCACCACGAGGTCGCGGCGGGAGCGGTCAAGGGACCCGAAGACCTCGTCCAGGGCGAGGAAGCGCATCTCCGTGCCGCCGCGCTCGGCCAGAAGCCGGCTCACAGCCAGCCGAAGGGACAGGTGGACGAGGTCCTGCTCGCCGCCGCTGAACCGGTCCAGCGTGTACAGCGTGCCGCCGTCGGCCACGAACACCTCGTAGTCCTCGCTCAGGCGCAGCTCCGTGTAGCGGCCGCCCGTGAACCCGGCCAGCAACCGCCCCGCTTCCTGGCTGATGGCGGGCCCGACGCGGCCCACGAGGTGGTCGCGGAAGCGCTCCAGCAGGCCTGTGCCGGGGGAGCGGCCGACGACCGCTCCCCACTCGCGGGCCTCGGCTGCCAGGTGGGCCTCGCGGCGGCGGCCGGCCGCTGCCTCCTCGGAGCGTCGCTGGCAGGCCGCGACCAGGGCCTCGGCGTGCGCCAGCCGCGCCGCGGCCTGCTGCAGGTGCGCCTGGGCGGAGCGCTCGGCGTGCTCCGCGGCCTGGGCGGCGGCCTGGGCGGCGGCCAGGGAGGCGGGGTCGAACGGCGGGACCTGGGCCCGCGCCTGGGCATGGGCGGCTGCCGCGGCATCGAGGTCCTCCTTCGCCTTCGCCGCGTCGGCCTCCAGGGCGGGCAGGCGGGTGGCCAGGGCCTCCGCCCGCAGCCGGCCCTCGTGCAGCCGGCGTGCCTCGGTGGCCTCGCGCTGCAGACGCGCCAGGTCCGGCGCGGGGCCTGGGTCGGCAGGGAGCGACCGCTCCATCTCGGCAAGAAGGGCCTGCTCGCGGGCCAGCTGATGGCCCAGGTGGATGGAGCGCTCCGAGTCGCGGGTGCGCTGCGCCTGCACGGCCGCGAGGCGCTGCTGCTCGCGCCGAAGTGCAGCCGCCTGCTGGGCCTTCGACTGCGCGCGGGGCTCAAGGTCGCCGATGTGGTGCGCAAGCTCGGCCAGGCGCTGCTGGCTGGTGGCGCGCAAGGGCTCGAGGCGGCCACCCAGGGGGGCCTCGCAGGTGGGGCACGTCGCCTCAGAGCCCACGTGCCCAAGATGGTCGAGGCGCACCACGAGCTCCTGCTGGCGGGACCGGGCCACCGCGCGCTGGCGGCCCAGGTCCTCGACCTCCCCGTGCAGCGCCTGCACGGCCGCCTCGAGCGCCGTGAGGTCCGCGTCGACATTGCTGAGCTCCAGGGAGGCAGCCAGAGTGTCGCGCTCCTTGGCGAGGCGGGCGAGCCGCTGGGCCTGCTCCGCCACCCGCTGGACCCCCTCGCCGTGTCGGCGGCGCACCTCCTCGTGCGCGAGGGCAAGGCGGCGCGCGTCCTCGGCGGCGGCCAGGCGCTCCTGCGTGGGCCCGAAGGAAAGGGCGGCCGCCGCTGCCTGCCGCGCCGCGTCCAGCTGCGCCTCCGCGGCGCGGGCGCCCTGCGCCGCCCACATCTGCGCGCTCTCCGCGTGGCGCAAGGCGGCCACGGCGGTGGCATGCGCCGCCGCCACGGACCGCGCCGCCTCCAGGGAGGCGCGGCCGGCGGCGAGGCGGCCAGCGGCCTCTTCGAGGCGGGCCATGCCGCCTTGGTTTTCCGCCCGGGCGTGCGCGAGGGCCGCGGCGGCGACGCCTGCCTGCTGCTGCAGCTCGGCCTCCGGGGGGAGGACGCTGCGCAGGGCCTCCAGCTGGACCTCGGCGTCGCGGCGCGACTGGCGGGCCCGCTCGATGGCGGCGTCCACCTGGTCGATGCCCAGCATGCGCAGCAGCAATCGCTTGCGCTCCGCAGGGGTCGCATCGGCCAGCCGCGACAGCTCTCCCTGGCGCGCGACCACGGTGGTGAAGAACGCGTCCTTGTCCATGCCGAGGCGGCGCTCCAGCTCCGTCGTGGCGGCCTCCGAGGAACCGGCGCCGGGGGGCACCGTGACCATCCCGTCGACCTCGAGGGTCGCCTGCGGGAGGAGCGCCTTGCCGCGCAGCTCGCGCAGGATGCGGATCGCCTGGCCGCCCAGCTCGAGTCGGAGTTCCACCTGCACGGGGTCCGCGGGGGCGGCCCCCTCGTGGCGCAGCAGCTGCTTGCCCGTCCGGCTGGCGGTCGGGCCGAACAGGGCGAAGCCCAGCGCTTCCAGGAGGCTGGACTTGCCGGCGCCGTTGGGGCCGAGGAGGGCCGTGACGCCTTCCGGGAGGTCGAGCTCGAGGTCGCGGTACCGCCGGAAGTTGGCAAGGCGCAGGCGCAGGACCCTCATGGGGCCTCCAAGGCGATGCGGGCCTTCGCCAGCACGGCGGCGCGGGGAATGCCCTCCATGGGCTGCTGCGCCGCGAAGGCGTCGAACTCCTGCGCGACGCCGCGAAGGTCGGTGGCTGCGCGGACGTCCAGGCCCGCATCGGCCCATTCCAGGAGAAGGTCGAAGTGGATGCAGGCGGCGGCGGCCTGGCGGAGGGCGCGCAGGTCCAGGGTGCCGCGCAGCGCCGGGTCGAGCCCGCGCAGGCGCAGGCGGGCGACCGCGCCGGGTGGGATGCGGGCGATGGCATCGAGGGCGGCCGCGCGGGTCTGTGCCGCGTCAAGGCCGGAGGCATCGATGGGAGGGAGGTCGAGGTAGAGGCGCCCCGGGAGGGGGCGGAACGTGACCGAGGCGTGCTCCGGTGAGCGGGACAGCCGCACGTCGAGGAACCCTTTCTCCTGTCCAGCCTCGGCGATGCTGACGCGTTCGGGGGCACCGCAGTACCAGGCGTTGGGGGCGACCTGCTGGACGCCGTGGTAGTGGCCCAGGGCCACGTAGTGGAAGGGCCTGAACTGGTAGGGGTCGAGGGTCAGCTCGTTGAACTCGGCGTGGCTGAAGGCCTTGAGGCTCGGGACGGCGCCGTGCACCACGAGGACGTCGATGCCAGGCCCGCCCATGGGGGCCGCGCCGATCTCGCGCGCGAGGCACTCCGAGTCGGCGCATTGCGGGACGGCGTGGACACGGACCAGGCCTTTCTGCGTGGGGATGTCCAAGCTCTGGCGGTGTCCCTGGAACACGACGTGGATGCCGGGAAGGTGGGCGAAGAGACGGAACGGGGAACCGGTCTCCCGCATCTTGGGGTGCTCGTGGTTCCCGGCGATCACGACGGCCGGGATGCCTGCCTGGCTGAGCCGGACGAACCCTTCCATGGCGGCGGCCAAGGCGCGGTTGCCGGGGCGGACCCCATCGAAGAGGTCGCCGGCGTGGAGGACAAGGTCTGGTCTCTCCGCGATGGCGAGGTCGATGACGGTGCGGAAGGCCCTGGCGATGTCCTGCTCCCGCACGTTGAGCCCAGACTCGTCCGTGCGCGTGTACTGCTGGTGGCCAAGGTGGGTGTCGCTGAAGTGGAAGAGATGGAGCCGATTGTGGCCATCTGCTGGATCAGAAGAACCCGGCATCGACCGTCACCGCCACGGCGGGGCGCACGGCCGCCTCCTCGATCCTGTCCTCGAACAGGTGCGCCTTGAGAGGGAGCGCGAACGGCGCCCCGGGGGTGGTGACGAGGGCCTCGCCCGGCTCCAGCATCTGGATCTCGGTGGCGACCTGGCTGAGGTCCTGGCGGGCGCCCGACTTGACGCGCTCGCGGTCGGTGGGGTCGGCAAGGCCGAGGATGAACAAGGTGTTGAGTTGGGACAGCAATTCGTCGGAGAGCAGGCGGGGCTGCTGCGTCACGGCGCCGAGGCCCACCTTGAACTTGCGGCCCTCGCGGGCGATCTGTGCGAAGACGTTGTTGGAGCCGCCCCGCTGGTTGAGCACGCGCTGCGCCTCCTCGAGGGTCACGCAGACGGGCGGCAGCGTGCGGAAATGGGTGGGGTCGCGCGCCGCCTCGCGGTAGCGCTCCAGCAGGCTGCGCGCAAGGACGGCGGAGACCAGGAGCTCCTCGCTGGGGAACAGGCCGGAGGTGTCGACGAGGACGGTGTGCCCCGCCTCCAGGGCGGACAGGACGGCCGTCGTGGTGCTGAGGGCCTTGTCGCTGTGGATGACGGGCTGCTTGAGGATCTGCTCGCAGCGCCGCTTGAGGACGTTGAGGGTGCCGGGGTGGAACTTGCCGCGGCCCAGTGCTCCGTCCAGGTCCTCCACGCTCAGCCGGTCCACCTGGACGATCCAGTCGCGCCCGAAACGGCTCCACACGCCCCAAAGGGCCTCCTCCTGCGCGTCGGTGACATGGTAGACGTTGGCGAAGTCGGCCGCCGTGATCTCCGAGGACGACACGGCCAGCTCGTGCACACGGCCCGGGAACCCGGCGATGGCGCGGCTCGTGTAGACGTGCAGGCGGTCGCGGCGCGGGTGGTGCAGGAGGCCGCGCAGCGGGCGCCCGTCCGGGTGGGTGGCGGCGCCGCCGTCGGCGTACTCGCCATGCGGGTCGAGGAGGAGCAGGCCGACGTGGCCGGAGTCGAGGCAGCTCCCGGCGAGGACCTTGAGGAGGTTCGACTTCCCCATGCCGGTCGTGGCGAAGATGCCGACGTGCTGCGCCAAGGCCTTGGGGTCCAATCCGAGTCGGTCGGGAAGGGCCTCGTCGCCGCTGCGCAGGAACCCGAGCTCGAGGTCGCCCTTGCGGGGGGCGAGGAAGCGGAAGTCGCCGGCCACGGGGCGGCGCACGGGACAGAAAAGGGCGGGGAGCGTCTTGGGCTTGCGGAACCTGCCGTCCGCCTGCAGGTAGCCGAGGGGGGCGGCGACAGCAGTCTTGAAGAGACGTTGTTCGCGGTCGAACAGGACCAGGTCGTGGGCGTCAGCGGTGGAGAGGAGGGCTCCCGCAGTGCGTTCCTCCCAGGCGCCGTCGCGGGCATCGGAGCCGTACTCGAGGTCGACGACCCGGATGTAGAAAGGGACGCCCTTGCCTTCCTGGGCGATGAGGATCTGGCCCAGGTGGACGGGCTCGTCGGGGCCGGTGCGGAAGCGCAGCTCGGTGACGGACCGTCCGGTGATGCGTCCGATGGTCCCCTCCATCAGATGTTGTAGGGAGTTTCCCCGGATATAGGGCATTGGGGAGGGGGGTGAAGGCTTCCGGTGGAGGGTGCGGCCCCTGACCTTCCCGCACGCAACGCTTCGCACTTTGCGCACGCGACCGATATCTTGAAAACCGGGCCCCGGCCGGTGGTTGGGACGTGCGAGCCCTGGGGGTGGTCCTCTTGCTGCCCACCACATCGACCGTGGAGGTGGACGTGGGCGAGCCGAACTTGAACCTGACCGCGCACGTCGTGCGACTGGGGAACGGTTACAGGATGGATGCCCGCTTGCAGAATTCTGGTCCCGGGACGTTCCAGACTTCTATGCGTTGCGATCAACCAGGGGCTTGGAAGGAACGGATTCGACTGCTGCCCACATTCATGGACCTGATCCCAGACCGCCGCATGTGCATATCCGACACCTTCGGTTCGCTGCCCGCGGGAACTTCGTGGACCTACTCATCGTGGTTCGATGGCACCCAGTCTTCTGCATACCTCCATCCAATCCACGTGCCGGACGGGGTCTACCTGTGGACCATCAGCATCGGCGACAAAGAACTTTGCCTTCAATATCACGGTCGCCTGGAACACTCATCTCGCGTACCGGCCTTCCGAATTGCCCGGCGTGGCAATGCAAACCCACCTTGGACGCCGAGCATGGGCAAGAATTGGACATCACGGTCAGCAACACTGGCTCGACGACGTACGACATGAACAGTCCGTGCGCTGGATTGGGGGGCGGTCTGGTCTTTCGGGCCGCAAAATGCCACGGTCCTCTGGTATGAGGACAAATGCGTAAGGGTCGCGCCGCCGGGACCAAACCAGTCGTTCTCAGTGCATGCCGCATGGGATTTCCTTCAGGACCCTGCCCCCCCTGGGCAATATGTCTGGGAGGTCCGCCTCCCAGCTGGCGGCAAGGTCGCTCGTCTCTTCGTCGAGGTCGTCATCTGAGCACATGATGCTCGTCTGTCGCTTTTGACAACAATCGGACACGCCCTGGCCCTTCCATCCTGATGAAGTCGCGACGCTTCCTGTCCCAACGTAAGTTTCAACCGAAGGCCACCCATGCCACGCACAATGAAGTTCACCGTCGTCCTCGATCCTCAACCGCAGGGGGGGTTCACGGTGCAGTGCCTTGAGATCCCGGGCGCCATCTCCCAAGGGGAAACCGAGAAGGAGGCGTTGGAGAACATCCAGGACGCCATCGCCCTCATCATCGAGGCACGGCGCGGCGAGGCCCACCGGCACGCTCGCGTCGAGTCGGTCGACGTCGATGCCTAAGCTGCCTCGCGACGTCTCGCACGCACGGATGGTCCGCTTTCTGGGGAAGCACGGATGGCATATCCATCGGGAAGGGTCCCGCCACACCCTGGTGTCGAACGGCCACGTGGAGATCGCGATCCCGCGGCACCAGGTCCTGAAGACCGGCACGGTCGCGGCCATCCTAGAGCAGGCGGGCTTGCGTGATGCCAGATTGGAAGGCCTCTAAGGCTACCGTCGTGCCAGCTCCGCCAGCATGCGAACGCAGGCTTCCCGGCCCTTCATGAACGACACGAGCCGGAAGGATTCCTCTGGCGCATGCATGTTCTCGTCGCGGTTGCCGAACCCGCACAGGATGGCCGCGACGCCCAGGCGCTTCTGCATGTCGGCCACGGGCGGGATGCTGCCGCCCTCGGGGATGAGGACGGGCTTCCTGCCCCATGTCTCCTCAAGCGCCCGCTCGATGGCCTTGACCAGGGGGTGCTCCGGGTCGGCGCGGACGGGGCTGCCGGCGCTCAGGACGGTGACCTTCACCTTCGTGCCGGCCTTGGCCAGCGATTGGAGGTGCCCCTGCACGAGCTTCGCGACCTTCTTGGGGTCCTGGTCCGCGACGAGGCGGCAGGAGACCTTCGCGTGCGCGTGCGCGGGGATGACCGTCTTGGCGCCTTCGCCGGTGTAGCCACCATAGATGCCGTTGATCTCCAGGGTGGGGCGGACGCCGATGCGCTCGTAGGAGGTCCAGCCCTTCTCCCCGAACAAGGCCGCCACACCGGTGCTCTTCTTCAGTTCCGCATCCGTCTCCTGGACCTTCTTCAGGCGGGCACGTTCCTGCTTGGTGGGTGCCACGACGTCGTCGTAGAACCCGGGCACCTTCACGCGCCCCGTCTTGGGGTCCTTCAGTTGCGCAAGCATCTGCACCAAGGCCTCATTGGGGTTCCACAGGATGCCACCAAAGGTCCCCGAGTGGAGGTCCGACTTGGGTCCCTGCACGTCCACTTGGAAATAGGCCAACCCGCGCAGCGTGTGCGTCAGGGCAGGCTGGTCCTCGCCCCGCATGGGGGAGTCCGACACGATGAGGAGGTCCGCTTTCAGCTCTGCCCCGGCCCGGTCCAGGACCTGCGAGTAGTGCAGCGACCCCATCTCCTCCTCGCCCTCGAACACGAACTTGAGGTTCACGGGGAGTTTCCCCGACGTCTTCAGCCACGCCTCGGCCGCCAGGATGTGGCAGTAGAGCTGCCCCTTGTCGTCGGTGGTGCCGCGCCCCCAGATGCGACCCTCGGCGACCCGTGCCTCGAACGGCTCGTACTTCCAGCCGTCCGACTTCTTCGCAGGCTGCACGTCGTAGTGGCCGTACACGAGGAGCGTGGGAGCGGACTTTCCCGCGTGCAGCCAGTCCGCGACGATGGCCGGGTGCCCGTCGGTGGGGACCAGGCGTACGTTCTCCATGCCTGCCTTCCGCAACCGTTCCATGATCCATTCGGCGGCGCGCTCGACATCCGCCGCGAACGCGGGGTCGGCAGAGATGCTGGGGATGCGCACCAGTTCCTGCAGCTCCGCGACATGGCGTTCCTCGGAGCCGCGCAGGTGGGCGAGGGCCTTCTCGACGCTCATGCCGGCGGCACCGGGCGGGCGCCGTTAAGGGTTGCCGCGTCGCAGCAGTCTAGGCGCGAGGCGGCACCGGGTAGTCCCCGTCGCGGCTGAAGGCCCAGTCGGCGCGCGGCGTCAGGTTGTGGAAGACATGCGTGACGGCCACGATGTCTTGCGCCCACGCGGCGCCGACGGGCACGTCCGTGCCAGGCGCTGGCTCCCACGTGCAGCCGTAGCCCGTCGCCTCCACCGCCATTCCCTTGACGACCGCAGTGAGGCGGCTGCGCAAGGCAAGCGGCGAGGGTCCCACGGCGTCTCCCGAGTCCGTGCGGTCGATGCCGTCCGCGGCCGAGCAATGCACGTGCCCCTGCTGGGCAAGTGGGGTCTGCGGGGTCCACTCCATCTCGGTCTGGGCCACCGTGGCGTTGGGGGAGAGGAGGATGGACACGGCGCGGACGCCCTGGCCCAGCAGGACGCCGACGTCGGTGATGCCCGAGGCGCTGTTGCAGCCCGGGGGAGCGGGCGGGGCAGGGCAGACCGCGAAGGAGGACGAGATGCGGGTCTTGTAGGCCTCGACGAAGGGGGTGGCCGTGGGGAGCGCCAGGAGCTGGATGGAGACCACGGGAGGGCGCCCGACGCCGGCCTCCACCTGCACCGACTGCAGGACCCTGGTGTAGCGCGGGTGGGACACCTCCAGGAAGTAGGTGCCAGCCCGGAGCCCCTCGAAGCCGAAGGCGCCCTGCGCGTTGCTCTGCGCCGTGCGGTTGAGGCGCTGCAGCGTCACGTTGGCGCCCGGGATGGGGCGGATGGCCTGGTCGACCACGAGCCCTCGCACCACGCCCGTGCTGGCGCTTGCCTGGACGTCCAGCGCCTGCGCCGCATCCTCGTCGACCGTGACACCCCCATCCCTGGCCGCAGGGTGGCTGGCGCAGCCGGCCAGCAGGGCGGCGCAGGCAACCAGGGCGATGGGGGTCAGGTGCGGCCGCCACAGCCGCAGGGCTGACTTGGCAGGTCGCTTGCCTGGCCCGCTGTCCCGCATGGATGCCATGGCCATGCTCAGGCCGGCACGGGGAAGTCGCCGTCACGGCTGAAGCGCCAGTCGGCGGGCGGCTCGATGTTGTAGAAGGCGTGCAGGACCGCGCTGGCCTCCTGGTTGACCAGCGCCCCGGCGGGGACGGCGGCAGGGTCGGCCGTGAGCGGGCAGTTGACCTGTCGGGCAGTGCCGGTGGCGCCGTCCTTGCCGACGAGGCTCCCCTGCATGCGCACCAGCAGCGGACTTGCCCCCACTGCGGCCGGGTAGGATTCGCTGGCGTCCTTGCCGGAGACGCGGCACGTGTAGGCGGCCGTGCTTGCCAAGGGGGTGGCGGGCGTCCACTGCACTTCCGTCTGGAGGACGGTGGCGTTGGGCTCGACGTTGGCCCAGAAGTAGTCCCAGGCCTCCTCGGTCAGGGACTTGCCGGAGACCACCGCGTCGCAGCCGGTGGCCGGGAGGCAGTAGGAGGAGGAGACGATGAGCCGCATCTTGTACACGTCCACTCGCGGCTTGGCGTCGGGGTTGACGGGCATGACGACGTTCACGGCGGCAGGGTCGGTCTCCCCCGCGACGACCTTCGCCGAGGTCTGCACGGTGCGGTGGCTGGGATGCCTGACCTCGAGGAAGTAGGAGCCGGGGGGCAGCCCCTCGAAGCGGAAGGTGCCGGCTGGGCCGCTGGTGGTGGAACGGTCCACCGTGGTGATGCGGACGGTGGCATTGGCGACGGGGTGCAGGGCCTCGTCCACGACGACGCCCCGGATGGCGCCCAGGGTCTTGGCAGCCGCGGTGGAGGTTGAGCTCGCGGGGGCGCCTTGTCCCGTCGCCCCGTGGCCGGCTGAGGCAGGGCTGGCCGAGGTCTGCGAGGTGGATGGGGCTGTGGGGGCCGCGGCGCACCCGGCGAGGAGGATGATCGCTAGGAGGGCAAGGACCCGCACGCCGCGCCCAGTCACCCCTGGACACAAGAACCGATTCCCGTCGATTGACGGTTCGGGCCTGCACCAGATTGGTCTCGACTCATCCTTCCTGTCGGTCCTTGCGCCGCAGCGCCAAGGCCGGCCGCACCGCCACGTACCACGCGAGGAAAACGAAGTACAGCAGCATCGCGATGCCGGCCCAGTCATGCCGGAACCCGGCGTCGAACCCGGTGGGGACGTCCTGCGCGACCAGGAACGCCGTGATGATGCCGAGGATGGCTTCCCCTGCGATGAGGCCGGATGCGAACAGGACCGCCATGCGGCCTCCCGATTCGGCGGCCTCCCGCCAGTCGGCGCGCACCAGCCCCGTCTCGTCGAAGCGGCGCCACTTGCGGTACGCGCGCTCCCCCAGCCACGCGGCAAGGCCGCCGATGAAGATCGGGACGGAGGTGCCGACGGGCAGGTAGATGCCGACCGCGACGGGCATGACGGGGGTGCCGAAGGGGGAGCCGGCGCGCTTGAGGAGGAAGTCGGTGACGATGAGGACGACCGCGAGGCCGGCCCCGATCCAGATCATGGGCGCCTGCACGCTCAGTCCCTCGGCGCTGAAGACCGCCTTCGAGAGTGTCGCCATGAGGTTGGCCTGCGGGGCCGCGATGCCTCCCAGGGGCGCCGTCGCGCTGACGTTGCCCAGCCGGGCCTCGCCGTCGATCAGGGTCTGGATGACGGGCGCGATGGCGAAGGCGGAGGCCACGGCGCCCACCATGATCATGGCCTGCTGCTTCCACGGGGTCGCGCCCAGCATGTGGCCCGCCTTGAGGTCCTGCAGGTTGTCGCCCGAGATGGAGGCCGCGACGCAGACGACGGCGGCCACGATGATGGCGGCGGGCGGGCCCACGTCGCCGGTGACCGCGAAGGCCAGGAGGGCGAGGCAGGCGGAGAGGAGGGCAAGGATGGTGACGCCGCTCACCGGGCTGTTGCTGGAGCCCACGATGCCTGCGAGGTAGCCGCCGACGGCGGAGAACAGGAATCCGACGACGATCATGATGAGGGCGATGACGACGGCCGCGGCGAGGTTGCCCAGCACGGCATTGAACAGGAAGGCCATCGGGACCGCGAGCACGATGGCGCCGAGGCCGACCAGGGAGAACGGCAGGTCCTTCTCGGTGCGGGGGACCTCGGCGTCCCCTTTGCCGGCGCGTGCGCTGCGGACCCCCTGCATGACGGCGGCGGTGAGGGGCTTGCGCAGCTTGACCAGGCTCCAGAGGCCGCCCACCAGCATGGCGCCGACGCCGATGTAGCGGATGCGCTTGCTCCACACGACGGCGGGGAGGAGGTCGGTGCTGCCCCCCGCCTGGTCGAAGAGGCTGGGGCCTCCGCTTGCGGCTGCATTGTAGACGTCGTGCGCGAACTGCGTGTAAAGGGGGATGCCCACGACCCACCCCAGGACGCCGCCGAGGAAGACGAGGCTCGCGATGGGGAGGCCGACGATGACGCCGACGCCCAGCAGGGCCGGTTGCAGGTTGAAGCCAAGCCCCATCACGGACCTGCTGCCGAGGCTGAGGGTTGCCGTGGGGTCCTCCTTCCAGAACCGGAACGCCCCTTGCAGGACCTTGAACACGGCTCCCAGGGCCCCGCCAAGGACGAGCGCCCCGATGCCGGTTCCGCCCTTCTCCCCTGCCTTGAGGACCTCCGCGGTGGCGAATCCCTCGGGGAAGGGGAGCCTCTCCTCGACGACGAGGGCGCGGCGGATGGGGACGCTGAAGAGGACGCCCAGGAGGCCGCCGACGATGACGATGAACGTGGTCTCCCAGTAGTGCAGGCGCTGCCAGTAGCCCAACAGGACCAGGGCGGGGATGGTGAAGATGGCGCCCGAGGCCACGGACGTTCCCGCGGATGCGACGGTCTGCACGATGTTGTTCTCGAGGATGTTGTGGCGCCGGAACGCCTTCAGGACCGCCAGCGACACGACGGCGGCGGGGATGCTGGCTGCGACGGTGAGGCCGGCCTTCAGCCCCAGGTAGGTGTTCGCGGCGCCAAGCAGGACCGCGATGAGGAGGCCCAGGATGACGCCCTTGGCCGTGATCTCCGGCAGGCGGGTGGATGCCGGCACGTACGGCTGCTCGGGCACGTCGGACCCGGGGGCCCGCGCGGGGGGGACGTCCACGGGCGCCCATCGCGGGACCGGATTATAGTGTCAGCGTGCACGCCGACTCCCGCCCACTCCCGCCGAACCACGGATTCCACAGATGACACAGATTTCTGCAAGCCGGAGCTCTCGCTCAGGTCATGTCCCAAGGTTCTGTGAAATCTGTGCAATCTGTGGTTCAGTTGGGCGTCAGGCTGCCAGCTTCGGACGCCTGGTCGCTTCGCGACGTTGGCTAGACGCCAGCTGTCCTGCTTGTCGCTTCGCTCCTCAGTTCGCCAGCTTGCGCTTCATCAGGTGGATCGCCAGCATGGGGAACACGATCGCCGCCACCGCCAGGTACAGGATGGGCAGCAAGGGGACCTCCATGGGCAGGCCGAGCGTGAGGGGGCGGACGATGAGGACCGCGTTCGTGAGCGGAAGGGCCTTGGCGACCCATTGGGCTGTCCCGGGAAGCTGCGTCAGGGGGAAGAACGTGCCCGCGAACAGCATCATGGGCGTCATGAAGAGGTACATCGCGAAGCTGAACCCGTCGATCCCCTTGACCAGGGCGCTCCAGCACAAGCCGATGCCGGCGAACACCATGCCCACCAGCAGCGCGACCGGGACGATGAGGGGCACCATGGCCCACGGCAGGAGTCCGAACAGGGCGATGACGATGGCCATGAGGAACGCGTTGATGGCCCCCTTGATGGCGGCCCACACGAGCTCGCCCACGAGGATGTCGTCCAGCGTCATCGGGGTCGCGGTGATGGCCTCCCACGTCTTCTGGAACCACATGCGGATGAA
>DATLBS010000029.1:0-4151 GCA_035526765.1 Thermoplasmatota archaeon | reverse complement strand
GGCCTGCGGCCCCACATGGCGGCGGGGGGCTCTGCCCCCGCGACCGGCCCCCCGCGCGGGGGCCTCCGTCCCCACGACCCCCTGGTGGCTCGCGCCGATGCGCTCGCCCTTTGGTACGATGCGCTGCCTCCCGGCTCGCCGCGCCGATGCGCTCGCCCTTGCTCGGCAACTTCTCAAGGCGTCCCTGTGTGCGGCTCTCGCCGCCGGCGTAGCATAGGGGTAGTGCAGCGGTCTTGTAAACCGCAGGTCGTGCGTTCAAATCGCACCGCCGGCTTTCTTTCCAGGGCTACTGCCCCAGTTCCGCGGAGCGCTTCGTCGCGGCCTCGACGGCATCCATCACGATGGCCTGGAAGCCTTCCCGCCGCAGCACGTGGAGCGCCGCGATGGCCGTCCCCCCGGGGCTCGTGACCTGGTCCTTCAGGGCGGCGGGATGGAGGTGGGACGCCTGCGCGAGTTGCGCGGACCCGATGAGGGTCTGCATGGCAAGGCGGGTCGCCACGTCGCGGGACAGGCCCACCTTGACGCCGGCGTCCGCCATGGCCTCGACGAGGTGGAACACGTACATGGGGCCTGTCCCCGAAAGCCCCGTCACGGCATCCATCAGGCGCTCCGGGACGTCCTCGACGGTGCCGACCGCCTCGAACACCTTCCGGGCCGCGGCCAGGTGCGGGGCACTTGCGTGGGCCCCCGGGCACAACGCGGTCGCTCCGGTCCCGACCGTGGCGCCGAGGTTCGGCATCGCCCGCACGACCGGCACCCCCACCAGGGCCGCCTCGATGCGCGCCGTCGCGAACCCTGCCGCCATGCTGATCACCAGTTGCCCCGAAGCGACGTGGCCCGCCAGCTGGGCCAGGACCTCGGGCAGCGCCTGCGGCTTGACACCGAGCAGGACGACGTCGGCGCCGGAGACCGCCCTGGGCAGCGACGTGATGCACCGCACGCCCAGGCGCTGCGCGGCAAGGCGGGCCCCCTCGGCGCGCGGGTGGTAGGCGGTCACGCGGGCGGGCGTGGTCCAGCGCGCGGCAAGCAGGCCCCGCACGACGGCGCCCGCCATCTGGCCAGGGCCGACGACGGCCAGTCGGGGAGGCATCGCGGCCCGAGCGGTGGCGGCACCTTTGATGCTTGCGGGCCCGACGCCATGGATGGCCGAGGGCCCGCGGCGTGGACCGGCGCGGTTTCAAGCAGGGGCGACGGTGCCCACGCGTGCGCACCTGCCTGGGCGGCACCTTCGAGCCCTTCCACGCCGGCCACGAGGCGCTCCTGCGCGCGGCCTGCGCGGGCTCCGCCGAGGTGTTCGTCGGCGTCACGGACGGCCAGTTGGCCGGGCGCCCGAGCCGCCAGGTGTCCTCGTGGGCCAGGCGGGCCCAGCGCGTCGAGGAGTTCGTGCGCGGGCCGTGCGCCTACAAGGGCGCGCTCAAGGTGTCCGCGCTGGCGGACGCCGCGGGGCCGGCTGCCACGGGCGCGTACGACCGCATCGTGGTCAGCCCCGAGACGGAGCCGGGCGCCCGGCGCATCAATGGGAAGAGGCAGGAGGCCGGCCTCAAGCCCCTCGCGATCGTGGTCGTGCCCCACGTCCTGGGCGAGGACCTCCTGCCGCTCTCCGCCACCGCGGTGCACGCCGGCCTCGTGGACCCCCACGGCAAGCGCCTGAAGCCGGTCCGTGTCGTGGTGGGATCCGCCAACGACGTCAAGGTCGCGGCCGTCCGCCAGGAGTTCGTCCGCATCCTCCCGCTGCCCGCCGAGGTGCGCGGGTTCGCCGTGCACACGAACGTGCCGGAGCAGCCCCGTGATGGCGAGACCCTGGCGGGGGCCCGCAACCGCGCCAAGGCTGCCCTGGCCGCCTGGCCGGAGGCGGACTACGCCATCGGCATCGAGGCCGGCCTCGTTCGCTTCCCTGCGCACGAGGGGCACCTGGAGGCGCAGGCCTGCGTCGTGCTGGACCGCGCGGGCCTCGAGACGCACGGATGGGGGCCCGCGTTCCATTACCCCGCCTTCGTGACGTCCCGGGCGGCCGCCGGCGAGATGGTGTCGGACATCCTGGGACCCATCGCCAACGACCCGCGCATGGGCTCGACCACGGGCGCCATCGGGTACCTCACCGAGGGGCGCCTGGACCGGACGGCCCTGTCGCGCATGGCGGTCCTCATGGCGTTCGTGCCACGCTTCCGCCGGGACCTGTACGCACGGACGGATCCCACCGCGGGACGCGCGTGAGGTCCCGCAGCCTCCCGCCGGAAGGACAACCCTATTCGCGGGGCCTGCGTGGCGAGCGCGTGGCGGACCCGCAGGCGGCACGGCGCATCGAGGCGGCCTCGCTGATTGCGGCGAACCTCCTGCCCCTGCTGGGGCTCGTGCTCCTGCGCTGGGACATCGGGACCCTCCTGCTGCTGTACTGGGCCGAGACCGCGGTGATCGGGCTGGCCACCATCGTCGAGGCTGGCGTGCGCACGCATGGCAAGGCCTTGCTGGCCCTCCCCTTCTTCCTCGTCCATGCCGGGATGTTCATGGGCGTGCACGCCGTGTTCCTCACGGTGCTCTTCCTCGGCGGCTCCCCCTCCGCCGTGCTGCAGCGGCTCCCGGGCGTCCTCCTCCCGCTCCTCCTGGTCGCGGCAAGCCACGCCGTGGGCGTCGTCGTCCACCTGCGGCAGGCCAGGGACGTCAAGGTGGGACAGCTCGTGACCGCGTTCTACTCCCGCATCGTGCTCATGCAGTTCGCGATCATCGGCGGCGGCTTCGTGCTGGTCTCGCTGGGCACCCCCCTGGGTTCGGGCCTCATCCTGGTCGGCGGCAAGGCCGCACTGGAGGCCTTCGCGTGGCTGCGGCGCAAGGCCAAGGACGATGCTGCTGCGGCCCCCACGCCCGCCTAGACCAGGACCTTCACGCGCCCGGCCTCGAGCCGCACGGGGTACAGCTGCAGGCGGCCGGCCCACTCCTGCCCCGGCATCGGGGCCCCCGTCACGAGGTCGAAGCAGGCCCCGTGCAGGGCGCAGGTCACGCGCCCGTCGGCGTACTCGCCCTCCAGCAGGGCCGTGGCCTTGTGGGGGCAGTGCCCCTGCGCAGCCGCGATGCCGTCCCCCGTGCGCAGCAACATGACGAGGTGGTCGCCGACCCAGCGTTCCATGGGGCGGCCCACCGGCAGGTCCTCCACGGGCCCTGCATCCTCCCACGGCACGGCTGCGCCACGAAGCCGCCCGCTCAAAGCCGCTTCGGAACCGTGGAGTGCCTGCGCGAGGGCCGGCATGGGGGAATGGAGGCAGGGGGCGCCGCCTCGCCTCGCGTCCCTGGCGCACCAGGGGGAGTGTTCAAATCCCTCAGGTCTCTGGAACGCCCATGACCCAGCAGGCGACCCAGTCCAGCCTCAAGCTCGCGCCCATGGCCAACAAGCTCGTCAACTACGGCACGACGCCCAACGGCATCGCGGTGATCGAGCTGGCCAGCGACGCCGCCGGCGCCCCCCTGGCCCCCGGCGCCTCGGGCCCCAACACGTACACGCACGAGATGATGCGCGACATCGACGAGGCCGTCCTCAAGGCCCGCTTCGACGACAACGTCCACGTCATCGTCCTCACCGGCGCCGGTGAGAAGTTCTTCTCCGCGGGCGCATCCATCCAGATGCTCAACAAGGTCACGCCCGGCTACAAGTACATGTTCTGCCTGCACGCCAACGAGACCCTGTCGCGCCTCGAGCAGACCCCCAAACTGGTCATCGCTGCCCTCAACGGCCACGCCGTCGGCGGCGGCCTCGAGATCGCCATGGCGGCGGACCTCCGCATCGCCCGCAAGGACGCCGGCAAGACCGGCCTCCCCGAGATCAACCTGGGCGTCCTGGCCGGCACCGGCGGCACCCAGCGCCTCGCCCGCATGGTCGGCAAGTCGGCCGCCATCTACATGATGGTCACCGGCGAGAACATCAGCTTCGAGAAGGCCCAGGAACTCGGCATCGTCAACACCCTCCTGCCGGGCAGCGCGGCCGACTTCCGCCGCGACGTCCTCGACTGGGCGGGCCAGTTCTGCCCCCCAAACAAGGCGGCCCTCGCCAGTGGCATGATCAAGCGCTCGGTCCAGAGCGGCTCCGAGGTCCCCCTCGAGTACGGCCTCGCCATGGAGCGCGAGATGCAGGCCAAGCTCTTCGCCAGCAAGGACGCCAAGGA